>CAMWSK010000053.1 GCA_947176895.1 uncultured Prevotellaceae bacterium | reverse complement strand
AAACATATCATTCAAAAACTACAAACAATGAAAAAACTTTTACTTACAATGACCGTGCTGCTCGCCACCGTGGGTGCGTGGGCGCAGGGGACAGCCGATTATGAAGGCATCTACACGCTGGGCGTTGATGTGAACAAGCAGCGTGGCTATGTTTGTGCAGGTGAGGGATGGCCCAACTATCCTGTATTGACCGAGATAACGCTCAAGGGTTATACAGGTAACAGTGTTGATCCGGTAGCGGACGGCAAGAACTGGTATGTCAAGGCATCGGCAGATAATACCGGTTATTACCTGTATAATGTGGCTGTAGGCAAGTTCTTGGTTAATAGTGCCAGTAATCAGGTGGATTTCGGGGATACTCCTCAAATCTGGGGAATTGCTGATAACGGAGCATATAAGAAGATAGTGAGACCCGGCACGACGAACCAATATCTGTCCGGTGGCTGTAGCAGAAGTGCGGCAAATCGCCCGATGGCATATGATACCAATGCCGGAGACGGAGGAGCCAAGTATACGATTGAAGCAGTGGATAATGGCACAACCACCTTTGCTACGCAGATTGCTGAAGCCGATGCCAAGATTGCGGAAGTCGAACCTGTAAGTGTGACGATTTACGTGAAGAACGGTGACGAGGCCGCTCAGTTAGAGCATACAGCAATGATTGTTCGGGGTACGGAAGTTACGCTGAGAGACTATCTCCCCACTTTCTCATTCGTTACGTATGCCAACACCACGGCAACCGTAACAGCAAGCGGGGAAACGTTCACCTTGGGTTACACCGTGGATACCGAAGCCGAGAGTGCTGTCCCCTTCGCCACTTCCTATGACGAATTGAATAGGGATGGCAAGTGGGTTTCGCTGTACACGCTGAACGGACGTATGCATGTGCGTGACGTGAACGAGGACGGCAGCAATGTGGCGAAGTATCCCACCATCGACAAGGCCACCTTCACCCGCCTGAACGATAACTATTTCTGGGGATTCGTCCGCGCAAGCCGTTTCAGTCCCATACATATCGTCAACAAGGCAGCCGGCGAGAACCAGAGCCTTTATCTTACTTCAAATGGTGATAATGTGCCTGTTCTCTTGGCTACCGAGGCGAGCAAAGGAGCTAATTGGGTGACCAACGAGTGGGTTCTCGAGAAGAGCACAAAAGCAACCGCTACAGCAACTGGCGATAAATACTATGGCATTCGTGCTCAGGGTACGAACAAGTATATCAATAATTATGCAAACCAGGGTTTCATGACCACATGGCATGATGGCCAAAATAAAGACGATGGTTCCAATCACAAGTTTATTGGAGAATTAGAGACCTATGACATCCTGAAGGAGCGTGCCCTGAAAGCTCCCTGCAATGCCGTTCACAGCCTGAATGCCGCAGCGCGTCAGGCCATTAAAGACAATACCGATAATACGGTGGCCTCTTATCAGGCAGTTATCGCAGAGATTAACCAGACCACAGGCTCAGAGACCGGCTACATCGAATTCGATGAGACCAAGTATTACGTCCTGCGTAACTACACCCCCGAGGGCGGTAATGTCTATGTGCTTGGCTCAGACAATGGCACAGCGTCGTGCACCTTCACCGTTCCTGCCGACCAGGCGGGTGATGCCGACAACGCCATGACCTATTCCAACATCAATGCCATCTGGAAGATTGAAAAGAACGGCGAGGCAGCCGGCGGTGACGGTCTGGGCGCAAGCCGCACGACTCCCCGTCGTCTTTCCCATGTGAACAGCGCCAAGACGCTTTCAGCCATCACCGACCGTTCGCTCGTTGAAGCCGCTTCTGCAGCAAATTATTACTTCGTTGACCTGGGTGCCGGTCAGCATTTTCTGAAAAACGTACAGTATAGCGGTACCGGTAATCAGGCCAAGGCCAAGCCCCTCAGTTGTGCGGACGACGGTACCTTGAAGGTGGGTGGCGACCGTCACCTCAAGAACAGCCGCGACACCTGGTATGGCATTCCCGTCAGCGATATCAAGGTTACTATCGGCGCTGCCGGTTATGCCTCCCTCCATCTTCCCTTTGGTGTTGATCTGCCCGCCGGCGAAGCCCTGAAGGCCTATGCCGTTACGGGCGTTACGGCTGCTACCGCCACGCTGACCGAGGTGACCTCCGTTCCCGCAAACCAAGGTGTTATTCTGAAGGGCGCTGCAGGTACCTATAGCCTGACCATCAACGATGCGGCGGCGTGGGAGGTTGAGAGCAACCTGCTCCGTGGTTCCAACATGCACGACAACGTGACGGATGAGGCTTATGTTCTCTCGATGCCCGCAGACGCTACAGAGGCCGGTTTCTATAAGGCCGCGATGACAGGCGGTTCTTGGCTCAACAACGACAACAAGGCTTATCTGCCCGCAAACGTAATCCTCGCCGGTGCTCCTTCCCTGAGTTTCGTGTTCGACATGGAGACCGGTGTCGAGGGTGTGGATGCCGCCAAGGCAGGCAAGCCCTCCATCCATGACCTGAGCGGCCGCCGCGTGAAGGGCGCACAGAAGGGAATCTACATCATCAACGGCAAGAAGGTTGTGAAGTAAGCTTTGCCCTGAGATACATATTAACTTATAAACGAAATTGAACGTATGAAAAAGACATATATGCAGCCCTCTGTTGAGGTGATGAACATCAGTGGAAGTGACGCCGTGATGTTGAACATAAGCGATACGGAGGTGGATACCTCCGCAGCCGGAGTCCAGCTTGGCCGTGAGGAGGAGGACTTAAGTTCCGGCCCTTGGGATGCCGAGTGGTAATCCCATCGAAGAGACGATAGAGTTATAATAATAAGAGTGATGAATCGCCGTACCGGGCACGTGTGCCGGGTGCGGCGGTT
>CAMWSK010000052.1 GCA_947176895.1 uncultured Prevotellaceae bacterium | reverse complement strand
TACCTCATCGGTTCTGCCATGAGCCGACAGGCAAAGAGAAATGAGGAAGAAAACAGAAGTCAGATAAGTTTTCATAAGCCAAATAATTAAGATGTTCACCGAAAACAAAATTACAGAATTATTTAGTATGACAAACGATTTCTGCAAGTTTTTGATGCTATGATAACAATACAGATTTGTTTGAGATGTTTATTTCCAATATACATTTTATTTCAAAAATATTTAGATGGATATTAAAGATGTGACATAAGCGATTTATTGTCTGTCGTAAAATCTGTTTTTACATACATATCAGATGATGTATTTACAACAGTTAACGATGTATATCGTACCCGCAGACTACCCATCACAGATTATGTTTCAAACGCATTTTGATAAGATAATAATTATCTGTGGGAGACACTTTCCCTTCCATTTCACCCAATATATTGCCAAGCAACTTCCTTACGGGCTCCATATATTTCTTATCCTTGTCCATATAGTCAAGGAGCGTGCTTGCGGAAACAACAGTATAGAAACTGCCCGAATGACAGCAGTCAAACGAATAGTCCCAATCATTATGGCGCATAATGTCCACGGTCTTGTCGGACAGGGCGAACCTGAAATCATAATATCCCTTGCCATGTTCGATTACACCACGGACCACGCCGTCGCACGCCTGGTATGAGGCGATGCGATACGCCTTCTCCTCCGTGTCCGCGTTATCCCGCACATCCTTCTCCTTCAGCATCTCTTCCAGCCCTATGGAGTATTTGGAAACATCCCCGGTGTTGCTCTTGTCGCACACATAGAAACAGGAATTGAGCACATCCGGGCAATAGACCTTGCCACCATCCTCCTGAAGCAGGTGGCCGTTATCAACACCCAAGGATGCACCTATAGGGTCTACGGGCGTTTCTATCATATCGGTCACATGCTCCATGCTGCAGCTCTCATACAGGCTCATCATGCTTTTCTCCTGCCTGTGGAAGTATCCCAGATACAGTCTCCCGTCGGCAAAAAGCACATCCTCCACCCCGTTGTTGTCTTTCACCGGCAACGAGGCCAGGTAACGTCCGTTTGCCGCATACAGCAATATCTCCGGATAACCGACAACGGCCACGGTATCTCCATTAGCCGTGGCGCCCATGTTCAATACCATCTGGTATTCACCTTTGGCATGTCCCCTGCTGCCAATCTCGTTCTTGAACCTGCCGTCATGGCGGAAGGAAAGAACACGTGGGGACGGGGACGCGTCAAACACATATATGCCGGCATCCGTCACCATGAGTTTCTTGACCTCCGTCAGCATACATTCCGTCTTATTCTCAAAAGGGATTATTTCTACGGTTGCAAACTCATCGCACAGCGGTAACGCGTCCTCCACGAAATGTGGCTCCAACGTAATCTCCTGCAATCCGGTCGCATTATCCGCACCTTTCCGGCAGGATGACAACAGGGCCAAACATAAAATAGTCAAACAGTGTACTTTTTTCATAAGATTGTATGGTGTATATTGGCATTTTAAAGATATTGTTATCCACAAAATGATACGGTAAGAAAGAATATATTTTATCCTAAGAGATTACCACCCGTGCTTTTCCGATTATAACATCATTACACATTATTCATAATACTCATAAGGCACAGGTTTCTGTTCAGGATTCCCGGCATCGCATTTAGCTTCTTGCGGTGTATCACAATTTGTCCACCACATTAGTGCATTTTCTATCGGTATAACATCACATTGTGTTCTTTTGTATGTTTTATAGGAGTGGTAGTATTCATTGTATGTATAGTATTCTCCTGTAGAATCATCATATCCTTGTTTGGTTATATACCGGTCCTTGTCAACATAATTTCGGTAACAAATTTTAGTGTATAAGGGATTTATTTTCATGACAAATCCATTTGTGACGTCTCCCTAGCTTAAAGCCTCAATATTCTGTTTAAGCAGATTGTTCGTCTTATTTGCACGTTGCTCAGAAGATTTCTTCCCAACGAATGCTACCACGGAAGCTGTTGTAATACATAACAGCATCATATACTTTTTGTTCATATTTTAGTCTTCAAATTATTACTTTATTGCGTATGTTCGTGCCTGTTTGGCGGGCAAGACACCATGCCCATTGTCTCTTGCACAGTAGACTTCCTTTTCAAAAGAACATGATATACCTTTAGTTACTATTTTGAGAATAACTATATATAATTTGTCGAACTCACATTAAAGTTGAGATAAAGACGACATATTTCTTTATAATCTTTATGATGCCGACAAAAAGTCAAAATACTTATTCCTTGTCGTAATCAAATGTCCAGCAAGGCGTGTCTTTCTTTACGCGCAACAGCATACCGCGGAGGACTTTCCCGTACAGCGTGCGGCGAACGGGAACACACAGGTTGTCCACCTTGCGCACGGCGGCGCACAGCTCATCGGCATACGCCTGCTGCTCGGCAGTCAGGGAAGCCGGCTCCACAATATCGCAATCCAAATGGCCGTCAACACCCGGCTTCACCCACACCAGGAACGACAACCCATCGGGCCAAACCGACTCGGACGGACTCGGTTGGTTCACCTCATACCCCAACAGCATCATCTCCGCTTTAGCCGCTTCTCTTTGCCGGCGACCGTCGCCGTCAAGCACCGAGAACAGATCGAGGCGCAAATCCATCACCCACGTAGTCAGACCGGTGTGGGTGCAGGAGGAGGTCAGAGCGTGGTCGTCCTCATCGCAGACAGAAGCCACCTTCCCCTTTTTCACCAGCCAGGCCGGGTAGCTTGTCTTCACAGGCCAAAGACCTTTATGCCGGGACACATACGAAGCCTGGTAAAGCGTGTCGCTCACCCAAACGGCAGGAACCACCTCCTCGCCATCGCCCAACGGGATAGTGCCGTATCGCTTCGCGAGGGACTTCTTCCAAGCTACATTGGCAGCCGAATCCCGGCATCCTGCCCAACACAGCAAGACATCATCCCCCTCATCAAACGAGCCTACTCTGCGCTTCACATACCCCTTGCCGTCCTTGGGGCTACAGAAAAACCATCGGGAAGCAGGCAAATCCTTCCCGTCCACAACCCTCAGCGTGGGAGACTCAAGGATGAACACTCCCTCGCTATTTGCAAAGGAATCAAATACGGACAAGCACTCCTCCTTGGTGGATGACGCTACCATCTCCTTTATCTCATCGAGAGAGAACAAACCGTCGTTCTTCACCTGAGCCGAAAGATGGCCCGCAAAAAACAAAAACGCAGCGAATGTCAGGATGTTCTTTTTCATGGCAATTTAATTATTTATTTACCTATTTTCTTCATTGTAATAAATTGATTTTGTTATTTCTATCATCCTTTTTAACCAGAGAACTTGGATATTTACTTA
>CAMWSK010000051.1 GCA_947176895.1 uncultured Prevotellaceae bacterium | reverse complement strand
GCCGGCAACGGCAATCCTCAAATCCTTGTATTCACGCATTTCGGTAATATGATATGGTTCTTGACAAATTATGACGTTTTCTAAAATTTCCTCCACACCATCTTGTTGACGATGCCCACATAGCTTTGGATGATTTTCACTACTTTGGTGCTGACATTCTCGTCCACATAGTCGGGAACGGGGATGCCATGCTGGCCGTCCCGGCAGAGTCCTACGGCGGTATCCACAGCCTGCAGCAGGGATTCCTCGTCTATGCCGGCGATGATGAAATCACCCTTGTCTATGGCCTCGGGACGTTCCGTGCTGGTGCGGATGCAGATGGCGGGGAAGGGATGGCCCGCGCCGGTGAAGAAACTGCTTTCCTCGGGAAGCGTTCCGCTGTCCGATACCACCGCAAAGGCATTCATCTGAAGGCAGTTGTAGTCATGGAATCCAAGAGGCTCATGCCGGATGACTCTCTCATTAAGTTTGAATCCGCTGGCAGCAAGGCGGTTGCGGCTTCGCGGATGGCAGCTGTAGAGGATGGGCATGTCATACTTCTCTGCCATCCTGTTGATGGCGGTGAAGAGGGAAAGGAAGTTCTTCTCTGTGTCGATGTTCTCCTCTCTGTGTGCTGAGAGTAAGATGTATTTGCCTTTCTCCAGCCCAAGACGTTGGTGAACATCGCTTTCCTCTATCTCTTTTAGATTCTCGTGCAGCACCTCTGCCATGGGGGAGCCGGTGACGTATGTACGTTCCTTGGGCAGACCACAATCGGCGAGGTAGCGTCTTGCATGCTCGGAATATGCCATGTTTACATCGCTGATGATGTCGACGATACGGCGGTTGGTCTCTTCCGGCAGGCACTCGTCCTTACAGCGGTTGCCGGCCTCCATATGGAAGATGGGGATATGAAGACGCTTCGCGCCAATCACGCTCAGGCAGGAGTTGGTGTCTCCCAACACCAGTACGGCATCAGGCTTTGTGGCTGCGAAGAGCTTGTAGGAACTGTTGATGATATTGCCGCAGGTGGCACCCAGGTCATCGCCCACGGCATCCATATACACTTCCGGTTCTGCCAACTTCAGGTCTCTGAAGAAAATGCCGTTGAGATTGTAATCATAGTTCTGACCTGTATGGGCAAGAATCACGTCGAAGTACTTGCGGCACTTGTTGATGACCGCGGCAAGGCGGATGATTTCGGGGCGCGTGCCCACGATGATGCAAAGCTTCAGTCTGCCGTTTTCCTGCCACTTTATATCGGAATAATCAGTCTTCATAATTTACTTTTCTACTTTGTCAAAATATGTATCGGGACGATTGGGGTTGAAGGTCTCGTTGCAATACATCACTGTCACCAGGTCTTCCGTATCACTCAGGTTGATGATGTTATGCGTATAACCGGGAAGCATGTGCACGGCCTGTATCTTTGCGCCGCTCACCTCGTATTCCCTTATCTCGTCAGTGCCTTCCTTTCTCATTCGGATAAGCCCGCGGCCGGATACCACGATGAAGGTCTCCCACTTGCTGTGATGCCAATGTTCGCCCTTTGTTATGCCCGGCTTGGAGATGTTGATGCTCACCTGTCCGCAGTTGGTCGTGTGCATCAGTTCTGTAAACGAGCCTCTTGCATCGACGTTCATCTTCAGGTCATAGATAGCCTTTTCCTTCGGCAGATAGCTGAGGTAGGTGGTCATGAGCTTGTAGCGCAGGCTGCCTTGCGGCAGTTCCGCCATATTGATACCATCTTTGTTTGATGCAGCACCTGCACACCCGTTGATGATGTCGACAATCTCACCGAGCGTTGTCTTGTGGGTTACCGGCACAAAACAATAGCGTCCATTATCGGTCGAAACGGTCTCCGGTCCCTCAAACTCACAACGGTGTTCGTTGCCTGATAGGGCGGCTATCATCTCATCTACCAAATCATCTATATAGAGCAGTTCCATCTCCACGCTACGGTCGTTGACCTGTATAGGCAGATCGTGGGCGATGTTATGGCAGAAGGTGGCGATGGCGGAGTTGTAGTTTGGGCGACACCACTTGCCGAAAAGGTTGGGGAAACGGTAGACCAGCACCTTGGCACCTGTTTCCTTACCATACTCGAACATCAGTTCCTCACCCGCCTTCTTGCTCTTGCCGTATTCGCTTGTTCCGAATCGGCCTGAGAGTGTGGCCTGTATGGATGATGAAATCATCACGGGGCAGTTGTTCTTGTACTTCTTCAAGGTGTTGAGAAGGGTCGTGGCAAAGCCGAAGTTGCCTTCCATGAACTCTTTCGGGTCCTGCGGGCGGTTCACGCCGGCAAGGTTGAAGACGAAGTCACAATCCCGGCACCACTCGTCCAATTGTCTGGGAGTGGATGTGATGTCATATTCATATACGGCATCAATCTGCACGTTTCCGTAGCAGCGTGCCTTGCCCTCCCTGATGTTGTTGAGTTGGGAGCATAGGTTTCTGCCTACAAAGCCTTTGGCTCCTGTCACTAATATGCGCATATATATAATATGGTATAATGGGTGTTGCGACTACTCGCTTCTGTAATCTCTTGATTTCGCCCTTGCCTGCAGACCCAGGTCTTCACGGATGAAGTTGAGCTTCAGGAGCAGCTCCTTCATGCCCTCAACGTCAAGGCGGCGGGTGTTGTGACTGTGGTAGTCCTCCGTGCGGCTGATGGCGTCATCGCCTTCCGTGAAGAATTTGTCGTAGTTGAGGTCGCGGGTGTCGCATGGGATACGGAAATAGTTGCCCATGTCCTCGGAGCGGAGCATCTCCTCGCGGGTGACAAGTGTCTCGTAGAGCTTCTCGCCATGGCGGGTACCGATGACCTTCACTTCGGTTTCGCCGTATTTCGGGTCCACCTTGGCATAAACCTCCTTCAACGCCTGCGCAAGGACATCAAGCGTTGCAGCAGGCGCCTTCTGCACGAAAAGGTCTCCGTTATGGCCGTGGGTGAAAGCGTAGATGACGAGGTCAACGGCATCATCGAGGGTCATCATGTAGCGGGTCATGTTCGGGTCGGTGATGGTGATGGGCTTGCCCTCCATCATCTGTTCCACCCACAGGGGGATGACGCTCCCGCGGCTTGCCATCACGTTACCGTAGCGGGTGCAGCAGATGGTCGTCTTGCCCTCGGATCCGAGGGCGCGGCCCTGGGCTATGGCCACCTTCTCCATCATGGCTTTGGAGATGCCCATGGCGTTGATGGGGTAGGCCGCCTTGTCGGTCGAGAGCACCACCACATTCTTCACCTCATGGGCAATGGCGGAGAGGAGCACGTTGTTCGTCCCCTCCACATTGGTGCGTACGGCCTCCATGGGGAAGAACTCGCAGGAGGGGACCTGCTTCAGGGCTGCGGCGGAGAACACGTAGTCCACCCCTGCCATGGCAAAGTCCACGGCCTGCCTGTCGCGCACGTTGCCGATGTAGAACTTCACCTTGTGGGCCACATCCGCACGGTTGGCCTGGAGGAAGTGGCGCATGTCATCCTGCTTCTTCTCATCCCTGCTGAGGATTCGTATTTCCCTGATGTCGCTGTCCAGAAAACGACGGAGCACGGCGTTTCCGAAACTGCCCGTACCGCCTGTTATCAGCAGGACCTTGTCTTTAAATATGCTCATAATTAGTTCGGTTTTAGTCAAAAACGTTTATGAAAAATCATATGAAGGATTTGGACTTCCTGTCATTCCTCCACTTTCTCCAGCAGTTCCACGGGCATCGCCATCTTGGCATAGCCCAGG
>CAMWSK010000050.1 GCA_947176895.1 uncultured Prevotellaceae bacterium | reverse complement strand
CTTCTTCCATTCAAGAAGTTGGACTCGACTTTTTATAGTTTAGCGGACAGTAATAGCTTTATTATAAAGAGGTGGAGCTGCAAACCGTGCTTCGCTCTACTGGGACAAGTACGGCTGGAACGCCATGCAGTTCGACGAAGACACCTACCCCGACCCCAAAGCGATGGTGGACGAGCTGCACAAGATGAACACCCGGCTGATGATTTCCGTTTGGTCAAAAATCGACCAGGAATCAAAGGTGGGAAAAGAGATGGCAGAAAACAACTTCTTCATTCCCAACACCAGCTGGGTGGACTTCTTCAACCCCAAAGCCGCAGAGTGCTATTGGAAGAACTTCAGCAACAACCTGTTGAAGCCCTACGGCATCGACGCATGGTGGCAGGATGCCACCGAGCCGGAGAACGACGACCTGGTGGGTAGAAAGGTAATCAACAACACCGTCCCCGGCGAGTTCTACCGCAACGTCGATCCCCTCTACGTCAACAAGACCGTGTATCAGGGCAGCCGCAAGGATGCCCCCGACCACCGCACGATGATTCTCACCCGCAGCGGTTTCTCCGGCATGCAACGCTATGCCGCAGCCGTGTGGTCGGGCGATGTGGGGCATGACTGGGAAACCCTCATGCGCCCCATGGTCATGGACTTTTCCGATGACCCCGAAGCCTTGGCGCAGAACTACCAGTTCATGTTCGGCCCCTCGCTGTTGGTGGCTCCCATCGTAGAGGCAGACCCGAAGGAATGGAAGGTTTACCTGCCCCGGACCGAAGGCGGCTGGTACGACTTCCGCACAGGCAGGAAAACAGAGAAGGCCCACGGATACATCACCGTTCCGGCCACGCTGGAGGACATCCCCGTCTTTGTGAAGGCCGGCAGCATCCTGCCTCTGTCCACCGGAGGAAAGCACGTCAAGGAGGCCGCAACCAACACCTGGGAGATTGTGGTCTACACGGGTGCAGACGGGGCGTTCGACGTCTACGAAGACGAGGGCACTAATTATAACTATGAGCAGGGGAAATATGCCACTTTCCGCATCGAATGGAACCTTTTGTGGGGGCAGTCCGCGCCTATTTCGAGTCACCGCCCGATGACAGTGCACCAACCAGTTCGTCCGTTTTGATATAATACAACTTCTCGTCCATAGGAGAGGTGGTGTATAAAATCTTGTTCACATTGTCCACGCCCATCTCGCCGATGCAGTGTTTGGTGGTTATCTTGCTTATCAGACGGCCATTCCAGTCAAAGACGTATATCCGGTTTATCATAGGAGGCTCGTTGCCTTCCCATGGCTCCTTTCCGTAATACACGGCATAAATATAGTCATCATCGGCACAAATACGGTGGAAATATGTCTTAAGGTTTTTCGTCGTTTCCAAATCCGACAGGCTCATGCCGTAATCCAAACGGTAGGCTACCACCTGCTCACTTTCCGTATCGATGATGTTCAATTGAGGAACTCTTATCATCGCCTGTACGATTTTGCTTCCGTCAGGTTTCATCACATCATTCGAGTTGAGAATCACCTCGGGAATTGTCCGCGTGCTTTTATTGATGATGCCTCTCTTGAAAATATGTATATCCGATATCTTCTCTCCGCTCTTCAGGTCTCTTATCTGGTAATAAGGCAATGTGGCATCATGCTCATTTACAGGGTTGGATTGCACTTTGCCGTATGCCACATTACGGTCTTTAATGAAAAACTCATTGTAACAAGCCCCCCTATTCTCCTTCATCCACGGCATCCGGACGCTCCTTTCTATCACCGTGGAACCATCCAAAAGGCTCTTTGTGATGTTCCAGATACTTGCCCGCTCCTTGTTCGACTCGAATACCAGGGTCTTCATGTCATTGGCCTCCCGGTAGAAATTAAAGACAGGACCAACGGGAGTGAACTCGCCATGCCCGTTTCCCCTCATGCAGAAATCACCCATCTCCTCCCCGCTTTTCAGGTTAAACACCTGATACCAGTGTGAAGGCAATTGGGGGTTCATGTATATGGCAAGGGTATCACAAACGGAGAGGAATCCGTAATTGACACCCTTCAGTTCCATCTCCCGGAACTCCACTTCCTTTTCCACAACATTCTTGTCTTCAATGTTGATTATCTCCCCGTTGAAGATTTCGCTGTCCCGGCTTTTGGGGTTACATGAGGCCAAGACTGACAATACAAAAAAATATAACTTTTTCATAGCAAACACTATTCTGATAGTGGTGAAACGTAATTGCACTATTTACTGTAAGAGGATTGAAGAATGCCTTTTCTAATGACGGGCAAGGCGCCATGCCCTTGTCCCTTGGTGATTTTTTCTCCGATTGCATTGAATTTGCGTTAACAAGTTGGCCCGTCTGACAATCAGGCGAACCAACTTGTTTATACGCCTTCTATCCTTAACGTTTTCTTATCATATATTTACCTTGTGCATGGCCAGCCACTTATCATTCTTTAATATGATGAAAAAAGATGATAGGATTGTCGGAGAGTGACACACCCATACCGGTGAACATATCAGACTTTATATGCTTCTCTATACTCAACACGCCCGCTGCTGAAAGGAACGAGACCAGTTCATCACCATATTGTGCGAGGATGGAGGAGGCATAAGGGTAGTCCGAATCTACTGTGACCCCGAGACGGGAGGTCTTCTGTTCCCCGTCACGGGAAATGCCCGTCAGGTAATAGCTGTCGCCATAATCGTCAAACAGATAGTAACCCAATACGGTTCGCGATGAGTTCTGGTAATAGAGGTACGGATGCTTGACAACATTCTTGAACTGGGTCTGTTCCATGAGCTGAAAGTAGTCAAGCCCTGCAGCATCCTCCGGCAGGGACTCGTCCGTATTGAACGAGAATGTCAAACGCGGGGAGTAGTCTTCCGCCGTCAGATTATAAACCGTATGGTCAAAACGGTTGGCAACGACAAGCGTATCGCCACATCTTCCGATAAAATCATGGAAGTCGGCCTCAACACAACTGTTGTTCACATCAAATCCGGCCAAACGGTTGACCACGCGATTGCCAGCGGGGTCATACAGGACATAGTTGTACAAACCGTCGTTGCTTTGCTGTGCACAAAGGAAGACGCGACCATCGGGTTGCACAGAGAGCGAATGGAAGTTGTTCGGCAACTTATATTCATGCATGAATGTCCCATCGAACCCGTATGAAAGCAGTTTATGCAATTGGGAATCCAGTATCCACAACTTGTTGGCGTGTACATCAAAATCATTTATTTTGAGATACTCGCCCCTGCCATGCCCACGGCGATTTATTTTCCGCAGGAAACGGCCTTCGTAGTTGCAGACAAAAATCGTAGACTCATCCTTGATGAACAGCAATGAATCGGTAGGAACGATCTTATTGATTGAACGGATAATACACGAGTCCGGCGTTTGCAGCCGTACATATCTGTAGCTGTCGAAAACATGGTCCAAGGGAGAAAGCTCCTTGACATCCACCATAACATTGTCGCAACGGGACTCCTGTCGTGAGGAACACGATACGCACAGCAGCACGCACAGCAAAATCTCAAGACTTTTTCTCATTTTCTTAATCTTAGAATTATTATATTATTTCATTTGTTTGTGCCTGTTTGATGGGCAAGGCACCATGACCATTGTCTCCGCCATAATATCCTATGAATGGACAAACTTTATATGTTCTTTCTGTCTTTCTTGCGGCTTATCACGGCACCTCCTTTCTGTATTGTATACCTGTTTATATCCATTGGTTTTGCAGCCGTCATTGTCCTCCTCAATTTTTCACGGTGTTCAACATCAGTTCCTTCACTTTGTCGTTTCGGGCGGGGTTGCCCACAACAATCACCTTGTTCTCCTTGTCCAGCAAGAAGCTGTGCAGTAGCTGGGAGGAGGGCAGATGGGGATTGACCGATGAAAAGCTCCCGCTCCGGACAACCACGCTTAGGAATGGGT
>CAMWSK010000049.1 GCA_947176895.1 uncultured Prevotellaceae bacterium | reverse complement strand
TTGTCGGAGCCGTGACCGGTTCCGTGTTCCTGTTCGAGGCCCTGCGCAAGGAGCAGCTGCCCGACATGCCGCACGAGGACACGATGATGACCATCGACTGGAACCTCGGCATCTCGGAGCAAGAGAACGACCGCCGCGTGATGGAGCTGTTAGGCACGCTCGACACAACCCTGCAGACCAGCACGGCCATGGTGGGCGCCCAGGCTTTCCTGCTCTCGCACACCGAGGACATCACCTCCACCGAGGCCGTAGTGTATATGAAGTTCGGCAGCGAGGAGCAACGATTGAAGGCAGAAAAACACTTGACACAAACGCTTTCCGAATGCTGGCCGCGGGCCGGTGTGAAGTACGAGACCGTGGGCAGTCTGCTGGATATGGTGTTCCGTTCCGATGAAAGTCGGCTGACCATCCTGTTGCAGAACAACAACGGCGGACGGCCTTCGGTGGCGCAGGCACGCACCTTCGTGGATTCGCTGCGCTCCGCCTTCCCCGGTTTGTCCGTACAGCCCGTGGTGGCCGACAAGACCATCGAATACAAGGCCCACCTGGAGCACATGGCCGTCTACGGAGTGACCTACGACCAACTGCTGCAAGTGCTGCGCGAGCGGGTGGGTCAACGCCGTGTGTTCAGCATCAGTGATGGTGCGGCCATGGTGCCCGTGGTGATCAATGACGCCATTCCCGATAAGAGTGCTGTGTTGGCCTCCACCATCAACGCCAACGGCACGACCATTCCCCTGCACCTGTTGGTGAAGACCGGCGAAGGCGAGGACTTCAAGCGGTTGAACTCCGGGCAGTCGGGCGACTACTATCCCATCAACCTGGACTGCAACGACCAAACGGCGCGCGAGGTGATGGATTGGGCGCAAGACTTCACCGGGCGTGACGAGGCGCGCAAGGAACCCTTGAAGCTGCAGACCTCGTTCACGGGCGACTACTTCACCAGCCGGCAGTTGGTGCAGGAACTGCTCATTGTCCTCTCCGTGGCCTTGGCCTTACTCTACTTCATCCTGGCGGCGCAGTTCGAGAGTCTGGTGCAGCCGCTCATCATCCTCAGCGAGATGGTGCTGGACGTGGCCCTGGTGTTCCTGATGCTTTGGGCGATGGACGAGTCGCTGAACCTCATGTCCATGATAGGTCTGGTGGTAATGGCGGGCATCGTCATCAATGATTCCATTCTGAAGGTGGACACCATCAACCGCCTGCGTCGCAGCGGTGCGCCCACGTTAGCGGCCATCGTGAAGGCCGGCCACAAGCGTCTGCGCCCCATCATCATGACCTCGCTGACCACCATCCTGGCCATCCTGCCCCTGCTCTCAAGGGCCGACATGGGCAGTGCCCTGCAATACCCGCTTTCCCTCACGCTGGTCGTGGGCATGGTAGTGGGCACGATGGTCAGCCTGTTCTTCGTGCCCTTGGTGTATTATGTCATATATAGGAAAAAATGATATGGCCGTATCATATAGTGTTAAACAATTAAACAAATGAAAAAAGTATTTTTAGTGTGTACCCTATCAGCCATAATGGGGACAGTACAAATTTTACGTAACAACGATGCCGACAATTCAAACTTGCTTCTGAAAGAAAATGTCGAAGCTCTTACAAATGGTGATGTTTCTCCATGTGTTAAGAACATAAATGGCTATAAAGAATGGAACACATCTGGTTTTCTAAGTCACAAAAAGAATTTCTATGATTGCTGTACTATTTTAAGAGAAGGTTACAAACCTTCTGGAATTTGCCAGGAATAAGGGATTATTGATACTAATACTTTAACAATCATCTGTCCATAATCTACAATTATTTAACAATTACTTGTAGGTTTATGGGCGGATGATAATATACCAAACAACGAGATGAAACATATTAAATATATATTGATATTGGGAAGTGCCATGCTTTTCGGATGTGCACATAATACGAAGAAAGTTTCTGAGACAACCATTCAAGAAACGGACACGCAAGAACAAACGACAACACAGGTAATTCATAAAGATATGCCTTTTGGCATTGAAGATATGGTTGCAGTAGGTAACATGGTTGTATGTAAGAAGGAGGCAAATTCCCACGTGTTTGTTTGCTTCAATACTTCAAACTTTACAAAAATGAAAGAATTTGGAACTATCGGGCGAAGTCATGATGAATGGATACAACCACATATAGTGGCACGTGAAAATAATGGCTATGACATTTTCGATAACGGTAAAAATAAAATTTTACGCTACGACAATGACACACTTGTCAGCGAGACAGAATATAAGAATACAGTGGCTGTGAACAATCCCCATATGATTAATAAAATGTATGGCGGGTATTCTTATATAGAGCCCAACAAAATCGCTTTAGTATTATACGATTCCGAAACATATGAACGCACAGATGAGTATGCGTTTGAGGATGAAGAAAAGAAAGGGAATGCTATCGACTGGGATTTTATGTGGGATGGAGAAGACAGCCATATTGTTATAGCTCACTTATATAAAAAGGAATTTAATGTGGTGGAGATAAATGAGGATGGTAAATTTTTGCAAAGTTCCAGATATTCTGGAGACTATACATTCAATCCAGAAAAGCATGTCTATTATTCTGATGTGAACATCTCTAATGGGTTTATCTACCTGCTAAATCAGCAGTATGTAAACCTTGAAGATATTGATGGTTATTCCGAAATAGATATTTTTGATATAAATGGAAAATGTATCAAGAAATTACAACTTGACACCATTGCACAACGAATGTGTGTGGCCGGTGATAATATTTGGTTGCTGGACATAGAAAACAATCTCAGAGTGTTGCCAAAACACAAACGATAAATGCTCCCGATGGGTGTAAAAGATTCACAACGAATAATCTTTCCCATGCGAATCAGTAACTTTTCTGTCCTTCTCACCGCCTGCATCCTGCTGATTATCGGCATCGCCCTCACGCCATTGATTGACGTGGGGTCGAAGCCGCGTCCGCGTCAGGGACGCGACCTGTGGATAAGCTACGGCTGGAGCGGAGCGTCGGCCAAGGTGATCGAGCAGAACGTGACGGCACCGATCGAAGGCATGATGGTAGCCGTGCGCGGCGTGGAAAGTGTGGAGTCGGAATCGCGCTTCGGCAGCGGATGGGTGAAGGTGACGCTGAAGCCCGATGTGCGCGTTTTTGCCGTTCGATTTGAGATTGCCTCGCTGCTGCGGCAGCTGCGCAGTCGTCTGCCCGAAGGTGTCAGCACACCCACCTTGTCGGGCGGAGACATCGTGAACAACTCGTCACGACAAAAGGAGGAGACGGTGCATCTGCTCTCCTACAACATCAGCAGCCGGCTGAACTCCGCACAGCTGCAGGACTACGTGCAGAAGCATATTCAGCCCGTCTTGCAACGCAACGAGGATGTGAAGTGGGTGAACGTATCGGGTGGCGTGGGCCGTTACCTTGAGGTGACCTACGACCCGCTGTTGCTGCAAGCCTGCGGACTCAGTTCGTCTGACCTCGACAATGGCCTGAGGTCCTTCCTCGGGCGCAACGAGATTGTGGGCGACGTGCTGCACGACAGTGCACGTGTCACGCTGCGCCTGGCCACGCAAACCTTCAACCGTCCGCTGGAACAGATGCCCATCAAGAGCCAAGACGGTCATATCACCTATATGGGTGACCTGGCGCATTATGAATACAAGAACTACGATCCTTCGTCGTATTACCGCATCAACGGGCAAGAAACCGTAAGCCTGAATATCTATGTGAACGCCAATGCCAACCTCATTGGCCTGGCCAAGGAGCTGCGGGCGCAGATTGATGGGATGCAACCCACGCTGCAGCACGGCGTGAAGCTGGAGCTGCAACACGATTCTTCCGAGGAACAGCAGGGTGAGCTGGACAAACTCATCACACGCAGCCTGATGTCGCTGGCCATCCTCTTGGTCTTTGTGTTCCTCGTGCGTCCGGGATGGAAGTACGTCAGCATCGTAGCCATCACGCTGGCCGTGTGTCTGGCCGTGGCCGCCATCTGCTATTACCTGTTCAACCTGCGTCTGCATGTCTTTTCCATCGCGGGCATCACCGTGTCGCTGGGCTTGATTATTG
>CAMWSK010000048.1 GCA_947176895.1 uncultured Prevotellaceae bacterium | reverse complement strand
CATCGTGAACGGGCACTACCGTTGCAACAACCATGAAGGGGTGTTGGGACTGCAATCGGAGCAGAATCGGCTGGAGACCGTGCCAGATGATGCCTACGATGCCGCCGGCATGGCCGTGTATCCGTTCGACGAGCATGTTGGTTGGACCTTCAAACAGATGGGGCCGCTCTACATCCCCCGCGAGGGCGACATTATAACACTGACGGCCAAAGCCGGCGTCATTTACAAAAGCCTGTTGGAATACGAGACGGGCAAGACCGTGACGGTGGAGTGGGACACCGACCGCGTGCTGCTGAACAACAAGCCCACAAAGCGCCATACGTGGCAACACAACTATTACTTCATGGCCGGGGACAACGTGCACGACTCCATGGACTCCCGATACTGGGGTCTGGTGCCCGAGGAATACATCGTGGGCGTGGTGAAGTTGATCAGCTATGCCCGTGACAAGGAAACGGATACAATAAAATGGGAAAGAGTATGTTTACCAAGATAAAGAGTAAGATGAAGATGTACCAATATATTATATGGATTGCATAATGCTCCTCTGTGAGGTAGGTCTACAATAGATTTATAGGATTATACTTAATATTGGCAATATTGCAAAAAAACAAAAAACAGTAATTCGTTTATGAAAACAAACAAAAAAACATGCGCGTGTGTTTTGATCTGTACACTTGCAGTAAGTGGGTTCTCCTACATGCACAACAAGAAGGAGGTCCAATGTAATTCTCTACTTGAAGCTAACATCCTGGCTTTAACGGAGGGTAAAGATGTTACAAACATTGCAAAAGTTGTAACCACAGGTTCCGGAATGTATGTCACATATGTTGACGGAAGTATGTCGGGAAAATTTTCTTTGGGAATGAGACTTAGTAAGGCCCTCGATGCATCATTAGAAGGCAAGGTAAAGGCAGAGGCCAAGGATGAATTTAAGATAGACTGTGTTTACAAAGAAGGAGCGAATGCGGTTTGTGTGAAAGAAAAATGGCACATGTGTGCTTCCTCAGGATGTCCTAAAGATGGTACATTCGTAAAGTAGATTATTAAATTCTTGGATATGGTGGTTTCTTTTGAAACACCATATCCTTTAAACCAATTACAATGAAACGCTACTCATATTTAATTATCGTTCTTGCATTATGGGCATGCAATAGAAACCAATCGCCTAATAATGCACATTTTGTTTATACAATGAACGTCAGTCATGTAGTTGATTCAATATCGTTTGATAGTATTGTTGAAGGTATTGACTACATACAACTGGAATCGCATCCCCAGGCAATTATTGGTGAAATCTCAGATTTGATTGTTGACAATGGAAATTTTTATGTCATTTCTGATGGAGTCTATTGCTTTAATCAAGCAGGCAAATTCAAATATGCCATAAATCAACGTGGTAAAGAGCGGTCGGAATTTATTGAGTGCCGTGCTGTAAGTGTTTCTGAGAAATTTGTATATATCTATGATGGTGCAAGTATGAAGATACTTGCGTTTGACAAGGACAATGGTAAATACATCAAATCAAAAAAAATTGAAGATTCTCCATATCGTATCTATGTAAATGGAGATGATATGATTCTTGATTATGCTGATTTCAATGGACGAGATGAGAATTCATGTAGATTTTCTGTCAAGAATTTCAACACCGATGCAATCAAATATAATTGTATGAATGCCGAGCGACACAAAGCACTAATTGAAAAACAACTTTCAAGATCATCAACCGATGTTTTGTTTTCGGATTATTATCATTGCAACACATATAAGATTACTGCTGATTCGTGTCAGGCATATTTTTCCCTCGATATACCACAGCAGTTTAAGTATTCCAAGTCAGAATTAGATGAAATGATTGGAACAAGGGTATTGTCATTAAAGAATGAGGAAAATGATGGGAAAATCATTGGATTGTGTAATGTACATGAAACAAATGAACTAATTTATGGCGAATGTAAGCAAAGCAATCAATTTGTACATATATTGTATAACAAACGCCTCGGATCGGGTCTCGCATATAATTCTGTAATTGTATCATCTGGACAAATTGCTCCCATCTCGTTTTTTGCCAGTGATGCCGGGCATTTTTATAGCATAATGTCCGCTTCTGAAATAGACTTGATAAAATTCGTACAAGGGGAAGACAAGTTAAAGCGGAACCAGGAACTCAGTAAAAGGAACCTTCAAACCCTATTGGATTGTGAACCTGAAAGTAATCCAATAATTATCAAATATCGTCTTAGATAGATAAAATGAGAAAGAGTGCTATTGGGTCTATAGACTTGTGGGTGGCCTTGTGCGTTGTCTGTTTCGCGGGCAACGTGATAGCTGTGAGCCATACGCCGTGTGCGGAAACCGCACTATACGTAGGGGCCTGGATTGTGCTCTACATGCTGCTGCGCTGTGCGCCCCTTGCGCGGATTCCCAACAAGGTATGGGCGTATCTCTGTGCCACTTTGGGATGCTTGGAAGTGGGATTGGGATTGATACAACTGACGGGCTTTCGCCCGTCGGGGCATCACCTGTATGCCATGACGGGAACTTTCTTCAATCCCGCACCATTCGGGGCTTTCCTAGTCGTGATGTTAGTCGTGATACTGGCTACATACAAGCGGGAAGGAAGAAAAACCCTTGGCGTGGTGGCGGTGGTGCTGCTCATCGTGTTGCCGGCGGCTTGGAGCCGGGCGGCTCTATTAGGTTGTGCCGTTTGCGTGGCGCTGCTGTACCGTACCTATATAGTAAGGTATTGGAAGACGGTAGCAGCTGTGGCGCTGACCGTCATGGTAGTACTCTATTTCCTAAAACGTGGTTCGGCCGACAGCCGTGCGTTAATGTTTGTGGTCTCGGCTCACGCCTGGATGAAACATTTCTGGTTGGGCATCGGTGCCGGAGGGTACTTGCACGCCTTGGGAGAAAACCAGGCCGAGTATTTTGCAAAGCATCCCGATTCCTCATTCATCCCTTGCGCCGGTGTGGCTGACCTGCCTTTCTGCGAGCCCATGCGGGTGGCCGTGGAATTAGGAGCCGTGGGTCTGGTCTTGGTAACGGTTACTGTGGCACTGACGGCATGGAAGCTGTGGAAAGCCCGGCATCCGTTGTTCTACGGACTGACAGCCCTGCTGGTGTTCTCCCTGTTCTCCTATCCGTTCAACATCCCCGTGTTCGGGGCAATCCTGGCCATCATTTTGGCTACGACAGCCAACATGGGTGAGGAAAGACTCATAAGCACGGGAAAGGTGTTCTCCCTTATCGGGGTCATTGTCCTTGGCTTCGCTGTTTTTTCCCTATTTATGCCAAGGAAAGAAGCGGAAAAGGAATATGAACGCTTTTCCTTCATCAAGGATGAGGCTTTCATCAAAGACTACTACGAACTGCTGCCACTGTTGAATGACAATCCCAAATTTCTGTTCAACTTCGGTTCGCTACTGCGTGATGCCGGCAGATATAACGACAGCAATGCCATGCTGCGCCAAGGGATGATGCTGAGTGCCGACCCGATGTTCCATATCCTGATGGGGCGCAACTACGAGGATATGCAGGAATACGAGATGGCGGAGGCCCAATACCGTCACGCCTTCCACATGGTGCCCAACCGCATCTACCCCCTTTATCGGCAAATGAAACTATACGAGACTATGGGAGACAGTCTGAGGATGCGGGACATGGCCCGAAGAGTAACGGACTTCAAGGAGAAAGTGGAGTCGCCCGCCACACGGGATATAAAGAAAGAGGCGGGAGAGATAATGACCGCAATTATAAAAGAAAGTAAATAAGACAGATGAGACATATAAAGCCACAAGCCATAGCGATGTGCCTGCTGGGCATCGTGTTCATATTGTCATCCGTGACGAAAGCGGTTGCCTTGCAGGTATTCGCCGACGAGTTGCAACTATACCTCGACATCTATTTCAGCGGATGGCTGAGGGACTATAAGTTGCTGCTTTCCGGCATGGTGTGCATGGCGGAACTGGTTATAGGTATCGCCTATATGATACCGGCAATGCGGCGTTATGCCAACGTGGCGGCCTTCCTCACCCTGACATTCTTTGTCTGGTTGACCGGAGACAACTATTTCTTCCCCTCCATTCTCGGCCAAATAGAATCCTGTGGTTGCTTCGGAGAACTCATACATTTCACGCCTTTAGGCTCATTCCTCAAATCCTTGGTGCTTTGGGGTATGTCTGCCGTAATGATAATTTACCCACACTAATGCGCAAAACATTCTTACTCGTTGTCACAATTATTCTGGCGATGCCCTTGCGTGCCGACATCTATATGTCGCTCTCCGAAGCCATCCGCCTGGCCCAGGAGCATTCGCTGAATGCCAAGA
>CAMWSK010000047.1 GCA_947176895.1 uncultured Prevotellaceae bacterium | reverse complement strand
TGCTTCAGTCGCCTTAGTCCTTTCATCCGTACGCTTTTCAGTTCCTGTCCGCCCTCTTGGAAGTCGAAGTCCGTGTATATACGTGCCCCCATAAGGAGTTTGTTCACTACCACACGGTCGCCCGGCACCAACGTCGGTGCCATGGACCATGTGGGGATGATGAACTGGTCGGCAACAAGGGTGCGGACACTGCCATACAGCAGCGCAATAACGCAACATGCTATCACTGCCGTAGCGATACCATTTGCCAAGGTGTCAAGTATGGAACGAAGATGTTTCACGGAATCAAATCACAAATGTCAATTTTCTTTTGCCACCAACTCATCCGTTTTGATATAATACAACTTCTCGTCTGTGTGTGACGTGGTGTATAGAATCCTGTTCAGATTGTCCACGCCCATCTCGCTTATGCTGTGCTTTGTGGTTATCTTGCTTATCAGACGGCCATTCCAGTCAAAGACGTATATCCGGTTTATCATAGGAGGCTCGTTGCCTTCCCATGGCTCCTTTCCGTAATACACGGCATAAATATAGTCATCATCGGCACAAATACGGTGGAAATATGTCTTAAGGTTTTTCGTCGTTTCCAAATCCGACAGGCTCATGCCGTAATCCAAACGGTAGGCTACCACCTGCTCACTTTCCGTATCGATGATGTTCAATTGAGGAACTCTTATCATCGCCTGTACGATTTTGCTTCCGTCAGGTTTCATCACATCATTCGAGTTGAGAATCACCTCGGGAATTGTCCGCGTGCTTTTATTGATGATGCCTCTCTTGAAAATATGTATATCCGATATCTTCTCTCCGCTCTTCAGGTCTCTTATCTGGTAATAAGGCAATGTGGCATCATGCTCATTTACAGGGTTGGATTGCACTTTGCCGTATGCCACATTACGGTCTTTAATGAAAAACTCATTGTAACAAGCCCCCCTATTCTCCTTCATCCACGGCATCCGGACGCTCCTTTCTATCACCGTGGAACCATCCAAAAGGCTCTTTGTGATGTTCCAGATACTTGCCCGCTCCTTGTTCGACTCGAATACCAGGGTCTTCATGTCATTGGCCTCCCGGTAGAAATTAAAGACAGGACCAACGGGAGTGAACTCGCCATGCCCGTTTCCCCTCATGCAGAAATCACCCATCTCCTCCCCGCTTTTCAGGTTAAACACCTGATACCAGTGTGAAGGCAATTGGGGGTTCATGTATATGGCAAGGGTATCACAAACGGAGAGGAATCCGTAATTGACACCCTTCAGTTCCATCTCCCGGAACTCCACTTCCTTCTCCATCACATCCTTGTCATCGATACTGACAATCTCCCCGTTGAAGATTTCGCTGTCCGAGGTTTGGTTGCCGCACGAGGCCGGAAACTGCAACAATAGAATGCAGGATAATACGTGTACGATACTGCCGATATGTCTCATCATTGTTTCATCTGCTTGTGGTGGTTATTGACATTCATGCCCTTTACGCGATACCGGTATACTCTGTCCCTTCCCTCGTTCCAGCCATATATAATACCCTTGGAGGTATCCAAGGACATATAATGGACCGGGGATGAAAGTTTTACTCTCTTTACCATATTCCCATTCCAGTCAAAGACATGTAATTCGTCTGCCCCTGAAACATAGTTCTCCTCTGTATTCTTCTTGCCGAACCAAAGTGCAAATATATTCTTGTCATCGGCCTGTACTCCCCAATAATATTCCTTTGCTTCGGCCATATCCGAATGAAAGATTGAATAGCCATCCGGCCCCTTCATAAGATACCCTTTTGATTCCGCCTTATCCGTATTCATTATGTTTATTTGAGGAAGATATAACATCGCTTCCACCATCCTTTTCATGTCAGGCTTCATGCCGGAAAAAACATAAAAGAAATTTTCCGGTATTATCTTGCTTTTCTTGTTGTTTATAGATTGGTATTCTGCAAATTCTTTTACCAATTCATTGGCCGGATATGTCCTGACCTGCCATTTGGGTTGCGTTATCCTGTCGTTAGCCGATATGTGCACACTTGCGATATACGTCAGCATTGTTTCGTCCCCGAGATAGAAAAAACGGGAAAACCGTCCGTCAATACCGTCAATTACTTCATCACAAACGGTTTTCCCCGTTCTCACCGATTTTGTAACATTCCACTTCATCAATTTGTTTTCATTTGGCGCATAGATTAAACTCTTAAGTTGACCCTCATCCTCATACAACTGCATAATCGGTGAGACAGCCAGATATTCTCCACTGCCATGACCGTATGGGAAATAGCTACCCAGTAACTCTCCCGTTTCTGCATGAAAAACCTTGAATAAACAATTCTCATTCCGTGTTGTAACACACGAAAAAAACAAGCTGTCATGTACTGCGAAACTGAAAGACCGGTACAACTCTATCGGTACGGAATCCGCTCTGACAGAGATTGTATCATCTGTAAGTGTGAAAGTCTCCAACTCACCCAGAAACACCTTTTTCGGCCCACATCCAATTATAGACATGGCTACACAAAAAACTAATAGTAATAATTTTAACCTCATGATTTTCAGAATAAGCAATATCGGTTTTATGCTTAAAATGTATTGGGTATCCACAATTCCATGGAGACCCAACACACAAAACTACTTTTTATAACAGGTACCACGAAGACCTCTTGTCATAAACATCTCATGGTCAGGGCATACATACATCTTGTTGGGTGACGTTCTGCTATCGCATTCCGAAGCAAGTTCCGAGGCATGGGAACCGGAACCATACCTGTAACAATCTGCCGTTTCTATTCCATCTTCATCCTGCGTCAACGCTTCCACATTGGCCAGCAATGTGTCTGACAACTCCTGTTTGTTTTGCGCATGGTACGCACTATAACCTGTAAATAATGATGCAGCAACAACTATTGCATAGATTCTTTTTTTGCTCATTCTCTGTTTGTTTTTATTATTACATTATTTCATTTGTTCGTGCCTGTTTGATGGGCAAGGCACCATGCCCATTGTCATCGTCATAGTATCCTATGGCCCGACATGTTTTTACTGTTGCTTATATCCCACGTTACACCTCCTTCCTGTTTCTATACATCAATTTAAAACCATCAACTCTCTTTCAGACTTTTCACTGTGTTCAACATCAGTTCCTTCACCTTGTCGTTTCGGGCGGGATTGCCCACAACGATTACCTTGTTCTCCTTGTTCAGCAAGAAGCTATGCAGTAGCGGGGAGGAGGGCAGGTGGGGATTGGCCGATGAAAAGCTCCCGTTCCGGACAACCACGCTTAGGAAAGGGTAGGCCTGGCGGTCCAATAAAGTCTTCACGTCCTCCTCTTTTTCTTCCTGCGGTTCAAAGATGAACACGGTCCTGATTCCGACAGAATCAAGTTCCGCAACGGTTTCTTCGTAGTCATACATGTGCGAAATGAAGCACGGAGAACAGGATGCCGAATCAATGTATATAACCAGTTTGTACGCGGAATCCGCACAGGTATAGGTCGACTTTTTCCCATTTTCGTAGCAGACAGCATCCTCACACGCAGTCAGGTCTATAGGTCGGGACTGCATTTTCAAGATTTCGTCGGCAATTTTCTTGTTCCCACATGATGACAAAAGCATCAATGCTGAAAGAATTATGTAATGTATGTACTTCATGTTTCTATAGTTGTTTACATCGTCTATTACCAACTAGAGTTTAGGTATTATTGTACTGCAATTTTTTATTTTGTAAGCATACTACAGTATTCTCCTGCCACAGTCCACAACTTCTACTCAATAGACACACTCCTTTTTATTTACCCCTTTAGTTTGGGCAATGTAAATTTGTATATATTTCCTTCCAAATCCAAACCATATAGACTCTCGTCATCACAATCTATGTCTATGATGTACTCCTGTACAACATATCGTCCTAAATACACTCCATCAAAATCGAGCACATGTATTTCCATGTTTTTGGGAACATCATAAGAATCCTCATTACTTTGGTTCATATACAAAGCATAAACCTTGTCACCGTCAGTACAAGTGGAACAATAGTACACATGAAGTTCGTCATCTTTCGAAGCCGGGGCATCATACACGCTCACAGAAGACAGGTGATCTTTCTCGAAATCATAAAAGTTTATTTTATCCATATACATCATTGGCAATGCAACCTTTCGACCATTGGAATTGGCACACAATCTTGACTGGTATAATGGAAATGCAGGAGCATGAGGGGCATACAGCTTTTTTGAGTCCTTGATGCTTTTGCCATTTTGATGTAAAGAGAAATTGTCTGCATGTTGCTGAAGTACTATCTGTCTGCCACTGTCCACATACCATGATTCCAATGAAGCAGGAGGCATTTCAATAGTCCGCTTGACAACTGCTCTTTTTTCGTCTATTGTCTTATGTAAATCAATCAACTTCAACTTGTTCGCATTTATATCATTGGCAACAATGCATCCGTCCTCAGTATATTGCTTCAAGATAGAGGTTGTCGTAAACTCTGAGGTAGCATGTCCTTTGTGTCCAAAATCAGCTACTCGGGCACCATTTTTTGTCAATGCCGTGAATAGCGGAGTCCGCTCGTCACTTACAGTCAGAATGTATTTGTCCGCGACGACAATACCTAATACTCCCGGCAGTGTGTCACCGAGTAATATCATTTCGCCACGAAGTGTTACAATGTTGTCCTTTGGCTTAACAATAGATAGGTGCTTATCGTTTTGCTTTGTATTTAAGGTGCATGCACTGCAACACAATACACAAACAAATGTGATAATATCCTTTTTAATCAGTCGTTTCATATTATAATATGTATCCGTAAATTATAAGTGTCAATACACATCAAGTATTATTTACATGTGTTGGTTGGCAAATCGTGCTGTTCTGCCAACCAACACACCGGTAACATCAAAGCTCAGCATCACAGAAACGCTTTTGCTCCTCTAATTGCTGGATTTATGCAGATAATCTATTCAGTATTATAATCCAGTTAACTGAGCCAAAGCATCTTTATAGAATGCTGTATTTGAATTGCCTAGCACTTCAATTTTGTTTGTAACATTTTGACTTGCCGGATTTTGCTGCCTTGTGTGGTTCGTATATGCAAGGGTTCCCACATCTCCATACACCACCTCCATTATCTTTTAGTTCACTCCAACAATCCCAAGTTTCGGAATACCCCTCATCTCCTTCGGACAATGCCTCTACATTTTGAAGCAATAATGTATGCTCCGCATCATTTGATTGATTAGAAGCAAATGTGTAAACTGCTGCCACAATAGGCAAAATGAACAAATACTTTTTTCTCATAACTTTTAATTGTTAAATGTTAATAATTAGTTGATTATGTTTGACTATAGTCTTTTGTTCGCTTATTTTTCAATCAGATCATAATACACAAACCTCTGACTTCCCTGTTCATCCAGTACGAACGGCATTTCCTCCTTTCCCCGCGTCAGGTTCACAAGCCAATAAAGCTTTCCATGAGGGATATTCGCGAACTCGATGTATTCATACTTGGCCCTGGCCGTGCCGCACGACTGCCAACCGTCATCCCAGTAGCGCAGCTCATATTCATCTCCGGCACAGATGCCGTTGTCGGCATTCTTTGGAGAGAAGCGCACATGAGTTACCACCTGGGGCTCTTTCAGCCACAACGTGATGTCCCGATATGGGCTTGGCGCCGTCTACATATTGCCGTCATACTCTGCCTTCCACGACATATCCTCCCATTTCTCCGCATCCATTACACGGACAAAATGTTTTTCGCCATTCACTGCCATGGTATCGGACGGGGAAAGGACGTGCCTGCGCATGGCCGGCATGGTGTTGGCGTAGCCGTAACCTTCCAGGGCAAGCCATTCCAGCATGGAGATATGCGCATGGGGATGTTCGTCAGATGCCTGGAAACGATAGCTCTTGTACCGGCCGACATGCGACAATGGGTAGGTCAGAAGGGAGGGCTGCGGAGCTTCCTTGATTTCAAGCAGCGTCACCGCATCGCTAAAGTCACCTTTACGTG
>CAMWSK010000046.1 GCA_947176895.1 uncultured Prevotellaceae bacterium | reverse complement strand
TAATAATAAGAGTGATGAATCGCCGTACCGGGCACGTGTGCCGGGTGCGGCGGTTTTGCGTATGGATGCGGATGCCGCGGCGTGGTTTTAGCGGGTGTGGAGAGGAGTGGCGATTTGTTTCTGCCCGTTTGTCGGCAAATTCTTTATCGTTTCACTTGATTCTATTCCGAAAACACTGTAAATTTGCAGTAAATTCGGAATAGGGATAAAAAAGATAACGTACAATAGAGCAGAAATCGCCGCACCAAGCGCAAGCCGGGTGCGGCGGTTTTGCGTATGGATGCGGGGCTTGACGACTGAACTTTTGTCGCTTTCCCTGCCATTTTGACTTGAAAATCAGTATGGCATGGGGTTTGCATCCTTTCGGAGTGAAAACAAAAAAAGAGAAAGGAGAATATTATGGACATGAACAAACTGACCATTAAAGCCCAGGAAACCATCCAGGAGGCCGTGAACCTGGCACGCCGCGGAGGACAACAGGCTTTGGAACCCGAGCATCTGTTGGCTGCCATCCTGAAACAGGGCGAACTGGTGTGCGACTTCCTGTTCGGCAAGTTGGGCGTGAACAAACAGGCCTTGCAGCGTGCCCTCGACAGCCAGCTGCAGAGCCTTCCCCGCGTGCAGGGCGGCGAGCCTTATCTCAGCCGCGCACTGAACGAGGTGCTCGACCGTGCCGAAGACATCGCGCAGCGCCAGGGTGACCAATATGTGACGCTGGAGGTGATGCTTCAGGCTCTGCTGGGCGCGAAGGGCGTGGCCGGAGACCTGTTGCGTGATGCCGGGCTGAACGAGAAGGAACTCGCGATGGCCATCAAGGAACTGCGTGGCGGACAGAAGGCCACCTCGCAGAGCGGTGAGGACACCTACCAAAGCCTCTCGAAATATGCGCGTAACCTGGTGGATGAGGCCCGCCAGGGAAAACTCGACCCGGTCATCGGACGCGACGAGGAGATACGCCGTGTGCTGCAGATTCTGAGCCGACGTACGAAAAACAATCCCATCCTGATAGGTGAGCCCGGAACGGGTAAGACGGCCATCGTGGAGGGACTGGCCCAGCGCATCCTGCGCGGCGATGTGCCCGAGAACCTAAAGAACAAACAGCTCTATAGTCTGGATATGGGCGCCCTGGTGGCCGGCGCCAAGTATAAGGGCGAGTTTGAGGAGCGCCTGAAGAGCGTGGTGAACGAGGTGACGAAGAGTGAGGGACAGATTATCCTCTTCATCGACGAAATCCACACGCTGGTGGGAGCCGGCAAGGGTGAGGGGGCCATGGATGCCGCCAACATACTGAAGCCCGCCCTGGCCCGTGGCGAACTGCGCAGCATCGGCGCCACCACGCTGGACGAGTACCAGAAGTATTTTGAGAAGGACAAGGCACTGGAGCGCCGCTTCCAGACGGTGATGGTGGACGAGCCTTCGGTGGCCGACACCGTGAGCATCCTGCGCGGGCTGAAAGAGCGTTACGAGAACCACCACAAGGTGCGCATCCTGGATGCGGCTTTGGTGGCCGCCGCCGAGCTGAGCCATCGCTACATCACCGACCGGTTCCTGCCCGACAAGGCCATCGACCTGGTGGACGAGGCGGCTGCCAAGCTGCGCATGGAGCGCGATTCCGTGCCTGAGGAACTGGACGAGGTGAGCCGCCGTCTGCGCCAGCTGGAGATCGAGCGTGAGGCAATCAAACGCGAGGGCGATGAGCAGAAGCTGGAACGGCTGGGCAAGGAAATCAGCGACCTGCAGGAACAGGAACAGCAGATGCGTGCCCGCTGGCAGAACGAGAAGACACTGGCCGACGGTATCCAGCAGGCCAAGCAACAGATGGAAAACCTGAAGTTCGAGGCTGAGAAAGCCGAGCGCGAAGGCAATTATGGGCGAGTGGCCGAAATCCGCTACGGACAGTTGCAGGCTCTGGAGGCCGACATCAAGCGCCGCCAGGAGGAGCTGCAGAAGAAACAGGGCGGCGAGGCCATGGTGAAGCACGACGTGACGGCTGATGACATCGCCGATGTGGTGAGCCGCTGGACGGGCATCCCCGTGAGCCGTATGCAGATGAGCGAGCGTGAGAAGCTGCTCTCGCTGGAACAGGAACTGCACAAGCGCGTGATAGGGCAGGACGAGGCCATCGATGCCGTGAGCGATGCCGTGCGCAGAAGCCGTGCCGGCCTGCAGGACCCCAAGCGGCCCATCGGCAGCTTCATCTTCCTGGGCACCACAGGTGTGGGCAAGACCGAGCTGGCCAAAGCCCTGGCACAGCTGCTCTTTGACGACGAACAGATGATTACGCGCATCGACATGAGTGAATATCAGGAGAAGTTCAGCGTGACGCGGCTGGTGGGAGCCCCTCCCGGATATGTGGGATATGACGAGGGCGGACAGCTGACCGAGGCCGTCAGGCGCAAGCCCTACAGCGTGGTGCTGTTCGACGAAATCGAGAAGGCTCATCCCGATGTGTTCAACATCCTGTTGCAGGTGTTGGACGACGGGCACCTTACCGACAGCAAGGGCCGGGTGGTGAACTTCAAGAACACCATCATCATCATGACCAGCAATGCCACCGAGGAACAGCTGCGCCGGACCATGCGCCCCGAGTTCCTCAACCGTATCGACGAGATCATCACCTTCCGGGCTCTTACGGAAGACGAAATCCGCCAGGTGGTGACGTTGCAGCTGGAGCGGGTGAAACAGATGTTGGCCGACAACGGACTGAGCATCGACGTGCAACCCTCTGCACTGGAATTGCTGGCACGGGAGGGATACGACCCCGATTTTGGTGCACGCCCCGTGAAGAGAGCCATCCAGCGTCTGCTGCTCAACCCGCTGAGCAAGTATCTCTTGGGCGGAAATGCAGCCGGCACGCAGCCCATACGTGTGGAGGCCAAGGATGACGAGTTGCAATTCTCGTGACGAATGCTTATCTTTGTGTTCTGAATGAAGATAAGTAAGAAGGAGGATTTATTGGAACGTATGCGTGGCGGGGGCAACCTGTTGCGCAGCGAGAAACTAAACTTGGTGATGTTGCTCAGCTTGCCCGCCATGATGGGGCAGCTGAGCATCATCGCCATGCAGTATATAGATGCCATGATGGTGGGGCAGCTGGGAGCGCAAGCCTCGGCGGCCATCGGCGTGGTGAGCACCAGCACGTGGCTTTTTGGCGGGGTGTGCGGCACGCTGGCCTCGGGCTTCTGTGTGCTGGTGGCCCATCGCATCGGTGCGGGCGACCGCGACGGGGCACGCGCCATCTTGCGCCAGGCCTTGTTGCTCTGCTTCGGCTTTGCCTTGCTGGTCAGTGCCCTGTGTGTGGGCATGCATCGTTTCCTGCCCGTATGGCTGGGTGCGGATGCCGATGTGGCCTCTTTGGCCTCCGGCTATTTCCTGGTGTGGTCGCTCACATTGCCCGTGATGCAGCTGATGTACCTCAGCAACGGGATGCTCCGAAGCAGCGGCAACATGCTGGTGCCCGGTGTGCTGGGTGTGGCGATGATGTTGCTGGATGTGCTGTTCAACCGGATGTTCATCCCCCGCTGGGGAGTGGCGGGGGCCGCCTTGGCCACTTCGCTGGCCGGGGGTAGCGTCTCGCTCACCAGTCTTGCCTATCTGCTGTTGCGCAGCAAGGACCTGCGCCTGTGGGGGCATCCCGGCCGGTTGCGCTTTGACATGAATATCATACGCGACTCTCTGTCGATCAGTGCGCCCATGGTGGTCGAGCATACCGTGTTCTGTGCCGCACAAATCGCCAGCACCATCATCGTGGCCGGTCTGGGCACCGTGGCCATCGCGGCCAACGCCTTCGGCATCGTGGTGGAGAGCCTGTGCTACATGCCCGGTTATGGTATCGGCGAGGCGGCGACAACACTCATCGGGCAGAGCTATGGAGCGCGGCGCATCGACCTCATCCGTTCGTTCTCGCGGCTGACCATCGTGGTGGGCGTGGCCGTGATGACCCTGCTGGCCGTGGTGATGTACGTCTATGCGCCCGACCTGATGGCTCTTATGACCCCCGACCCCGAGGTGCAGGCTCAAAGTGTCATCGCCTTGCGCATCGAGGCTTTCGCCGAACCGATGTATGCGGCCAGCATTGTCACCTACTGCGTGTTTGTGGGATTGGGAGACACACTGGTGCCCAGCATCATGAACCTCTCCACCATCTGGCTCGTGCGTATTCCTTTGGCATGGGTGCTGAGCCGCACCATGGGCTTCCCCGGCGTGTGGGTGGCGATGGCTGTGGAACTGACTGTCCGGGGAACGATTTTCCTGACACGTATGCGCTTGAAGAAAATCAGTTATAAGGATAACAAAGTTGAAAATAGAAGAAATAGGAAATGAAACAAATCATTAACCAAGAATTTGGAGGCGAAAGACCCTTATATTGCGAGCAGGACCTTGAACTGAAGAACGTGACCATTCATGTGGGCGAGAGTTCGCTTAAGGAGACGAAGAATATCCATGCTTCCGATTGCCGCTTCGAGGGCAAGTATGTCTTTTGGGAGTGTTACGGTTTTTCGGCTACGCGCTGCCTCTTCACCGAGAGCGCACGCTCCAGCCTGTGGTATTGTGCCGATGGTACGTTGACGGACTGCACCGTGGAAGCCCCCAAGATGTTTCGCCGGATGAAGAATATTCACGTTAAAAACACAACATTCACCAATGCCCAGGAAACGTTGTGGGACTGTGACGGCGTGGAGATGGAAAATGTCACGATAGAGAATGCCGACTATCTGGGTATGCACACCGATAATGTGAAGATCAGAAACTATAAACAGGACGGGAACTATAGCTGGCAATACAGCAAGAACGTGGAGATTCACAATGCGGTGCTCAATTCCAAGGATGCGTTGTGGGAATGTGAGAATGTGACTATCTATGACAGTGAAATCAATGGTGAATATCTGGCCTGGTACAGTAAGAACCTGCGTCTTGTGCGCTGTCATATCACGGGCGAGCAACCTCTCTGCTATTGCGAGAACCTGGTGCTTGAAGACTGCACCATGGGCGATGATACCATCCTTGGCTTCGAGTACAGCACTGTCAACGCGACTATCAAGGGCAATGTGCCCAGCATCAAGAATCCCACGAGCGGAGAAATTGTGGTGGACGGAAAAATCGGGGAGGTTGTCATTGACGGGAACCGCAAGCAGCCCGGCAATTGTGTAATCAGTCAAAACCCATAAATAAATCTTTGGTATATCATGTACGATTTTGATACCCTTGTTGAACGTCGCGGCACCAACTCCTACAAGTGGGATGCGCTCCCTTCGGATGATGTGCTTCCGCTGTGGGTGGCTGACATGGATTTTGCCGTGGCACCATGTATCCAGGAAGCGCTGCGCCGGCGCGTGGAACACCCTGTTTACGGATATGTGCGTGTTCCAGATTCCTATTATAATAAGGTAATAGATTGGTTCGCCCGTCGTCACCGGTTCTTGATGAAGCGCGAATGGATTATCTATACCATTGGTGTCGTGCCGGGAATCAGTGCTTGTCTGCAGGCTCTCACCCGGCCCGGTGACAAGGTGCTGGTGCAGACACCCGTGTACAACTGTTTCTTCTCATCTATTTTGAACAGCGGATGTGAGATACTCGACAGTCCTCTGCAGTTACACGATGGCCGCTATGAAATGGACTTTGCCGATTTGGAATGGAAAGCTTCCGATCCTTCGGCGAAAATCATGCTGCTTTGCAATCCTCACAATCCTGCGGGTCGTGCCTGGAGCAGAGACGATTTGCAAAAAGTGGCAGAGATCTGTCTGCGGCATGATGTGTTCATCGTCTGCGACGAGATACACAATGAGTTGACGCTCCCTGGCACGAAGTACACCTCTTTGGGGTGTCTGGGAGACGATGTGCTACAGCATGCAGCCATTCTGACCTCATCCAGCAAAAGCTTCAATATCGCCGGACTGCAAATCGCCAACATTATTGTTGCCAACGACGAAAAGCGCCAGCTCATTGATAAAGCGATAAATGTGAACGAGGTGTGTGACGTGAACCCCTTCGGCGTGGAGGCCTTGCAGGCCGCATATAGTCCCGAAGGAGAACAGTGGCTGAAGGAACTGATGGAATATATCGACGGGAACTACCGCTTCCTGTGTGAGTTCTTTGACCAACATCTGCCACAACTGCCCGTGATAAAAATGGATTCCACATATCTGCCTTGGGTGGATTGTTCGGCATTAAATAAGGAGAGCGGGCAGATTGAAAAGGAATTGTTGGAACAGCAACACGTGTGGTTTAATGCCGGTTGCATGTACACCAAACAGTCCAGTCCCTTTCTCCGCATCAATATTGCCTGTCCGCGGGGCCTTCTGCAACAGGCTCTCGAACGTTTTCGGGACTATGTCCGAAGCGTGAGCGCATAAAACACGATGCATGGGTAGGAGGGTTCGAATTGACCCGAAAAATATTTTCGTTTCATATACCGTTCTGAATCTGTTGGTTAAAACGAATTTCGAGAAAATGAATGGAAAAAAGTTTACGAAATATTTGGAGGGGAAGGAAAAATGCTCTAACTTTGCACTCGCTTTCGGAAAGGAACTAACGAAACGAAAGCTCAACGATTTTTGACAGATTTTCATGGACAGAAAAAGATGTAGTACAGGAACTATGATATAT
>CAMWSK010000045.1 GCA_947176895.1 uncultured Prevotellaceae bacterium | reverse complement strand
AACCCGTTTGATGCCGAACAGCGCACGCAATGCCAGGTAGATGCCCAGGAACAGCTTGGACTTCAGCACCATACCACTGACGGGATAGGTCGTCAGAAGATAGGCATAGGCAATGATGTAGAGCCACCAAGCTATCAAAAGCGCTTCCAATCGAAACGTAGCAAAACGTTTTCTATATGCCATGTTACCTGATAATATAACTTCCGGGATTTGCCCCCATTTGTTCTTCCTATATCTTTAAGTCAATAGGGTATCTTTGCAATCGTCCTTCCGCATCAAGCACATAAACGTATTCCTGCTGCGGGTCTATGTCGAACGCCGTGAATTTGAAATCCGACTGTATTTCTCCAAGACAGTCGCCATTCCAGTTGTATATGACAACTGAGACGGTGTAGTCACTGTTCTGTTGGTACTCTTTTTCCGTTATGTCATGCTTTAGCACGGCAAAACCGAATGGATAAGATTTGACGGCGGCATACAGGTATCTCCTGTTTGCCCGCGAAGTACTCAACACTTCACTCAAGGAAGCCATTTCCTCTTCCTCGCAGACGGTCTTACACCATTCGTCGCTCATGGAATAGATGTTGATATAGTTCAGCCCGATGAGTACCTCCACGCACCGGCTCCCCCCGGGTTGGGAGGCAAAAAGGGAGGAGAGCAGATTGAAGTCTTCCCCGGCAGGGAGCGTTACACGGTTCAACGCTTCCAAAAGATTATGGTCTGACATTTCCCCGTTCTTATAGACGTTTCTGGTTTGCCGGGTCTCCATGTCGGTCAGCTCTTTCACGATGAGCAGGGAATCTCCCACCGTCTTTCCCCAAAAGGAAGTGTACGCCGGAGCTCCTGTGTGAAAGCGTTTAGAGATACATGTGTGCTTATTCTGCAGACTTTCAGTAATGTTGAGGGCAAACAGGTTTCCTTTGATTCCTTCGTAGATGTCCAAAAAGAGGGAATCATCTGAGGAACGTAATGTCGTATACAAATCAAGATTTATACCCCGTGGGAACTCAAACTCACCGTTTCCTGAAGCCAGACACGTGTAAAGGGTCTCGAGACTCTTTCTCGAAACGAGTTCAAGCATCCCGTCCCCGTTCCCTGTTTCTATCAGTATCAGGCTATCGGTCAACAGGAAATCCTGTATAGACTTGTTGGAAAAGAGAATATCCCCTTCTCCTTCTTTTAAAGTGGAGATAACCTGTGGTGCGAATCCCACCTCTCTGTTATCGAAAGCCAAATACTCATATTCCAGCATATGTTTTTCCGTGCACGCCGCAACGGAAAAAAGCGAAATTAAAATACACACACAACTTGTGATATGGTTCTTCATAGATGTAACCTGAATAAATATTATATTAGTGATATGCCTTTTTACATTCCTTATTGTCCTCTCCCATGGATTTTCCAACCATGGGAGAGGAATGCCTCATTACGGTTGTGAAGTATCTACAGAGAATTTATTTGGGACATTCATCTTTAGGCGAATACCATCTGTCTGTTCCGTCTATGTACGTGCATGTCGGGCAATAGCGAACTTGACATCCATCCTTGGATGTTATGCTGTTATAGCAAGTAAATTTTTCGCCTGTTTCATCTGTAGCTTGAGATAACGCCTCTACATTCTGAAGGAGCAAATCGCTAGAAATGTTTTTCTGACTGTGTTCATAGGTCTTTGCCCCGGCAAATCCTATTGCGCCAGCCAGTGCGCAGAAGAAAAATTTCTTCATAATTAATTGTAAATGTTTAAAGTTGCCTACTCGCATAGCTTTTCGACTTCCGCTCCTTTACTGTTTGGTCAGTTTGAGATAGTTTTGTTTGTCAACTGATAATTACAATCGTTTCAACGTTCTTTCCCATTTTATCGTGTCAGTCTCTTTGTCTTTGGCATAGTTTATCAACTTCACCACTCCCACGATGTATTCCTCAGGCACAAGCCCCCAATAGCGCGAGTCCATGGAGTCGTGCACGTTGTCCCCCGCCATGAAATAGTAGTTATGCTGCCATAGATGCTTTTTCACGGGCACGCCGTCCAGCAGCACGCGGTCCGTGTCCCAATCCACCGTCACCGTCTTTCCCGTCTCATATTCCAGCAGGCTTTTGTATATGATGCCCTCCTTTGCCGTCAACGCCATCATGTCACCATTGCGCGGGATGTACAACGGCCCCATGTGCTTGAACGTCCATCCCACATGCTCGTCGAACGGGTACACGGCCATACCTGCAAAATCGTAGGCGTCATCGGGCACGGTCTCCAGCCGGTCCTGCTCCGATTGCAGTCCCAACACCCCCTCATAGTTATTGTAGCGATAGTGCCCGTTCACGATGCTCAGCGAATCCCCGGGCAGGGCAACGCACCGCTTGCAATAGACATAGTTTATCTTGAAGGCTATACGCTCTCCCACCTGCGGGTAGTTGAACACCACGATGTCGTTGTGCTTCAGTCGCCTTAGTCCTTTCATCCGTACGCTTTTCAGTTCCTGTCCGCCCTTTTGGAAGTCGAAGTCCGTGTATATACGTGCCCCCATAAGGAGTTTGTTCACCACCACACGGTCGCCCGGTACCAGTGTTGGTGCCATGGACCATGTGGGGATAATGAACTGGTCGGCAACGAAGATGCGGACACAGGCATAGAGCAGTGCCAATAGCACGAGGACTACCGGAAACGACATTATTTTAACGTGAGTTCGATGGACCCCCAACAAGACAAGCCATGTGTTTCATGCCGTTTGCAAAGCCTTCAAAACATGTTCATCTTTTTCAAGAAACATGTTCATCTTTTTCAAAAACGTGTTCATGTTTTTCAAAAACATCAAGATGTTTTTTTTCGGGGGCTTGGAGAAGGAGAATTTTACAGGCCTTAAAAATTCATCGAGCTCACGTTATTTTATTTTCCAAACGGCAATCAACGAACCTCCGTCTTGATCGTACCTTCCCTTTTATACACATTTATACGCCAGCTATGGATTTCAACAGCTCAGTGCAATCATATTTATACAAAGCCTCTTCTGCTTCCATGGACGAGAAGACATACAGGTCGCTATTATCCTTGATATAAAAGGAGGTTGCCACCATAGGCAACTTTATACACAATAATGGATTCCCTTTCCAGTCGAAGAACTGCAGGCTTGACTTTCCTTTGCCCTGTATGTAATCAGACATGGATGTGCCTTGATACAGAGCCACAAAATAATTGTCATAGGTTACGACGCTGCCATAATATTTGCGACGCATCCGTTTAGAAAGGCCATCCACCTCATTAACATCATCGAGTTTCTCTCCTACGCATATCGTGAAGCTGCTATCCGATTGCAGGGAATAGACGTTTATCTGGTTCATGCGCAGCATAGCCTCTACTGCCATCATGCGTTTACGATTGATGCAGGTGACGGCCGACAACGTATTAAGGTTCTCCTTGACACGAACGGTATTCAGATTTCCGATACCTGCGAAGTCCTGCCTTTCTCCATTCACCAACATAAATCTTATATATCCGTCGGAGCCTACGTTCTCTTTTATATAGACTGAAGTGTCAGAAAGACTTACGGCAGGATATGCCCCTTCATATTTCCTGTAGCTGAATTTGGGTTCAAGGGCAAGCCTGCCTTGTTGCAGGGTCCGGGTCAGGTCGCATCTGAATAATGTCTGACGTGCGTCATCGCAGAAATCGCAATACAAGGCAGAATCCGTCGGTATAACCGATTCTGAATGCGGCAGGCTTGCAAACTCCATATCCCCATGGCCGCGAGGCAGCATATCAGCGATGAAACCATTACTGTTCAGAGAGTATATTTTCCAAAAATACTCACCTTCATCCACCTTGAATATAAGCAAACTATCAGCGGGTTTCATGTCCACACAACCAACAAGGTTCAAGGGCAATGGCTTTATCCCCTCCAAGTTAACTTCATGAGGAAACTCCTGCACATAGTTTACCTCATTGCATTGCAGGGTTTGTTCGTTGTGGGACGAGCATCCCGCAACGAACAGTATTGTAATGAATAAAATATATGTTTCTTTCATTTTTTATCTCTAAAACAATGACTATGTATGCAATACCATTTGTCAGTGTGATTTTTCATTGATTGACATGTGCTACAATATACGACATATGATCCTTCTTCGTATTCAATGGAAGAATAGCATTCAACTTTTTCACGCTCAGATTCATCACCATTAGCCAAAGCTTCCACGTTGGCCAACAATGTGTCCGAAAGTTCTTGTCTGTTTTGCATATTGTATGCACTATAACCTGTAAACAAAGCAGCTGTCACAACTACTGCCGAGAAAATCTTCTTTTTCATGAGAATAACTTGTTAATTTTTTTGTTTTGTCTATATGCCTGTTTGATGGGCAAGGCATCATGCCCTATTGTTTTTTGCATAGTATCCTATGAAAGGACAAATTTGTTTTATTATTATCTCTGTCTTTCTTGCGGCTTATCATAGCGCGCTGCACCTCCTTTCCGTATTATAACCTATTTATAATATTTCAGCAAACAACTGCATCATAGTGTGATGGACTACGTTTTTTCGCCTAATATATTTCAGTGGTGATAGTAGACGCGGTACTCTACAAAAGTTACAACAGTAATCATTGAGTTTTCCCAGTTTTTACAATGTTCAGCATCAATTCTTTGATTTTGTCATTTCGAGCGGGATTACCAACAATCATTATCTCATTATCTCTATTTAGCAAGAAACTGTGTAGCACAGATGTTGATGACAGGTGGGGATTGGTCGAGACGAACACACCATTTTTAATGACAAGTGCCGTAAGAGGGGTGGGAAATCGTTCCAGAGCTGATAGCACGTCTTCCTCTTTTTCTTTCTCTGGCTCAAATATGAAAATCGTCCTTATGCCGGCAGAATCAAGTTCCTCAACGGTTCCCAAGTAATCCGACATGTGCGAAACGAAGCAAGGGGAGCATGAGAACGAATCGATGTAGATAATTAACTTGTATGCGGAATCCGCACCATTATAGATTGATTCTACTCCATTCTCATAGCAGACAGCTCTCTCGCATGAGGTCAAGTCTATCGGATGCGACTGCATTTTCAGAATGTCGTCAGCGAAATTCTTTTTTCCGCATGAGGACAACAACATCATCGCTGCAAGCAGGATATAATATACGATTTTCATGTCATTATGTTTTTAATTTTCATCAATATCCATTATGTCATAGTACACGAACCTCTGCCTTCCCTGTTCATCCAGCACAAATGGCATTTCCTCCTTTCCCCGCGTCAGGTTCACAAGCCAATAAAGCTTTCCATGAGGGATATTCGCGAACTCGATGTATTCATACTTGGCCCTGGCCGTGCCGCACGACTGCCAACCGTCATCCCAGTAGCGCAGCTCATATTCATCTCCGGCACAGATGCCGTTGTCGGCATTCTTTGGAGAGAAGCGCACATGAGTTACCACCTGGGGCTCTTTCAGCCACAACGTGATGTCCCGATATGGGCTTGGCGCCGTCTACATATTGCCGTCATACTCTGCCTTCCACGACATATCCTCCCATTTCTCCGCATCCATCATGCGCATGAGGTGTTGTTCACGATTTACGGCGATGGTATCGGAGGGAGAAAGCACGTGCCTGCGCATAGCGGGCATGGTATTAGAGTAGCCTTCCGGGGCAAGCCATTCCAGCATGGATATATGCGCATGGGGATGTTCCTCGGATGCCTGGAAACGATAACTCTTGTACCGGCCGATATGCGACAACGGGTAGGTCAGAAGGGCGGGCTGCGGGGCCTCCTTTATCTCCAGCAGCGTCACCGCATCGCTGAAATCACCCTTGCTCGAGCCTAAGAAACGTCCCCCGATAAGTTCCTCCGCAACACGCTTCATGTTGGGCTTGCGCGGATATTTCCGCGTGAGGGTGATGGAGGTCCGGGAATCGTCGCCCCGGTCTATGTAGGGAATCTCGCGGATGACAGGCACACTGTCCTCAATCTCTATATAGAAGGGTTGCCCGAAGGTGCGATAACGCTCATCAGGATAGCATATGGGGAAATAGAGCAGCCCGGGCATCGCGTGGTTGAAGGTGACCTTGCCACGGGAACGGTCTATCACTCCCCAGGTGACAGGGATGGCACCCTGCCAGTCGCGGCTGTAGGTGGCCAGATAGGCCAAGTTACACTTTGTGCTTTCATGGAACGGCAGGCTTATGGACGCGGTCTTTGCCAGGTAGGCCGTTACGTCCTTGATGCAGGGGTCGTTCAGGACGGGAGGGACATACTCCCCTTCGGCTTTCAGGAAAGGCGGCGTGTCCTTCTGTGCGGCGTATGTGGAGCGATATACGTTGGCGGTCTCGGCAAAGGCCCAGTCGCCATCGCCAGGCAACGAACTCTCAGGATTGAAGGTCTGCCACGTGTCCGTGGAATCGTTATAGACGCTACAATGGTAGTGGCGTCCAGAGAGGCTACGGTAGCAGATGTTATGCTCCACCACCACGGGCACGCCGCAAGCTCGCAGTATGTTGCATCCGTAACTGGCGACATCAACACAGTCATGGAAGTCGCGCGAATAGAGGTCATACACCCCGGCAAGCCGCGTGCGGTGCGTCTTTCCGTTCATGTCGCGAAGGTTGTTGATGGCTGCATTGTAGTATTGTACCGTGGTGCGTAGGTCCGCGGTGCTGTCGGCCATCACGTATTTGGCGAACAGGTCGTGATAGGCCTTGCCCGTCTCGTTGAACCCGTACCCCTCCACGCAGCGGTACGGCAGGATGTATTCCTTGAACTCGTCAAAGGTCAGGTTGCGGGCAAAGGGCGACTCATGCCATACGCGGAAAGCATTGTCTATGTGGTCGGTCAGGAAATCGAAGTCCAGTTCCGTAATGTCGCACAACATGCTGTAGTCAATTATAGGGTCGGGCAAGGTGTCGGCCTCGATCATTTCGCGACGCGCCTTCTTGACTTGCCATAAAGAATCCCATGGGAAGTTATCCATTTTAACACCTTGCACGATGGAATAATATATGCTGTCTGTCTCATGCCGCCACTGCTCCAACGTGTCATTGCCACGGTATATACGTGCCCGGGAATGGTGGTAGGGCATATTCTCTATCAGGAAACATGCGGCAGCGTACTTGGCCGTATCGCGTTCGATGTACTTGTAATAGGCCAGCGTGCGGTACAGCTCCCATCGGTTCCCCTGTGTCTGCTTAGGGATGTCCTGTACGCATCCTAATAATGTGGGGAGTACGAATAGCGCCAAAAGGCAGTTAGCAAGAGTTGTATTATGTATATGATTACCTTTATGTTTCATGATATTTCGGGCGCATTTTATAAATTTTATTCTTAAGTCATTTGCCGATTTCCTCTTGTATATAAGGTAAACATTTAATCATAAATTATTGTTGCATTGTATACACCAACAGGCAAATACCACCTCTTTGGATTAAATCTTCAATGTCTTTTCCTGCTTTGGTAAAGCCACCGGCTGTGAGTTCGTCATATAACTCAAAGTCTCGGATATAAGACAGGAAATGTCCGTTCCATACTCCGCATACATCAAGCATGTAATTCTTGAAGCCCGGTTCATGATTCTTTGCAAAAACGTCCTTTCGATAATCGTATAGATAGGTATCACTATACTCGCCCTTCTGTATTTCTGTAACGATATATTTTTCTGTTACAAAAGGTGTTGCGGACAGGAAATGGAATCCTTTTTCTACTGCGCTCTCGTAATCGCCCTTATATTCTTGTGGTATGGGGTTCCTGAATGAGATTTTTGTGAATTTTACGCTTCCGTTATAATGGAATTCGTAGAATCCATCGTCTTTAAAAGTATGGAATACGATTTTGTTGTCAACTCCAATGGTAAAATAAGTGTTTTTCCCAACCATTTCATAGTAGTTACTGTCATATGGGAGATATCGGCCTGTCACACTCCATAAACTGTCTGTCCGCCATACGGAATGGCAAGTATTTTCAAAATCAAGCTTGCCTACTGGATTGTTTTTAAGCATTGTGAAAAGGAAATTGTTATCATCAAAGGCTTCTAAATCCCATGCAACGAAAGAAATCTCTGATGATTTAACATGTTTCCCGTTTTCGGTATTATAAACATGAATTTTGTGAGAATAATTGTCCAAAATATAAATGTAATGAGATGTTACCGTAAAATTGGCAATCTCCAAATACTCTCCATGTCCTTTGCCCCGATTTGCTATTTCATAAAGGAAAGCGCCATCTGTTGTGTATACGCATATTTTACTCTGTTCTTTATTTGAAATTAGAATTTTGTCATCTATGATACGAAGTTTTGTTATGTCTGTGAGCATGTGTTTGTCGCTATTCATCAATGGCAAATAGTATATAGAATCTATATTAGAGCGAATACAATTATCCGTATTTGCTTCCCAGAAAAGTGTATCAGAGGCAATGGCACATGCATTTTCTCCGTTATGATGAGTACAACCAATGGTTATTGCGCATGCTATAAAAGCAAGCAGATAAAAATACAATCGCATTTCTATTTAATATTTGATGTGGTTAATACGCAGCCCATAACGTTAGATTTTGTCTCTTCGTCTTGGGGCTGCGTACTTAAATACTTTGTCTTGTTTCTCCTAATGCATTATGCTGGATGTCGAGGACACTTTTTGGAATTACAGCCACTTCCTCCGCCTTGGCATGTGATTACCTTTACTTTACACGTCCGACCTGCAGATTCTCTCACACCACATGTTGTGGTAAATGGACAACCTGTCGGGTATTCAAACTCGTCTCCTTGTGTTAACGCTTCAATGTTTTCAGAAAACAAAACACTCTGTGACCCTACCTCTGATTGGAGTTGGTTATACAAACTTCCTCCCAATGTTGTAAATGCGACTACTATCGCTCCAGCAGTAAACTTGACTTTGTTTTTCATTTTGGTTGTTTTTAATTGAATGAAATATATTTTGCCTTTTGTATATAGCGTGTCGGCCACCGCTTATCTTGCGTTCACCCCGGCCGGGATGATATCCTTC
>CAMWSK010000044.1 GCA_947176895.1 uncultured Prevotellaceae bacterium | reverse complement strand
TCTTCTGCCAGAAGAGATGGTCGCATATTTTGAAGTAGTCAAAGTAGAAAAGATTCCGGAGACGCTTGACGTGACTTTGGAAGAACGGGATAACGAAGTTAAGGACTACAAGTCCGGCGAACTTCGACCGAACGTTGGCGGGTGTTCCCTCTGAACATCGGACCACATCTGAGCATCAATGAGACATCGTTCAGCCGTGGAAAGCTTTACACGATTGTAACCAGCAAAGAGGCAAACGGCAGAGAGCATTCAATAGTGGAGATGGTTCTTGGTACGGATTCCGACATAGTCTTACATGCCCAGCGACAGATAAGGAGCTATTTTCGCAATAAGGTTACGGAAATCACCCTTGACCTGTCGGAGGGTATGCACCGCATCTGTCAGCTGGCATTCCCGAAAGCCTCACGAGTGATTGAGCGGTTCCATGTACAACGGCTTGCACTTGATGCCGTACAGGAAATCCGCATAAAACACCGCTTTGGGACGCAATCAATGCCGATACCGATGCCTGGGAGAACGCAAACACTTGAGGGCCGAAAATATGAGCCTGAGCGTCTTGAAAACAGCGAAACGCTCAAGGAATTGCCGGCCCACGGTCGCTACACTCTGTTTAAATCTCCTGATAAGTGAACCGCCACACAGCGTCAGAGAGCAGACTTGCTTTTCAGACTCTTCCCCTGATCTTAAAGAGACATATCGGTTGTCTCAGAACCTCAGAGCCATATTCAATAAGCGTTCTATCAAAAGCGCTGCAAGGCTTAATCTTGCCCGATGGTATAACCGTGTCGCCGGGTCTGGTTTCAAGTCATTCAATACCATTACCGCAACCGTCTACGGGCACGCCGATGGAATCCTGAATTATTTTGACAATCGGTCCACTAACGCCTCAGCATAAAGTCAATATCTGAATATTTAATGAAAACGGGCAGAATGCAGAATATTATAATGATTTAAGTACCTAAAAACGTCTGAGAAATTATGTTTTTGACTATCTTTGCCATCAGAAACTAATAAAATAGACATATGCATTTTGTATTATCATATGATTTGAGTGCTCAAGGTACGCGAAGAAGTGAAATTGAGGAGAAAATAGAGAATGTACTCTCTCCATATAAGCACGTTAAAAGGTTAAGCACATTTTATATTGTTTTAATTCGGGTAGATTCGGATTGGGAAGCTATCCGTTCGTCATTAACGGCATTATCTCAAGAGATAAGTGAAACATTTCATTTTATCATGAGTCCTTCCATGGAAGGTGGAAAATATAATGGTATTTTGCAGAAGGGAGAATGGGATGAGATTAATGCTATTACTAATGCCTAATGGTTATGAGTACTAATGAACAAAATACCAAGGCTGAAATTGAATCTAATCCTATTGGAAATGAGCTACAATTTGAATTATCTATTCCTGAGAAGATAGAGATAAAAATGGTTGATGCCTCTTCCCTTAATGATTATGAATTATGGGGTGTTATCGCATCAGTTTTTTGTAACTTTTTAGTCGGTTTTTTAGTAGCTTCAATTTCAAATACAGAAGAAAAGTGTACTTCGCTATATTGGTCAATAACAGGCATTTTTGCTATCTTTTGTATCTTTTCTGTCATTATGGTATGGCTTAAAAGAAAACAAATGACCATTAAAAAGAAGGTGATAAAAATGGGAGTGACTAAAAATGGATGATAAAGAATAACGAATTAGAGTTGCGCCAGAGTTTATAGACGCGACTTTAATTGTATACATCCCGAATAGTCATGAAGCAATTGAGGCATATCATAGATTACCATCTGTTGTAGAATCTGATTTGTTGCGACATTTGTGTATGACGGTGTTTCCGAGCATAGTGAAGAATTGGGGTCGGCAGGTTTCAGTCGTCTTTGGCTCGCTTTGCGTCATGGCAGATATTTCCTGTTGAAAAGTCCCAAACCGGAGTTGCAAAGAGACCCGCCTGCCAAAACAATGGGGCAGGCGGGATGTTAATCCGGATGTTGTGTGTCTCCGGCACAGAGCCGCTTTAGGGGAGGCTCCACAAAAACGGCGGTGTCAAAAAAACATAATTGCGACACCGCCTCGGTTTTCATTGTAAAAACGTTACCGTTTCTGCAATGCGTAGTCGTAATAATTGTCACAACGGGTACGTATGTACTCCGCCGCTTGGGTGGCCGGATATTCCTTCATGAGAGTCGCATGGTTCATCATTTCAAGTTGTGCCTGTGCGGCCTTTTCGGGGTCTGTAAATTCTGCGATGGCTTCCTTCATCATGGTATCGACCCTCGTATAGGCTTCTTGGGCAAAGGTGTTGTCTTTGAAGCCCTCTCTGTCTGCCGTAGTATACCAGCACCAATAATTGTTTTCGTAATCAGACTCAAGAAACATGTTATGGCCATATTCCGTAAGGTACCAACATCTGCCGAAAGAATTGCGCAACCCTATGGCAAAGCGTAACTTCGCCTCGGCTTTCCTGTTTGCCTCTGCATCTGAATGTATCATGTTGTCCAGGCGTACCATCTCTTGCGCAAACCGCAGCTTGTAATCGCAGGAATCGGCAATGAGGCGCGTTTTGTCAGATTGGTAGCGGAAAGGGTCAAGCCTGAAATAACCTTCTTTGGCGATGTTGGTGCGGCTCTGATAGCCGGTGGAGACTTTTGACAGCCATCGGGAGGCTTTTTCATAGTCCATCTCCCGCAGATAGAGGGTGCCTACAATGTCGAAGAGGTAGTCTCGGTCGATATAGCTTCTGTCATTCAGGAATCTGTCCAAGTCTGATGTGGGCCTGTCAATCTTTTCGGCATACCGGGCGGCATCATCGGCTTTGGCGGTATAAATCTCCTTGAAGAACTGGTTTGTGAAGTCAAAGACGTTCCTTTCCGGCCAGGTTTTCCTATACTCGTCAAAGGGTATGATTTTGTCGTAGTATTCGTAACCTGTCGAGTCGTTCCACCCTCCGTAAGTCGCTTCATATAATGGTGACAGTTGGTGAATGCGGTTCGTGGCGTAGTTTGCCAGCTGCAAGGCTAAAGGAGTATTTCCGCTTTGTCGCATTTTGGGACACACTTCACCCAGAAGCACTTTGCGTGCCACATCCTGCCAATAGCTCACGGAATAGTTCATCTTATTGTCATATTGCCATTCTTGGTCGGGGGTAAGGTGGACATCCGTTTTCATGCGTTCGTCCAACCATTCCAAATGCCTCAACAGCTTGCGACGGTAGTCTCTGCTGTTGTTTGCGTGCCCGGCATCCATCAGGATGCGGAATGCGTGGACGGACTCTTTAATGAATGGAGTGGCATCCGCATGTTCCGCTTTGCCAAGCCAGGTGTCGGCCTGGCTCATGTTTCCGTCAAGATAATAGAGATAGCCCAGTGCGTACAGCCACATTCCTTTCTGCCGGCATTTCTCGGAGGAAACCGCTTTGCGTGCAAATCTTTTAAGCTCGTCATGGAAATCCCGGTCTTCCCATACCTCAAACCCATAAACGAAAGACTCCCTGTTCCTGACATATTCCTGCAGTTTTATGCTCAGCAAAGGCGAATTGGGGAAGCGGTTGAAAGTATATTCCAATTGCTTGACACGTAGGTCGGTATATTCTGATTTCTCTTCCGTGCCCTCCCATGCCTTCAGGCTTGTCAAAGAGCCGATGTCCTGGCTTCGTGTATACAGTTCGATGGCCTTGTCACGGTTTCCGCACCGGTAGTAAGCCCCTCCCGCATAGCTGGCTGCCATGTCGGTGATGATGTTGGCGGACATGTCGCTTATCGTGTTCTCCCACAGCTCCCGGCAGCTCTTGAAATCACCGGCGGAAAAGTAGAGGCGCACCAATTGCAGGGCGTAGCGGTCGGCATGGCGCTTGCCGGTGTATGTGCGGCATTTTCTCATCAGTTCATCCAGCCGGACGTGTTCTTCGTCTTCGTCGTAGCCATAGTACCAGGTGTCGGCCATGTGGTCGCGTATCTCCTCGATTTCCTTTGCTATGGACACGTATTCCAAATCCTCGGCGTGCCCGGGCAGGCAGAGCCACTGGGCAAATTTGTTGCCGGACAGGCTTCCCGCAGGCAAATCCCGGAGGTCCGACAGGCGGGCCGTGTAAATCACTTTCTCGATATCCTTCAAAGGGATGGACGGGGATGTGAATTTTTGCCATAACAGGCAATTCTCCTCTTTCTCGTAATCCTGGAAGCGGCATCCTTCCTGCCATTGGGACTCAAGTTCCGGAGAACAGCTGCGGAACATTTTTATATGTTCCGGCTTTTCGGGATAAAACGGGCCGCAGGCCTCCATACGTTGTGTGCCCGCAATGGCCATAAAACTAATGGCGAGAGTATATTTCAGATACTTCATGGGTTGAATAATGTGAAAGTTGTGCTTCGTCCAGGTGGTAAAGGATGTTGTTGTGGGTTTTCCCGTTCAGTTTTTTGTCAATCATTCTTTTTACTTCAAGAATCTCTTTGGCGGTGGGACGTTCTACTTTTATAATATGGTCCCGGAACAGGAAATTCGCATCTTCACCCCCATCATTTAAATTTATCGTGGAATTTACTTCATATATATTGGGCATTACCTCTTTCAGTTCCGGGTAGGAGGAGAAGTCTGTCCTGCGCAGAATCTTGTGGAAGCGATATCGGCCGCCACTCTTGGGACGAAACGCCACGCTCCATCCATAGGCGGGGTAGGCCACATCCAGCGGGAGCGGGTATTCCGCCAGCCTGTTATCCCGAAGATAGGGCGCAATGTCTTTTCGTGAGAATATGGAGTTCTCTGCGGTCATTTCCATGAGGTTGCCTGTGTTGTATACCATCAGCACACCCTTGTCCACGGGCGGAGGTGTCTGTGTCAGTTGGTGCAGCCGGATGGTGCTGCTCAGGCTTTGGGACGAATCCAGGTCTTGTTTCATGGACTCGCAAAGTCGGAAGAAGTATTCGCGGGTATGCTTGGTCCAGTCACAGTCGAGCTGAAGCTCTTTAGGTTCTATTTTATTCTGACGGCAAATGGCATTGACCCGTTTGAGGATTTTTGCCGCATATTCGTCTTCCTTCGTCTGCATTTTCTGCATTGCCTTGGTCGTGATATAGATTGTGGGAACAACTTCTATCCCCTGCGGAACGGAATCTTTGAACCGGATGGTGGCACTTGGAATGACTTCCCCGTTCGTCTTGTAGAAATCATAGTCCACATCAAAGAAGCGGACATACATCTTCTTGATGTCGTGCTGTTTCAGGAATTTTCTCTCCGCATCGTTGAGGGAAAAGGTTGTGCGCCAATAGTAAATGCTGTTGGCCCCATCATTTCCGGATGAAGGGCTTTTTCTGCATGACAATAATGCCAGGGGGAGCAGCAGGCAAAGGAGTAACTTCGGATGTATCTTCATAATCAAAATCGTTAGGTTTCTGTTTCTCGTATGATTTCGTGTGCAAATATAGAATAAGGACAACGCCCGGCAATGTGTTTTGCCGGGCGTTGTATGAAATGCCGTTTTTAGTGTACGAAACCGGGAAGCGTTATCGCCACACGATGTAATTCACGTTTTCTATCTTCTTGTCCCATTCCGGGCCGAAAACAAAAGTGTTCCCGGCTGAGTCTGTGTACCTGCCATAGGAACCGCCGCCCACAAGGGATATCGCATTCCGGACTCCGGCATCGACAAGTGCCCGGGAGAAATCGTGGTATGAAGCATTGTTCCCGCTGACAACCACACTTATCCTGCCGTCAATCTCGGCAAGGGCCTTGCGTATGGACCTCCCTTTGGTCTTGTTCTCTATGATTTGTCCGGCCACCACAAGAGGGTATTGGCGGAAGAAGTAACCGTCAAGCATCAATGCTTGTTCAAACGTGGGTGTCGCATCGGCAACCCCGATGGAAATAGCCCCGTTTGCAATGGAGCAGAACCCGGCCTTTGCCTCGCCTTTGCTTACCAGCTCGCCCCGCACGACAAAGGAGCCGACAATCTTGCCGTTATCGCCCCGCACATCGGCCGCCTGCGCCATCAGCACGGCAGTGGAATCTTCCACCGTCTTGCTGCCGATTTCCAGCGTGGGGGTCGCATGGTGGGGCGTAAGTATAACCAGTCTTATGCCGTTTACCAGGGTGTCGGCCCGTTCTACATACGGAGAGGCCGTCGGCACCGAGTCGTTGGTCGGGGTGCCGTCATCGCTTGTCTGTGTGGGGTTGGCGGGCAGGATTGTGTTTTCCTCAGCCGGGTCTCCGGCCGGCATGAACATGACTGCCATGCAGCCAATGACCAGTACCGCAGCCATACAGCACAACCGGATGATAAGTGTTTTCCTTTTCTTGTGCGTTTGTTCGCCTGTCCCCGATGAGATGATTCGGATTTCATCATCATCGATGTCACCATTCTTATTACTCATCCTATAGTCTCCTTTTCCAATAGTTCCTTCAATGCTTTCAATGCTTCCTTGGATGCTGCCACCTCATGGCGGAAGGTTCTGCCATCCGACAGAATCATCTTTTGCCGCGGCGGGTTGATGAAAGCGATGAAGTCACGGTTTACAATCAAGCTTTTGCCGATACGGATAAATCGGTTGTCGTTGCTTTCCAGCATGTCGGCAATACGTCTTTCGATTTGCCCCAACTGCAATGTCAGGACAAAATTGCCGCCGTCGGCCATCGTGATGACCGAGTAGTTCCCGTCGGCCGTGATATACACGACCGTATCGGGAAGCACGCGGAGTATTTCCGTGGATGTGGTGAAGACAAGACGTTTGTTCATCGGCAATACAGCACAAATGTACAACTATTCGGCGAAACAATGGTGATGGAACTTCCTCTATTTTTTTCCGCCGTTGTTGTTCATAATAAAAACGAGCATCCCGAAAGTCGGGCAAGACTTTCGGGATGCCGTTTTGCGTTTTTTTATTTCCGGTTTCGCCGTGTTTAGAACTCGGCGTTCTTGGGAGTGCGGGGGAAGGGGATGACGTCGCGTATGTTCTGCATGCCGGTGACAAACAGAATCAGACGCTCGAAGCCCAGGCCGAAGCCGCCGTGGGGGCAGCTGCCGAAGCGGCGGGTGTCCAGATACCACCACATGTCCTTCATGGGAATGTTGCGTTCCTCAATCTCGCCCATCAGTTTGTCGTAGCTCTCCTCACGCACCGAACCGCCGATAATCTCGCCAATCTGGGGGAAGAGCACGTCGGTACCCTGCACCGTGGGTTCCATCTCCCGACCATCGAAAACGGGGTTCTTCTCGTCTATCTTCATGTAGAAGGCCTTGATCTTCTTGGGATAGTGCGTCATGATGACGGGCTTCCGGAAGTACTCCTCCACCAGGAAACGCTCGTGCTCGCTGGCCAGGTCGTCGCCCCAGTTGCAGGGGAACTCGAATTTCCGGCCGTCCTTGATGGCCTGTTGCAGTATCTCGATACCCTTGGTGTAGTCCAGGCGCACGAACTCTTCCTTCAGCACACCCTCCAGACGGGCGATGAGGCCCTTGTCCACCATCTTGTTCAGGAACTCGAGGTCGTCCTTGCAGTTGTTCAAAGCCCAGCGCACGCAATATTTGATGAAGTCCTCCTCCAGGTCCATCAGGTCGTCGAGGTCGATGAACGCCACCTCCGGCTCAATCATCCAGAACTCCGCCAGGTGGCGGGGCGTGTTGCTGTTCTCGGCACGGAACGTGGGGCCGAAGGTGTAGATGGCACCCAGTGCGGTGGCACCCAGCTCGCCCTCCAGCTGGCCGCTCACGGTGAGGCTGGTCATCTTGCCGAAGAAATCATCGTCATAGATGATGTGGCCCTCTTCGTTCTTCTTCAGGTCATAGAGGTTCTTGGTGGTCACCTGGAACATCTGTCCGGCACCCTCGGCATCGCTGGCGGTGATGAGGGGCGTGTGGAAATAGAAGTAGCCGTGTTCGTGGAAGTAGGTGTGGATGGCCATGGCCATGTTGTGGCGGATGCGCATCACGGCACCGAAGGTGTTGGTGCGCAGGCGCATGTGGGCATGCTGGCGCATGTATTCAAAGGTCTGCCCCTTCTTTTGCATGGGATAGTCGTTGCCACAGGTGCCCAGCACCTCGATGCGGGTGGCCTGCACCTCGCTGGCCTGACCGGCTGCGGGGCTTTCCACCAGCTTGCCGTCCACGCTGAGGCAGGCACCGGTGGTTATCTGCTTCAGCATCTCGGCGCTGAAGTTGGCTTCATCGCCCACGATTTGCACGTTCTTGATGGTGCTGCCGTCGTTCAGGGCAATGAAGAAGATGCCCTTGCTGCCACGCTTGCTGCGCACCCATCCCATTACGGTGATGTCGCTTCCGTAATCGGTACGCTGCAGCGCGTCAATAACTTTTGTTCGTTTCATCTTATGCTTTTTCTGCTTTTATGAATCGTTTCAATAGGTGGGGTTCACTCAAAGGCTCCCATCTGGAGCATGGCCACCTCCTTCTCGGTGAGGAATCTCCAGTCGCCGCGCCGCAGGTTCTTCTTCGTGAGTCCGGCGAAGTACACGCGGTCCAGCTTCAGCACGCGGTAGCCCAGGTGCTCAAAGATGCGGCGCACGATGCGGTTGCGGCCCGAGTGGATTTCGATGCCCACCTGCTTCTTGTCGGTTTCGCTGGCATATTCGATGGCATCGGCGTGTATCTCGCCGTCCTCCAGCTGGATGCCCTCGGCAATCTGGCGCAGGTCACCTGCCGTCACGTTCTTGTCGGTGTAGACGTGGTAAATCTTCTTCTTCAGATATTGGGGGTGGGTCAGCTTGCTGGCCAACTCGCCGTCGTTGGTGAAGAGCAGCACGCCCGTGGTGTTGCGGTCGAGGCGGCCTACGGGGTAGATGCGTTCGGGGCAGGCGTCCTTCACCAGCTGCATCACGGTCTTGCGGTTTTGGGGATCCTCGCTTGTGGTGACGAAATCCTTGGGCTTGTTCAGCAGGACGTACACCTTCTTCTCCATGTTCACGGGCTCGCCGTGGAAACGGACCTCGTCGGAGCGCAGCACCTTGGTGCCCAACTCGGTCACCACCTGTCCGTTCACGGTCACCACGCCGGCTTGGATGAAGTCATCGGCCTCGCGGCGAGAGCATACGCCGGCATTGGCAAGGAACTTGTTCAGGCGCAGAGGCTGGTTGGGGTCGAAGTTGAGCTCCTTATATTCGATACGCTTCTTGGCACTGTACTTGGCGTTGGGGTCGTAGTCGGCCGTGCGGGGACGGAAGGGACGACGCTGCTGGAATCCGCCCTCACGGCGTTGATAGCCACCCTCGCGCTG
>CAMWSK010000043.1 GCA_947176895.1 uncultured Prevotellaceae bacterium | reverse complement strand
GAAGGATATCATCCCGGCCGGGGTGAACGCAAGATAAGCGGTGGCCGACACGCTACATACAAAAGGCAAAAAGAACTTTATATTCAATAGAATGAAACAAAGAAACAAAATGAAGAACAAAAGAAAGAAAGAACTAATGGTAGCTGCTATGTGCATAGCAATATTTATCTCATGTAGCTTCTTTAGAACTGCAGCAATTGAAGACGATTTGCTTTCCGTAAATGTTGAGGCTCTCACAAATGAGGATACTGGCACATTTAAATATCCGACAGCCCACGCATATAAAATGACGTGCAATGCGGATTTGGACGGTAGAAAAAAATGCAAGGTAAAGTATTGGGATTGTCAAGGAAGTGGATACGGATGTAACCCAACCAAATGTCCTGATCATAATCATGAACTTTAGTTTATCAGGGGGGGGGGAGGGGTGCCCCCCCTGAAATTACCATCAAATAACACAATTAGTCATATGACAATAAGATATTTATTTATCCCTCTTGCTATATGTTGTCTCGCATCATGTGGAGGCAAAAATGGATATGAACAGTACATTTGTGAAAATATTATCGACACACTTTATCTACCCGAAAAAGACAATTTTGAGGCTTCAGAGTATGTTGGACAAATAAAATATATTCCGTTACAAAATAGTGACCGACACATTTTGTCTGCAGTTTCCAAGATGTCCGTTTCAGATAGTATGATTTTTGTTTCAAATATGAAGCAAGGGAAATTATGCGTATATAAATTAAATGGAGATTTTATATATGAAATTCATGCTGTAGGAAGATCCTCCAAGGAATATTATGAAATAAGGTCATTTTGTGTGGATGATAAAAGTGTCCATATTCTTGACAATGCCAAACATCTACTTATCTCTTATTCAAAAATTGATGGAACATATCAACAGACACGACATCTTGAACATGTAGCGTGGGATATTGAATCATATGGAAATGAACATTTCATATTCTCATACAATGATAACAACTCATCAGACGATATCACCGCAGTTCCTTCGTCTGGCGTATGGATAACAGACAAGGAATTAAAGACAACCGGATACCAGATGATGATAGATGCAAAGGAAGATATGATTGGTAAACAAAACTATTTCACCAAGCACTCGGACAAAGTTATATATCATGACTATAAGCATTATGGTTATTATATATTTAATCCCAATGATAGCGTTCCCAGTTTCGTCTCTGTGCAAGTGAATAATCCTATTCCTCAGGAAATGTTGACAGATTATGACGAGGTAAGCAATGGGAATTATCAGTATCTCACTGAAACACCGTTTGTTACAGATAAATATGTTGCATTGGCTGTTGGGACAGGGAAATATGAGGAGTCAGCAGTAGCATCGTCAAAGGATGGAGTCATTCATTTCTTTACGGAAAACAACTCGCACAATTATATGCCTTTTCCTAATGCTGTGTATGACGAAGGATTCATCTATTATCTTAACGATTATAACTTTTACAACACTCTTAAAAACGATGGATTTATGTCTTTAGATGCCGAAACAGAAGAACTATTAAAAAGAGGAGGAGCGGTTCTCTTGATTTATGATATGAAACTTTAGAGAGCAGGTAAAAAAGGCAGCGAAGACTTAAGCATCAAATTTGTAATACGCGTCCAAAATGTCATGAAATATAAAGGAAATCATGTACTTAATACAACTCTTGCAAACTACCTTTTGGCGTTATTCGTACTCCCCACATTATTAGGATGCGTACAGGACATCCCTAAGCAGACACAGGGGAACCGATGGGAGCTGTACCGCACGCTGGCCTATTACAAGTACATCGAACGCGATACGGCCAAGTACGCTGCCGCATGTTTCCTGATAGAGAATATGCCCTACCACCATTCCCGGGCACGTATATACCGTGGCAATGACACGTTGGAGCAGTGGCGGCATGAGACAGACAGCATATATTATTCCATCGTGCAAGGTGTTAAAATGGATAACTTCCCATGGGATTCTTTATGGCAAGTCAAGAAGGCGCGTCGCGAAATGATCGAGGCCGACACCTTGCCCGACCCTATAATTGACTACAGCATGTTGTGCGACATTACGGAACTGGACTTCGATTTCCTGACCGACCACATAGACAATGCTTTCCGCGTATGGCATGAGTCGCCCTTTGCCCGCAACCTGACCTTTGACGAGTTCAAGGAATACATCCTGCCGTACCGCTGCGTGGAGGGGTACGGGTTCAACGAGACGGGCAAGGCCTATCACGACCTGTTCGCCAAATACGTGATGGCCGACAGCACCGCGGACCTACGCACCACGGTACAGTACTACAATGCCGCCGTCAACAACCTTCGCGATATGAACGGAAAGACGCACCGCACGCGGCTTGCCGGAGTGTACGACCTCTATTCGCGCGATTTCCATGACTGCGTGGACGTGGCCTCATACGGTTGTAACATCCTGCGTGCCTGCGGCGTGCCCGTGGTGGTGGAGCATAACATCTGTTACCGCAGCCTTTCGGGGCGGCACTACCATTGCAGCGTCTATAACGATTCCACGGACACATGGCAGACCTTCAATCCCGAGAGTTCTTTGCCGGGCGATGGCGACTGGGCCTTTGCCGAGACCGCCAACGTGTATCGCTCTACATACGCTGCACAGAAAGATACGCCGCCTTTCCTGAAAGCCGAGGGAGAGTATGTTCCTTCGGTGCTAAACGACCCTTGTATGAAGGATGTAACAGCATATCTTGCAAAGACCGCGTCCATAAGCCTGCCGTTCCATGAAAGCACAAAGTGTAACTTGGCCTATCTGGCCACCTACAGCCGCGACTGGCAGGGTGCCATCCCTGTCACCTGGGGAGTGATAGACCGTTCCCGTGGCAAGGTCACCTTCAACCACGCGATGCCCGGGCTGCTCTATTTCCCCATATGCTATCCTGATGAGCGTTATCGCACCTTCGGGCAACCCTTCTATATAGAGATTGAGGACAGTGTGCCTGTCATCCGCGAGATTCCCTACATAGACCGGGGCGACGATTCCCGGACCTCCATCACCCTCACGCGGAAATATCCGCGTAAGCCCAACATGAAGCGTGTGGCGGAGGAACTTATCGGGGGACGCTTCATAGGCTCGCGCAAGGGCGATTTCAGTGATGCAGTGACACTGCTGGAGATAAAGGAAGCTCCGCAGCCCTCCCTTCTGACCTACCCATTGTCGCATGTCGGCCGGTACAAGAGCTATCGTTTCCAGGCATCCGAGGAACATCCCCATGCGCATGATGGATGCGGAGAAATGGGAGGATATGTCGTGGAAGGCAGAGTATGACGGCAACATGCAGACGGCGCCAAGTCCATATCGCGACATTACGCTATGGCTAAAAGAACCACAGATGGTAACCCATGTCCGTTTCTCTCCAAAGAATGCTGACAACGGCATCCATGCCGGAGATGAATATGAACTGCGCTATTGGAACGATGGCTGGAAGACGTGTGGAACGGCCAAAGCGAAGTACGAATATATTGAGTTTACGAATATCCCTCATGGAAAGCTTTATTGGCTTGTGAACCTGACGCGGGGAAAGGAGGAAATGCCGTTCGTACTGGATGAACAGGGAAGTCAGAGGTTTGTGTATTATGACATAATGGATATTGATGAGTACTAAAAACATAAGTTGAACACCGTGAGGAATCGGGAATAGAGTTGATGGTTTAAAATTGATGTATTAAAATAGGAAGGAGGTGTAGCGTGGGGTTATAAGCAATAGTAAAACGAACATGCTGAGCCATAGGATACTATGACGATGGCAACGGGTATGGTGCCTTGCCCATCATTAGAAAAGGCATATAATAATACTACATCTAATAAAAAATAGAAAACAAATGAAAGCAAGAAAAAAAATACGCTTATCGTATTCGCTGTGGCAATGGTTGGATTAGGGGCATACAAAATGTATAGCAGTTATGCGTTTCCCGGTATGTCCAAAGAGAGTATGCTTTTGGCAGAGAATGTTGAGGCACTGAGTGCAGGTGATAGTCAGGACTATTCTGGTTACGCAAAGGATTACGAAACCGGAGAAGGAATGTATGTTACTGAAATTACAGGTGAAGTCTCAGGACGAGTAACAATTGGCATGAAGATTTCCAACTCGTTACTTGCAGAATTAAAAGGAAAAGTTAAAGCTGAAAAAACTCCAGAATGGAAGATGACATGTCAGAAAAACATGGGATGTTACACCTCGTGTTCTGATGAAAATTGGCATATGGGGAAAAAAGAGAACAAGTTAGTTAGAGGTTGCTAAGCACGAATAGTTCGGACACTCTGTATTCTGTATGATATTGCGATTAGTCTGGTTGTCTTACAGTCAGACTATTCGCAACATCAAATTATATGATAAAGGTATAAAATATGAAAAAGATTTTTTTAGGCGTTGTTTCGGTATTTTTGTTCTTGTGCAGTTGTTCCGGTCCTAATAATAAGGATGCGCGGGATTTCCTGTATCATGCCAATATAACGAAAGTGGAGGACTCTGTGGCTTGGGACGACCTTATTGACTCTGTCACATATATCAAACTGGAGACGAACGACAAATGCAAAATCGGCGAGGTTGACCAATTGTTGGTCGCGAATGAAAGGCTGTATGTGGTGTCAAATGGTATCCACTGTTTCGACATGGAGGGGAATCATCTCTTCTCCGTCAACCAAAGAGGACGTGCGAAAAACGAATACGTGAAGATTAGAAACGTCAATATCGTGGGTGACCGGCTGTATCTCTATGACAATCATTTGGCCAAGGAACTGATTTTTGACGCCAATACGGGTGCCTATATTGATTGCATTCCGCTTCCCCGTGAAGTTGCCGCCGCTTATGGTTTGGACGATAAGATTATTATAGACCGGAAGGACTTACCGCTGGAGGAGTCGATGGGTGATGACAGATTTGTCCTGTCGCCGCTCTCGGATGTCCGAAATACATCCGAGAGCTATTTCCCTGAGGAAGAACACAAATTCGTTATCGGAGGAACCACTTCCGTATTCTCGCATGGTATTATCTATTCCTCTTATTTCAACTGCACGGCCTGGACCCTTACCGATGCCGGATGTGCTGGATATTTGAAGTTGGATTTCCCTTCGAGTATGATATTGCCTGAAAACGTGGTCAGCCGGGCCATAAACGACAAACAACTTCCCGATGATGCGGATGATTATATCTATGGATTGGCAAACATTGCAGAATCCGGAGATTTTATTACCGGTCGTTTGTCTTATGCCGATAAATTCGCATACTTTATATACGACAAGAGGAACGGCAATACCAGATGCTATAGTAGTGTTACGGAAAAAGAACCGTGGCAGTTTGCACCCCTTTCTTTCCAATGCGGAGATGATGTAAGCCTGTTCTGTCTGCACGGCTCTGACGGGATAGTATTGACGAGAGACATCTTCGGCACAGGGACGGCTCCCTCCGGTCGGAACCTGCGCAATTACGAGATTTATTGTTCGGAAGCCGAATTCGACAATCCTATTGTGGCCAGGTTCTATTTAAAGCATTTTTAGAGATAGAGAACTAACGAAATGAACATTCTTCAATTCTCTTACAGTAAATAGTGCGATTACGTTTTATAATATCAAATAAGATTTCGTAGACAATCCATGCGTCCGTTGCTTGATAAAGTAATGTTGTTGCCGGTTGTGCTCATGCTATTAGTACTATTCTATGCCGGCGTCCGCACCCTTGTTGCCGACCAGTTCATCATCCCCACATGGTCCATGGCACCGACACTGGTGCCGGGCGACCGTGTGGTGGTGAATAAGCTCCTCATGGGAGCACGGATATACACGGATTTCGACTTCCGCGAGGGCGGACAGGAACTGAAGAGCATGCGCATGAGGGGGGTGAGGAGACTGCGGTACAACGACATCGTGGTGTTCAACTACCCGCAGGTGGGAGAGCGTATAGCCTTCAAGATAAACTATGTCTATTGCAAGCGGTGCGTTGCCCTGCCCGGGGATTCGCTGAGCATCGTGAACGGGCACTACCGTTGCAACAACCATGAAGGGGTGTTGGGACTGCAAGCGGATCAGAATCGTCTGGAGACCGTGCCTGATGATGCCTACGATGCCGCAGGTATGGCCGTGCACCCGTTTGACGAACGTGTGGGATGGACCTTCAAGCACATGGGGCCGCTCTACATTCCGCGCGAGGGCGACATCATGACACTGACGGCCAAAGAGGGCATCATATACAAAAGCCTGCTTGAATATGAGACGGGAAAGGCGGTGATGGTGGACTGGGACACCGACCGCGTTTTACTGGACGAAAAGCCCGTAGGACGGCACACATGGCAACACAATTATTATTTCATGGCCGGTGATAACGTACACGACTCCATGGACTCGCGCTATTGGGGACTGGTTCCAGAGGATTATATCGTGGGCGTGGTGAAGTTAATCAGCTATGCCAAGGATAAGGAAACGGATAAGATAAAATGGGAAAGAGTACTTTTGGGCCTATAGACCTGTGGGTGGCATTGTGTTTCACCTATTTTGTGGGAAATGCAATGGCTGTGAGTCATACACCGTGCGCGGGAGACGTATTGCACGTAGGCGCATGGATGGGTCTCTATATGCTGTTGCGTTGCGCGCCACTCGCACGCATCCCTCACAAGGTATGGGCATACCTCTGTGCCGCCTTGGGGTGTATACAGGCGGGACTAGGGCTGATACAGCTTATGGGGTTCCACCCTTCGGGGCATCACCTGTATGCCATGACGGGCAGCTTCTTCAATCCTGCACCCTTCGGGGCTTTTCTGGCCGTGATGGTGTCGGTGGTAATGGCCACATACAAGCAGGAAGGAGGCAAAGTCCTTGGTGCAATGGCCATGGCCCTGCTCATCGTATTGCCGGCAGCATGGAGCAGGGCTGCTCTGCTGTCCTGTGCCGTATGCCTAGCTGTGCTGTATCGGACCTATATAATAAGGTATTGGAAGACGGTGGCGGCTGTGGCCCTGACCGCTATGGTGGTGTTCTATTTTCTAAAACGTGGTTCGGCCGACAGCCGTGCGTTGATGTTTGTGGTTTCGGTCCACTCCTGGATGAAACATTTTTGGCTGGGTACCGGCGTGGGAGGATACTTGCATGCTTTAGGAGAAGGTCAGGCCGAGTACTTCGCAGCGCATTCTGCCTCCACATTCATCCCAAGTGTGGGCGTAGCCGACATGCCTTTCTGCGAACCCATGCGGTTGGCTGTGGAATTAGGAACCGTAGGATTGGTCTTAGTGGCAATCGTCTTGGTATTGACGGCATGGAGATTGTGGAGAGCCCGGCATCCGTTGTTCTACGGATTGTTAGCTCTGTTGGTGTTCTCCCTGTTCTCTTATCCGTTCAATATTCCCGTGTTCGGGGTAATCCTGGCCGTAATTGTGGCCACGGCTGCCAATATGGGTGATGAGAAATGTGTAAGTGCAGGTAAGGTGTGCTCCTTCATCGGGGCTACGGCACTGGGCGTCACTGTCTACGCTCTACTCTTGCCAAGGATCGAGGCAAAGAAGGAGCATGAACTCTTTTCCTATCTGAAAGATGAGGCTTTTATCAAAGACTACTACGAACTGTTGCCAAAGTTGAATGACAATCCCAAGTTCCTGTTCAACTTCGGCTCACTGTTGCGCGATGCCGGCAGATATAATGACAGTAATGCCATGCTACGCCAAGGAACCTTGTTGAGTGCTGACCCCATGTTCCACATCCTGATGGGGCGTAATTACGAGGATATGCAAGAGTACGGGACTGCCGATTCTCTGTACTGCCACGCCTTCCACATGGTGCCCAACCGCGTCTATCCACTTTATCGCCGTATGAAGCTGTACGAAACGATGAGGGACAGCACAAGGATGCTGAGTATGGCCAAAAGGATAACGGACTTTAAAGTGAAGGTGGAATCGCCGGCCACACGCGACATGAAGAAGGAGGCGGAGGAGATGATAACGACAACAAACTATCGAATATTCTTAGAAAATGCGGAGATAAGAATACGTCGTTTTCGTAACGACACCTATGATATAGATAATAAAAAAGTCTCATTATGGGCTATGCCACCCATAAAAGAGAACATGTTTAATAATAAAAACAATGTGGGCAGAAGGAATAAATTTATATGGTATTTTCTTTCGTGTAAAAAATGTAATTACTTAACAATTATTAACCTCGAAAACTTATTCAAAACGAGAAAAATGTATTTATTCAAATCAATGTTCTTTGTTGCTACCGCCTCTGCGCTAAGTTATGCAGCATACGAGAAAATGCACCGTAATAATTCAATATCCGTAAGTCCCTTGCTGGAAGAGAACATCGCTGCATTAACAGATGGAGACCAAACGTCATATAGATATCCGGACCTTGCGGGAAAGCCCAAAGAGTGTACTCTGTATAAGTATTTTAATGCAAAAACTGGGGCAACAATAAAATTAGAAGAAGAAAATAAATCTTTTACTGCGGAACTTGGTTGGACATATGAGAAAAAAGATGGCGTAAAAGACCTATGTCCTAGGAAAGGTAGTGGTTGCAATCCGTACTCTTGCCAGGAAATTTCTTACAATGCAGGAAGTGGTCTGTAATTCATAGATACTAGTATTAAAGTTCAGTGGTGGCGAAAATATCGCCACCACACGAACAAAAAACATTCAATAAATAAACCTGTAGAAATGAAAAAATCACAACTTTGTAGTTTCGTTCTTGTGGTTGCTTTGGCATCATGCAATAAAAGAATAAGCGAAGCATCCATTCCAACGATTCAAGTGGATCTGACAGCTAATACAGAACTCCTAAATTCAGATTCCATCTTATGGCCTGATTCTGTAACGGTGATTCCCCTCCAATCAGACAAAAGTACACCAATAGGCAGCGTTGAGATATTCAAGTCTGATGGGCAAAAGATTATTGTTGTAGATAGCGAGCGAAGAAGTGTATTTATCTTCAATACAGATGGAAGCTTCTACAATAAGATTGAAGCCGTAGGGAGGGCAAACAACGAGTATTTTGAAATATCAGACGTCTGTATCAATGAAAATTCATTATATATCTTGGATTACCGGAAAGGGGTAATACTTGAATATACCATGTCCGGTAAATTTGTAAAACGCATCAGTATAGATAAATATTGGGCAAATAAAATTGAGTATTTGAATGGTCTGATATATCTAATAAATGACTACAGCGATTCGGAAAGTGGGAAGTACGAATTGTTCGTAATTGACGAGAATGGTGAACTGAAAAACAAATACTTGCCATTTGAGGGAGAATATACGTGTACGCCGACAGTTCCAAGTGTTCAAAATCTGGATGAGGTCATGATTGTAGAACATTTAAACAATACTATATACACGGTGTCCGAGAATGGCTGTAAACCATTGGTACGACTTGATTTCGGCAATAAGCAATTACCTTCCCAATATTTGTCATTGGATTTACGTGAATTAATGATGAAGGGGCTTCGTCAACAATATGTTACCGGAATAAAGACCATCAATTTTTCAAAGAACCTTATCTTCATTGGTTTTGACTATGGACTAGACCAATACACGTTGATTTATGACAGGATAACAAGAAAATCCACTATGACACGTGGTATTGTGGTAAAATCAAATTTCAAAACCGGGTTAAACCATTATTTTGTCTGTGGTGACAATATTTACGAAATAGTAGATGCTTCTACATTATTGTTTACATACGAAAATGTGTTCAAGGGGAATGACTTGATTTCTTCGCCCTACAAGGAGAAAATGGAGGAACTTATTGAAAACACTCTTCCGTCAGATAATCCCATTCTTTTCAAATATAAAATGAAATGAAAAGTATAATATATACTGTCTGCATATTTGGAATGTTACTATGTTTTACAAGTTGTAAAAAGCATAGCGAGTCAGAAATCCGAAAAATGATTTCCAGCAAGGTAAATTTGGATATGGAGTCATTGGAAATGATAGAAGGAATTTTACAGACAGAACCATTCCTTTTAAAAGACTACAAGTTTATCGTGTATGCAGATTCCGGTGAATGTATGACATGTGCTATTCAAGAAATGCACAAATGGAATCTGTTCTCGGATTCATTGGAACGTGATTATGACATTTCATTTATGTATATATTATCACCGAAGAAAAATGAATATGAAAATTTGAAATCAGATGTTTTACGTAAGAAATTGGCATATTCTGTTTTCATTGATTCGTCTAATCAATTTGCAAAAATGAACAAGAACATTTTATCAAAATCAATCTACCATGTGTTTATATTAGACAACAATAATAATATAATTTATGTGGGAGACCCCCGAATAAATGATAAGTTGTTCAATATATTATGGCGTTCTATAGAAACGGTAAAGAAAAAGTATAGTTTTAATGAAGCTACTGAAAAAGTTTTGCAGTTTCAGTTTGAAAGTTAGTCGCTTTATGCTTGAGGATTTTAGGCTTTAACATAGCCTTTCCCAACGATTTTTTGTAATTTTGAGTCCATATCATATTGCAAACGTTCAAATTGAAACCAAAATCAGACTCGTTCTCAAAACAAGCAGATTTTTTCAGTGGCTTCGTTTTAATAGAATCATGTCTTTCTGGAAAAACAACTATTTAACCTTACAACTCATGTGCAATAAAAATTTATCTAAAAAGGCTGATGTCAGATGTAAAAATATCGTGACATATCTTATTGGTATTGTATTCCTATTGTCATCTGTGGCAAAGGTGGTAGCTCTGTCGGCCTTTGCCAATGAAGTTAGGCTGTATCTTGAAATATATTTTGGAGGTTGGTTGTGCGAATACAGTGAATGTATAGCTATTATGGTGTGTATTCTGGAGGGTATTATAGGTATCTTTTGTTTTCTCCCTATAGTGCGTCACTATGCAAATATTGTCGCAATTTTAGCCCTGACATTCTTTGTATATCTGACAGGTGATAACTACTTTAACCCATCAGATTCCATAGGACAAATAGAGTCCTGCGGATGTTTCGGGGAGTTCATACATTTCACACCTTTAGCCTCGTTCATCAAGTCTTTTGCTCTTTGGTGTATGGCGGCAACAAATCTGTTTTATGAAATTCACTTTTCATCACATGCGTAAACCACTACTTCTCATCGCCACATTTCTTTTGGTGTTGCCTTCCCATGCGTGCATCTACATGTCGCTCTCCGAAGCCATCCGCCTGGCGCAGGAGCGTTCGCTGGAGGCGAAGATGGCTCGGT
>CAMWSK010000042.1 GCA_947176895.1 uncultured Prevotellaceae bacterium | reverse complement strand
GTTCATCTTTTTGGAAAACGTGTTCATGTTTTTCAAAAAGATGAACATGTATTTTGAAAGCTCCGCAAACGTTTATATCTCGGACAAATATCGGTCGAAGTCTCTTGCTCCTCCTTTGATTCCCAAAAGCTTTTTCAACATGCGGCTGCGGATGTTTGTCAAATTTGAATTGGTGATTTCCTCAACAAACACGATGTCTGAAACCTTCAGGCCTAATTTGATAAGTATGCAAATCCGGTACTCCTGAGAATTGATGTCCTTATTGTTCTTGATCTTCAGCATATCCGGATGATGGGATTCCACCAATATGCAGACGCCTTGCCACTCCTCGTCATTGGGACGCTCCTTGCCAAGTTTGATTTTGTTTATGAAGTTCGCAACAGCCGGTTCCTCATGTAATTGGGAATTTTTCTGCGAGTGGATAAGGAGTTCTATTTCTCGCTTGTGTTTTTGGATTTGCTGTTTTAACACGTTGATGGTGCGGCTCATTTGCTCGCTTTCCTGCCGGTCTGCCGTGTTTTCCTTCAAATTGTTGTGGAGCAAAGAGACGGATCGGGTTTTCTCTTCAATCTCCTTCTTCAAGGTCTCGATAACAGCCGTGTGATGTGCTTGCTGCAAATGAATGCTGTGTTTAAGATTCACCATCCTTGTATGCACCCTTCTGCGATAGACCATGGCCGTAATTATAGCCACGGAAAATAGAATCGTGCAGGCAATAATGATGTTGCGCAGCCATATTTGGGTTTCTTTTGCCTCCAGTTCTTTCTTGTGCGCCATTTCCCGGTGGCGGTTGTAGTTGAACCTTGCCTGTGCCAGCTGCAGGTTTTGGGCGGTTTCGCAGTTGTATAGGGAATCGTAATACTGAAACGTCTGCCAAGCGTATTTCGCTATGGAGTCTGCCACATGCCGGCTACGGTACAGACGGGCCAGTCCAAATGAAGAGAGATAATGGCTGTTTTCCGTCGTTCCTGTTCGTTGAAGTTTACGAAAATAGTGTTCTGCAGAATCCAAATCCCCTCGTTCTTCGTAGAATGTCCCTTTGATGTAATAGTATTCCTGCCGCCCCGGCTCTATGTCTCCGTTCTGCAAGAAGAAGCCGGAATGATGCTCATAGTCAGCCATCGCCTCTGCGGCTTTGGCGAAATCGTTCTGCCAGGCATACCATTTGATGCACTTGCCCCGGGAGATTGCTGCTGAGGTGCTGTCGCCCAGTGCCCGATAAGCCTTTGCAACAGACTCCCTGAGTTCTGTTCCTTGCTGTATATCTCCCTTCTTGACAAGCACATCTGAAATGCATTGTCTATAACTAAGCATGGCAAGGGAGTCCCGGGCATATCGGTCGGCGTTACGATATGCCTGCAAGGCTTCCTCCAACAGATATTGCTCCTCAAGGAGGAATGCCAGTTGTCCGTAAACGATGCCGAGCTGTCTGAAATCGCAGTCTGGCACCGTTGTGTCCGCAGCCGCAACGGCATCGTTAAAACAACGGACGGCGGAGGGGCGGTCCTTCATGTCACGATAGGCACATCCCTGTATGTAGTGAGACGTCATGCGCTCGTTGGGCGTGCCGTGGCCGGAATAGTATTCGACAAGGTCCTTGCCGATGCTGTCTGAGGAAAACAATACATCCGCCTTGTTTTGTGCATTGCCCAGCAGTAGCAGGTGTCTCATACGGAGGGAAGATGGCATCCCCCCTGTTTCGCCCTTCATGCCGCACAGCATCCCGTATGCCGAATCGGGATACTCGTGCATCAGGTTTTCCGCTGTATCCAGCTTTTCCTTAAATTCGTTGCGCTCCGTGCAGGCCGAAAACACCACGGCAAGCAGAAAAAAGAGTATCATGCTTTGTCTGTTCATGCTGCAAGAAGGGATTCTTTGACCACTTCATTCCGCACAAATATACAAATTTATTTTGATATTATCCCAAATCGGTCATTAAACGGTTATACGCAAAACATAGTTTTTTTTGTCATGTTAAGTGTCATGTTCCTCTGCAATCCTTGTCTGTTTCGGGGCTCTGCCCGATGACGTGGTATAAAGAAATACTCATCTTTTTCAAAAACGTGTTCATGTTTCCCCCCAAAAACATCAAGATGTTTTCGGGACGTTGGGGATGGATTCAAACAATGTTCTTTCACGGCATCTCTTCCATTCTCGGTTTTTTTGTCGTATCTTTGCCAAGCTAACCTATTATTCCTAATATAATCATGGCAAAGATGCCACGCCCGCCTCGCATTGCTGACATGCTTATGCCGTTTCTCGTTGTGTTTGTGTTTGCCCTGATGCAGACGCTCTGTTATTGGGTAACCCGAAACGTCATCCTTTCTTCACTCTTAAGTGGGATTACCAGCGCCGTGCTGTTGGCCCGTCCTGTCGGTCCCATCCGCCTGAAAGATGCCTTCCTCCCGACATGTATGCCGATTCGATCCGTCCTGTCAGGCATAACGGCCGGCATGATTAGCATTGTGGCCACAGCCCTGCTGAGCGAACTGGTCCAACTATCCGACCCGACCGCACAGGGCCTTGCCGGGCAACTTGACCTTCCCGTCACATGGGTCACGATAGGACTGACGGGGCCCATCTGTGAGGAATTGTTGTTTCGCGAAGGTATCCAAGGCGGACTCACACGCAAAGGCATGCAGCCTGTGTGGGCGATTGCCGTCAGTTGCCTGTTGTTCTCACTGGCTCATGCCGGTTCCGCACAGCGCCTGGCGGCCATCAGTTCCGGAATCGTACTGGGTTCTTTATACCATCGCTCGCAAAACATCTTGCTTTGCAGCCTTGTTCACATAACCAACAACCTCTTGGGGCTAATACAACTGCGACTGTTGCAGGGAGGTGCCACAACCACTCCCCTACTCGACATTCTCGGATCCCGACTTCTGGCATGGGCGTTGTTTGCCGCCCTCGTCATCTGCATAGGTGTATTGCTATGGCAATTGTTCACCTGCAAGAAAAAAGAAATAGTCCCTCCCTCCAATTGATTTAAATCAAGAAAAAGCACATTTTTCAAGAATTTGTGTGTACAACTATTGCAAATTATGACAAAAGGGCTACCTTTGCAATAGTTTTTCATGGTATTAGATTTAAGGTTAATGGAAGATTGGTTGTCGTGAGACAACCTTCTTTTTTATATATACCCATCCCCGGATTAGCAAGCCCCCTTTCGTCATGCCCGGATTCCCTTATGTTCCAAGTGCTCCATAAATACAAAAATGCCTACAAACGTTGCACAAATAACAAAAAATCCCTACCTTTGCATCACAAAATCGCGATAGTAGCTCAGTTGGTAGAGCATGGGCTTCCCAAGCCCAGGGTCGCGGGTTCGAGCCCCGTCTATCGCTCAAACCGAATTATGGTTCACAGACAAGCACATAATTCCTAACTTATCATTCCTATGAACTACGGCTTCGTGAAAGTAGCTGCTGCTGTTCCTCAGGTGAAAGTGGCCGACTGCAAATTCAACACAGAGCATATTCAATCCCTTATTCTTCAAGCCAACAACAATCAGGCAGAGGTGGTGGTGTTCCCCGAATTATGCCTCACCGCCTACACCTGTGGCGACCTTTTCGCCCAACAGACCTTGCTGGAGGAGGCCGAAATGCAGCTCATCGGGCTGATGAACCTCACACGTTCGATGGATATCATCTCCATCATCGGCATGCCCATCGCCTACAATGGAACGCTGCTCAATTGTGCCGTGGTGATGCAAAAAGGAAAATTGCTGGGCATCGTTCCCAAGACATACCTGCCCAACTACAAAGAATTTTACGAAAAGCGCTGGTTCACCTCGGCCGCTGACATCGCAGAAGGACAAGTGCTCATCTGCGGACAACAGGTTACCGTAAGCTCACGCCAGCTGTTTCGCACCCCCACCTTCAACTTCGGCATAGAGATATGTGAAGACATGTGGGCCCCCATCCCACCCTCCGGCCTTTTGACGTTGAGGGGAGCCGATGTAATCTTCAACCTCTCGGCCGACAACGACATCGTGGGCAAACGGGCCTATCTGGAAAACATGACAAGCCAGCTGAGCGGGAGACTGCTCTGTGGTTACGTCTATACCGGATGCGGGTTTGGCGAGAGCACACAAGATGACGTGTTCCGCGGGAAAACCCTGATATATGAGTGCGGCCAGTGCCTTGTCAGTGAAACGCAAACCCATCAAAACGAACTGCTCTCCGTTACGGAAATCGATGTGGAACATATTCGTGCCGAACGTCGCATGAACACGACCTTTGCCGGCAATGCCGCTATGGTGAAGGATATTCCCGTCATGTGCACCGATACGGCTGTTGTCATGGCACCGGACTTCCGCTTGACCCGTTCCGTTGACCCACACCCCTTTGTACCTAAAACGGCATTAGACGACCGATGCAAGGAAGTGTTCGACATTCAATGTGACGGTCTGCTCAAGCGTATCGTTCACACCAACAGCAAGGCCTTGATCATCGGCATATCGGGAGGCCTGGACAGCACACTGGCACTGCTTGTGAGTGTGGGAGCCATCGACCGGTTGCAACGCGACCGGCGAGACATCGTGGGAGTGACCATGCCCGGCTTCGGCACCAGCGACCGCACCTATACCAACGCCATGCAACTGATGCACCAACTGGGCATCACCGTGCGGGAAATAAGCATCAAGGAGGCTTGCATCCAACATTTTAAGGATATTGACCACAACAGCGACACACACGACATCACCTACGAAAACAGTCAGGCACGCGAGCGTACACAGATATTGATGGACGTAGCCAACCAAATGAACGGCATGGTGGTGGGCACGGGCGATCTCAGCGAACTGGCTTTGGGATGGGCTACCTACAACGGCGACCACATGAGCATGTACGGAGTGAACGCCGGAGTGCCCAAAACACTGATTCAGCACATCGTGAAGTGGGTGGGCAACCAAAGCGAGGAGGCCTTGGTGCGCGAAACGTTGCTTGACATCGTGGACACACCCATCAGCCCCGAACTCATCCCCACCGACACGCAGGGCAACATCGCCCAGGTGACCGAAGATCTGGTCGGCCCATACGAGCTGCACGACTTCTTCCTCTATCACTTCATACGTTTCGGCTTCCGTCCCCGCAAAATCTTCATGTTGGCACAGATGGCCTTTATGGGTAAATACGAAGGAACCGTCATCAAGCATTGGCTCACCACCTTCTTCCGCCGCTTCTTTGCCCAGCAATTCAAGCGCTCATGCCTGCCCGACGGTCCCAAAGTGGGCAGCGTTTCGCTCAGTCCCCGGGCCGATTGGCGCATGCCCAGCGATGCCTCAAGCCGGATTTGGCTGGACGAATGTGCCAACCTCTAAATCTTGTCAACCTTACAATACAGCGGAGGCGGTGTCGTAACTGTTGCGACACCGCCTCCGCTGTATTGTTTCTCTATATACGGTTGGATAATTACTTCAGCACACCCAGTTTCTTGCCCACCTTGATGAAAGCCTCGATACAACGGTCAAGATGCTCAATCTCGTGACCTGCGCTGATCTGCACACGGATACGGGCCTGGCCCTGGGGCACCACGGGATAATAGAAGCCCGTGACATAGATACCCTCCTCCTGCAATGCGGCGGCGTACTTCTGACTCAGGGGAGCATCATAGAGCATTACGGCGCAGATGGCACTCTGCGTAGGTTTGATGTCAAAACCGGCAGCCATCATCTTCTCACGGAAATACTCCACGTTGCGCACCAACTTGTCGTGCAATTCGTTGCTCTCGCCCAAGATATTGAAGGTCTCAATGGCTGCGCCCACCACCATGGGAGGCAGGCTGTTGGAGAACAAGTAGGGACGTGAACGCTGACGCAGCATGTCGATAATCTCCTTGCGACCTGTGGTGAAGCCACCCACTGCACCGCCGAAGGCCTTGCCCAACGTGCCGGTGTAGATGTCCACGCGGCCATAGGTATTGAAAAATTCGCTCACACCGCGACCCGTCTTGCCTACCACGCCGGCGCTGTGGCTCTCATCCACCATCACCAATGCGTTGTACTTCTCGGCCAGGTCACAAATCTTGTCCATGGGAGCCACATTGCCGTCCATAGAGAACACGCCGTCGGTCACGATGATGCGGAAGCGCTGCTCTTGGGCAGCCTGCAACTGCTTCTCCAAATCAGCCATATCGGCATTGGCATAACGATAACGCTTGGCCTTACACAGACGCACACCATCGATGATGCTGGCATGGTTCAACGCATCAGAGATGATGGCATCCTGGTCGGTGAGCAGAGGCTCGAACACACCGCCGTTGGCATCGAAGCAGGCAGCATAGAGAATGGTGTCCTCGGTGTGGAAGAACTCGCTGATTTTCTTCTCCAGTTCCTTATGCACATCCTGGGTGCCGCAAATGAAACGAACCGAACTCATGCCATAGCCGCGACGGTCCATCATCTCCTTGGCAGCCTTGATCAGGCGAGGATTGTTGGACAGGCCCAGATAGTTGTTGGCACAAAAATTCAGCACCTCTTTGCCTGCCACTTGGATGGCGGCCTGCTGGGGGCTTTCAATCAACCGCTCGCTTTTGTAAAGACCGGCCTCTTGGATGGAAGCCAACTCGTCGGCCAAATGTTTTTGGAAATCTCCGTACATAATACGCGTAATTAGTTTAATTGGTTAATCAAATTCTTTACTGCAAAATTACGCGTTATTCCATAAAAACGCAAACCTTTTGTTGCTTAATCCACCGAAAGATAGTAAATTTGCATCACGAAAAAAAACCTAATTACCTTTTCTAAGACAAAAATGAAGAATATTCTTGTAATCGGAGCTACGGGCCAGATTGGCTCGGAGTTGACTATGCGCCTGCGCAGTATTTATGGTAACAACAATGTCGTGGCCGGCTACATCACCGGTGCAGAGCCTAAGGGTGAACTGGCAGAAAGCGGTCCTGCAGCCATCTGCGACGTGACGGATGCTCCGGCCATCGCCGAAGTGGTGAAAAAACACAATATCGATTCCATTTTCAACTTGGCCGCACTGCTGAGCGTGGTGGCCGAAGGCAAGCCCCGTCTGGCCTGGAAGATTGGTATTGATGGCCTGTGGAACGTGCTTGAGGTGGCCCGCGAGAACGGTTGCAGCGTGTTCACTCCCTCCAGCATCGGCAGCTTTGGCCCCGGCACTCCCGCCGACGGCACTCCTCAGGACACCATACAACGTCCGCGCACCATCTACGGCGTGAGCAAGGTGACCACCGAATTGCTTTCCGACTATTACTTCACCAAGTATGGCGTGGACACCCGCAGTGTGCGTTTCCCCGGCCTTATCAGTTATGTAACCCCTCCCGGAGGCGGTACCACCGACTATGCCGTTGACATTTACTACAGCGCTGTGCGTGGCGAAAAGTTTATCTGCCCCATTGCCGAGGGCACCTACATGGACATGATGTATATGCCTGACGCGTTGAACGCCTGCGTGCAGTTGATGGAGGCCGACCCCACCCGTCTGGTTCATCGCAACGGTTTCAACATCGCTTCCATGAGTTTTGAGCCTAACCAAATCTACCAGGCTATCAAGAAGATTTATCCTGACTTCGAGATGGAATATCAGGTGGATGCTCTGAAACAAAGCATCGCAAGCAGCTGGCCCAACAGCTTGGACGACAGTTGCGCACGTGCCGAGTGGGACTGGAAGAGCGCTTATACGCTCGACAGCATGACTGCTGACATGATTGAGCGTTTGAAGGCAAAGCTGTTAGGTTGATATACTCTTTGATTGAAAATCCCCTCCATGAGTCAACATCCGATGATTCATGGAGGGGATTTTCATTATGACACGAACTCTATAAAACAAGTTTTTCTTATTTTGCTGTCCGGTAAAACTTTTGTGAACGAAACGAATTAGGGCTGACACTTCTCACGAGGTATCAGCCCTTTTGGTTATCTTTGTTTTTGGAAATACACAATAATAACCATGAGCAAAGATAGTCATTTTACCGGACAGCAAAGATTGTTTTTCTTCCTCTTTCACTGTCTTGACCTGCCGGTTGAATATGGCCAAAGTGGAATCCGCACCGACAACATCCACCAGTTTCTCGTAAGCCCCGACGGTCACGGACAGTTCCGGATACAGTTCGTTGAGCATGACCGTGGTCACATGGTGTTTGTCTGCAACCGTTCTCAACCGCCTGTTTTCTTCCCGGTACTCATGCCATTGTACCCAACTGATGGCAAACAGGGCAAAGAATACAAGCGTACAACCTATACCAGTCCAAACATAAGGATTCTTATGCCAGCCATTAGGTATTTTGCTCCATAGCAGCCTTATGGCGTTTATTACCTTGTCCGGGCGGATTATCTGCCATAGTTCCGATATGGCACTTTGCTTTTGGCGTGACTTTTCCGAAGCCTGCTTGTCTTTCTCCACATGGGCAGTCAGCAGATCCAGTATCTTGTTGAGCTGCTCCTTGATGGTGAGAACACCATGCTTGCGCATATCCTTCTCGTTGGCTTCGGTGTATAACCGCAGACTTGCTACCGCTTCATCACCTATTGATTGCTTGTATTCCTCGATGGCTTCCTTGCTTCCGAAAATGGTATTGACATTTTCCGGTGCATTGCCATTGAAGAACCGTATAACAGGCTCCAGCTTCGCTTCCAGCCTTTTCAATGCCTCGTTCTTGTCCGGGCTATCCTTTGCGTCCAGTTTTTTCTTGATTTCCTCGATGTCCACTGCCAATGCCCCGATAAGGTCGGTTAAGTTCTGCTTGTTGTCCTTCATCTTTTTCTCCTCCTTGGCTTATGTTTGTCCTTTTCGTTGTCATTGTCTCCCCAGCCGCTTTCGTTTCCTCCACCTCCGCCACTGGATGAGACCTTGGCTTGGTGCGGTTGAACGCACAGTTCCATGAGTGCGCCGATGGTCACTTGAACGATGTTTGAACCGGGTTCAGCAGGGATGCTTCCGTTGCCGTCCGCTTCCGCTTTGGCCGGTGACGGCTCTCTTATAAAAGTACCAGCCGTATTGTTGTGGAATCCCACATCCTGCCGGGTCGGTTGTGGCTGTTCTTGCACACGGGGCTGCCATACCATACCACTGGAAATTTGGTTCCCGAAGAGCCTGTCCAGTTTATAAAAACTCATGCTCCGGTCTATCCGTGAGCCGCTGAATGGAAAAGGCGTATCCCTCGCCGAGAGTGGCGGCTATGGCTGTGAACAGATGACTGAAATCGTAGTAGGAATCCACGTTAGCAGAGTGTTTCTGAACAGGGTTCTCGAAAGTCAGGACTGCGGAATACTCACCTGTCTTGGTGTAGATGACGCCTATGCCGTCACAATCCTCGACAGAGAAATAGATATCCTGAAAGACCTTCTTTCTCTTGCCACCGGTGCCGAATACACTGACGGACACTGCCATTCCGACAAGTATCGCAGCAAATGCTATGATTACATACCAGATCATATACTACTCAGCTCTATTTAATTCTGACAAAGAATGTTTAACAGTGCGATTCAAGGATTCTTCCCATTTTTTCTCGTATATTGAAATGTCAAAGATGTATTCGTTATATCGAGTAGGAGTGGTCACAAATTCAGCTATATCACCGATAATTTTCTCTATCACAAGGTCAATCATTGATGTGTCAAATTCGCCACCTAAAAACTTTTCCAAAAATGCACAAGGTATCTTATGGTTGATTGCAAAATGAACTTCATAGAGTGTTTCTGAGGATTCTCCACGATCGGGACAAGTATAGAAATACACGGCCAAGGCGATTGTGCCAAATTCTTTATCCCTCCCACTATCGGTTCTATAGAATTCTCCGCCCATCTCGAATTTTCGAGGCATTATTACAATAGTCCTACGATGTCCTTCAATCTCATGTCCGGAGATTACAAGTTTCGGTATTACCTTATTCATATTTAGAAAAGATAGAAAAGTCGTAGGTTTGTATTGGGATATTGCTTGGAGTTATGAGCCGAGATATTCTTGTTAGCAATATCAACTGAAAAAAATGTCTCACTACCGGACTCGCAGCAGCTTGTATAAAAGCCATCCGGCATCTTAAACCCGGCAGGAAGCAAGTCTTTGTTCTTCTCAAGGAAAAAGGAGAGCAATGCCAGTTCATATACCGTCGGGATGTATGCCGTTCCCAACTTGGCTTCGGTGGCAAACCTCTCAAGAACTTCGAGATTACAGTTGGCGACGATGTACCCGGTCAGGATTCCTCCATTACGGTGTACTAAAGCGCATTTGGATGAATATCTGACATTGGGATTGAACGCTATGTTATTCTCGCTCCCGTTACCTTGCATTGTTCCCGGAGTAAAGCAACCCTCACGGAACTGTCCGTCAACTGTCTGAAAGGCTACCCCCGTAGAGAAATCAGAACCTTTGAACATCATACCGCCCGGGGTATCGGTGAGTGCAACAGCCTTGCCGTGTTTTCCGTCAGTGTCAATGACAACAGCCACACAATTATCATCGTATGTTTCGGTGATTGCACCGTCTGTCTTGAGATATTGAAGCGGTTGTATATCAGTATTTGCCTTTGCCGCAGGTTTTGTGAACGGATGCCTGGTATCGACCCAGCTGCTTCCTAAGTTCAACTTGTTGTTGGAGATTGTAAGCCCAAGTTCGGTGATGCTTCCGGCTCGCATGGGTGGTAGTGTTGTACCGACTGAAAGGTATCGTCCGTTTACTTTCACTCCGATGATAACCTCTCCTGCTTCTTCGGTAGGTATCATGTGAAAATCATGATGTCGTCCGTTGTTCACCATGCAGTTGGTTAGGACAGTCCGCAGACTACGGGTTGCCCTTGTCTCAATCCACTCCCCGTTGAAAGGACGCAAGTGACTGGCTGCTATGCCTCTCTCACAGTTCACATCTATTCCTTCAAGGACATCGGTGATACTGTCGCTTTTAATTTTAAGCCTCAAAAGGGCTGTGATTTCTTTTAGTTTCATTTTTACATTGATGTTATCCGATGTTTGGGATGTGGAATTGTAAATACCGATAAACGCAGCTCCTATATCGGAGTCCGCATCTATGCTGTCGTTTGGATGAATCCCCGGACGATAAGGATAGATGACAACCGGAACCACCGTGCTGTCAACATTCACGTCATTTAAAGCCCTGAAGGTTTCGCCGTCGAAACGGAACTCGCGTACTGTTTCTTCAGGATTGTCTGAAAGGAAAACTCCGATTGATCCTATGGCTTCAAGTTCTTCCTTATCACGGTCAATAACCGTAATAGTCAATGCCTTTTCTACCTTTGACCATTCCTCCCTGATTCTCTCCACTGTATTGTGGGCTGTCAAAGCATTATCCTGTCCATTTTTTCCAGCACATGAACAGAATAGCATCGCCAGAATGGATATAATAATCGGGGTTACTCTAAATCCTTTTTGAACACGCATATACAAAGACTCCTTTATACTCTTTCTTTGTGTGAAGACCCTTCTTTTGCTTCACCATTATCAGTGCCGCTCCAATGCCGAGGGAGCCGACAAGGGTTATAAGTCCGGTCACGAACCCGACAAGGCAGTAACCGAGGATAAAACCGATGATGGCTCCTCCGGCAGCGGCGGCAGCCCAGTAGATGTAGCGCCCCTGCACACCCATAAATTCAAGGGGTTTCTGCAATCCCTTGAATACTGGGTAGGTTATGTATTCCTTTTCTTCTACAGCTGCCATGACGGGTCAGGAAATTCCGAAGAACATAGGCAGCGCCTGAGCTGCAGCAATGAGGAAGATACAGGCGCCAACGACCATCATGATCTTCTTCTTGACATCCTGTTCTTCGTTGTTCATGGCGATATACACCGATATTGCTCCGACCACGGCAACCACACCGGCGATGGCGTAGCAGAGCTTGACAACAATGGGCACGTACTTGGCGATCTCTTCCGTGACGGTGGTAAGAGCCGCTGTGCCGGCCTCATAATTGCCGGCGGTGTTCTGTGCGAAGCATAAGCCGGAGCAGACGATGGCCATGAGCGCGAACATCAGTGTGCGTGGAGAAGTGACGAACTTCCTGACTGCTTTTGTGACTTTCTTGAGTTTGATCATCTGTTTTTTGAATTGTTTGTTTTTGTTGTTTAACTTATCTCGTATGCGCATTTGAGAATCCTGTCATATCT
>CAMWSK010000041.1 GCA_947176895.1 uncultured Prevotellaceae bacterium | reverse complement strand
TTTGTTTAGTTACAGGTATAACATGGGGCGTGTCTTTGGTGGACGTTATATATTTTTGTATCGATAAAAACGGAAACAAAAAAACCAAAAAACACCCCCCCCCCCGTAAATTTCAAAAAAAAGTTAATCTTTTTTGTCCGGAGGGGTGGAGGAAGAAATGAAATCGGGTCGGTCAGACCTATAAAATCAAAATATTTTTATCTTTTGTTTTCCACCGGATTGGAATTCGATGGCACCGGGCCATGCCGATTTTTTGTTGCGTTTGTTTCCCAGACAATCCTTGGTGAAGTCGGCAGGAACACCCTTGCGGGTGAAGGCTTGGCCGGGGATGGTGGCCATGCCCAATTCAGAGGTCTTCACCACGGGGCGCGACCGTTTCCAATCCCCGTTCACGTCGGCTGTCAGATACCAGCCGTCGGTTTCCTTTACCACTTTAAATTCTCCTTTGTAGGAAGCGTCGACCGCGCTGTTTGTTTCATCCTTCGCGGGCCGGGCTTCGCCCGCATATTGGTTGTCGGCCAGCCGGACGGGCAGCAGACAGGCGTCATAGGGAGTCATGTCGGCACGCAGGAACAGGTTGTTGCGATAGACGGCATTGCCGCAGGGGCAGTCGTGCAACCCCATGATGGCGGTGCCGTGCGGTTCCAGGAAGGGTGTCTCGCGGTCGTCCTTCACACCGGTGGGCCAGATCTGCCAGGCGATGGTGTTGTTCACGAAAGCCACGCCCTGCGAGAGCTTGATTTGGGCCAGTTCGTGGGAGAGGAACAGATTGTTGTCCACCAGGATGGGGCCGTGGTTCACTTCGAGCGAGAAGTCCTGCACCCGGTTGTCGTGGAGCACGTTGCGTGTGATGTGGGTGCCTTGGGTCATCCAGTCGAGCCAGATGCCCCCTTCGGTGTGGTGGACGTGGTTGTGGCTGATGAGGGCGTCCACGGCGGCGTGGAACTTGATGCCGGCTACCTCGTAGCCCCAGAACTGTTGTGTGAGGCCGATGTCATGAATCTCGTTGTCGCTGATGGTGCTGAAGATGGCTCCCAGGCTGCCTGCGATACCGGCCTGTCCGCAGTGCATCACCTCGTTGCGGCGCACGATGTGGCTGCCTATGTGCTTTTTGTCCCACTTGTTCTTCAAGGCTCTTTCCACCGTGCCTACATACCCCTCGGCACTTTCGGCGCGGTTGTCCCACTCGTCGCCATACTTGCCCAGGGTGATGCCCACGCATTTGGAGTGGCTCACCACGTTGTCCTCTATCACCCATCCCTTGCTCCAATGGGTACCTATCACGCCGGGTTGCTCGGCTGTGGGCGGTGCCCAGGGTGTTGCGGCCTGGCTCATGTGAAAGCCCTTGACGTGGATATGGTTGACAAAAGGCATGTCGGGATAGAACACGCTTTGCCTTGCGTTGATTTCCACCAGCTGTTTGTTGGGGTCTGCGCCGATGAAATTGGCCCAGATATAGGTGGTGTCCTTTCCTGCCCGGGCAAACCAGTGAGGGGAGTCGGCACCGCCGATCATCAGGCTGTCCAGCGAGGGCACCTCGGCCAGGGCCACATCGTTGAGGTACACTTCGCCCGTGTGGCACCAGCTGCCCTTGGCCAGCCAGTCGCCGTGGATGGTGTCGGCATAGGGGTTGAAGGTGCCGAACGTGCTGTTGGGCACCTTGGCCAGCCAGGTGTTGCGGTCCAGATGCTTCCAGTTTTTGATTTCTTCGGAACCTTTCACTTCCACGCGTTCGCCCTCGGCGGCCATGAACACGATGGGATTCTTCTCGGTTCCGCTCTGCGTGGGAGCCACATGTTCGCGATAGACGCCTTCGTGCACAATCACCACATCGCCGGGTTTTACCCGCGTGGCGGCCTCGCTGATGGTTTTGAGCGGAGCCTGACGTGTGCCGGTGGCGTTGTCGTGGCCGGCGGATGCGCTCACGTGATAGTCGCGGGCCATGCCGCCGAGCGGCAGGCTCAGGAGGAGCGAGAGGCCGAGCATGTGCCTCGCGGTGGTCAGATGGTTTTTCTTCATGTTTTCTTCTTGTTATGTTTTTAGGGGAATTATTTATATAATATTAAGGTTTATGGCCTTTCGGTTCAGAAGACCGGCGGATAGGTTTTCCCTTTCTTCATCTTCATCGTCAGGCTGCGACCGCGATAGTCCGCCGTGAGCGTCTCGCTGCTTCCGGCCTTCAGCCGGGCGGTCCAACGCCCGTGGATGTTCTCTTCGGCGTTTGCCGATGCCGGGTTGCATACGAGCGACAGGCATGTGAAAGGATGTCTGAGTTTCATGTTTTAGGGATAGAATCTTCGCAAAGATAAGTATTTCCCCCGACTTTTGCAACAGACGTTGTGCTTTTTTGCATGGCATCCCCGGGCTGCGAAAAAACATCGCGGTGAATGAGCAAATACATGTTGATGTTTTTCAAAATCATGTTCATGTTTTGACGGAAACATGTTGATGTTTTTTCTCACTCTGCTGACAATTGGTTTTCAGCTGTGTGAGAGAGAGGTCGAAAAGCGTTCTTTCCGGTAATTTTCCTGCCCGGCATTTTGGACGGGTGAAAAAATATAATTACTTTTGTTCGTAACAGGGATGATTTTCTGTCGCTTGGTGCGCAGATTGCATTTGAGACGCGAATACCTTTTAAATAAACGATATGAGAAAAAAACTATTACTCAGTAGCCTGTTTGCCGCCGTGGCGGTGATGGCATGGGGGCAGACAGAAACCATCAAGGTGTCTGCCGATGTGGGAAGTCCGGAGCATCTCTTCACCATGAAGAATGGCAACGGCGTGCTTATGACCTCCTTCACGTCGCCCACCCAGACGCCTGCGAACGCCGGCAAGTTCGCCTTCTATGCCGACGAGACAAAGGAGGGCGCGTATTTCATTTACAGTGTGGACAGACAGAAGTGGGTGTCCTACACCTTGGCCGGCTCCTATACAGACAAAACCGGGTTTGCCGAGCTGGTGGACGAAAAGGACGCGGCCAACCCGTGGAATGCCGCGAAAGTGGCGGTGGGCGGCAGCGACTTCTATCAGTTCGCTCCCTACAACACCACGGGTGTCGCAAGCAAATACATGAACTGGTTCCAGGGATTGAACAGCAACCCCGCGGACAATGAAACCATCACCGTGGGCCTGTGGCGGGACAACGCTTCCTCGGATGCCGGCAGCCGCTGGGCAATCAGCGAGGTGCAGATCTTCACCTACACCGTAAGTCTGGGCGAGGGCGAGAGCGTGACCGTCAACGGCAAGACGTACACCAACGGCCAGACGCTGACAGTGGACGGGCAGCTCTCTCCCGCCGATGTGGCCGCATCAAGGAAGGAAGGCAAGTTCGCCACCGTGAACGTGGACAACGAGGCACGCACCATCTCGGTGACCTACCACGATATGCCGGCTTTGCGCCAAAGCGCCCCGTATGAGAACGCATGGGTCTATCCCAAGCAGCAGGAAAACGTGGGCGCGGCAAACAGCGAGGTGGAGGGTAACGTCTACACGCTCTATAACAATGTGCTGGCAGCCGCTTTCCTCAAGACGGACAAGGCCGTCTATTTCATGGGCAGCGATGCCATGAACCTGTTGCCGGGCACGGAGCCTTTCGTTGTCGGCTTTGGTGCGGGCGACAAGGTGGCTGCAAGCCAGATGACGCTGAAGGGCTTCGAGGCCAAAGACCTGGCCGCGAAGCCCGATGCCGTGGGCGGTGCGGAGCATTATGCCGGCAAGGCTCTTGAGGCCGAGTATTCCTATGTATATGACGGTGCCGAAATCAAGATTGTGTGGCGTGCCGTACTGCGCGATGGCAGCCACTATCTGCGTACCGAGATGGAACTGACCGGCATCGATGATGTGGACATGTACGACGTGGTGGCCATGAACTATAACGTGGATGCGGCAGCCGCCGGCAGCAAGCCCGCCACTGTGGGCAACACCCGCGGAGCCGTGCTCATGAGCAACAAGATTTTTGCCGGTCTGGAGACCCCCACGGCCTACAATTCCGTAGGCGGCGAGGTGGCCGATGCAGATAAGTGGGAACTGAAATCCACTCCCGTGAGCGAGGGCAGCCTGGCGCCCGCCGTGTGGACGAAGATGGAGACCTCCGATGTTCCTGCCCGCGTAATCGAGGTGGGCGGAAACCAGGAGTACTACACCTACACGAAGCAGAACATTGCCCTGACCAAGAACCAGAAAGTGGTGGTCACCCTTACGTATAAGAGCGGCAATAACCGCCTTAACCTGGACGGCGTGGACCTGTTGGATGCGAATGGCGATATCGTGGCCAGCGACTATCACTTCGGCTTCACCGGCACTGCGAAGGAAAACAACGTCTACACGTTCATGGTTCCCAACGATGGAACCTTCTCCGTGCGTGCGTTCTGCGACAAGCGCGAGAACATCACCGCTACCTTCGAGTTTAAGGCGGAGGTGTATGAGGCCAAGGAAGGTGTGGACATCAATGAGGATGTGGTGAACATCCAAGGCCGATGGAGCCGCAACACCACTCTGGCCGCCGGCGATACGTGGAAGGTGGCTTCCGTGGTAGGCCTTGTCGCCCAGGACGGCAAGCAGGACGAGACTGCCATCAACAAGACCCAGAAGCGTCGTTCGTTCCTGGCCTATAGCGAGCGCGAGCGTGCCGTGCCCTGGCGTGCCTTCCCCTGCTACATCAGCTGGTACGAACTGAACATCAACCGCAACAACGCAGCTCCCGGCCAGGAGCATACCAACATGCAGGCCGAGCAGGTGCTGGATGTGTTGGCCCAGTGGAAGACCAACCTCTACGACAAGTTCGGCGAGGCACCCGTCAGCTTCATGATTGACGATGGGTGGGACAACTATGGCACGTGGACCTTCCACTCCGGTTTCCCCAATGAGATGCGCGATATGGCTTATGATGCCGCCGGGATGGGTGCCGGTGTCGGTGCCTGGCTGGGTCCTGTGGGCGGCTATGGCCAGAGCGGCAACTATCGCCGTGCCTACTGGAACGCTGAAAACCGTGGAGGTATGCAGCTCTCCAATCCCGCCTACTACCGGACGTTCCTGGCCGCCGCCGAGAATCTGGTGAAGAACCAGCACCGCGACGGCAAGGGTGAATACAACATGTTCAAGTTCGACGGTATCTCGGCCCAGTTCTCCTCTGTGGGTCCCGACAACGGCGACACGGGCAACGAGAATGCCGAGGGTATCATCCGCCTGGAGCGGTATGTGCGTGAGAACCTCAAGGAGGACATCTTCTTCAACACCACCGTGGGCACCTGGGCCTCACCTTTCTGGTATCAGGTGTCCGACGCCACCTGGCGCCAGGAGAACGACCACGGGCGCATCGGCGACAACACGGTGAACCGCGAGAACTGGATCACGTATCGCGACCGCCTGGTATATCAGAACTATGTGCAGAACTCGCCTATCTGCCCCATCAACACACTGATGACCCACGGATTCATACTCACCAAGTTCGGTCCTCCGGCCGGTGATTCTCGCGAATACAAGAACGTGCTGAACGAGTTGCGCTGCGCCTTTGCCTGCGGCAGTGGCCTGGTGGAGATGTATAATGACTATGACCTGATGAACACCATCAACAACGGACAGCTGTGGGCCGACGTGGCCGAGTGTATCCGCTGGCAGCGCGAGAATGCCGATGTGCTGATGGACAGCCACTGGGTGGGCGGCAACCCCTGGACAGGCTCCAAGGCCGAAATCTATGGTTGGGCATCTTGGAACGGCGAAAAGGCTTGTCTGACGCTGCGCAACGGTGCCAACGGCAAACAGACCATCACCATCACCCTGCGCCAGGCGCTGGAGATTCCCGCCAATATCACCGGCAGCATCACGCTGCGCAAGGCCTTTGCCGACCAGGTGGCCCTGGAGGGTCTGACTGAGGGCGAGGCTATCGACATCGACAAGGAACTTACGCTCACGCTTCCCGGCAGCAGCGTGTACGTGTTCAACGGTCGTGACAGTGCTAAGGAAGAGGTGGCCGTGACCGGCATCACTTTTGATAAAGAGGAGTACAGTGTGGTAGAGGGTTCTACGGTGGCCGTCAATGCCATCGTGGCTCCCGTGAATGCCACCAACAAGCTGTTGACATGGACCTCGAGCAATGAAGAGGTTGCCACGGTGAACAACAGCCTGGTCAAGGGCATCGCGCCGGGCGAGGCAACCATCACGGCTGTGTCCGTGTCCGATGGCGACATCATGGCAACCGTAAAGGTAACGGTAACCGAGAAGGTGCGCGAGCCCTATGAAATCAACTTCGACAAAAACATCTCACAGTCGGCAACCGGTAGCCGCGACCTGAGGGAGATTGTTTTTGAACCCACACAAACCGAATCGATGACGCTCAGCATCAACACGACACAAAAGCGTTATCTGGACTTGACCGAGGATACGGAAAGCGTCCTTTCCTGCAAACCCGGCGATGAGGTGCGCGTAACGCTCAAGCATGGCGGAGCGTGGATGCACGGCTATGTCTATGTCGACCTGGACAACGACAAACAATTCAGCTTCAAGGAGGGTGAAACGAGTCAGGACGGAACGGACCTGGTGAGTTTCTCATACTATAGCGGAGCCTCCGAGGGAGACGGTGTGGACTCAAAGGGAAATGCCGGAGTGCGTAATCCCGGCAGCAACATCGTATGCCCCGTGTTCACTGCTCCTGCCGAGGAGGGAACCTACCGTATGCGCTTCAAGATGGACTGGAACAGCGTGGATGCCGGCGGACGGATTGCAGCCGACGGAACCTGCACGGGCAGCAATGGTATCTTGGCCAACAGCGGCACCATTGTGGACGCACTCTTGAATGTGTCTTCCACCGTGGGTATCAACGGCATCAAGGTCGGCGTTGACAAGGAAGCCATCTATGACTTGAGCGGACGCAGAGCCAAGAACGGTCGCGGAGTGTTCATTCAGGGCGGCAAGAAGGTGGTGCGTTAAGAGATTGCTTTTTCAATGAAAGACAGGCGCGGCGGATGGTATTCGCCGCGCTTTTCTTGTAAATAAAACTTTATATTATGTGTATATAAGGTGAAAAAATACTTACCTTTGTAAGTGTTGTTATCGAAACATTTTCACAAAATGATGATCAAGGACTTTCAAAAGACGGCCATCGTGACGGCCACAAGCGAAATCAGTTTCGACGAGATGCTGAGACGTATCAGCATGTTCGCCGATCTGACTCCTGCCACGAAGGGAGACCGAGTGCTGATTTTTAGCGAGAACCGGGAAGCATGGATCTATAGCTTCTTTGCCGTGTGGGCCGTGGGAGCCATCCCCGTTCCCGTGGATGCCGGCAACACGGTGGATGACGTGGCCTATATTCTGGGCAATTGTACCCCCCGGGTAGTATGGACCAGCCGCAAGCGCGAGGACACGCTGCGTGAGGCTGTCCGGCATGCCGGTGTGGACACCCGTGTGATGCTGATGGACGATTATGAGCATTCACCCCTGACAACCCAGCCGCAGGCCGACATCGATTACAAGGATGAGGATACGGCTGTGATTATTTACACCAGCGGTACCACAGGCAACCCCAAAGGCGTGATGCTGAGTTTTGCCAATCTGATGGTCAACGTGCGCAGCGTGAGCGAGGATGTGCCCATCTTCCATCCTGGTCGCCGTACGTTGGTTCTGTTGCCGCTGCACCATGTGTTGCCCTTGTTCGGGTCGTTGGTGGCACCGATGATGTCGGGCGGCGGCGTGGCTCTCTGTCCGGGTCTCAGCGGCCCGGAGATTATGGCCACGCTGCAGAAGGGGCGTGTGAGCATCTTGATAGGTGTGCCCCGTCTGTATCAGACCATCTACATGGGTGTCAAGAAAAAGATTGATGCCGGTATCATCACCCGTGCACTTTTTAAGTTGTGTGAGATGGTGGGCAGCCGCAGTCTCTCGCGCAAGGTGTTTGGAGTGGTACACCGCACGATGGGCGGCCATCTGGACTACATGGTGTGTGGCGGAGCTGCACTCGACACTGAAATCGGACGTGGACTGAAGACGCTTGGATTCAGTGTGCTGGAGGGCTATGGCATGACCGAGACGGCTCCCATGATTACGTTCACCCGCCCCGGAGAAGAACGACCGGGATGCGCCGGGCGTGCGCTGCCCGGGCAGGATATCCGTCTGATTGACGGCGAGGTGTGTGTGAAAGGCCCCAACGTAATGCAGGGCTATTGGCAGAACCCCCAGGCCACGGCCGAGGTGATAGACGCCGACGGGTATCTTCACACCGGTGACCTGGGTACGCTGGATGGCGAAGGTTTCCTGACCATCACCGGACGAACCAAGGAGATTATCGTGCTGAGCAACGGCAAGAACGTGCAGCCCGCCGAAATTGAATTCAAACTGGAAAAGTACGATGACCGGGTGAAGGAGGCTGCCGTGGTGCAGCAGGGCGACCAGTTGTGCGCCGTAATCGTTCCCCGGAAGGAGTGGGCCGAAAAGCTTTGCGACGAAGAGGTGGAGGACGCTCTGAAGGAACAGGTGTTGCGTCCCTATAACCTCAGTACGGAAAACTATAAGAAGATTATGCGTGTGTTCGTCTATCGCGACGACCTGCCCCGCACCCGCATGGACAAGTTGCAGCGCTATAAGGTGGCGGACATCGTGAAGAGCGGTCATCATTATCAGACCAAGCGCAAACCCATTGTGGAGCCTACGTGGGAGGAGTATCGCATCATCAAGCAATACATTCAAGACGAGAAGGGCATCGAGCCGCAACCCACCGACCATATCGAGACCGACCTCGGCTTCGATTCGCTGGACAAGGTGGGCCTGCAGACCTTCATCGAGCAGACCTTCGGCGCGAAGGTGGACGCCGCCGGCATGGCCGATTTTGCCTCCATCACCGCCCTGGCCGAGCATGTGGCCGACCAGAAGACGAAGATGTGCGTGGAGACTGTGGACTGGAAGGCAACCTTGCAAACCGAGGGCGAACCGCTGAAGCTGCCCACCAGCACCTGGATGATGCCTTTGATGGTGAAGGGCTTGAAGGTTCTTCACAAAGTGTATAACCGACTGGAGTATAAGGGACGCGAGAACATCCCCGCACACGGCCCCATGATTCTGGCGCCCAACCACCTGAGCTACATTGACGGTGGCGTGGTGATGAGCGGAATGGACTGGAGCCATGTTCAGGATTTTTATTTCTATGCTACGGAGGACCACGTGCGAAGCCCCTTCCGCAAGTGGCTGGCCGGCCACAGCAATGTGGTGCTCATGGAGCGGAAGAATCTGAAGGACAGCATCAGCAAGCAGGCACAGGTATTGCGCCAGGGCAAGAACATGATTATCTTCCCCGAGGGCACTCGCAGCCGCACGGGCGAGGTTGGCGTGTTCAAGAAGACGTTCGCCATATTAAGTAAGGAACTGAACGTGCCCATCGTGCCCGTATGTATTCACGGCGCTTTCGAGGCGTTGCCCCGCCACCGCCGCTGGCTGAGGCCCAAGAAGGTGGTGGTGCAGTATCTTCCCGCCATCACGGCTGCGCCCGACGAGACGGCCGAGCAACTGGCCGAGCGTTGCCGCGAGGCCATCATCGCCGCACAACGCGGGAGATAACTCCCAAACCGGTCATCAGACTACGAGAAACGCCAAGAGAATCCGAATTCTCTTGGCGTTTCTCGTGTTACCTCAATCGTCCACTTGTTGGGACGTGTCTTATTACTCCCCCAGCACTTCGTCCAGGAACTTGTAGAAAGCGGGGTCTTCGCCCACCACCACCTTGATGATTTTTCCCTCGGCCGAGAGAATCACCTTGGTGGGGAAACCGGACACACCATATTGTTGCAGGATGGCCGTCTGCTCCTTGTTGGTGCGGTCCATGCGCACGTGCTTCCAGGTCAGCTCGTTCTCCTCCACGGTCTTTTTCCACACCTCCTCGGTGTCGCCGTAGTTCACGCCCAGGATTTCCAATTTGCCGGCGTACTTCTCATAATACTTCTTCATGTCCGGCATACCCTTCATGCACCAGTAGCACCACTTGCCCCAGAAGTCAACCACCGTCACCTTGCCTTTCAGGTCGGCGGTGCTCAGTTCTGTGCCGTCGATGGCGGGCAGCGTGAAGGCGGGCGCGTCCGTGCCCTGCATCTTGGCCATCTGCTCCTCGCGCTCTTTCTCGCGGCGCTCCTGCTCCTCTTTTAGCTTCTTCTCGCTGGTGAGCACGGCATCTGTGTAGTTTTTCATGAATCCGTTCTTGGCTTCGTCGCTGATTTTAGCCATCCGCTTGTCCCGTTCTTCGCCTCGCCAGTTGGTCATGGCCAGATAGATGCTGTAGGCGCTGTTGGCATGGGACGCGATGAACGCATCGGTTTGGGCATAAAGATTCTCGCGAATCTTGTACACCTCGTCGCGGTAGACGTTGTTAGCGGCCTCCTCTGCACCCGACTCTTTCAGTTTTTTCGCGCGTTTCAAGGCATCCTGGAACTTCGTTTCGTTGTCTTTTGTCGTGGCCTTGTAGGCCGCATCATCCTTGTAAAAGTCGTGGCCGCTCACCTTCACATCGTCCCAAGTACCCGTTACGTTGACCTTGGCGCCGGGAACCAGCACGATGTTCGTCCGCTTCTCGCCGGGCTTGGCCTGCAGGTAGATGCGGCGCAAAGAGGTCTCCTCTATCCGGAACTTGGCCTTGCCGCCCTTGGCGGCTACGGTGAAGGAGCGCTCGGCGTGGCCGAGAGAGGGATCGGATACGTAGACGAGGATGGAGTCCACCGTCTTGTCCTTCAGATTGACCGTCACATCGGTCTGTGCCACGGCCCGGCCGCAGAGGGCCAGCAGGGGCAGTATCAAGAGTCTCTTGTTCATAGTCTTGTTCGTTTGTGCTGGTATTTCAATACTGGTGCTCACTTGATTACCATTGCGCGGTCGATGCGGTCGGCCATGGCGGCGTAGAAGGCTTTGCTTTCCTTGTCGCTGCCGGCGTAGGCTTTGGCGCGGCGGCTGAGGGTCTGCAGGGCTTGTTGCATGGCACCCTTGTAGGCGTTGACAGCTGCGCCCTCGGATTTCCAGAAGTCGATGAGGCGGTTCACAATGCTGCTCTGCAGTGCCTGGCGGTAGAGGCTCACCTTCTGTCCGCTTAGCTCGGTGAACGACAGGCGGACTATGTCGTCGATGTACTGCGGGGCGGGGTATAGCTCGTTACATTCATCGATACGGTTCACCAGCATATAGGCCACATACTTGGCGATGGGCAGGGTCAGGTGGCGCGTGTCGGCCGTGAAGGTCTTGGCATAGGCGGGTTCGCGGAACCATACGGGTTCCTGCAGGGCATGTTTGTTTACGAACTGCATCACGTCCTTCTGCCGCTCCAGGGGAGTGGGTTGGTAGGTGGTGCCGCCCTGCTCGCGGGTGTTATAGGTCTTGTAGGCACCGCCGATGTAGCGGATGGCATGGCCCATGTAGCGCAGGAACTGGTTTTGGTATTCGTCCCAGATGGTTTCCAGGTTGTCGCCGTAGATGTCCTTGGGGTCGTCGGCTGTCCACTTGTCCAGCTGCTTCACGCCGCGCTGCAGGTTCAGGATGCCGTAGTGGCCGGCCTTCACGGGGTCGTCGCCCAGGTCCTCCGTCTGGCGGCGGGGGTCTTTGCCCCACAGCTCGCCGTCGCCGAACCACAGGCGGGGGTTCTTCTGTGCCTCGCGTGTCATGGCCTCCAGCGCCTGGTGGTCGCTGAGGGCGTCGGTGGCGTCGGGCATGGGCTGGTAGCCCCATTGGATGGCCCAGATGTCGTAGTCGTTGATGCGGGGAAAGATGCCCTTGGTGTCGATGCTGTCCTCGGGTTGGGCCACATAGTTGAAGCGGGCATAGTCCATTATGGAGGGCGTGTGGCCGTACTTCTCCACCCAGGCCTTGTCGCGCAGTTTCTCCACGGGAACGGTGGCGGAGGAGCCGAAGTTGTGGCGCAGACCCAGGGCGTGGCCCACCTCATGGCTGCTGACGAAGCGGATGAGCTGGCCCATGAGTTCCTCGTCATAGTTCATCTTTTGGGCGGCCTCGTCGATGGATCCGGCCTGCACCATATACCAGTCGTGCACCAGCTTCATCACGTTGTGGTACCAGCAGATGTGGCTTTCGATGATCTCGCCCGTGCGGGGGTCGCTCACGTGAGGGCCGTAGGCGTTGGGGATGGGGCTGGCCAGGTAGCGGATGACGCTGTAGCGGGCATCCTCCATCGACATGCTGTCAACATCCTCGGGCCACTCCAGCGCATAGATGGCATTCTTGAAGCCGGCCTTCTCGAAAGCCGCCTGCCAGTCGTCCACGCCCTGGATCAGGTACTTGCGCCATTGCTTGGGCGTTGCGGGGTCGATGTAGTAGACGATGGGCTTCATGGGTTCCACCAGCTCGCCGCGCCGCATCTTCTCCACGTCCTCGGGGCGCGGCTCCAGGCGCCAGCGGCTGATGTGGTCCACGCGTTGCACGCGCTGCTGGTCGTCGCTGTAGGTGCGGTAGCTGTGGGTGAAATAGCCCACGCGGGGGTCGAAGTAGCGGGGCAGCATGGGATTGGCGGGCAGTTCCACGAAGCTGACGTTCAGTTCGAAGGTCAGCTTGCCCGTACTGCGGCTGGAGGGCATGCTGCCGTTGTTGCTGTTATAGGTCTTCACCACCTTCACCTCGGTGTTGGTGGGGAAGCTCTTGATGTCCTTCACATAGCTGGCGGCGCGGTCCTGCGAACCGATGCCGTAGCTGCTGCGTGTGCCCTGGGGGATGCCCAGGATGTCCTCAAAGGCGAAGTATTGGGTGACGTCGAAACGCAGACGTCCGTTTTTGCTTTCCTTCTTGTCCGGTGTGAAGGTACCGATGATGGGGTTGTTGTTGCTCACCTCGATGGCCTTGTTGATGGCGTCGGCCGTGTCGGCCACGTTCACCGTCATGCGGCTGCGCAGGAGGATGGTGCTGTCGGTGTTCATCTCGAAGTAAACCACTTGCTGGTTCACCTGTTCGCCTCCGAACTTGCCCATGTCGCTGGGGGTGGAGATGTAGCGTGTGGTCACCAGCATGTCGCGCCCCAAGGCCGAGTCGGCCAGCTCGAAGAACCACTGGTTCTGCTTGTTCTTCACCACGCTGATCAGCCCCGGGCGGTTCACCTTCGGAGCCTTGGCTTCGGCCTCGCGCTTGGCTTTCACGGCCTGTTGCTCCTTGGCGATGAGGGCTTTCTCTTTTTTGTTCAGCTTCTTGGGGTTTTTCTTCTTGGCCTTCTCCAGGATTTTTGCATCCTTTTCCTTTTGTTTCTCGGCCTTTTTGGTTTCCTTGTCGTTCTGTTCCGTCTTCGCCTTGCCGTCTTTCCCCTTGTCGCTCTTGTCTTTGGCCACAGAGGGTGCACCCAGCAGCAGGGCGCCGAGCACGAGTGTAAATAGTTTTCTCATTTGATTTGAAATGTGATTAGTTAGTTGTTTCACACAAAGATAAGTAAAAAAGCATAGACGCAACCGGGCTTTGCTGTAAATAAATCTTAATGGGGTTGCCTCTCGGTCAGGAGGCCGGTTGTCTGATTAAGATTGTTTAACCAACCACCGTTAATTTCTGTAAATGTGTCTTGGGCTTCTGAAAGCAAGTACTTAACCCTCCAAGACGGGGGAATGCTTGATGGATTTTTTTTTAATCAAGAATTTGGAATGTCATTCTCTCATCTCATAATCAGTGGTTTGCGGATATCGCTATCAAACATTGCAACCGGCAGGCAAAAACGCCGTGGTGAGCGAACGAAAACATTGCGATGAATGAGTTGAAACATGTTGATGTTTTTGAAAAACGTGTTGATGTTTTTGTCGAATCATCGGGACGTTGATGCCGGCACGTCCCGACGATGATGTTTGTCCGCTTGAAAATTAGCGATAATTAACAAAAGAGGCTCCTCCTGCAGCCCTTCCCCTCCCGGTCTCAAATCTTCAAAAAATTTCAAGTTTTGAAACCGGGAGGGGAAGGTGTGTCGGCGGGTATGGCTCTATCTTTTTGATGCTTATGTGAGAAATTTCGTTGTCAAATATCGTTTATGTCCGTGTTATTGCGTAACTTCGCACCGAAAAACTGAAACTATTGTAGGTTGATATGCTGCAAAATAATCATATTTTTCCGAAAATAACTGCCGGAATGTTTGGTGGTTCGGATTATTTTGTTAGCAAGCAAGCAAGCAAGCAAGCAAGCAA
>CAMWSK010000040.1 GCA_947176895.1 uncultured Prevotellaceae bacterium | reverse complement strand
AAAAGTAAGAAAACATGAAGACAATCATTGCAGAAAAGCCATCCGTGGCACGTGAGATTGCCCGCATCGTGGGCGCGACAAAGCGAGAGGACGGATATTTCGAGGGTAGCGGCTATGCCGTGACATGGGCATTCGGACACCTCGTCCAGCTTGCCATGCCCGACGGCTACGGCATACGCGGCTTTGTCCGTGACAACCTCCCCGTCATCCCCGACACCTTCACGCTCATACCCCGTCAGGTCAAGACGGAGAAAGGCTATAAGCCCGACAGCAGTGTGGTGGCTCAGATAAAGATCATCACTCGCTTGTTCAACCAAAGCAATCAGATTATCGTGGCTACCGATGCCGGACGAGAGGGCGAACTCATCTTCCGCTATCTCTACCACTACATCGGCTGCACCACTCCTTTCGTGCGCCTCTGGATAAACTCACTCACCGACAAGGCTATCCGCGAGGGACTGCGCAACCTTGAAGCGGGCAGCAAGTATGACAACCTCTATCTTGCCGCCAAAGCAAGGAGCGAATCCGACTGGCTTGTGGGCATCAACGGCACGCAGGCACTCTCCATCGCTGCCGGACACGGCACATACTCCGCCGGACGGGTGCAGACACCCACATTGGCGATGGTATGCGCCCGCTATTGGGAGAACCGCCGCTTCACGGTGGAACCCTTCTGGCAACTCCATTTCGCCGCAGATGCGGGCGGTGGCGATACCGTGAAATTCTCATCCACTGAGAAATGGAAAGCAAAGGAACCTGCGACGGAACTATATAATAAGATAAAGGAAGCAGGCACTGCCACCGTCACGAAGGCTGAGCGTAAGGAGAAGATAGAGGACACACCGCTTCTCTATGACCTGACCACACTCCAGAAAGATGCCAACTCCAAGCATGGCTTCACGGCAGAGCAGACGCTTGAAATCGTGGCACCATCCCATTGTCCCTTTCTTATTTGTAGTCATACCTTGAAGACCTTGTTCGCATACCGTCTCTGGTTATGGCAAACGGGAATCATCGCGGAATCCACAAAGCTGATGCTACTGCATTTGTCAAACGCCGCCAGCTTCATAAAAAACATCAGATGGAAGAATGCGCGAGGCATGAGTTCCAGGAATCGGTTATACGACACAGCCGTGGGAAAATCCTTTGTGAGATGGCTTTTGATTTAAAGGAGGTGGTAGTGCTTGAAATTAACAAACAAGCCAAAATGGTAACACACGATAATGATTATGATTTCACTTTCGAACAACAGTCTTTGGAAGTATTTCGCACAGAGTCGAAACTGGAAAATTGGCAGAAGGTCATACTTTTCAAACGACTCCATGTATCGTGGCTTTTGTGGTCCTTGTCCGTACCAATATCTCGGATGATTTTATATTTCTTAACAAGGTAATTGAGGGATTGTTTGCGCGAATAGTGTCGTATTTTTGCCATGGGGAAACAGAAAAGTTTGATCGCTCACAATGATTGAGATGTTTCACCTTAGAATCTATTCCTTTTTTGTTTTTCATAAATATAAAGGACAATATTGGCGAAATGTCATAAAAAACCGGCAGGATGAACATTTTTATGCTGTTTCACTTGCCATAATCGTATAAATTGCCTAAATTTACAGCGTCAAAATAATAAAAATATATGATTATGAGAAAAACTTGGACTGCAATTGTTGCGACTGTGATTCTTGGAGTGGCAATTTATGGTGGTTATTATGCTTATGGTGCGTATGAGCATAACAAGCAACTGAAAAGTGATTTGCTTATGGCAAATATTGAAGCTATGGCAGAAATTGAGACAAATACAACTTGGAAATGCCAAGGTTCAGTTCCTAAGAATAATTGTTCTGCTTATTGTGGAACATGTGGCACAAGAATCCCTGCGAGTGGTAAATCATCTGGTTCGCTTTCAGGAGCACATACATGTCACATGAATTAGTAGAAATGAAGAAAATTGGTTTTGTTTTGCTTTCAACATTATTGTTGTTTGCTTGTAAAAAGGAAGGCGATAAGAAGGTAGAGTTTCGTACTCTACCTTTCTGTTCTGTGGTATCGGATACATTGGAAATAGATTCGGTGCGCATGAATACTTTTTTTTCTAACCCGACTTCGCTTTTCGTTATAGATGATTCGTTGTTGCTCGTGTTTGACGATGACAGAAACGATAAACTTTGCCATTTTATTCATACGAAAGGATGTGTAGTTAAAAGTTTTGGTGAAAGAGGACGAAAGCGCGGAGAGTTTATTTTTCCGCAAGGATTGTCCTTGTCTGGGGACAAGAAGACTTGTTGCGTGTACGATTACAATATGCAGTATAATGTTTGCTTTTCCGTAAAAGAGGCATTGGACGGAGATAATCCTGTTCAAGATGTGATAAGAATGAAAGACGTAGAAAGCGAACAACCTGTGAAGCACCGCTTCTATCAAGTCATGGCTTTAGCAAACAACCGTTTCATTGGATTTGGTAATCATCCTGAAAATCGGGTCCAAATTTTCAATAAATCAAAGATACTTGCTACGTATTCGGATTTTCCGATTCTTGATGAAAAAGAAGAGAACAATAGGTCTATTTGGGGTAATTTGGCATGTTTTGGCGTTTCTCCAGATAATAAACATATCGTTATAACCACAGGAATAGGGGCAGCATTTGAGATACTGTCTTTGAGCGGAGAAAAAATAAGCCATAAGTTGGAGAAAGGTTTCTATGCTCCAAAGTATTCCATTGCCCAGGGTGCCGTTCCTGTTTGTGTCGTCGTATGTTCGGAAACAGTATTAGGTTTTAACGCCTTGCATGTGGCAAATGATTGTTTTTATGCCGTATTAGCTGGGCCGGAAGAACGGTACAATGAAATTCTGCAGTTTGATTTTGATGGAGAATGTGTGCATAGATATTGCCTTCCGTCGGATATTGCCTATATAAATTGTATGACTGTCGAAGAAGGAAAGCTTTGGGCTTTTGTGGAAAATAAGGCTGGTGAAATAAAACTTATAAAGGCTAGAATATGAAAAATGTAAGTATAATTTTATTTACTATATATTTATTGTCAGGATGTGTTGGTAATAATAACCCCTCTAAGATAGAAGCAACCTTAGAGGGTATGATTGGCGAAGAAGTTATGATTCCTCTTGATTCTTTTTTGTGTTACCAAGGTCTTAAAGAGGAGAAAACTCTCAATTGCCATCTCTCTGAGTATAAACTTGTTGTTTATATGGATTCTATTTCCTGTATGTCATGTGGATTGAAAACTATGCACGAATGGGATGCTTATGTGGAACTGTCTGATCGTTTAAGGGGAGTGTTTGATATATTGTTTATAGTGTCACCTAAGCGTAATGAGTTTGGATTATTGAAAAACAAGGTTTTATCTGAGAACTTTAAGTATCCAGTATTTATAGATGCTAAGAGCGTTTTTTCTAAATTTAATTCATGTATACCTAGTGAAGAAATGTTTCACGTATTTTTGCTAGATAAGAATAATCATATTATTTTAGTTGGTAATCCCCTTAAAAGTAATAAGATGCATAATTTACTAATCAAAATCATAAGTAAACAATAAAAAATAAACGGATTAAAAAAGTTCTGCCCTAGATTCTATTTATTTTTGGCTGTTGCTTTAGCCTGTCGAAAAATACTCGATTAACTTTTTATAGCGATTGGCAATACTTTATGTAGAGATATGTGTACTATTCGCCTGGAAAGTAAACTCACAGTCATCCTCTTCATTATAGTAACGGAATGATTGTTGAATCAAAAGTATACCTCTTTTTGGGAACTACCAAGATATAGGTTGCTAACTTTTCCTGGCATCCATTATACGATATGAAATATGAATTTAACAGAATCATCGTGAAAAACTCTTGCAACTGCCTTTTGACGTTGCTCATGCTTCCTCTATTATTCGGATGTGTACATGACCTTCCCGAACAGACGCAGGGAAACGAGTGGGAGTTGTATCGCACATTGGCTTATTACAAGTACATTGAGCGTGACACCTTGAAATATAATGCTGCACGTTTTTTAATAGAAAATATGCCATACCACCATTCTCAAGCACGTATATACACGGACAACGACACCTTGGCGCGGTGGCGGAATGAGACAGACAGCATATATTATTCCATCGTAAAAGGAGTCAAAATGGGTAACTTTCCATGGGATTCTTTATGGAATATCAAGAAAGCGCATCGCGAAATGATCGAAGCTGACACATTACCAGACTCAGTGGTTGACCACAGTATGTTGTGCGATATTACGGAACTTGACTTCAAGTTTATGACTAATCATATTGATAACGCTTTCCGTGTGTGGCGTGAGTCTCCGTTTGCCCGTAATCTGACCTTTGAAGAGTTCAAGGAATACATTCTTCCGTATCGTTGCGTGGAGGGATATGGGTTCAGCGAGACAGGAAAGACCTACCATGACCTGTTTGCCAAATATGTCATGGCCGATAGTACAGCGGATCTTAGAACAACGATAGAGTATTACAATGCTGCCATCAACAATCTTCGTGACATGAATGGCAAGACACATCGCACACGATTGGCGGGGCTGTACGACCTCTATTCGCGCGACTTCCACGATTGCGTTGATATTGCCAGTTACGGATGCAACATATTACGCGCCTGCGGTATTCCTGTGGTGGTGGAGCATAATGTCTGTTACCGAAGCCTCTCGGGGCGACACTACCATTGCAGTGTCTATAACGATTCAACAGACACGTGGCAGACTTTCAATGCTGAGAGTTCATTGCCGGGCGATGGCGACTGGGCTTTTGCTGAGACTGCCAACGTATATCGCTCCACATACGCTGCGCAACACGACACACCGCCCTTTCTGAAAGCAGAAGGGGAGTATGTTCCCTCTGTCCTGGACGACCCTTGTATGAAGGACGTTACGGCATATCTGGCAAAGACAGTGTCTATAACATTACCGTTTCACGAAAACACGAGGTGTAACTTGGCTTATCTGGCAACTTATAGTCGCGATTGGCAAGGCTGCATCCCCGTTACCTGGGGAGTGATAGACCATTCCCATGGTAAAGTTACCTTTGACAATGCTATGCCCGGACTGCTCTATTTCCCTGTATATTATCCTGACGAGAATTATCACACCTTTGGACAACCATTCTATATAGAAATTGTAGACAGTATGCCTATTATTCGGAAGATTCCTTACATTGACCAAGCGGATACTTCCCGCACCTCCATTACCCTCACGCGGAAATATCCGCGCAAACCCAATATGAAGCGTGTGGCAGAAGAACTTATTGGAGGACGATTCATAGGCTCACGCAAAGGAGACTTCAGCGATGCCGTTACGCTGTTGGAAATAACGGAAGCTCCGCAGCCTGCTCTGCTGACCTATCCATTATCACATGTTGGTCATTACAAGAGCTATCGCTTCCAGGCTTCTGAGGAACACCCCAACGCCCATATATCCATGTTGGAATGGCTGACATCTGAAAGTTATGGATATACCAATACCATGCCAGCTAAGCGTAGGCATGTACTTTCGCCCTCCGATACAATCGCCGTGAAGCATGAAGCAAACCTCATGCGCATAATGGATGCGGAGAAGTGGGAGGACATGGTTTGGAAGGCAGAGTATGATGGCAATATGCAGACTGCACCAAGTGTTTATCCCAATATCACGTTATGGTTAAAAGAACCACAGGTGGTAACCCATGTCCGCTTCTCTCCTAAGAATGCCGACAACGGAATCCATGCCGGAGATGAATATGAACTGCGCTATTGGGACGATGGCTGGCAGACGTGTGGAACGGCCAAGGCGAAGTGCGAATATATTGAGTTCGTAGATGTCCCGCATGGCAAGCTCTATTGGCTCGTTAATTTGACGCAGGGAAAAGAGGAAATGCCTTTTGTGCTGGATGAGCAAGGAAAGCAGAGATTCGTGTATTATGATATAATGGATATAAATGGTTTTTAACCAATAAATAAACAACTTTTAAACAATTTACTTTTGTGAAAAAGAAGAAAATTTTTCTTTCATGTGTTGCCGTTGCAATTACCACATTCGTCGGTAATATCGTATGGGAATCACATGTAAATGTTTCAAACAATTTGCTCATGCAAAATGTAGAGGCTCTAAGTCAAGGTGATAATTATGCTCTTATCGGATATGCACCAGTTAGAGGTAAGGACGTGTGCACTCTTTATGTAAATGGTGTTATTACTCGGGGACGTCTATCTGTATGCGAACCAGCATCTCCTTCCGAAACATGTGTTTCAGGTGTTTGCATGGTACCTTAATATAGTAATGGAGAATTAAGTGGACATGAAAAATTAAATAGACAGGGGTGTTGCGGAATATGTACTTCGCGACATCCCCGTTTTCAAGGGAAATACGAATATGTATAAAAAGGTATTCTATCTTTGTCTGTTAGCCCTGCTTTCGGCTTGTGGCAAACATGAAGAGAATCAAATTGAGAGCAAGTATTCCATCACATTTGACGATAGAAATGTTGTGGACGTTAGGGACTTGGTGACAGACTTGGAGATAATAGAACTTGACACGGCAACGAAAGCTCTTATTCCGAGTCTCGTAGACATTTCAGTCCATGGCAACAAGATTTTTTGTCATAACAATAAAGAGAGCGGAAATATAAAGGTGTTCGATTTAAGCGGAAAGTATCTATATCAGATTTCACATACGGGAAGAGCTTCCAACGAATGGATACAATTAACTTCAATGAACATCAATGAAAAGGAGAATGCCATTTATCTAACCGACTCAAGGTCTAAAAAGGTACTGACGTACAACATGGATGGCAAGTTCGTCAAGAGCATGATTTTAGGGGATTATTTTTGTTTCGAGGTCACACACGATGATGGGTACTACTATTCGCTGACCCATCCGTATATGAGCGGATGGACTCCTGACGAGCACACAGATCACAAGATAGACATCTATGACGATAATGGGAAGTTTGTGGCGGAAGATGTGCCTATGAAACTGAATGACGCAAGGATCGGTGAAATGAGTGACCGAAAATTCTACATGGGGCAAGAGCGTTGTATCCTCTCTCCTTCGATGGACAACACCGTATACGAACTGAGCGATGGAAAGTGCATTCCCTATATTACGTATGATTATCAAGGGAAGACACCCATGTACGATGAAAAAGACATTCAAGAAGCAATTGACAACAAAAAATGGATGTGTGGAGTGGACAAAACATTCTATAGCGGAAAGGTGGTGGAGTCTTCGGAACTGGTTATCCGCAGAATGGGAGATTATGATAGCAAGGACATCATCTTCAACAAGAGCAATGGTAAGGTTGTTGTAACAGCCTTTGATTCCGACATACAAAGTCAAACCCATCTTTCGGATTATTTCCTGTACCCTCTGCCCAAATGCTATGCCGATGGATATTTTTACGGACATCTCGATGTTGAATTATTAGGTCTTCCGGAGCAATACACCGATGGTTATATCCCAAAGTGCTTGGAGGACATCGCGGAGAGAGCAAAACAAGGAAAGATAAATAACGTACTTGTCCGGTATAAAATTAAGGCATGAATATAAAATTTACTGTTCTTTTGTCAGTGCTTGTACTGATATGTTCCTGTGAAAAGAAGAACTTTGCCGATGACATTCTGAAAATGCAGTCACGTCCCATAGACCTGACTACGTGTGAGGGGGCTGTCTGCTACGAGAATGGAGAGAAGTCGACCTATACTTGTGCGGATTCTGCGTACCGGCTGATTATCTATGTTGATTCCACATCCTGCTCGCCCTGCTTCATCTCGCACATGTATGATTATGAAGAAGCCGTGGAAAAATTTGATTCTGCCGGAATCAGGACGTTGTTCATCTTTGAGCCGAGTCTGGATAAAATGGAGGACGTGAGGTTTTTATTAGAGCAACAGGCTTATCCGTTTCTGAGCGTGATTGTCAGGAACGGGAGATTTTCATCAGCCAATCCACATCTGTCCTCCTCTTCGCTACTACACAGTTTCCTGTTGGATAAGGAGAACAAGGTAATCGTTGTGGGCAATCCCGCCCAAAACAACAAGGTAAAGGAGTTGATGTTGAAAACAGTAATACTATAACATTCACAGCAGGGATTAAAGTCCGCACACCCTGCTACCAATAAATCAATAACAATTTGTGGACACAAGAATATTTATGAAAAAGAAAACAATTATGTTGTCGTGCATCGTAGCAATTGCTATTGCAACAATGGTTGGTAAGAAAACCTATGAATCACATGCCCCAAAGACGGGCGGTCTGCTACTTCAAAATATTGAAGCACTGTCACAGGGAGATATAACGGTAGTAGGTTGTAAGCCTATGAAAAACGCAACGTGTTATGTTTTTGATGGCAACGGTCAGTTAGTAGACCGTCGAAAAAATCAATACAAGGGTGATTGATTCTATTTAGGTAAAAGTGTTGCAGGACTATTGCTATCTCAACAGGTACAAAACTCCTGCAACACGCAGAATAAAATGTTTAACAATGAAGAAGACATACCTGATATTACTACTGTTATTTGTGAGTTTTAGCTGTTGTCGTAAAAGAGATACTATGACAAAATGTGACACTGAGATTCTTCATGTGACCGGTGGCATTACATTGAAAGACGCCCATAACTCAATAAACCAGATGGTTTCAACCGATTCCGTGTTATGGATAGGATCAGAACATGACAGAAAATCAGTCATATTTGCCTACTCATTCGACGGGAATCTTTTAGCTTCAGGTGTCGAGTATGGCAGAGGTGCAGGGGAGATACTTGAACTCACTTCTCTTCATCCATCGCAGAAAGGGAGTGTGGCATTATATGATGGCAGAGCAGGAAGATTGAATCAACTGTCTGTAAATGGGACAAACATTAAATTGGACATATTAAGAGACTCGCTGTTTCTTTATGATGATGCCGTGATTTTGCCAGGCAAAAGAATTGTTACATTGCCAGTTCATTCGTCCTTTTCCTATATATTGTCAGATTTGGATGGAGATGTCATTGCCAATCTTTCTTATTTTCCGCCCAAGCCCAAAACTGTTGATGAGAACACTCACATTCTGGCATGCACTGGAACATTGGCGGTTGCCCCGGATGGGAAAAGTATGGTGCGTGCAATCGCCTATGACGGGGGACTTGATTTCTTCAGCATTGACGACGACAGGCTATCCCATAAAAAAAGATATTCTTTGTTTGAGATGGACTATGATGCGCTTGACGGAAGGGTAAAACTTCCGATTCCGAACCATAATTCCAGAACGGGGTATTCATCTCTTTGTTCTACAGACAAGTATATTTATGCTTCTTACTCTGAAGCTAAGGTACTTGACAACCCTGACGGGGAATGTAAGGAGATTCATGTGTTTGATCATGATGGCAATCCAGTATACAAATTATTATTAGATAGAGAATTCTCTTCGTTTACTGTTACTCCGGAAGACAATTTTTTGTTTGTGGCATGTGATATAGATGGAAAGACATTTCTCATTAAATATCGTCTTGCAGAGAACTGATTAAAAACTCAAAACATTGCGTAAACCCATATATATTACTCAGGGATGTTGGTAACGGCACAAGTATGTTGTGTTTTTATAGCATTATGACACCATATATTTCAACACAAGAACATTAAGCAAAGAAGGGCACGGTTTTATCTATATATGGATTTGCCCAATCAAGCGCCAACAATCTTGTAGGTTTATTCACTTCCATGAATTTGCAGAATCTTATAGAGAATGCGAAAACGTTCTTGTGATAGAGGTAGTCAACGTATTGAACGTTTCAGATGCCATCTAAATAATGGTATTGCTATGAATTAAAAGAGATAAAGTTACTTAAAAAGGTTATGTACAAATCCTTATACAAGGTTTTATTAGTACTGACTGTGCTGCCGATATTGACTGTGCTCTATCTGGTCGGCCGCACTTTCGTTGCCGACCAGTTCGTCATCCCCACATGGTCCATGGCACCGACATTGGTGCCTGGTGACCGTGTGGTGGTGAACAAACTCATAATGGGGGCGCGGCTTTACACAGACTTTGACTTCCACGATGGCGGGCAAAAGCTGAAGAGTGTGCGCATGAAAGGGCAGAGGAAACTGAAGCATAACGACATCGTGGTGTTCAACTATCCGCAGGTTGGCGACCGCATCGCCTTTAAGATTAACTTCGTCTATTGCAAGCGGTGCATAGGTCTGCCAGGAGACTCGCTGAGCATCGTGAACGGGCACTACCGCTGCAACAACTATGAGGGTGTGTTGGGACTGCAAGCAGAGCAGGATCGGCTGGAGACCGTGCCCGATGATGCCTACGATGCCGCAGGTATGGCCGTATATCCGTTCGACGAGCATGTAGGTTGGACCTTCAAACAGATGGGACCGCTCTACATCCCCCGTGAGGGCGATATCATGACACTGACGGCCAAAGAGGGTGTCATTTACAAAAGCCTGCTGGAATATGAGATGGGCAAGACAGTAACGGTGGACTGGAACACCGACCGCGTACTGTTGAACGGTAAGCCCACAAAACGTCACACGTGGCAACACAACTATTACTTCATGGCCGGCGACAATGTACACGACTCCATGGATTCCCGCTACTGGGGGCTGGTGCCCGAGGAATACATCGTGGGCGTGGTGAAGCTCATCAGCTACGCCAAGGACAAGGAAACGGATCAAATAAAATGGGAAAGAGTGCTTTTGGGTCTATAGACTTGTGGGTGGCCTTGTGTGTCGTCTGTTTCGCGGGCAACGTGATGGCCGTGAGCCATACGCCGTGTGCGGGGACCGTGTTGCACGTAGGCGCATGGATGGCGCTCTACATGCTGCTGCGCTGTGCGCCACTTGCACGAATACCCAACAAGGCATGGGCATACCTCTGTGCTGCCTGGGGCTGCCTGGAGGCCGGACTGGGGATGATGCAACTGACGGGCCTCCGCCCTTCGGGGCATCACCTGTATGTAATGACGGGAACCTTCTTCAATCCAGCACCTTTCGGAGCGTTTTTAGCTGTGATGTTAGTCGTGGTACTGGCAACATACAAACGGGAAGGAGGCAAAGCCCTTGGCGTGGCGGCGGTGGTGCTGCTCATCGTGCTACCGGCGGCCTGGTCTCGGGCGGCCCTATTAGCTTGCGCCTTGTGCGTGGCATTGCTGTACCGTGTCTATATACTAAGGTATTGGAAGGCGGTAGTGGGGTGTTCTGTGGTGATCCTGGTAGTGCTCTATTTCCTGAAGCAAGGGTCTGCGGACAGCCGTGCGCTGATGTTTATCGTCTCATTCCGCGTTTGGGTGAAGCACTTCTGGCTGGGAACCGGCGTGGGAGACTATCTATATGCCTTGGGAGAAGGTCAAGCTGAGTACTTTGCAACGCATCCCGATTCTGTATTCCTCCCAAGTGTGGGTGTGGCCGACTTGCCTTTCTGCGAACCCATGCGGTTGGCCGTGGAGTTGGGTGCCGTGGGATTGGTCTTGGTAATCGGCGTATTGGCATTGACGGCATGGAAACTATGGAGAGCCAAGCATCCGTTGTTCTACGGACTGTTGGCCTTGCTGGTGTTCTCTCTGTTCTCCTACCCATTCAACATTCCTGTGTTCGGAGTGATCTTGGCCGTAATTGTGGCCACGGCCGCAAATATGGGTAAAGAAAGACTTGTAAGTGCAGGCAAAGTCTGTTCCCTCTTGGGGGCAATAGCACTTGGCTTTGCTGTCTTTACCCAGCTAATGCCCAGGAAGAAGGCGGAAAAGGAATATGAAAGATTTTCCTATATGAAAGATGATGCTTTTATCATGGATTACTATGAACTTTTGCCAAAGCTGAATGACAATCCTAAATTTCTTTTCAATTTCGGCTCGCTGCTGCGCGATGCCGGTAGATATAATGACAGCAATGCCATGCTACGCCAAGGAACCCTATTGAGTGCCGACCCGATGTTTCCCATTCTGATGGGACGCAATTATGAAGATATACAGGAGTACGGGATGGCCGACTCACTGTATCGTCACGCCTTCCACATGGTACCCAACCGCATCTACCCCCTCTATCGCCGGATGAAGCTGTACGAAACGATGGGGGACAGTACAAGAATGCTGGACATAGCCAAAAGCGTCACGAACTTCAAGGTGAAGGTGGAATCACCCGCCACGCGGGATATGAAGAAAGAGGCGGAAGAGATGATTATGACATTAACCAATCATACATTCACAAGATAATCCTTAAACATGAACATGCGAAAGCTCAATATCCAAACTTTAGTGACCTACTGCCTGGGCGGAGTCTTCATTCTGTCCGCCGTGACCAAGGCCGTGGGTCTACCTGTGTTCGCCGATGAAATGAGGCTGTACCTTGATATCTATTTTGGCGGTTGGTTGCGTGATGCGAGTCTGTATCTTGCCGGTATGGTATGTTTGGCGGAACTGATGATAGGAATTGCCTACCTGATTCCTGCACTGCGCCGTTATGCCAACATGGCGGCAATCCTCGCCCTGACGTTCTTCGTCTGGCTGACAGGCGACAATTATTTCAATCCATCCCCTCTTGGTCGGATAGAATCCTGTGGTTGCTTCGGAGAACTCATTCATTTCACGCCTTTAGCCTCGTTCATCAAGTCTTTGGTGCTTTGGGTGATAGCATTAGTAATAATGAACTACCCAGGGAAACGAACGATAATGCAATAATAACTCTATGTTTCAACCATTAAGAAAGGAGGTGCATATTGCTGTTCAAGCAGCAAACAAGTCAGGACAATACATAAAAGAAATCCGTCTTTTCATCGTTGTAACTATGAAAGGCAATGGGAATGGTGCCGTGCCCGTCAACCAAATAAGCACTAATAAACAGATTCTTTCACACAAAAACTTGAAACAACAATTATGAAAAAGAGAAACATCGTACCGATAGGTATTGTAGCAGCTGTCCTTGTTTTCTTTAGTGCTACATTAATACAGAAGCCGCGTTTTAATGAGACAAATCCTTTGTTTTTACAGAATATCGAGGCACTCACAAATGAGAACACAGATTATCGTTATCCTCATTCGGCAGGTAAAGCTCAGTTCTGTAAACTTTACGTTTATATAAAGGGAGGTATAGTTGTGTCTGTAGGAACAAATGAGAATCCACAATACGAAGGAAAAGCAGAATATGAAAAATGTATCAAGGAAGGTTTAAAAGATAGATGCCCAGATGAAGGGGATGGGTGTAATCCGTATTCTTGCCAAGAAGTAAGTTACTAGAAATCACAGCGACGATGAGGAGAACTGCATATTATCTTATTAGTCTTATTTTCTGCGCATGCGCAGAAAATAAGACTGAAAATGATGTTGATTCTATGTATATAGATATAAATAGTGCGGAAGGATTTATATCCGGTGAAGCCATTATGGATACAACAAATTCTGCCATAATACCGTTGGAGTCAGATAAGGTAACAATTGGTTATATTGAGGATTGTAAGATAAGAGACAACAATATATATATAGTAGACGGAGGTAGGCGGGAATTGCATGTTTTTGAGATTAACGGGAAATATCTGGGTACACTGTCTTATAGTGGTAAGGCGGAGAATGAATATATCGAGATTTCAGATTTCTATGTAACTGAAAGCAATATCTACATTTTAGATAATCCGTCCAGAAAAATCTTACTTTATAATAACAAGTATGGTTTTGTGTCTGCTATCAAAATTCATGATTATTGGGCGAACAATTTGTTCGTTATTGACCGCAACATCTTCTTGGTAAATGAAGGTAGTGACTGTAAATATGGGAAATACCACATCTTCAAAATCAATGAGCGTGGTGAAATGATTGACAAATACATACCTTTTGATTATAATCCGGGGTTAGTTTGCGAAAATCCTTTTGCGGCACAGGGAGATACGATATGGTATTGCCAGCGAGACAAAAATACCGTGTATAAAATCACCGATAACGGTTGTGATGAATACCTGCGAATAGACTTTGGTCAACACGCCTTACCCGAAAAGTATAAAAAAATGGATGCGAAAGCGCTTGCGAATGAAAAAATAGATAAGAGCTTTTCATTAGGCATTCAGAGCATAAAGGTATCTGATAATTACATATTTATGAGTTTCTATTGTAAAGGTCAGCAATACCTGGCGATTTATGACGTTAGAAATGGATGCATGACGCACCTGTGTAGGGGTATTGTCATTGATTTCGGATATCATGTTGGATTGATGAACTATGTTATAAATGACAACTGTATATTTGATATTAATTATGCGGACGAGCTCTTACATGTTATCTCGTCTACAAAAGCTGATCATCATCCGGAAAGCAATGATTTAATTGAATTATATTCATTGGATATTACTATGGATGACAACCCTGTTATCTTTCAATACACATTAAACTGAAATGGGAAAAACAAGTCTGATAGTCATAGTATTGTCTTTGATTTACAGCTGTGACCCGAAAAACAGCATTAAAGATAATATTGCCCAAATGATTGGGAAAGAGATTGTGATTGATTCTTGTCAGATGAGAAGAATAGATGTGGCTAGAAATTATAGGAAACAGACGGAATACTTGTTAATATGTTATATGGATTCGGCAGAATGCAAAACATGTGCAATAAACAAATTACACGAATGGGATTCTTATATGTCTTCCTTTAAGGACGATACAAAAATGGAACTATTATTTGTCATCAACTCAGATTATCAAAATGCTGATTTTTTATCTATGTACCTTGCCTCTCAGAAAGTAAAGCATAGTATTTATATCGACACGTTAGGACTATTTGAAAAGAATAACAGTTTCATTCCTCGATTACCCCTTTGTCATGTTTTCTTGTGTAGAAGGAAAACAGGAGAGATTCTTTTAGTCGGAAATCCTGTGACAAATCAGAATATAGACACACTATTAAGGAAAGTTATCAATAATCAAGAATGATTTTATAAATCTTAGGTCATCCACTCACACATGCGCAAATACTCTATATTCATCTTCTTACTCGCACTTGCGCATCCATTGCGTGCGTGCATCTACATGTCGCTTTCCGAAGCCATCCGCCTGGCGCAGGAGCGTTCGCTGGAGGCGAAGATGGCTCGGTTCTCCTTTCTTGGCAGCTACTGGACGTACCGTTCCTACCGTGCCGAGCTGCTGCCGTCGGCCTCGCTGTCGGGTTCCCTGCTGAACTACGACCGCTCGGTGACCAGCGTGCGCAACTACGACGACGGGCGCATCAACTACGTGGAGAACAACTCGCTGAGCAACTCGCTCACGCTGTCGGTCAGCCAGAACGTCGTGCCCACGGGCGGCACGGTGTCGCTGCAGTCCTACCTCTACCACCTGGAGCAGTTCAACTACGACCTGCGCACGTTCAACACGCAGCCCCTGCGCCTGGTCTACGAACAGCCCCTGCGGTCGTTCAACTCGCTGAAGTGGCGCGGCAAGTCGGAGCCTGTGGCCTATGAGCGTGCCAGGCGGCAGTACCTGGAGCCGTACCGCCATACTGGCAGCCGCAGTCACCTTATTATATATGTATAGGAAAGAGGTGAAACC
>CAMWSK010000039.1 GCA_947176895.1 uncultured Prevotellaceae bacterium | reverse complement strand
CGGTCATTGTAAGTAAAAGTTTTTTCATTGTTTGTAGTTTTTGAATGATATGTTTTGCTATTAGTTTTATATCCTGTTTATCCGCAAAAAAACGGCGGAGAGCAAAGGGTATCCACACACGCCATTTTCCCGCCATGCCAACGGATTGATACCGTGGGCATGGCGGGAAAATGGCGTAGGGTACGTGGGCGCTACACGCGCCCGTACCTTTTATCTTATATAAGTGCTTGCTTGCTTGCTTGCTTGCTTGCTTGCTTGCTTGCTTGCTTGCTTGCTAACAAAATAATCCGAACCACCAAAGATTTCGGCAGTTATTTTCAAGAAATCTTGATTATCTGTCAGCATTGCCAAACGTATATTTCTGTTATCAACGTGGCAAAGGTAAATATTTTTTAACTCGCATCCCAACAATTTTGCGGAAAACTTCACTCTATATGAATGATTCCGGTAATCTCCCCCAAAAAAAACATCAACATGTATAGGATAAAACATGAACACGTTTTTGAAAAACATGAACATGTTTTGCCCCACACATCGCAATGTTTTTACGAGAGCATCCGCTTGGCCCGTTCATGAGCCTCGGCACGTGCCGGTTTTCCGGTCTCGGTGAGGGGAATGCGGTCTACATGAAGCCAATGACGGGGCCACCAATAATCGGGAAGGGAAGCACGGCGACAAAGCAATTCGGCCTGCTCGTCCTCGGCAAGCACCACGACGGCCTGCCCCAGGCGTTCGTCGCTTATCCATGTCACCAGAAAAGGTTTCGGCAAACAGGGGCGGAGCAAACGCTCCAGTTCCTCCGCCTGAACCTTGACGCCACCGCTCACCAGCGTGTTGTCGGCACGACCGATGATGCGGAAACGCCCGTCGGGCAACAGCTTGGCCAGGTCGTTGGTAAGAAGTTTTGCGTCGCACAGCGCAGGAGCCTCTATCGCGAGACAGCCGCTTTCAGAGAGGCCGACCCGCACGCCCGGCAGCGGTGTGTAGAAATCCGTTGACGCGGGACCGTTGACACGGCGGAGGGCGATGTGCGACAAGGTCTCGGTCATGCCATAGGTGCTCCACACGGCATGGGGAAAAACGCGCAGCTGTTCCTCCAGGCGGGCATCGATGGCCCCGCCGCCTATCAACAGGTGGCGCACCCGGCGCAGGCGTTCGGCCTCGCGGGGCACCTGCAAGGCGGCATACACCTGCAACGGCACCATCGCGGCCAGGTCAATCTGTTCGTCTGTCGTGGCCAGGGGATGGGACGTGGGCGGCACGCTTATCAGCCGCAGACCGCGCTCCAGACTTCTGACCACCATCATCTTGGCACCGATATACCGCAGGTTCATACACAGCAGGGCGGTGTCCCCGGGCCGCAACCCCAGAAAATCACAGGTCATGCGTGCCGAAGCACGCATGCGGGACTTGCGCACCTGCATACGCTGAGGCTGTCCCGTGGAGCCGCTGGTCTGCACCTCGACGGTGTCCCGGGGGTCGTTCCACTCCGTCAGGAAATCGTTGAGAAGCATAAGCGGTCGCCCCGTATTTCCAGGGGCATGTCAATATTGTCGGTGTAAAGCATGCCGGTGCCCAGCCCCTGTGGGAAGGTCACCTCCGGGCCATAGAGTTCAAAACAGAGGCGGGCCACGGCCTGCAGGCCCACATTGCTCTCCAGCGCAGAGGTAATCCACGAGCCTATGCCACGCTCACGGGCCAGCTCCACCCACTCGCGCGTGCCCGCCATGCCGCCATGCAGCGAGGGTTTCAACACGATGTATTGGGGGCGGATGGTGTCCAGCAAGCGGATTTTCTCCTCCACATCGTTCACACCTATCAACTCCTCGTCCAGGGCGACGGGCAACGGAGAGGACGCACAGAGGCGGGCCATCTCGGCCCATTGTCCCTGACGGATAGGCTGTTCGATGCTGTGAATCCGGTACGTGGCCAGCTCTTCGAGGCGTTGCATGGCCATGTCGGGCGTGAAGCCTCCGTTGGCATCCACGCGTATCTCCACCCGGTCGGGACCGAAACGGTGGCGGACATGTGCGATGAGCGTGCGCTCGCGCTCCCAGTCGATGGCTCCGATTTTCAGCTTCACGCAGCGGAACCCCTGCGCCAGTTTCTCCTCCAGCTGTTGCATCATTTGGTCGAAGGTGCCCATCCACACCAGCCCGTTGATGGGCACCGAACACGGACCCAGCGGACGCAGTCCGTCTTTCTTGCCTCCGGCATGGCGAAGATTCCCAAGGGCGGTCTCCAGTCCGAACAAAATAGAGGGGTATGGGCGCAGCATCTCCACGGGCACGCGCCCGGTGACGGCCACCACTTGGGCGGCCTCCGCCAATATATCATGATATTGCTGCGGGGGCAGGGCATCGCAACTGAGGTCGGGCAACACGCTGCACTCGCCCACCCCACGGGCCTCGCCCTCGCTCAGGGTGACAAAGCGGCTGAGGTGGGTGGTATAGCAACCGCGGCTGGTGTGGGCAGGCTGCCGGAAATGAAAAATGCGCTCCGTGATTTCGACTTTCATATAATGAAAGGGTATGAGTCAGGGGAACTTGGGATATTTATCAAAGTCGGGTTTGCGTTTCTCAAGAAACGCGCGTCCGCCCTCGTGTGCCTCCTCCATGGTGTAATACATCATGGTAGCGTCTCCGGCCAACTGCTGGATGCCGGCCTGCCCGTCCAGCTCGGCATTCAACCCGTCCTTGATCATGCGCAAAGCCAGGGGCGAGTGTTCCATCATACGTTCGGCCCACTCCACGCACTCGTCCTCCAGGCGGTCAAAAGGAACCACCTTGTTCACCATGCCCATGCGCTCGGCCTCCGCCGCCGAATACTGACGGCAGAGGAACCAGATCTCGCGGGCCTTCTTCTGCCCCACCATACGCGCCAGGTAACTGGCTCCGAAGCCGGCATCGAAACTGCCCACGCGGGGACCCGTCTGGCCGAAGACGGCATTGTCGGAAGCGATGGTGAGGTCGCACATCAGATGAAGCACATGGCCGCCGCCGATGGCAAAACCGTTGACCATGGCTATCACGGGCTTGGGCAGACGGCGTATCTGCATCTGCACATCCAGCACATTCAGGCGGGGCACACCGTCCTCGCCCACATAGCCCCCCTGTCCCTTGACGTGCATGTCGCCGCCCGAGCAGAAGGCTTTGTCGCCGGCACCGGTGAGAATCACCACACGAATGTCGAGGTTGTCGCGGCAATAGGTGAAGGCCAAGCCCAGCTCCTGCACCGTAAGCGGGGTGAAAGCATTGCGATAGCGGGGACGGTTGATGGTTATCTTGGCGATGTGGTTATACTCCTCAAACAGGATTTCACGGAAGTTGAAACCCGCGACGGGTTTCCATTGTCTTTGTTCCATAAACGATTTATCGGGTAATGTGGTTATAAAATTCTCGTAGTACGCGTTCGTCGACGGCGGCATCGGTCTGCACCTCCAGCACGAAAGGCCGCTCTCCGTCGGCATGAAGCAGCCAGCCTATGGCCTCGGGCAGTTCTTCCGCACAACGCACGCAGCGGTAGTTTACCCCATTCTGCTCACAGATGCCCCGGGCATCGGTGCCATGTTGCGCCATCACCAGGGCTTCGCAGGCAGGACTCTGTTCCAGCCCCGGCAACATGCGGAAGATGCTTCCCCCGCTGTTGTTGAGCAGCAGGATGCGGAGATTGCCGTGAAGGTTCCGGTTCCACAGGGCGTTCTGGTCATAGAAAAAGCTCAAATCGCCCACGATGCAAAGCGTCCGCCCGCCGGCCAGTGAGTAACCGGCCGCAGTGGAAAGGCTGCCCTCGATGCCGTTCACGCCTCGGTTCACGAAGAGCGGGGTACGGTGAAGGCTGAGCGCGAGGCGGACGGATGAGCTGTTGGCCACGTGCAGAACCTCGTCGGGCGCAGCCTCGCCGAGCATCTTCACGGCGGCAAACGAGCTGAAAACGGGGGAACAGGAGGCGATTCGGGCATCAACCTCCGCTGCCAGGCGTTGCCACTTCCGAAGATAAGATTTGGAAGATGAGCGTTGACGGGCCAACTCTATCAGGCAATCCAGCGCACCGGCCGCAGGGGCTTCCACGATATCTGAACAGCGCATCGTGGGATCGGCCACACATCCGTCGGCATTCACCAATACCACCCGTGCCCCTTCGGCTTGTTGCAGGAAGGCCTTCATGCGCTTGCTGACGAAGGCGCCTCCTATATATATAAGGGTATCGGGGCGGTAATCGTTCCACTCCTCTCCGGCCCGCAGCAACATCTCGTCGATGTGGGCGATGCCGGCTCCGAACACTTCAGAGAGAACGGGGAAGGGCATCTCCTCACGCATGAGGGTTCGCAGACGTGCATCCGCGCTATAGCCCACGCACACCAACAGGCGTTCCGCGCCGGACAGCTCATGCAGGAAATCGTTGGCCTCCAAGCTCATGCCCGAACGATGCAGCCTGATGGCCGGCACGTCAGGAAGCTGCGGCACATCAAACGAAAACAAAGGCTCGGAGACGGGGACATTGATATGGACGGGACCGCCCTCGCCGCGACGCATCTCCACAAAGGCTTCGTTCAGCAGGCGGATACAATAGGCACGCTCCGCCCTGTCCTTGGGCTCGGGCAGCGAAACGGCCTTGCGCACCATGCGCCCCAAGGCATCAGGCTGCGGCAGGGTCTGACCCATCAACTGGTCTATCTGGTGAGCCGGACGGTCGGCAGAGACGAACACCACGAGCACATGCTGATAAAAAGCTTCGGAGGCGGCCGGCGCAAGGTTGAGCAGCGCCGAACCGGACGTGACACAGACGGCCACGGGCTGCTGCAGGCTCAGACTCAGCCCCAAGGCATAAAAGCCTGCCGAACGCTCGTCGGTCACGGGATAACAACTGATCAGCGGACAAGCATCCATATCGTGAACGATGGGAGCATTCCTGCTGCCCGGGCACACCACGGCATGGCGCACTCCGTGGGCCACCAGCAGGGCCGTGAGTATGTTGACGTTCTCTTTGCTACTGTACATGGTCAGAGAAGATTTCTCATGGTTTGCATTTTCTGTTGCACCTCCATCCATTCACTCTCCAGACGGCTGCCGGGCATCAGACCGCCGCCCGCATAGAGCGTGGCCGTGAGACCCTGCAGTTGCATGCAACGCAACGAAACATGCAGATGGGTGTGCGACGAGGGGGCGAGGACACCGCAAAAACCGCTGTAATAACCGCGTGAATGGGCTTCATGTTCCAGAATCCATTGGCGGGCGGCGTGAGTGGGAAATCCGCAGACGGCCGGCGTGGGGTGAAGGGTTTGCAACAATCGGCCCAAACGGGAGCAATCGTCCAGACGAAAGCGGATGTCTGTGCGCAAATGCACCAGATGTGCCGCCCGGGCGGTGTAAGGCTGTGTGAAACCGATGTCACGGGCACAGGTCTTCAGCCGCCCTATGATATATTTGGTAACCAGAGCCTGCTCGGCCCGGTTTTTCTCGTCCCACGCCACCTCTTGCCCCTCCTCGGGTACCGACATGGTGCCGGCCAGCGACATGGTGCGCATATCCACATCCCAACCCTCAACCAGCACCTCGGGAGAAGCCATGAGCCAAGTGCCGGAGACCTCCATGTTTATCAAAGCCACGAACTGGCGCGGATAGAGCCGGCAGGCCGACAGGAACAACGCCTTCGGATCGGGCAACTCCTTCATCCTTATCTGTTGCCTATGTGAGAGCACCAACTTGCCGAATTGCCCACGAAGGATGGCCTCATGTGACCGGGCGAAGCACCGGGCATAAGCCTCGTCCACGGCAACAGGCTTGCAGACTTGCGCCAAAAGAGGAACAGACGATTCGGGAATAGGGTGAAGTTCCACCTTGTCGGGCTGCATCAGCAGGATGGGAGTCGATTCATCAGGGGAGAACGGAGCCAGGACAAAACCACTACGCCCGTCCAACTGCTCCGGAGAGTCAAGCTGCACGGGACGGCCCTTTGTTTGCTGCATCAGCGTATAATGGTTCTGACCGGGCAAACGCCAAAGCGAATAGTTCGTCACTAATCTTCTGTATTTATTTCCTGTTTATTATTTTTGTGGGGCGATAAGATGTAATTGGTCACCTGCACACTGCTCACCAACTCGCCGGCCTCGTTCGTGACCTCCACCTGCCAGGTGTGCAACGTACGCCCCTTGTGGGTCAGCCGGGCCAGAGCCGTCACGGTATCTCCCTCCATCACGGCACGCACATGGTTGCCGCTAACGTTGATGCCCACGGCCATCCTGTCCCGGGCAACAGCCATCGACCCCACACCGGCCAGGTTCTCTGCCAAGGCCAAGGTGGCGCCGCCACTGAGGAAACCGAACACTTGGCGGTTGACCTCGTTCACCTTCATACGGGCCATACAGGTGTCGGGGTCGGGAGTCGAGAGGAACTGCATGCCCAATGTGCGGCTAAGCCCCTCCTCTTGCTGTATTCTCTTGTTCAAGTGTTCAACGTCCATCGGCAGGAATTCTAATCGTGCTCCAAAAGCACCACGGCATGAGCCGAAATACCTTCCTCCCGACCTGTAAAACCCAACTTCTCGGTGGTGGTGGCCTTCACCGACACATCATCGGCATCCACCCCCATCACCCGGGCCAGACACTGCTGCATCTCGGGAATATGGGCTTTCAACTTGGGCCGCTCGGCACACACGGTGGCATCCACGTTGCCCAGCCGATAACCTTTCTCACCCACGATGCGAATCGTCTCGGCCAGCAACAGTTTCGAGTCCGCCCCTTTGTACTTAGGATCGGTATCGGGAAAATGATAACCAATGTCGCGCATGTTGGCAGCCCCCAGGATGGCATCGCAGATGGCATGTATCAACACGTCGGCATCGCTGTGCCCCAACAGACCCAAGGAGTGCTCCAGACGGATGCCGCCCAGCCACAACTCGCGTCCCTCCACCAGGCGATGCACATCGAATCCATAACCCACGCGTATCTTCATCTTCTCTTTCGTTTTCCGAAAAGGTCTTTCATGCCGTCGAGATCAAAGCCAAGGGTGAAACGCATGGTCTGGTCCAAAGGATTGCTCTGCGCCGTGGAGAACACATAGGCGGCGTCTATCGAGAACACGCTCATCTTGAAGCCAGCGCCGGCAGTCACATACTTACGGTTGCCCTTGGTCTCGGCCTCGTGGTGATAACCCAAGCGCACCATAAAGCGGTCGTTATAGTTGTATTCCATACCGACGCTCCACTGTATTTCCTGCATTTCCTCCTTGAAACCTCCGGGAGCATCGCTGAAACTCTTGAAGATTCCCGTGATGGGCGAGATGTCGTAATAGTCACGCTGCACGCGGTCGGTATAGTCCACATCGGCCTCACCGTCACGCTGCTTGGGATAGGTGGGCACAAGCAACTTGTTGGCATCGGCCAATATCGAGAGGCGGTTATATGAGTTGAAAGGAATCGTCCAGTTCATACCCAGACGCATATTGGTGGGCAGGAACTCACTGTTGTCATCTCCACCGAATGAGATTTTGGAGCCGATATTACTGAGGTTCAAACCCCAGGCAAAACTGCACTCGCGCTGTCCCATCATGAAATAGCCCAGACGATACATCGAGATGTCGGCACCGAAGGCCTTGCCCGCACTGCTCTCCGATGTATAGTCATAGGTGATGTCGGAGTAGATGAAACGCAACGTCACACCCATGGAGAAGCGTTCGCTCAGCATACGGCTGTAACCCACGTCCACGGCCAGTTCATAGGGATTGATGGTCATGGCGTTCTCATCACCAGACAAGGCTACCTCACCCAACGAGAAATAGCGCAACGAAGCCGACAAGGCATTGTAGTCGCCCAGACGATAGAAGCCGGCCACATTGGCCAGATTGATGTCGTTCACCAACTGGCGCAACCAAGGGGTGTAGCTCACGGACACGCCCGCACGGGCAATGTTGAAAGGATATTTTGCCGAGTTCCAATACTGCGAATTGGCATCGGCCTCCGTAGCCGCACCGATGTCACCCAAACCTCCGCCACGCGCATCGGGGGCAATGGCCAGTGAGGTGACACCGAAGTTCACCGGATTGAACATCGACTGCTTGTCGTCGTCTGCCGAAACCGGAGAGGCAATCCCCAGGCCACAAAGCAAAGTCAATATAGATAATAATTTTTTCGTCTTCATACCACTATATAACGATATGACGGGGTTACTTATTGCCGTTGATAATTATTTTTTGCGTTTTGCTCACCTCCTTGCTGCCTCCGCTGCTCATCGTCACACGATAGAGATAAACACCTGCATGCAGGCGGCCTCCCGCGTTGTTGGTCAGGTTCCAGGACACCGTGCTCACGCCCGTGTTGCCGGTCTGCGTCTCGCTGTGGCTCCACATACACTGGCCCGAGAAGTTGAACACCTCCACCTTCAGGTCCACGGCTGAACCGGCACGGTCATGACGGATGAGGAATTGGGTGCTGTTGACAGCCGGATTCTGACTGGCCTGAATGCTGAGAATGGAGGGTTTGAGCGAACCGTCCACCACAAAGTCCAGACTTTGCTGGCTCACATTGTTCAGCACGTCCCAGGCCCGAAGGGTAAGTGTATGGGGGCCGTTGCTCAGCTCAGGGATGCTGAACAGCACACTGCCGCGGGTGTAGTCGCCGAACTCGGCCTGATAGCTGTCGTTGAGCGAATAGGTGGTCTTCGGGTCTTGGTCCACAATCAGCGTAAGGTCATGCCCCAGGCCGTTGCCGCTGTAGTTGATGCCGCTCTCGTCCTGAAGGAAGGCGAAGAACGCAGGGGTCGCATTCACCACGCCGCCGTTTTCAAAGTCCTCACGGTTCAGATACATCTCTATCTCGGGACCTTTCGTGTCATTGTTCTCCACGGAATTGCCCACCGTGAAGTTCTCATTGTAGCCATTGGCCTCCACGCGGCGGTCATCGCTGACGGCATAGAACACGAAGCGTCCTCCCTGGTTGCTGTAATTGATGTCGCCGGGCACCACAAGCTGCAACCGGAAATGACCCGCCCGTAGCGAGTCCTGCCCGTTGAACAGCACCTTGTCGCGGTTCGTAAATTGGAAAGCCTTATCGGCACCGGCATTGTTGCGACAGATGACGGTCTCTTCATTGTCATAAAGGCGAACCGTGACAATACCGTTGAAACCCGTAAGTGTGTCGGCCTTCGCGCTCTCCACATGTCCCTTGAGCGTCACCAGCTGGCCGGCCTTCAATTGCAAGCCCTCGCTCGTGGCCGCCTGTCCGTTGATGCTGTCCAGCACCACCGTGTTGGTGGGTGAGGCAAAGGTCAGGGCGGGATCGCCCAACAAGGCGTAATGCAACTTGTTCTGACGGTGATAGGAACTTTCCGACCCGTCCGTTATCAGGCGGGTTTTGGCCAGACGGATGGCATCACCCAGACGGTTGGCACGTCCGGACTCATCCGTACCCAACAGATAGTTCATAAACCATTGGTTCATATAGGAGTTTTCGCTGGCCCACACCGTGCGGGCAGTGCTATAGAAAGCCACTCCGCCTCCCATCGGGTTCAGCACCGTGGTCTCGCCGATGTTTTCCGCTCGTCCGTCAAAAGGCATCACATCACAGGCCGCAGCCACCCACAGAGGCAGGTTGGTACCGCGGAAACCGGCGAAATCATCAAGCAGCAGCAGAAACTCGTGGGAGAAGGAATAGGCCGCCGCATGACCCGTATAGTTGATCACCAGCGCCCCGTCGTTCACCTGACGGGTTATAAGTTCCGTAACGGTGGGATAAGCATTATGTGTGGGCAGGCTCACACGTTCATAGGCATCCGTCATCACTTTGCGCGTCTCCATTTGAGGATAATTCCGTATCATAAGGTTGGCCAAATCATCGGCATACCTCAGATGCAGGTTGTTGTCGCCGTCATCACCTATGAAGGTAAGGATGTTCTTCCAATTACCTGCATTCCGGTTGGTCAGGTGAGCGATGCTCTTGTCCACCATCACCCGGGCTTCGGCAGCCGAAGTCACGGGAAAGCGGCCGATGCCCAGGTCGGTCTTGTCCATCAACAGGTTGGCACCCTCGCCGTCGTCCAGCAGGCCGAAGTAGTCTTCCATCATGAAATTCTCTACATCGCTGAACGAGTTTTCACTTTGGAAACAGAGCAGATAGTCCTCGGGGCGACTGTTCCTCCAGGCCGACGACAGCATGCGGTTGTCCCAGGCACAATCGCCGAAGAGCAACAGATAGCGGGGAGCCTCATCATCACTCTCGGCACGGTCGTAGAGCATCTTCATCAGACGGCGATAGGCCGTGGCGTCAGGTGTGCCCGAACTGAATTCGTTATATATCTTGTCGGCAGGGATTACGGCCACCCGCAAGCCGTCCACCGTCTCGTGAGCCTCGGCCAGGCGTTGGGCTTCGGAAGTGAGCTTACCGCTTTGGGGCACGATAATCACCATGTCCAGGCTGTCCAGCCCGTGCAGGTTCTGGTTCTCCACACGACCCGCCACAGCCGGAGCGGGATAATTGGCGGTGGTGGAGAAAGCCACGAAGCGGTCCGCCCCATCCGCCACGGGCAAGTGGAACTTCCCGTCCCGCATCTCACCCGTGAGCACAGCGCCGGGGCGCTTGCCCTCGCCGATGCGCATGGCAGCCACGGCGGTGCCTTCGATGCAGAAGGTGACATTCCCGCTGCCGCTTCCCGCACTTCTCCGAAAAGCCACGAACCGGGCATCATTGTTGATTGACAACGTACGCCGATAACGCAACGCCAGGTAATCCAAGTGAGCATTCTTCGTTTGGCTCGTGGCCAAGCGGATATTCCAGGTTTCGCCTGTTTGGTACCGGTCGACCGAGTAACTGCGCACCGTCTCCACACCATAAGTATAGTCTCCCAAGCCACCGATGCTGAGGGGCGTCAACTCTTGACCGTTGACGGTGGGTGTAACGCTGGTGACAATGGAGTTCGCGGCAGTGAAGGCCACCGTCAGGCGGGCTTCACCCGCATAGTTGGGTGTCTTCAACCTATAGGTCCGGCTGCTTTGTGCGGCATAGTCGTTGGCCTCGAACAGATGGCGACCGCCATGATAATAGGCATATTCGTCCCGTTCATACAGCTGACAGTCGGTGAACGTGGCGAGCGGGGAGGACAACGATTCGTCCCATTCATATAAAGGCTCTGCCACCGCGGCATTGTCGCCCTCCTCCTCGGTCAGGAAATAATAGCCGGCGGTGCTGTAAGGATTGATTACACGGGTGTCTCCGTCCCAATAGGTCACGCCATTGGCCCAGAACAGCCAGTCGTTTTGCCGCTTATAGAGAGGAACCTCCTGCAGGTCGTCCACCTCGTTGTCGGGGTCGGACACCTCACTCAGGCAATGACCGCCTTGCCCATACAGGTGCACTTTCGCGGGGTCTTTGAATCCCATGCGGCGCAGGGCATCGGCCGTCAGGCTGTAGATACCGTCCTCCGCCACGCTGATCTTCACCCACGTGCCCCGGGCCAGCCGGCTCTCGCGGGTGTAACGCTCGCCGGGCTGGCGTGCGGACATTCGTGCGGCACGTTTCTTGGCCACGGGGGTGATGACGATCTTGCCGCTCAACAGCTTCCTGTACTCCCCGCCCCGGCGTACCAACGGCACAAAGGCGATGTCCAGCATGCCCACCTTGCGGCTCACCGTCACGGCACTTCGGATGTCCAGCTGCTCATAAATCCGGGCATCATGACGCTGTGCGGCCTCTGTTTCGGCAGGCGTGAGCGGTCCCCACTCGGGATAGAGCACCTGCACCACATAGTCCCACCGACGATAGTCGCTCTCCAGCGGCACCACCTCGGTGTACACGGGCAACACGGAGTCTATACACATCGACTGCCAGTCGAGCACCGTGAAGTCATCAGCCGCCCGCAGGGGAAGCCCCACGGTCAGCAGGATAATATATAGGAATAACTTTCTCACCGTACGTTAAATTCTAACACCCTTCTCTCTTCCAGGAAGCCCTCGATGTGGTCACCCTCCTTCACCGTGCCAACACCCGCAGGTGTGCCCGTGAAAATCAGGTCGCCCATCTTCAGCGTGAAGAAACGGCTGATATAGCTCACCAGTTCGTCCACGCCGGTCAGCATCTCGGCGGTGTGGCCGCGCTGCACGGTCTGTCCGTTCAGGTCCATGTGGAAACGTATGTTCTGCACATCGGCGAAACGGTCCTTGGGCACCCATTCGCCTATCGCAGCACTGCCGTCGAACCCCTTGCACAGGTCCCAAGGCAGCCCCTTGGCTCTGAACTCACGCTGCAAGTCGCGTGCCGTGAAATCGATGCCCACCGTCACGGCGTCATAGTAGCGATGCGCCCAGCGGGGAGCAATGGACCTGCCCAACCGGCAGATGCGCACCACCAACTCCGTCTCGTACTCACATCTTTGGGTGAACGACGGGACGAAGAACGGCTTGCCATCCTTCAGCAGGGCGCTGTCGGCCTTGGTGAACACCACCGGAGCTTCCCTCTCCTTATATAACGTATCGCCAAGCTCGATATTGTGCTTGGCATAGTTCATACCGATTCCGAATATCTTCATATCATGCGAAGATACGGATTTTTCACGAAACCCATTCTTCGTCTGCTCCTCTTTTTGCGAAAACAAGGGCATGAACATGCCAAAATCGGCCTTAAATCATTCCCGTCATATAGAATGGAATATATATCAACTCATTATCCCCGACCATAAGGTCCTTGGTGTAGAGCAGGTAACTGTTCTTGATTCTTCCCGAGTATCTGGCCCTGAAAGCATCAAGCGACGCATGAGTCTTGTAGCCGGAAGACTTAACCTCTATCGGACAAATCTTATTGCCTCTCGACAACAAGAAATCAATCTCATAGGAATGTTTCTCGTCCTTCTCAAAGGTGTAGTAAAACAATTTGTTACCTGACGCGGTGAGCATTTGGGCCACAAGATTCTCATAGATATAACCGAGGTTGACCTCCAACTTGTCAGCCAACAACTTTTGGTAGATGATGTTCTCGGCAAAATCCTTATCCCAAAACGCCATCGTCACGAAAAGTCCCGTATCGGCAACGAAAAGCTTATATTTGGTTTCCCGCAAATTTGAATGGAACGACCCCCGCCACAATGTAGGGACGTGTCATCGGCACCGTAGAGTATCCATATTTACGATTTGCCGGACAGCAGTGCCTTTAATGAAAAGAAGTGCCCGATGCTCACGCACCAGGCACTCCGTCATTCGTTATTAAACTCGTAGCAAGCTGTTACCAGCCTTGCTCTTCGTCCCAAAACAATTCTTCCTCCTCACGACTGAGCTGAACTCCTGTGGCGGAGGTATCCACCTCCGTATCGCTTATGTTCAACATCACGGCGTCACTTCCACTGATGTTCATCACCTCAACAGAGGGCTGTATATATACTTTTTTCATACGTCTGATTTCATTTATAGGGTTAATATATATGTCTGTAGTATATCCTCAGAAGCTTTTACTTGATGACTTTCTTACCGTTGATGATGAAGATACCCTTCTGTGCGCTCTTCACGCGACGACCGCTCAGGTCATAGATAACGGCCTTGCCGGCATCCTTGGCGGCAACACCCTCGATAGCGGTCTCGGTGCCGAAGTCGAAGATTAAGAAAGGTGAACCGGCAGTAACCTCACTTGCGGGCAGATAAGCCTTGTTGCCGTTGTTGGTCCATGCGCCATCGGTCATCGCTGCCTTGTAAAGGCCCACCTCGGTCTCGGGCTTTGCCAGAACATAAGACGGCTCTGAAACAGGAGCGTTCACATTAGTACCGCGAAGCTTGTTGTCCACACCGCTCCAAGCCGCATTCTTGTTGATTGTCAGATGATGTTCACCTGCCGTGCCATTCAGGATTACGCCTTGATTGGCGGGAATGTTCGGCACCTCGGTCAGAGTAGCAGAACCGTTCTCTGTGGCTGTAACGGCATAGGCCTTCAGATTCTCTGCGGGCAGATTAACGCCGAAAGGCAGGTAGGCGGTTGCCCATGCTCCCTTGGTATCCTCGGCACTAAGGGTTACATAAATGTCCTCGGCAGGGATGATATACCAGGTGGCTTCCGTATTCATGTTAGTGCTACCACTTGTCCACTGATTTACCTTATAATTCTGATTAGAACCTTCGGTTCTGAGGACTTTATCATTGCCATCCTTAATGGTAATCTCTGCCCCGGCGTTAACCGTAAAATCATACTTGTATCCGTTATCCATATCGGCTGCGATGGTAGAGGCTGCAGGAGCATCTCCGGTTTGGAGGTATGTGCCCAAGTTACAAGACATAAGTTTGAAGCCGCCGTCTGTGGGAGCATTGAACTGCCATACATGCTGTATGCCGGGTTTCTCACCCTCGCCAAGCGGATATACACGGCAATCGGTTCCCGTATAGGACAAATATGCGCCTTGTCCGGCATTCTGATTTTTAGCGGTCTGCACAAAATAATAACCGCCATCTACCGGCTCCACGACTTCATGATTACCGGTGACAAAAGCCTCTATTCCTGCGAAGTCTGTTATCGATTCAATGTTCGATTGTTCACTCTTGACATAGCCGCCCACATAGCCCAACACAGCCAGCTGGTCGTTCTTCCACTCATCAACGCTACCATATGTGGCAGCCAAAGTCATTTCAGACAGCAAAGCATCTTCGACACTTATGCCAACCTTCTCAATGTAGAACCTTGCACCATTATCCATTCCTGTCTTTCTTACAGGATGATTGCCATTCCAACTGGCGGCCGAAGCCAAATATCTATTGCCCATTTTAATATTTGACACTCCGTCTACCCCTGAAATCAGTTCGAATGCAGTTCCTCTATTGGCAAACTCAACCGCTTCACCATTGGTCGTGGCAACAGACATCTTCTTCTGCACATTGAACAGGTATTTATTATCGTCAACGGTAACATACGTCCATTCTTTATAAACTCCTTCTGCATCAACATTATCAGGTTGAGAAGAGTAGTTGGTTCCGGCTACCCAAGGTTCTGTCTCACTGCCCTTTCCCTCCACAGTAGAATAAACCAGATAGCCACGGGCATCCTCGATGCACTTGAGCGTGAACTTCTCTCCCGCAGACAAGGTAACCTTTGCATCAGAATTAGCGATTAACGTGTTGTATTCAGTCTCCACAGCGGTGAAATTACTTTCGCTCATATCGCGATTGAAAGCACTTAATGCGCTGGAAAGATTAGCAACAGCAGATGTCTTATAGGAACCCACACGGTTGTCACTTGCACCGTTCACGATGTTCTGTGCAGCTACAACAATAGGAGCCTGCTCAATTCTTTTCTTGATGCTGGTAACTAAGGACTCTTCTGCAGCACCGACTTCCGTTATTTGGAATTTGTTTCCTGGGTCGATTGTACCATAACCATTAATAACAATCTGATTGTTACCACCGAAATTGAAGTGATCGCCGTCCTGTGCATCAATCATCAAAGGCCAAGTCTCGTCACCGCTGGTCTTAACAGTCCAATACACTTCATTGAAAAAGGTAAGGGATGCATCCGTACCACTTTTACCCATAAACTTGTCGGCACCTACATTGTAGAAGTAGAAGCGGTCGTCAGAGCCAACAACTTTAATGGCCACAAACTGATGATTCTCATTGGTTGCATCAAGAGCGGCACCAACACAATTGGCAGAAGAACCATCCCAAGTAATAGCATTACGAGAGGTCTTAATGGTATAAATGTAGCCATCCTGAATGCCACTTACCGTCGCAACACCATCTGCCCACGATGCCCCGACGCACATGGTCAACAGCATCAAAATAAATGTAATTTTTCTCATTGTAGTTTGAATAATAAAAGTGTAAATAAATTGCTATTAGTTTAACGAATTTCTTTTATGGTGTCTGCATCTCAACCTGGTATCGCTAAGGTAGTCCCGGAACACGTTTTCCTACAAAAACTCCCCCACGGGAGCAAACCGATGGGGTAACAATATATTGTATTCGCAATGATAAAAGACTACTACACAAGGCATTTTCTCATTATCACAAAAAGATTGTCACAGACCCACACTTAGCATGCAGAATCCACGAAATCATAAATTTGCTATTAGTTTAACGAACTTTCTGTCATTATTTGACGTACAAATGTAGCATATTTATTAACAAACGGCAAAACGGGGGGGTAATTTTTGTTAATTGATTTTAATTTCCGTTTATTTGCCATGATTATTCAACAACGATCCTTAAAAAGAGCGACAAAAATCACGCCATGCCTGCCTTTTTCTTTCCGTAAATGCACACATCATCCACTACCCC
>CAMWSK010000038.1 GCA_947176895.1 uncultured Prevotellaceae bacterium | reverse complement strand
TCATTATGCCGTGGTGGGTGAGGCTGAAGAAAAACGAAAGATTGTAGGAACTTGCGGGGTGAGTGCCTGTTATCGTTCAAAAAAAACACGCAGGAGCAACCGGTTAAAGCCCAACGCAAAGGTTTTATTGACCACTATAATCTTGATATGATAATTGCCCTTGGCTATTGCGTACAGTCACGTTAAGGTTGATTGTGAAGCAATGATGAAGTCATGAAAGATATTTTTGCAGGTTAAAGTAAATATCTTGAATGGGAATTGTCCAGTTCTTGATATTCACATTATATGCTTCAAACTTGGAAAAGAAGAATGAACAGCGTGGCTTGTTACCAAACATTTGATAAAAATAAGACACATAAAGGACATAATAGGCCATGGTCTTGTCATAATCCCTTGAATCAAGAATATCCACTATCTTACAAACAATGTTTTCCGCTTGATTGATATAAGCTATTCTGAGCCTCTCATACTCTATTGCCTCTTTTGAATTAGCGAAAGCGAAATCCGCTTTTGCGTCTTCCATGATTTGCTTGTCCACGGTCAGTATGTCGTCTGCATGCACAATCATAAAGTGAAGCATTTCCCTTTGATTCCCATTGTACCGGCACATGGCTGTGATTCTGTTATAAATCTCGTCATTGTATCGTCTTAAGGTCACGAGGTCATTGCCAGCCATGAATTTCAGCACCTCTAACTTAAGCATAAGTAATTCTATTTTCCTGTATAGATGGCGGTTGTCTATTTGGGCAATGTCATATTCTATATCCGAAAGATAGCTGTTTGAGTAATTGTCAAAATCAACAAGCATTTCGTTCAACAACGACGGACGAAGTCCTTGTTTTGTCCGTTCTTGCACATCTCTTAGGAACCGCAACGTCTCTTTCAGGAGTTCTATTCCCACCCGATAGCCACTGTTCAGATACCTTGCCCGATTAAGAAACAACCGAATAGAATAATCTTGCCAGTTTGCTCCATTGTCGTATATGACATTCAATAATCGGATGTTTGTTATCAATTGGTCGTCCCCTTTTTGCTTTATCTCGTTTTCGGCTATGATTTTGCTGATAAGTTCGTTGATTTTCTGTTGATTCCCCATACGTCGATAGTGCATGAACGCCACATCCACGAGATTGAGATAATCACCGAAATGAGCGGGATGCATATTCTCTATTTCATCTACAAGGTTGTCAGCAGCCGTTGTGTCATGGATTATTTCATCATAATAATGCATCAAATCCTGGAACAAGACTATATGGGCAACACCTTTCTGCTTGAGTTGTACTAATTCATCTATCACAGCTTTTATCTTTTCCGTTTCGCCGGATGCTTCGTATGCGCACAAGTTATTAAGGAGCGAGACGAGTCGTGAGTCTTTATCGCTATCTTTGCATTTTGATTCTGAGATATTCATGTCCTCATATCTTTGTTCATTATAGGCAAGATAAGTTTTGAATGTACGCATATGGTCGGTGTCGTCAAACCGTGTAAGGCGGGAGCACTCTTCCTCGAAGGATTTCACCGCACCTATCCTAAACAGCACATCGAGATGAGGAATATAGTATCGCTTATATTCAAAGTCCAGCAAGTCCCATGTTTTGGCCTTGTCCAAAAACAAGACTTGCGTCTCCTGTCGTCTGGGTTCGTTTATGGATGCCTTAATTCTAAGATTATAGTATTGAAGCAAGGCACTTGTTGTAATAAGCCAATAAGGGTATTTTTCATTATCAAACTCTTTTGGGTGTCTTTTGCAATAACGCAGATATATCAGTTCGTGTGGGAATGGACATACCATTGTTAAAACAACAAGCAAAACGAAGATAATCACGGCAAATATGTGCCACTTGAAATATATGGCTGCTATCAGCAAAATCAAGCAAACCGCCATTCTGCTCCAAACCCGTTTATGATGAAACCATGCCTTTACCTTATACTCTGAAAGTATTATGCCAAGGATAAATGTCATCGCGCCGAAAAGTAATCCTAATACTGTAAGGTCAAAATTTACCAATGTCCGGTCTATATTGTCTATTATTTCTTCCATTCTTGTGACTCCCTACGTGAGTTCGGGATATGAAACATATTATAAAAGTTGGTAATCTTGCAATTGTTATAGTTGTCAATCAATAAGTTGCATTGGATGTGAACAATGATTGACGAGGGCAAATTTATAAAGATTTTCTGTGTTTTGGATGAGTTCTGCAAGAATTTTGCATCCGAATGTGAGAAAACTTTCTTTTGGAGGACAGGGAATATTGTCATTACAATTGTAGGTCCCGGTTGAGCTATGGTGAGACCAAGACAATATAGAGATAAAATACCACAGAGCAAGAGCTTATCCTTGATAAAATTATACTACCTTTGTATCAAAAGATTAAGAATTCAAATGACGGGAGAATGATGATGATTGAAACGGAAAGACTTATCCTTAGGCCTTGGAAGGAAACTGATGCAGATGTTCTGTTCAAATATGCCGGTGATCCGGACATCGGTCCCATTGCCGGATGGCCGCCACACACATCTGTTGAAAACAGTCTGGAAATTATCCGGACCGTATTTGCCGCTCCTGAAACGTATGCCGTTGTATTGAAAGATACGGGCAAGCCTGTTGGCAGTTGCGGAATCATGTTCTCCGACAGCCTTCATTCTGCGGACATGAAGCAGGGCGAAGCGGAGATTGGTTATTGGATTGGCAAACCGTATTGGGGACAAGGGCTGATTCCCGAAGCGGTCAGGGCTTTGCTTGCAAGATGTTTTGTCGGGTTGGCTCTCGATACCGTATGGTGTGGGTATTATGAAGGGAACAACAAATCGAAACGGGTCTGCGAGAAAAGCGGTTTCAGATTCCATCACACAAACCGTGACATCATATCTCCGCTCGGAGACAGACGTACAGAACACTTCTACATAATGACTAAAGAGGACTATAATGCCATACATATCAATTGAGAGCGGTAGGTTGACCGCTGTGCAGAAGAGACAACTGATAGAGCGGCTTACGACAACTGCCGCCGAGATAACCCACATCCCGGAACAATTCTTTACAGTCACCATCAAGGAGGTGCCTGATGAGAATTTCGGCATAGGTGGCAAGTCTATTGCCGAGATAAAACGGAACTATAAAGAATAATTTATGCTGCCAAACCCGGATGTGATTTCCTCTGTAAAGGGATGCGGGACTGTTGCCTACGTCAGACCAACCATAAAAATCCCAACATAATTTATGTATGAAGAATGTAATTCTATATATAGCAGTGAGTGTCGATGGTCATATTACGAACAGCGTCCGGCACTATCAACATAGTGAAATCTCTGATTGAGGTTGGCAAGACTCCGGAAAAGAGGAGACCGTGCCGTAATTGTGAACTGCACCCCAAAAGTTTTTTGTCTAACTTTTGGGGTGCTTTTTTATGGGCAAAAAAACATGTTCATCTTTTTCAGAAACATGAACATGTTTTTGAAAAAGATGAACATGTTTTACAAATAACATCGCGTAGTTTTTTCCGGGGCTTTTTTGGGGTAATTAAATTTATCGAATTCACGTTAAGTCCCCCGCCGAATGGTTGTCAATGGCGTGAATGATTTCGAGTTTTAGATCCTCGGAATAATCTTCATTTGCCATATAGCACTCGATGATGCGTTGTAGTAAATTCTTGTCTATACGTCCGGCTGCAACATGATAGATTATTGCTTCCATGCACTGCATGAAACTATAAGCGTGCCAATAATAGTCATTATGAACGAGGAACCATACACCGATGGTCAATGCAACTCGCTTGTTGGAGTCCTCGAAATAATGACCGGTACATAACCCGAACACGAGATATGTGAGCTTGTCAACGAAGGTGGGATAGTATGAATCATTTTGGACGAAATCCAGCACCTTGCGTATGCCTCCTTCGTCTTTCACACCTTGCAGCCCACCGCCACTGGCGGCAATCGTCTTGTTATAAACTATTAGTGCCTCGTCGTAGTCCGGATACCTCAGTTTCTCACTCATCATCAGCTTGCTTTAGGCGTTTGAGAACTTCCTTGTTCTCCGGTAAATTCATGATTTCATCAAAGTCAATAGATTTTTCTCCAATGAAGCGGTCAAATTCTTCCGGAGTGACGGCACGGAGGTAGCCGGCGATATTGTTATGGAAAACATCGCGGAATGCCACATCACGTGAAGCCATCTTTGTACGGGCATCATAGATGAACGGTTGCATTGCCGGAGACAATTCTTGTTCTGCAATAAGTTCTTTGACCCGGTTCATTGACAATCGTTTCCCTCCATTTGCTTTGTACTCTGTTTCGATGGCAAAACCAATACCATTCTCAAAAGACGAAATGCAACGGAGCACCTCCGCATATAGCGTGCGACGCACATTATCGTCCTTGTCAAGACGTAATAACGCACGATATTCACGTGCTTTCTCTTTGAAAGCAGCCTGATAGATAAGATCTGTTACCTGAGCATATTTGAAGTTCCTGTGCCCCTGCACGTATTTACCGACGGCACTTGTGAATTTTCTTCGATAGTTATCTTCTTCAATGGCAGCAGGGAGGAAGTTTATATCGCGTGTATTTATGAATTTGGTTCCTCCGCCGGCTTTTTGGTTGATTGTGGAGATAACTATATCAAGAATCCGGGTACGAACTTGTTTGGCTTTTTCACTTTCGGTCAGCAGCATACCCAAATTGAGAACCGCTCTAAAGCTAAATAGACCGAGTTGCGTTGTTTTGCTCACCTCATTTATGACATGAGCAAATTGCAACTTAAATTCTTTCAGCTGTTTACCTTTGCTTAAAACATATCCGTTATGTTTTAACTCATCAGTATACAGAGACAAATACCGGTCTACCGTAGATAAATCTACTTCATAAAAATCCGCTACCATTTTCTTGGTAAAGCGGTATTCTCCTTCAAAAAACATTCCGGTAAATCCGAGATCCTTTTGGAGAACATCTACTGCATAACGGTTATTCAACACGTTTTGCCGATCAATATTTGATATTGTAAGGTTGTTCATAGACTACAAAGTTACAAATTTATTTTTACCCCCCCCCCGGTTATATGCATTCTGTTTCCCGCTTATTGAGAAAAGAGAGGTTATCACAAAAATCGTGAATCTCTCTCTTGGTCACGGGTTTGTCGTCAGCCATAAATGAGACGATGCTTTCCTGTGGTTCGAAACATGTCCCCTAAAGAGAATCAGGGGTTAAATCCGATGCGGCGACGGGTGGGCTGCATCGGTGCCGATGGGGCGGGGATGTCAGACGGAAGGATGTCTGTCAATGATTCTTGTGATGGCATTTCCTTGTCCATGATTCTTGATGCCATGGACGGCAGTATGGATGTCTGAATCAGGTTGACAACGTGACGCGCGTTGCCGAACGACCTGTCGCGGGCGGCATGGTCGGATGACAGCCTGTTGACGAGGGCCGCACGTGCATCTGCCGTGAGGTTGTATTTGTTTTTCTTGAACCAACGGTCGGCAATTTCCATCAGTTCGGATTCGGAAAAGTCATCGAACGTATAGATGTTGGCTTCGGGAATGCGGGAACGGAGGCCGGGATTCATGTCAAACAAGCGGAGCATCTCGTCGCGATACCCGGCAAGGATGAGCATCCAATCGCGGTTGTTCTCGTCGGCCAAGGCCGTGAGGAGCGTTTCAAGGACAAGTCTTCCGGGGTCTTTGGAATCGTTTTGTTGAAAGAGCTGATAAGCTTCATCGATGAAGAGGATGCCGCCCTTGGCCTCTTCAAGGGCTTTGAGGGTCAGGTCTTCGTGGTCGCCGTAGTGTGTGCCGGAGAGCGTTGCCCGTTCGCGAACCACCACATGCCCTTTGGACAGCAGGCCAACGTCGTGCAGCATCTTGCCAATCATCTTGGCCACCGTCGTCTTGCCGGTGCCCGGTGAACCCAGGAACATGGAATGAAGCGGTGCGGACACTACGGGAAGTCCGGCCTCACTTCGCATGGCGTTGAACTTCATCATCTTTCCATAGGTGATGAGTTTCTGTTTTACTTCCGTAAGACCCACGAGTTGTTGCAGTTCGTTACTTAGCGAATCGGGAGCCTCATGGGAATCCTTGTCGGAGTTTCTGCCGTTTCCTTCCGTATCATTGCCGGCGGATGTGGCTTCCTTCTCACTTTTTATAAATTCGTCAAGAAGGCGGTCGAAGTTTTCTTCCGTGAACTCGTCCTCATGTGTGTCTTGTTCAAGAAAACGGTTGGTGGCCGCCCGGAGCGAATAATCATCAAGGATGTGGAGATGTTTTCCACTCTGTCCTCCTTTGAGTTCGGGGCCTTCGGTGCGGAATACGACACCTGCAAATGCAACATCATCAATGAGCGCTTCGGCGTAGACGATGCCACGCTTGTCATCCGTGACGAGGAACGGTGCTTCAACATGGTAGCGGTCAACATCGGGGTTATCACATATCACTGTGTGAAAACGACTGATGAGGCTTCCGTCGGGGAAATATAATCTGATTTCAACATCGGGCATCTTGTCGAGCCGATCATTAAATTCATACATCAGATTGAAACGTACGGAGGCATAGTCGTTGGGGCGAGGGGAGAGGGACGAGAAGAGCCGGCTGCCGTATATGGTGGTGATGCCGGCTTCTTCGGCAGAGAACGCATCTTCAATCTTTCTGCCGTCATAGCGGTTGGGGAACACATGAAATTCCCGATGGCCAAGTTGAACACCTGTTGCCGCATCCGTGACAATGAGGTTGTAGTCATGATCAAGCGGAAGTGATATCGCTTTGAATGGCAGGTGGGCACACACCTCGGTGAACATCAGGCTTCCCGGGATATTGACGGTGACTGTTTTTGAGGAGATGCGGGCGTCGCTTTCGGCATTTGTCAGGGTGAGAATCAGCTTGCGCCTTATCCTGCGGTCGTTGCCGGGGGAAAGCCATTTCTCGTTGAATAAGGTGATTGACACAGCGATGGCAGAGGTTTGGGGAGACGCCACGACATCGTTGCGGCAATCGAATCGGGTTTCAGTGAGTTTGCGGGTGGTGGCGCGACCTTCAATAGAGGCCAGCATGATTTGGGAGAGGATAATATCAGTTTGATTCATATTATTTACAGTTTATGGTTATACATAGTTTTTCAATCAGTTGCCGGCCTACCGGCAACATACGTACCAACATGTCAAAGACCACTCCGCCGCAGTCGGGTAGGGGTACGACAAGACACACTACCGGCTGTCAGCAGCTTTCAGCGAAAGGAAAATGTTGGTGGAAATCTATGCACACCTCATCTTCGCACCGCCCGGAGGGGCGCTGCCGCCGAAAATCGATTCGTTGAGATGCAGGTGCTTCATAGTTGAAATGAAGTATATAAACTGTAAATATGTTTCCGGCGATAAGGCCTATCGTCGTTCACAAGTGCAAAGTTATTGATTTTTTCTAATCTGCAATAATTTCAGCGAAAATATTTGGTGCTTAAACATGGTTCTACACAGGTTGTTTAAAAAGTGTAATTATCGGATGGGAATAAGAGGAATCTTGCTGTTGTCCCCGTCATGAAATTCCCTAAGACGAGATTCAATGGCGGATATAAGCATATTGATGATTGTGTCATAATCCTGCTGTGTGTTAAACAATTTCGTCAGAAAGATTATACCACGTTCGTTGAAAAATGAAGATGTTTTGTCAGTTTCTTGTTGCTGATCAGATTCCGAACAGAACCTTTTGGTATTGTCTATAAATTTATTACGAACCATCTTTATGTTTTTGTCCATGTCATTCGGGCAAATGAAATCTATGGTTTTCAGAATTTCGGATGCAATCAGCCAGTGCATTTTTTTCAACGTTTCCATGTCCCGTTTTTTTATGTCAATGTCTATAAACCCAGAAGAAAGGTGTTTCTGAGTGGCATCGATATGGTAGTTGAAGTAGCGACATAGCTCTTCAATGCGTTGAAAATTACCATAATAATCTTTGGGAGTATTCTGTGATGGAATCAAGCTTGCGTCGAATAGATACAGTTTCATTTTTTGAAGATATTCTTCGGATGGATAATATCTCGAGTACTTGCCTTCAAGACATTTCGATAGGGAATACAGGTTGATTGTATTGCGGACGATATTGTAATAACAACTGACGAGTATGCGCCGATAGTCTTCTGTGTTGAGTCTTGTTGTGTTTTCCCTTGTCTGGTCTTGCGACCACCATGTCATTGTGGTTAGAAGTAGCGAAAATGCCGCAACGAGAAGGGCAAACCAATCCCATATGTCCAGATGTAGCTTTTTTGCAACATTGCTGTTCGTGACGACATGATCATAGATACACACAACCATGACCACGAAGAGTACGATGAGAGACAGAATTATGGAAATTCGAAACAGGTGCTTCGGTGATTTGCTGATTCTTGGTTTTTTCATATTTGGAATAATTTGATGGTTTCAACGGTGGGAATTTCGTCAAGCGTGTGGATTTCGCATAGGCCGGAAATCAATGTGGCTATTGGTTCACATCGGGGAATCCGGTTTAATATTGACAGAAGGGGCGAGAAATTTCCCGGCAAAAGATAGTCGTTTTCGTGAAACAGGCTTCCCTCGTCGGAATATTGTTTGAAAACATCCGGGGCAAACATCGCTACATATATAGTGGCACAGACGATTATTTCGGAAAAGTAGTCTACACGATTCGTGATGTATTTGTTTTGAGCACGCGCCGGATGTTGCCAGTTTCGGTTTCCTCCGTTGTCTTTCATCTGTCCGAAAACTGCTGTCCATATCCTGTCAATGTCAAGGATAGAGATGTTCCCTTGCTTGTCAACGATGATGTTGCCGGAATGGATGTCACCATGAACGGTACTGGTGTGGTGATTGACGATGCAGATGGTTATAAAGTGGCGTAGCAGCGAGGCAAGCGAATGCTTGTCGTGGAGGCTGCACTTCAGGTATGTCATCAGGTTTTTTCCCATGCACCATTTCATTATGAGTGCAGGGAAAACACCTTTCTGCAGTTCTATGGCCCGTGGAAGGACTTTAAATGTGACAAAATGTGTAATGCCATGCTGGCGCAAATGCCTGTGCATGATTTTCAACCGTATAGTATACTCGTCGATTTGTTTTAATGACATGTTCCTGGGGAAGCGTATCGCGACGTCCTCGTTGCCGATGTCCGCCCGAAACACGATTGCTTCGCGACCCTGGATGAACGAAAGCGAACCATCATTGTTCTTCTTGAACGAGGCTTCGGATAGTCTCATGTCCGTAAAATCACGGGCGGTCACGGCATCAAGGTAGTCCTGGGTCATGGGAATCTTTGAGAAATCCCATAAAGATATGATTCCGTCATGACACACAATCCACCTTCCCTTTTCTCCCCGGTCAGCAATTCCGCTTACTGAATTGGAGGCCGGTTGCCGGGAGTATTCGCCCACCTCGAAATATTTGTGAGGCAGTTCGGGGTAAAGTATGGGAATGAGTGAGGGGAATCCGCGTAGGACATGCCACAGGCGTTCCACGGATAGTTGCTTCACTGATTCCAACTTGATGGGGGTGACAGAAAAATGCTTCACAGATTGCTGCTTGGTTCCGGAATGAAGAAAAAGGCGATTGTGAATGGCATCTGTCAGTAGGCATGCCGCTATATTGTCGGCATGCCTCATGGCCACCGGTAGCGGTTGCCCCGGTTCGATACGAAAGGGTTGCCGGGCGATGATATTGCCGGCATCCGGTTTGTCGGTAATCTTGTGGATTGTTACGCCAGCATCCAAATCCATGTCATAATACATTCGGAACCAAGGATTCAATCCCGGATATTTCGGCAAAAGCGACGGATGGATATTGATACCTCCAAACTTGAACTGCTCCACAATGTTCATGGGAATAATCCTGCTTAGTTTGTATGAAACAAGCAGGTCAAAGTCCGAAAGTTCTGCTCCAACCTGTGTCCATGTCGTAAACCGCACGTGTGTGATGTGCATGTTCCTGCAGGCATCGGCCAAAGTGCAATCTTTGGTGAAGTCAACGATTGCAAAATTATCCGACCCGGTGATGCGGCACAGATGCTCAACCACCGCCGAATAGGCACATGTCAGCAGGGCAATCTTCATTATCAAAGGGTAAAACCGGAAGTCGTCGGCATCTCTTCCACAAGACCTTTGATTAGTTCGATGGCGCGGGCCACATCGGTGAGCGATGCGGTTTCAACGGGCGAGTGCATGTACCGCAGCGGCAAAGTGATATTGGCCACAGGCAATCCTTTGATGTCACGCATGACCTGAATTGAGGAACAATCCGTACCGCCATACACAAACCGCCCCAACGAGGTTTGTAGAGGAATGTCGCGGGTGGCGGCAACGGATTTAATGAAGTTGCGCAAGAGCGGGGAATTGTCGGCTTTCCTCAGCACACCGGGGCCTTGCCCGAGATAGAGTCTTCCCATCTGGTCCTCGTGGGGAGTGGGAAGGTCGGTGGCATAATCCACGTCAAGCACAAAGACAACATCGGGCCTGTGGCGGAAGTCGAAGGCAAGTGACCCGCGAAGCCCCACTTCTTCCTGAGCGGTGGCAACGCAAGTCAGGTTCACCGGAACATCACACTGGGAATACCATCTTAATACTTCGCCGATGATAAACAGGCCGAGTCTGTCGTCCAATGCGGTGGATGTTATAAAGTCTCCTTCTGTCATAGAGTGTGGCTTCAGAACCACAAGATCGCCGGTTTCAATGGATTGGTAGTGTTCCGGATTTGGAATATCTATCCATAAGTCTTCAAACACAAGTCCTTTGGGCTGCCCGAACTGCGAGGTGGCGTCAAATCCCACCACACCGTTGAATTTCTCTCCCGCTTCGTTGACAATAATCACGCTCTGCCCAAGTAGCATGTGGGGGCTGCAGCCGATGGAGCGGAAACGATATTTCCCTGTTCCGGCTTTCTGGGTGATCTGAACACAGATGGTATCGGCATGGGCCGCAAGCGCGAGTGTAGGGTAGGAGTCACTGCGACGAATGGTAAACTCCATATTGCCGATGGCATCGATTGTCACCTGTCCTTCTGGAGCCACCGAACACCAGTCTTCCTTGATATACGCAGTCATTTCCCGCTCCTGCATCGAAGGCGAAACGATGTCAATCAGCGAGAACAAACGGGCCAGAGCATGGTCAGAGATTGTTTCCATTGCAATAATTTCTATAGTTGTACTTACGGTAATTGTACTTTTCCACCCGGTTCATCATCCTGAGGAAATCATCGTCCGGCATACGTGAAAGATTGACTATGGGGCATCCATCCTTCAGGAATTGAACCTTGTCGGGTATGATGCCATCCCTGCAGGCCCGGTTATAGATAATCGAGCCGGGGAAAGCGATAACCATATCGATGAACATGCGGTAACGTTCATGGTTTTTCATAAACCATTGTATTGTTTCTTCGGCAGTTTCGGCTGTTTCCTGGGTGTCGCCCATGATGACTCCCGAACGTGAGTTAAGTCCTGCGAGATGCAACATCTCAAGCGCGTTTTCAATCTGCGCCACGGTTATGCCTTTGTGCATGCTTTTGAGCACCTTGTTCACCGCACTCTCCACACCTACGAAGATATAGCGGCAACGGGTGTTCTTAAGCAAGTCGACCAGTTCCTGATTGACATTGTCAATGCGGAGTTGTATGGACCAGTCGAAATCATATTGCTCTATTCGTTTGCAGAACTCTCGGACACGTTCATTGTCAGTGGCAAACAGCTCTTCACGAAGTGCGATATATGAAATGTTGTAGTGTTGGGTAAGCCAATCTATCTCCTTGAAAATGGAATCGATCGAACGTTGACGATAACGGGTGCCCGAGGGATGGAAACAGAACGTGCAATTGAATTTGCATGAGCGTCCGCCAATGACGGAAACCTGCGAATAACGTTTGCCCTCATCGCTCATGTCGGGATTCTTCATGAGATAATCACCATAATTAAATCCTTCGTAGTCAGGGAAAGGCAAAGAGTCGAGATCTTCAATCTCTTTGCGTTTCATCGTCCTGACAAGACCACCTTGCGGGTTGCGGAAAATCAGACCGTCAACCTTGTGGAGATCTTCTCCCCGGCTAAGGGCCTCTATCAGCTCCACAATCGTCAGTTCGCCCTCGCCAATCATTCCGTAGTCAATTTCAGGAATGGCCAACATGGCTGTTTCGGGGTCTGCAGTCACTATTCCGCCACCCATCATCAGGGTGATGTCCGGCTTGATGGCGCGAACGTAGCGGGCCATGCGGGCCAGGTCCTGATATTCCCCTGACAGACCTCCGAATCCAACGATGTTTATGTTCTCGCGGTTTATCGTATCGGTCAGTATGTCCATCTCCTCGCCCTCGCAATGGTTGAGGTTCAGGGTGATGACATTGGCCACCTTCGAGCGTTTGAGATAGGCCGAGACGTACAGAGTACCCATAGGCATGACATAATGTCCGTCAAAACCATAAGTGTGATAGCGTGGTATCAGTAGCAGTACATTCTTCATCGGGAGGTCAGATTCTTTCTTATGTGAGATTCAAGCGTCACTCCTGTCTGTTTCTCAAATCGATTGGCGAGGGTATTGGCAAGTTCAAGGCGTAACGCCTTTCTGGCAAATTTGCATCTCACTTTTTTATATTCTTCGTCAAATGAGTCGTGGAATAACCGACAGCCGCCACCACAGTTCCATCTGGCAAAACAATCAGCGCACTCGGGTTGTGTGTAAATATTATGCGTGTTCAGGATTTCCCGGAATTGGGTATCGTCAAAGGCGAGTCCACTGCTTTTAATCTCTCCGTAGATATAATTATGGTATTGCGTTTCGCGTGGCGAAGAAACCCTTGCACATGATGATATGGTGCCGGAGGGGGTGAGCACAATCTTTCCCTCGCATGTCCGGTCGCGCACCATGGAGAGTGTTTCCACAGCCACGCTTTCGAGAGTAATCCCATAACTTCCGGCCATAACCTTGGCTTTATAATATTCCGTGAGGAATGTATCGTAGTAGTTCTCCAATTGTCTGGGATTTTCAAATAGTGCCGGAGCGAGCACTACATCGAAAACGACTTTATGTAACTTCGGGAAACGGCGATGGATCTCCTCGATTATCCCGCACATCCGGCCGACGCTCTCGGGGGTGAATGTGGTACGTATGCCGAATGGGAAACCACGGTCAAGCATCATGTCGATGTTGGCGGCAACTTTCTCGTAGCTGCCTCTCTCTTTGTTCTGCAGTTCGGGCAATACCTCAAACGATACGGCCATGTCGACTTTCCACTTTGTGAAATAGTCTATGATTTCGGAAGTAATCAGACTACCGTTGGTCACCAGGCCTATGTTATATCTATATTTCGTGCCATCGGCAATCGCGTGGATGTATTCGACGGTCTTTTGTATGAGAGGAAAACTCAACAATGGTTCGCCACCTCCGCTGAAATTGATGATATATGGATTTTCTTGTTTCCGGCCCGACTTGAAAAGATAGTCGGCAACGGCTTTCACGTCTTCAAATTTAACCTCACCCTGAGACCTTCCTGCAGCGGAATAGCAATAGATACATTTGAAATTGCAGGTGTAGTTGCAGAGAATGTCTATCTGATAGAGTTCTTCCGGTGATTTCGGCAGATAATGTATCGGAAAATTTCCTATTGCCTGAAATGAGGTAAGCGCCTTCTTTATCGGCTCGTCCACAGCTTCACCCCCGGCACACTTCACAAGCGCGTTCACCGTTTCTTGCGTGGCAAGGGATATGTGTCCTCCCAGTGGTGCGTACACTATATATACGCTGTGGTCTGGCAAGCCCCACATGTCGCCGGCGGGGATTGCAAATATGTTTTGCTTCAGCAATATTTCTGTTGCCATATTCATTTCAGTTTGGCAGAGATTTCTGTAAAAAGGTTTTTTCCGGTTGCCTGCATGTGTTGTGATGCAAGAGCATTTACGAGGTTGTCGGTGAGCATGTGTCGGTAGTGGTCGCAGATGGCATCGAAAATCTCGGGCGTATAGACACGTCGGCTGCTCGGGCATCCGCTTCCACAGTTCCACCGGGCATAACAGCCACGACACTTGTCAATCGTGTGGATGCTTCCACTTGTGATACTACGTAACTTCTCTGTATTAATTTCTACGTCCGGACCGCTCACTGCACCGAAAACAGCATCTTCATAATCCTTCTCGTTTGGTGAAGAAACGTCAGGGCATACGGTCAATGTGCCGTAAGGAGTGAGGCATACGAGGTTATAGCAGAAACGCTCCCTTTTGGAATAATTGATAAGGTGTGACGACGAGGACCGCAAAGTAATGCCAAGTTGCCGAGCCAGCATGTCTCCCTCTTTAAACGACTTATAATATCTTCCGAAGAAATCTTTGACAATGTCTGTCGATGTGAAATAGGTAGGATCAACAACTTGTTGGCAACTAAGTTTTTTTACCAGAGGGAAATGCTTGTGACAATACCTTACCATTTCGGGAATCCTGTCGACATTCTTTTCCGTGATTGTTGACCGGACATAATTGCCAACCCCGGCTTCCGTCAGTTTTACTACATTGGCGGCCACTGTGTCGTAGAAGCCGCGCTGTTCATTCTGCACATCCGGGAGCACCTCAAACGACAATTGCACCGTGAAGTTGTGCTCTTTGAAGAAAGCGATCATTTCATCATGGAGTATGGAACCGTTGGTGGTGATGGCAAAATGAGGCATCGTATTGTTTTTGTCTGCTACCTTTTCCGCATAGAGTGTGGCCTCTTTGAGAATCTTCCATGAGAGTGCGGGTTCTCCCCCTCCCATAAACATGATGGTGCGGTTCTTGACAGCCTTCCGCTTCTCGGAAAGGAAGAAGTCAAGCATTGGTGTAATCTGTTTCATGTCCAACTCTGCGGTTGAACGACCGGAGGCAGAATAGCAGTATTTACATTTGAAATTGCACTTTTCGTTAAGTAGCAGATGTAGTGTACAGAAAGTGTCTTCGGATACTTCCGGGTTCAAGCCGGATGATACCGATTGACTCATCAGTCTATGCAACGTGGCATCATCATGCTTACTTTCCTTGGCAAGTGCCTCCAGTCTTTCTACCTCGTCGGGTGTGGAGAGGAAGAACAAATTAGCGAGTGGCGCATAGACCAGCAGGCATTTCGAGTCATCGGCATCGAAATATCTGCCGACCGGTATGACATATATATTGTTCGTGTTAAGAGCGTTTTGTTTCATTGTTTTTATAAAAGAAAAGCATCTGTATCGGCAAATCCGGTATTCTCGTCATCACCGACACAGATGCAGGGGGTGTTTAGCTGTTATTGCAAGCGCAAGTGCAGCCGTAACCGAAAACATCGCAGCATCCCGAAGCGGAGTTGCTCGCATTCTCGTTAACTGAATAAACTTCTGTAAGCATAGCTTATACGTTTATAAAAAGTTATGTCCTACCCGTTTGCTGGAAGGGCGGTTACTCCATTGCGTACTCTGTTTTGGCTTTTCCGCCAACGCCATCATGGTTTATTCCTGGGTGGGTGTCTTGTCTTTCTTAAACAATCCGATGATGCCTGTGAACAGACCACCGATCAGAAGCATCGCCAGTTTGACGATTACTCCCAAAATCCAGCCGAACAGGTCGAAAATCCAGCCGAGCATTACATCAATGATGTCTCCGTCTTTTGCCATAGTTGTATCTTTTTTTGCAGTTAATGATAATTGTTAATCGAAGTGATTATATTCCATCCGTTTTTCCTGACAGCCGATAGCTCCATTGCATACCCTGTTCAGGGGCTTCCGCATATACCTATTTCCTGATATTTCCTCTGCATGTGAAATAATACTGGGTGCCGCGTTCGTAAGAGGTTGAGGGAAAATCTACGATATAGTGACCACAATCCTCACAATAGAGAACTTCGCATTCTGTGCGTCCCGGCTTCCAGCAACGGGATTCTATTATGTCGCGAACGTCATCACGCAGTCTGTTTAAGCCTCGCTCATTGCAAATAAAATCTGTAGAGGTGCCACCACAACGGTAACATTTCTTGCCTCCGAAAAATAATTGATTAAAGAATCCCATATAATATAATTTGTAAAAGTTATTTTCCCCTAATGCCTCCGATTATGCTGCTGATCAACACTGTTACGGCCCATCCAAAAACGAAGGGCATCCATGAAACGCTTGAAAAGAGCATTTTGCCAATTGAACCCGCTGAAATATACTGACAGATTAATCCAATGACAACACCTATGAATATTCCCCAAAAGGCTCCACCTACGATTCCTTCGGCAGTTTCAGCACAAAAAAAGATTCGTGCCAAAATATATAGCACGGTCAAAATCAAAACCAGCGTAATAACAATCGCTATAAGTAGTGCAGCTGGCCCCAATCCTAATAAATATTGTATCATATCAGTTTATTTTGTTGACTAACTTATTTTAAATAGTTAAAGTTTTCTCTTTCCAAGAGAGAGACAGGATTTGCGACACGCTAAAAATCAGTTAAAAAA
>CAMWSK010000037.1 GCA_947176895.1 uncultured Prevotellaceae bacterium | reverse complement strand
AGATGCAGGGCGACAGCGTCCGGGCACGTAGGGCATACACCCGGGCCGTGGAGATTTACGACTCGCTCATCGCCATCACCCCCAACTTTAGCGATATGATAAACCGTGCCTGCATTGTACAGACTTTATACGGAGTGAACGCTTATAATCGGGCATTGGACGAGATGCTACATACCCTCAGCGACCCAAAAGATTTACAGGCAGTAGAGTCTTGGAGAGGATACGTGAACAATAATGAAGAGTTGTCATTTTCGGAACTGTCAGATACAATCCAAAATTACCAGTAATGAAACGATATAAAGAGGCATTATTGTCATTTATTTTATTACCGCTGACACACATCTGTGCTCAGGAAGCATCTTTTCAGACCTTCCTCTCGGAACATGAAAAGGTCAACGGCATTGACAGTGTGTCTTTTGGCAGGGCATTCGACTTAATCGAAGATATGGAACGTTATTCCGACTTCCTGCCTCCGACAGAGGACAGATACAAGGGGAACATTCATGTAACTTGGGGCTGGCTAAGAGGAAGCTACATTGAGGGTAAGAACTATATCGCTGTCATCCTGCAACGGTATTATTCGGACTTCCTGGATGGGAACCACCGATGGCTCATGGAAAACGAGGGAACGGACTACGTAATCATCACATATTCCGGTGAAGGCAGAATGCTGGATTGTAAGACGGTGGGGCGTTCCGGCGCAGCTTATTCGCTCCGCATGTCTGCACCGAAACATGGTTTGGGGGTTGTTGTTGAACAGAGGATTGTAGATGATTACAGTCAACGGCTCCAATATGTAAATCCTATATATACAGTTTTCGCAAGAGAATATGTTCTTAAGTCCGATGGGAAGATTAAGGAACGGGAGCTTGTTGCTCCACACAAGGAAGTTGTAGATGTTATGTCCTCTGTGAAGCAGTTTTCCTTTGATCAGTTTTTGTCTAATTTTCGGAAATGGGACAAGCCTTATGTGGATCATACATTGTTCACCCCATCAAGTGACCAGGCAGATCTGCCTTTTGAGTCATGTCTGTCCCTGATACCGGACACACTCGATTATAATTGCTGGCCCAGAGATATCCAATGGATACCATGTCGGTACATCGAAACAGAAGACGCTTTGTGCTTTTTCGTTATCAAGGATTGCGCGACGCCCAAAGTAGGGTATGCTCCATACACGGACTATTTGGTCTTGGAGTTCCATAAAGACGGGACCTTCAAATGCGCAAGTAATATCTATCATACAGATGATGACTCTGTTGTGGACAGCACCACAGCAGATATGTTGATAACAAAAGCCTTAAAAGAAAAACTACACAAATAGAATGAGGAATTACGGACTTGTAGCATTGCTCTTAATAATGCTGTGTCCGGCACTGCGGGCGCAGCACGGAGGAGTGTCGGCAAGAAGGTTGCGGGCAGCCTATGAGGCGTCGGTCGGAGAGGGCGGAAGAGCGCGGCAGAAGCTTTTCTTCGATGCCTTCCCCACAAACGGAGAGGATTACGAGCTCATCTTCGGCTATTATCCGGAACTGCGGGACTCGTCGCTTTACGATTGCGCTGCCGACATGGTGGAGGCCTTCTGGTGTCACGATGCGATTCCCGACTCGCTCTTCTACAGCAAAGTAGCTGTCGTGACGTGCGGGCTGAGGTACGATGCGGACGCGCCGTGTTACTGGCAGAAACGCTTGGAAAGTGTGCTCACGCGGCATGGCAGGGATGCGGAGGCTCTCATCGACCGGGTAGCAAGCCTTCCGTTAGGTGACCAGATGCGCTTCTGGAGTTTCGTGTGGTCAACAACGCTCGCTGACGAGGGACAGAGCAAGCGAGACTTTCACCGTGGTTACATCCTTAGACGGCACCCTCAGATGGTGCCCGTATACGACTCGGCACGCAAGCTCTTTTTCAATGGTGTAAACCTTTCTTCGGAGCCTTCGCCACGAAACTTTCCCGAATGCGAATGATTATGTACACGACAGCATCATACTTCAAGCGGGCGGCCATCTGCCTGCTTGCCCTCGCCAGCCTTGTCAAGGCATCGGCGCAAAGTCAAGACCTGCGTCCCGAGGAGATTGCAGCCGCCTACGCCGCCCTCCTTTCCTGTCCCGACAGCCTCGCGGAGGCCCGTTTCTTCAACGCCTTTCCCGACCGTGGGGAGGACCTCACGCTCCTCTACGAACCTCACAACCTGACGGCCGGTACTACTTTCGACCTCTCCGGCAGTTCCTATTGCCACACCTCGGCCTTCTGGAATCTCAAGCAGATACCTGCCGAAGTGCTGGCCGAAAAGGCGGTACGCGTCACCTGTGGTCTCCGCTTCAGCCAAGGTGCATCATGGTACTGGCAATGGCATCTGCGCCAAGCGCTTGCACGGCCCGAGTTGAGAGGTGTGATTATAGATGAAGTGGCACGCCTGCGCAGCGGCCATCAGTTGGAGTTCTGGGCCATGGTGTGGTCATCGGCAGAAGCCGACAGCCGTGACCTGCTCTTCGAATCCCTTCAGCCCGGCCTCCTCACCCGCCATCCCCACACGGCCTCCATCTCCGCCTGCGCCTTCCATCTCTTCCACAACGAAGTCAGAAGCAGGGAATGAGCAAGTGGTGAAATGCCTGCGAGCACCTTGGGAGATGCAAGTCGGGCATTAAGTAAGAAGAATGTAGCTAACTCTCAATTTATTTATCATGGCAAAGATTAAATTATACATCGCAAAGGCACAGAATAACAATAGTGGTGCGGCAAAGGGGACAGGGGAGAATCCTTACACCGAGGCAGAATACGAGGAAATGCTCAATAATGGCACATGGTCTGGTGGTTATCCCAAAATGTCAAACAGAATCCATAAAATCACTTTTATGTTGTTGTGCTCTTTGGCATCTTTCATATTGTCTTGTAAACAAAGTGCGAGGGACGAAATACTCACAGAGCAGCAAATAGAACTAAAGAGAAAACGATTAATCGCTGGAGAGCGTTTGCAAAAAATGCTCCACGACAAGGACTATGAGCAAGTCCTCCAATATCTGGATACTTTGTATTTGGACTATCCTCGCGATCCGCAATTATTTTTTTTGGAAGGATGGGCGTATGATATGCTGGGTTACAGTCTTTCGGCGCATATCGCATACGCAAAGTCCGTTGACGTTTATGATTCGCTCATTGCCGCTAAATCCGATGTCGGTGATATGATAAACAGAGCAGTGGTTATACAGCTTCTGTATGGACAGGAAGAATACTCACATGCATTGGATGAGATACTACAATCTAACTGCTCCTACGAGGATTCATTGTTTATAGAAGGAATGGGAGAGATTAAAGGAATGAGAGAGACTATGTACAAAGACATATTGGAATTTTAGGCTATGGCTTTTTCGTTGATGTTTGGCGTGGTACGAATGGTTTCAATAAATACATACATATTGAAATTCCGCAATCGTAAGCTATTATATTGACAACAGACGTCTTAATATAACGTGATTTCGATGAAATCCCAATAAGACAAGCTATGTGTTTTGTGCCGTTTGCAGAGCCGTCAAAAATACATGTGAATGTTTTGAGAAAAACATGTTCATCTTTTTGAAAAACGTGTTCATGTTTTTCAAAAACATCAAGATGTTTTTTCGGGGCTTGGGAGGAGAATTTTACAGGCTTGAAAATTCATCGAACTCACGTTAAATAGAAGGAGCCGTTGTGTACTGACAAAGCAAGAATGAGTGGTAAACGATAACTCAATTATACTTTGGGTAATTTCCTCATGGGGCAGCCGGCGTAGTGGTACGCCGGCTGCTTTTTCAGTTTATCTGTTCAGTTCCTCGATGCGTGCCTTGCACTGCTCCATCAGCCACTTGGGGGTGCTGGTGGCTCCGCAGATGCCCACGCTGTGGCATCCCTCCAGCCATTCGGGGCGGATGTCGCGGGCAGAGTCCACCATGTGGCTGCGCGGGTTGGCCTGCAGGCATTGGTCGAAGAGCACGCGCCCGTTGCTGCTTTTGATGCCGCAGACAAAGAGCACGGCATCGTGGCGGCCGGCGAAGCGGCGGATGCCCTCCATGCGGTTGGCCACCTGGCGGCAGATGGTGTCGCAATAGACGAAGGTGGCATCGGGCGATATGCGGCTTTGGATGAGTTCCACCACTTGGCGGAAACCTTCCAGCGGCTTGGTGGTCTGGCTGTAGAGGCTGATGTCGCGGTTGAAGTCCAACAGATGGTTGGCATCGTCCAGGTTCTCGATGACGATGGCCGTCCCTTCGGTCTGGCCTACCAGCCCCATCACCTCGGCATGTCCTTTCTTGCCGAAGATGACAATCTGGCGCTCGTGTCGGGTGTCGGCATCATAGTCCCGCTTGATGCGCTCCTGCAGGTGCAGCACCACGGGGCAGGTGGCATCAATCAGTGTGATGCCGTTGCGGAGGGCACGTTCGTAGGTGGAGGGCGGCTCGCCGTGGGCGCGAAGCAGGACGCGGGCGTCCTGCAACCGGTCGAACCGGTCGTGGTCGATGGTCTGCAGGCCCATGGCGGCCAACCGGTCGCACTCACGCCCGTTGTGCACGATGTCGCCCAGACAATAGAGCCGGTTGTCTTTGGCCAGCTCTTCCTCTGCTTTCCCTATGGCGCGGGTCACTCCGAAACAGAAGCCGCTGCCGCTGTCAATCTCTATTTGCATGCCTCCTCCACGCGTTGCATGAGCCATTGGTTCTGCTCGCCGATGGTCATGTGGCTGTTGTCCAGCAGCAGGGCGTCGTCGGCGCGGCGCAGGGGGCTGACCTCACGATGCGAGTCGATGTAGTCACGCTCCTCCACGTTCCTCAGAATTTCGGCCAGGTCGCAGTTTTCGCCTTTGGCTTTCAACTCATCATACCGGCGCTGTGCCCGCACCTGCGGACTGGCCGTGACAAAGATTTTCAGCTCGGCGTCGGGGAAGACGGTGGTGCCGATGTCGCGTCCGTCCATGATGATGCCGCCCTCTTTGCCCATGGCTTGCTGCCGGGCCACCATGGCTTGCCGCACGAATCCCAGCGCGGCGATGGGGCTGACCATGCTGCTCACCTGCATGTTGCGGATTTCGCTTTCCACCAGTTCGCCGTTCAGATAGGTGTCGGGGCGCTGGGTGACGGGGTTGAACTTGAAGGAGATGTCGATGTTGGGCATCTCGGCCCGCAAACGTGCCTCGTCTATCTTTCCGTCGGCGATGATGCCGTGGCGCAGGGCGTAGAGGGTGACACTGCGATACATGGCTCCGGTGTCGACGTAGACGTAGCCGATGCGCCGGGCCAGGTCCTTGGCCATGGTGCTTTTTCCGCACGAAGAGTGGCCGTCGATGGCTATGGTGATTTTTTTCATATAAGTAAAATTATGGAGGTTGCTTCTTATTGTGCGCCGAGGCGGTAGGCAATGCTCAGGCTGAGGGCGGGTGTCGATACGTGGTACTTGGCATAACTGATGCCCAGGCAAAGCTTCTTGATGTTCAGTCCGGCTCCTGCCGTCAGGCCTGCCAGTTTGCTGCTTCCGGCCGCCTTCAGTTCATAGCCGCGGCGGAAATTCCATCCCAGGCCTATCCAAAACAGGTCGGTGGGCAATATCTCCACGCCCACGTTCATGTGGCTCATGAGGATTTTTCCAAAGGAGGGGTCTTTCCCGGCGTTGTAAAAATATTTTTTGCTCCAATGGGTGAGGTCGACCAGGGTCAGGTTCCAGCGGATGGGTGCGTGCCCCATGCGTTTGGTGAAGCCGGCGTTCAGCGAAAAAGGCAGACGCTCGTGCATATCGTGGAAGGCCTTGAGCTGTCCGCCCAGGTTGGCTGCCACGAACGAAAGCGAGAAGTCGCTCTCCTCCAAATAATAGTTGAGTCCCAGGTCCACGGCCATGGCAAAGGAGGTGTAGCCGGCATAGCTGCTGTAGATGAGCTTGCCGGTGGCTCCGCCTGCCCATCGGTGGTTGAAGGCATAGCTGTAGAGGCCGCTGACGGCCACGTCCAGGGGGACGCTGTTTCCCTGCACTTCGCCGGCCTCGTTGGTTTCCTGTATCTTGCCGTAGCCCACGAACTGGGCACCCAGACCCCACGTGCCGCGCTCGCCTTGGGCGCGGGTGAAGGTTGCGCTTCCGCTTTTGTTGCCGCGCATGTAGGTGAGGAAGTTAAGCCCCAGCGTGTTGCTGCTTACCGTGCTGGCGAGGGCCGGGTTCTGAAAAACAAGCGAGGGGTCGTCTTCTATGAGGGAAATGTTTTGCCCGCCCACGGCCATGGCGTGGGAAGAGGCGGGAAGAGACAGGAAATTGAACACGCTGTTGGCCTCTTGCGCCTGTATGGGCAAGACATAAAAGAGTATCAACAGAATGGTGTATGGAAAAAATCTTTTCATTCGTGGGAGAGAAGGTTTTTTGACTCTGTGAAACCAAAGGTAAGCAAAATCGGTATACCATATTATATAGGGGGAGTAAAAAACGGGTTGGAAGTGGAAAAAAGATGCCCTTTGTTAGGTAGGAAAGAAAAAATGTACTAAATTTGTTGACGCTACAAGGTAGTATTGACACTAAAACAAACCAAATAATGGAAGCAAAAAACACTGTAAATGCTGTAGACAACAGCCTGCAAAAGGAGTCGTCGACCAGTTTGCTTATCGGCTACGTGGTGGTCTTGGCCGCCATGTTTGTGGCGTTTGAGTGGACACAGCGTGACGTCTCGATTAATCTTCTGGACGACAGCCCTGTTTACGACTCTTATCCTGTGGATGACATGATTCCTGTTACCCGCCAGGAACAGCCCGTTCAGGCTCCCCCTCCGGCAGCTGCTCCCCAGACCCCCGAGATTCTTGAAGTCGTGAAAAACGATGTGGAGTTGCCCCAAGAGGAAATTGCCACCACCGAAGAGGTGAACCAAGCCATCGTCACATCCAATACGGGCACGGGTGTGCCCAGTACGATAGTGGCCGCTCCCCCTGCTCCCGTGGTGGAGGAAGTGGAGGATGAAACCATCCACGATGTGCCCGGTGAGAGTGCCGAGTTTGCCGAAGGCAACGTGTATGAGTGGATCAACAAGCACATGAAGTATCCTGCGGAGTGTCGTGACGAGGGTATCCAGGGCCGTGTGTCTGCGCAGTTTGTGGTAAACCGTGACGGTTCTATCGTGGATATCAAGGTGCTTCGCTCTCCTCATCCCAAGTTTGACGAGGAGGTTATTCGCCTGATTAAGTCGATGCCCAAATGGAAGCCTGCCCGTAATGCCGGTAAGCCCGTGCGCCAGCGCATGAGTTTGCCCATCACCTTCAGATTGAACTAACCGTTTTGACCGGTTTTCTTAATAACACATATCGGAAAGGTTGTCTCATGCTTGGCTCGGGCAACCTTTCCGCGTTTATTTCATAAAAAGAAAAAATGCTTACAAGTAAACAGATTTTAGAGATCGTAAGGCAGGGTGTGGCCGACATTCCTTTCGACCGAAGACCCGAGGAATTGTATGCCCCCATCCATTATGTACTCTCGTTGGGTGGAAAACGTCTGCGTCCGGCCTTGATGCTTATGGCTTATAATCTCTATAAAGAGGATCCTCGGGAAATATTGCCCGTGGCAATAGGCTTGGAGACTTATCATAACTATACCCTTTTGCACGATGATCTGATGGATCACGCCTCTGTGAGACGGGGTCAACCCACGGTGCATGTCAAGTGGGACGAGAACACCGCCATCCTCAGCGGAGACACCATGCTGGTGATGGCCTATCAGTATATCGCGCGTTGTCCTGATGAATATCTGCCCCGTGTGCTCCGTCTGTTCACCACCACGGCTCTGGAGATTGGCGAGGGGCAGCAGTATGACGTGGATTTCGAGACACGCATTGATGTGACCGAGGAAGAGTATATCGAGATGATACGTTTGAAGACCAGCGTCCTGCTGGCTTGTGCTATGAAGATGGGTGCAATCCTGGCGGACGCTCCCGAGCGTGATACCCAACTGCTTTACAGCTTTGGCGAACAGATCGGGCTGGCTTTCCAACTGCAGGACGATTATCTGGATTGCTATGGCGATTTCGAGAAGTTCGGCAAGCGTATCGGCGGCGACATCCTTTGCAACAAGAAGACCTATATGCTTATCAATGCTCTGCAGTTGGCCGGAGACGAGGAACGAAAGGACTTGTTGGGGTGGTTGAATGCCAAAGATTTTGACGAGCAGGAGAAAATAGATACCGTTATCTCCCTTTACACGCAATTGGGTATCCCCGAATTGGTGAACCAGCGGATAGCCGAATGTTATGAACGCGGTGAACAGGCCTTGTCTGCTGTGGACTTGCCCGAGGAACGCAAGGCGGAGCTTCTTTTGTTTGCCCGTCAGATGCTTGGCCGTCAGTCATGACCGATACACATAGCCATATCTACGGTCCGGAGTTTGACGAGGACAGAGAAGAAGCTCTTCTGCGTGCGAAAGCGTCCGGCGTGGAGCGTATTCTTCTGCCCAACATCAACGAGGAGACAGTGCTTCCCATGCTCTCTCTTTGCCGGAGGCATCCCGGCTATTGCTATCCCATGATGGGACTCCATCCCGAGGATGTACGCGAGGATTGGCGCGAGGTGCTCGACCGTATGTATGAAAAACTGGCAGTGCCCGCCCATCCCTATATAGCCGTTGGTGAGGTGGGGCTGGATTTCTATTGGGACGAGACCTATCGGGAGGAACAGCTGGAGGCCTTTCGCGTACAGGCGGAATGGGCGGTGAAACTGGGCCTGCCCTTGATGGTGCACAGTCGGAATGCGCAGAAGGAACTGGTGGAGGTGCTTTCTGCGGTGAAGGGAGAACTGACAGGCGTCTTCCATTGTTTTGGAGGTTCGCTGAGCGAGGCCGAAGAGTTGCTCCGTTTGTTCCCCGGCTTCTGTTTGGGCATAGGCGGGGTGTTGACGTATAAAAAGAGTCCTTTGCCTGAAGTGGTGAGCCGGGTGCCTCTCGACAGATTGGTGCTGGAGACCGATTGTCCTTACCTGGCGCCCGTCCCGCGGAGAGGTAAACGCAATGAAAGTGCCTATGTGACGTTCACGGCGCAGCGTCTGGCAGAGGTGTGTGGTCTCACGCTTCAGCAGGTGGATGAACAGACGGAAAAGAACGTAAAGCGTCTGTTTCCAAAAATTTTTGCTATATGACAAGGTAGTTTCCCGAAAATTCAGTACTTTTGCAATCGGAAACGGAAAGGAGAGGTGCTCGAGTGGCTGAAGAGGCACGCCTGGAAAGCGTGTAAACGTCAAAAGCGTTTCGGGGGTTCGAATCCCCCTCTCTCCGCAAAAAGATGGAAGATGACGAACAAGGCCCGAATTTTTCGGGCCTTGTTCGTTTAGACAGGGCTATTTTTCTGCCGGGACATTGTCGTAGAAAGGGGCGTCGTTCCCTGTAGCCTTCAGTATGAAACGAACAATGGGAGCAGGGTTGCTGAGTGAATGAGGGTGGTGGCCGACCCTGGGTTTGTGGATAACGGTGATGGGAGCTTCCAGTAATTTCATGCGTTTCTCAAATACCTCTGTATTTTCCTTCACGGGAACCACCTGGTCATCGTCGCCCACCACATGCAGGATGGGGATGCCGGCCTTGGCCAGTTTTCGGGCATGGTCCAGCGGATTCTGTTTCCACTTCATGGCTTCGTCAATGTTTCTGAATCCATAGGCCTCCAGCAATTGGCACTTGTCTGTCTCTGTTCCTTCTTTGCCTAAAGGCCAACTCTTGAAGTCCATGACAGGTGCGTCGGCGTAGATGCAGGCTACCTTACCGGGATTCTTCGCAGCCCAGTTGTACACGATGAGCCCACCCCGGCTCATTCCTTCCAATACAACCTTGTGGTTGAACCCGCATTTCCTCATGCGCTTGTACAGACGGTTCCAGCGTTCCACGGCACGAGGAGAACCATAGAGATCGGTGACATCGCAGTACACTACATGGAATCCTTGTTCCAGCAGAGCAATGTCGGTCTGTGGCTCGTGGCCCCAAAAGCGTGCACGGATAATCCATGGACGTCCTTTTGCCTCGGAATGGGGTTTTACAATCAGGCACTTGTCCTCGCCGTTGTTGAAGGCAAAACCCTGGTGGCCGTGAAAATTGAATGTACCGGTGATGTCTTCGTCCAGTTGCGTGGTGATATCGTGACCCTGTTTTTCAGGTTCTCTGGTAAGGTAGCTCCCGATTTTTTTTGCCATGACACCTGCTCCGATACCGGAAGGGTGCAGGCGGTCGGGAAAAAGCTGTTGCTGCCATTCCTGGTCGAAAAGGTTGTAGAGATTAATGATTTCCAGTTTGTTTTCCCAAGCCAGTTGTTCAATCATCTCACGAATCTCCCCGGCAATGATGTTGGCCTTGATGTTGGCTTCCGGATCCAGATAGCAACGTACAGGGGTGAGCAGGATAATGCGGGGATGGGAGGAGAGTTGTCTGTATTCGTCAATCAGTGCCTGGTAATCCCTTTTCAGGTTGTCTTTGTAGTGCCAGTTTTGCGGTTTGGAATCGTTGGTCCCCAATTTTATCAGTACGATGTCGGGCAGAAAATCTATCGATTCTTTATGCTGGGTTGTGAGAATGTAAGGACGGTCTCCTTTCGAATTGGCTGTTGCACCGCTGCATCCGAAATTGGCCACCAGATAATCATCGCCAAGATAGGTCTGCAGTTGGGCGGGATAGCTGTTCTTCTCGCGGTTTTGTATGCCGGATCCGTAGGTGATGCTATTACCAACACAGGCGATTCGGAGCGGTCGACCGATGGCTTGCGCAGAGATGTTTAATACGAAAAACAAAGAAATCAAAAATAGGTAAGTTTTTTTCATGGGTGTGTAATGGTTTATGTGATGCAAAGTTAAGGATTTGCAGAAAAAAGACCAAATTATATTTCACGTGTTTGATGTTTTTAGGCTCATGCCATGTGGTTGTCCGGATAGATTTTGCTAACTTCGCATCCATACTACTGTTTTTATGATGAGAAGTCTGTCTGTTTTGATACCTGTCTATAACAAGGATTGTTCGCTTCAGGTGAAGCGTCTTTGTCACTTGGCCGGCTCTTTGACTATGCGAGGCATTGATGTCGAGATTGTGGTGATGGAAGATGGCAGCACTCACGAGGTTTCTCTTCGCAGCAATGCCGAGGCTTGTGCCGCCAGTCCTTTGTGTCGGCATATAATTAATAAGGAGAATGTGGGAATTGCCCGTGTGAAGAATCGGCTGATACGTGCTGCCGGAAATGAATGGCTCTTGTTTCAAGATACCGGTTTGCATGTTTCAAGCGATGATTTCTTCAAGAAATATGTTTCTGCCTTAGAAGAATGTCCCGGGGCACAGGTGGTTTGTGGAGGTATTTGTAACGAGAAACCCGATTTCTGCAGTCTTCGTTATCGTTATGAGACGGCTACAGCCTCCCGCCGTAGTGTGGAAGCTCGGCGGAAAGACCCTTATGCCTCGATGCTGCTTTCCTGTATATTGCTTCATCGTTCTGTTGCTGAGCATATTCCCGTGGATGAACGTTTTGTCACGTATGGCTATGAGGATGTGATGTATGGCAGGCGCTTGCGGGAAGAGCATGTCAAGGTGCTTCATATCGACAACCCCGTGACTGACACCATAGATGAGGACAACGAGGCCTACGTAAGGAAAACGGAACAAGCCATGCACACGCTTTATCTTTTCAGAAAGGAACTGAAAAATGAGGTGCGTCTGCTTCAGATGATGGAAAAACTGAGGAGATGGGTTCCGTTAGCTGCGATTTCCGGTTTTTATCGTCTTTTTGGCGGTGTCATTCGTCGCAACTTGGCAGGCAGTGCGCCTTGGTGGAGATTATTCAATGTGTATAAGATGGCTTACTATGCCGACGTTGTGAGAAAAAGCACGGAAACAGAAAAAAGGAACGCTTTTTAAGAATAAGGCGTATTTTTCTTCTTTTGTTTCTCTTGTATATTGAAATTTTCTATATATTTGCATATGTGATGTGTGGGCAAACGGGTTTTTCCGTGGCCATTTGTGCGTGAATAAAGATCATAAACAATTAAAACTAAAACTATAACTAAAACTAAATCAAGATGAAAAAGTTATTTGCAATTGTTGCCTTGGTTGCTGCTTGCTCTTTCGCTGCAACATCTTCTGTGATGGCACAAGATGAAGAGGCTACTACTGAGGTTGCCGTTGACAGCGCTGCTGTTGATAGTGCTGCCGAGGAACCCACTGTTGACGAGGCTCCCGTTGAGGACACAGCTACCACCGAAGAGGTTGTGGAAGAGGAGGCTAAGGAGACTTTCCACAAGACCTTGAAGACCAAATTTATTGAAGGTGGTGCCGGCTTTATGTCTTTCGTTGCCTTGGCTTTGGTTGCCGGTTTGGCTTTCTGCATTGAGCGTATCGTTTACCTGACCTTGGCAAAAATCAATACCCGTAACTTCCTGAATGAACTGAACGATCTGGTTGCTTCCGGTAACATTGATGGCGCTTTGGCTTTGACCGCTGCTACCCGTGGTCCTGTGGCTCAGTTGGCTCGCAAGGCTATGGAGTGCCTGAACAGTACCGAGCAGAACGATATTGCCACCATCGAGCGTACCATCAACACCGAGGCAGAGGTGCAGGGTTCGTATCTCGAGCAGAACTGCTCATGGATTACCTTCTGTATTGCTTCTGCCCCTTCTTTGGGATTCTTGGGTACGGTGATCGGTATGGTGCAGGCCTTCGATGCTATTGAGAAGGCAGGTGATATTTCTCCTACCGTTGTTGCCGGAGGTATGAAGGTGGCCTTGATTACCACTATTTTCGGTATTATTGTGGCCTTGGTGCTGCAGTTGTTCTACAACTTCATTCTGAGCCGTATCGAGTCTCTGACTGCTGATATGGAGAACTCGGCACAGAGTTTGTTGACCACCTGCATCAAGAGTCCCAAGTGCCGCAAGTAAATCTGCATATCCAAACTAATAAAAGAGAGACAAAATGAAACTTGAAAAGATTTCCAATATCGTGCTGTTGGCGCTGGTAGCGGTAATCTTGGTGTCTTTTGCATTGTTCTACTTCGTGGGTTATGATGACCTGTTGGAGGGGACAGATATGCAGGCTCCCAAGAACACCGGACTGCTGCTGTACATGCAGTACACTTTGTTTGTCATCACGGCTGTGGCTATGGTTTACTCGTTTGTTTACAATGCCCTCAAGTCTTCCGGTTCCGACATTGCCAAGTCTACGGGTCTGCCCGCAAATATGGTTTTCTACGGAACCTTCGGCTTCGCCATTGCCAGTTTGGTGATTGGCTATATCTTGGGTATGGGCAGTGCCGAGCCTATCGTTGATGTGACGGGCGCCGAGACAACAAGTGCCGTTATGGTGAACGTGGTCGACATGTTCTTGTATTCCATCTACATCCTGTCGCTGGCTGCTTTCGTGGCAGTTGGTGTCTCATTGAGTGGCATCCTGAAAAAGTAAATTATTTAAGAGAGAATTAAAAAATGGCAAAAGGAAAAAAGAAAGTTCCTGGACTGAATACAAGTTCTACTGCCGACATCTCTTTCATGCTTCTCATTTTCTTCTTGGTGACGACATCAATGGACACGGATATGGGTCTGTCGCGCCGACTGCCTCAGCCTCCCGAGGACGAGGAAGTTAAACAGGAGATGAAGATTAAAGATAGAAACCTGATGGAGGTTCGCATCAACTCCGCCGGTGAATTGTACATAAAGGACGGACGAGGCGCAGGTCTTTGCCCCGAATTTAACGACAATCCCGAGGTGTTGCGCGATCGTGCCAAGGAGTTTATCAAGAACGAGATTGGTAGTCCCTTATTGCCGGAACTGTTGCCTACGGATATCGGTGGTGATATCGGCGTAAAATATGTTACGGCTGACCACGTGATTTCTGTTCAGACCGACCGAGGTACGCCTTACGAGAAGTACTTTGCAGTACAAAATGAGTTGGTGGCTGCCTATAACGAGTTGCGTGATGAGATTTCGAAGCAGCTTTATCACAGAGCGTTTCTTGACTTGGACGCAGAACATAGAGACATGATTCGCAAGATTTACCCACAGAAGATTTCTGAGGCCGAACCTAAAAACTATGGAGGAGACAAGTAATGAAGAAGACAAAACGCGAAATGCCTGAGATGAACACCTCATCTCTGCCCGACTTGATTTTCTCGTTCCTGTTCTTCATCATGATGGTAACCACCATGCGTGAGGTTACCTTGAAGGTTAGGTTTACGAAGCCCTCGGGCACCGAGTTGGAGAAACTGGAGAAGAAGAGTGCTGTGTCGTTTATCTATGTAGGTCCTCCCTCGGATCGTGCTTTGGAAGAGAAGTACGGCAAGAACACTCAGATTCAGTTGAATGACCGTTATGCTGATCCCAAGGAGATTCGTGACTTTATTTATCAAGAGCGTCAGAGTATGGAGAACCAGGCTGACCAAGTGGTAAGTATTAAGGCCGATGTAAAAACTCAGATGGGTTATATTACCGATATCAAGGAAGTATTGCGTCGTTCGAATGCTTTGAAGATTAATTATTCTGCTACTCGCAGAAAGTAAATCTTGGGAACGAGATTAAAATAAAAGAGGAAGTGCAAACATGTACTTCCTCTTTTTTATTCGCAAAATGCTATTTGGGTATGCTGATTCAATGTGCCATCAGCCAAACCAATCTGGTGGCATCTGACCGCGCGATTTTTAAGTTGTACCCGGATTCCTGCAAGGATGTCATTTTACATTGTTTTTTTTCGTATCTTTGTCAGCACTATAAATATAATGAGGTATGATTTCCATAATTGCGGCTGTGGCTCAAAACCGAGCTATCGGTTTTCAGAACAAGTTACTCTATTGGTTACCTAACGATTTGAAGCGATTTAAGGCACTTACCACGGGGCATACCATCGTTATGGGTAGAAAAACGTTTGAGAGTCTGCCCAAGGGTGCTTTGCCCAATCGCCGCAATGTGGTGATCAGCCGTCAGAACATTTCTTTTCCCGGAGCGGAGGTCTTCCCCTCTTTGGAGGCCGCGTTGCAGTCGTGTGCTGCAAACGAGGACATTTACATTATCGGGGGTGCCACGGTCTATGAACAGGCTATGCCTTTGGCGGATTGTCTTTGTCTTACGGAGATTCAGGACACACCCGCCGATGCCGATGCTTTCTTCCCTGATTACAGCGACTGGAAAGTGATTGCCGTCGAGAAACATGGTACAGATGAGAAGCACGCTTTTGATTATCATTTTACCGATTATATACGCAAGTAAACCAGAATTTATACGACCATGAAACAATATCTGGATTTAGTTCGTCGAATTCTTGACGAGGGTGTCGACAAGGGCGACCGTACGGGAACGGGTACACGTAGTGTTTTTGCTCATCAGATGGTTTTCGATTTGTCAGAGGGCTTTCCTCTGCTCACTACCAAGAAAGTCCATCTCAAGAGCATCATTTATGAGCTTTTATGGTTCCTGAAGGGCGATACGAATGTGCAGTATCTTCAAGAGAACGGAGTCCGGATCTGGAACGAATGGGCAGACCCCGAGACGGGCGACTTGGGACATATCTATGGCTATCAGTGGCGCTCATGGCCCGACTATGACGGCGGGCATATCGACCAAATTCAGGAGGCCGTCAACATGATCAAGAACGACCCCAACAGCCGTCGCATTATTGTGAATGCTTGGAATGTGGCCGATCTGAAGAAGATGAATCTGCCGCCCTGCCACATGTTTTTCCAGTTCTACGTGGCCGACGGCAAGCTTTCGCTGCAATTGTACCAGCGTAGCGCAGATGTGTTCCTGGGTGTCCCGTTCAATATCGCTTCTTATGCTCTTCTGTGCATGATGATGGCACAGGTGTGTGGCTTGAAGCCCGGCAAGTTTATCCACACTACGGGTGACACACATATATATAATGACCATTTCGAACAGGTGCGCGAGCAGTTGGCCCGTGAGCCCCGTCCGCTTCCCCGCATGATTCTTAACCCTGACGTGAAGGACATCTTCGACTTTAAGTACGAGGATTTCACGCTTGAGGGTTACGACCCTTGGCCTGCCATCAAAGGTAAGGTGAGCGTTTGACGAGTATGCATCTACCCGCCGACTTTGTCTACATGATGCAACAACAATTGGGCCAGGATCAGGCCCAACAGTTGTTTGACGGCCTTTCCCAAGACCCTTGTGTGTCGGTCCGCCTGAACCGTGCGAAGCTTTCTTCTATCCCTGGTCGTTCGTTCCATCTGCCCGCAGATGCCAAGCCGGTTTCCTGGTGCCCCGAAGGCTATTACCTGTCCAATCGCCCTTCCTTCACGTTCGACCCGCTGTTTCATGCCGGAGCCTACTATGTGCAGGAGGCCGGCTCCATGTACTTGGACGAGATTCTTCGCCGCTATATGCCTTCGGGCGACCTGATTGCGCTCGACCTTTGTGCCGCTCCCGGCGGGAAGAGTACCCTTCTGCGTGCCCGTCTTTCCGAGAACAGTCTGCTGGTGAGCAACGAACCCATGCGTCCGCGTGCCCAGGTCTTGGCTGAGAACATAATCAAGTGGGGACATCCCCATTGCGTGGTGACCAATAATTTCCCCGAAGACTTCCGCCACTTGGAGGCCGCCTTTGACCTGATTGTGGTTGACGCACCCTGTTCCGGTGAAGGAATGTTCCGCAAGGACGAGGTGGCCGTGAGCGAGTGGAGCCTGCAAAATGTGGAGGCATGTGTCCAACGCCAGCGCCGGATTCTTGCCGACATCTGGCCTTGCCTGAAGTCCGGCGGCCTGTTGGTTTACAGCACCTGCACGTTCAATCGCTATGAGGATGAAGAGAACACCGCCTGGATTGCCCGCGAATTGGGTGCCCGGGAACTGGAGCAGCGCCATTTCTTCCCCGGGCGGGATAGGGGGGAGGGCTTCTATATCTCCGTGCTTCGTAAGAATGGCGAATTTGCCTCCTCCGGGCCGTGCGCTGCGAAAAACGCGATTCTCGAGGGGCTTTCCGGCAACTTTGTGGTCCATAAAACAGCTGATAAGCAGTTCGCTATGCCCGCTCTTCATGCAACTTTCATGAAGAAACTTCTACGCACGTTGATGGTTCTGACTGCAGGCGTGGAGTATCGCGAGCTGAAAGGCCGCGATTGGATTCCCACCCATGGCTTGGCCATGAGTTCGGCCTACGTGCGTGGCACGTTCCCCGAGGTGGAAGTGTCTTATGCCGAGGCCATCGCCTATCTTCGTCGCGACATCATCCGTGTGGATGCTCCCCGCGGCATCGTTCTCCTTGTATATAAGGGTCTCCCCATCGGCTTTGCCAAAAGTGTGGGCGGGCGTCTGAACAATATGTACCCGCAGGAATGGCGCATCCGCACCACCTATCTTCCCTCCGGCAAGGTGGAATTACTGGTTTGAAAGGGAAGGTAGGAATACGTATGCGGGCCGGATGGTGATGTAGAGTTTCTATTCTGTTTTGCTCCTTTGCGGGGAGCGGGAAATTCCCCGTCACAAGGCCTCCCCAAAAACATCAAGACGTTTTTTTAAAACATGAACATGTTTCTGAAAAAGATGAACATGTTTTTTCCAAAACATTCGCATGCTTTTTTTGAAGGCTCTGCAAACGGCATGAAACACACAGTTTACTTTTTTTATCGATGTATAGAATTTTGTTGAAAATGTTTGGAAGAACAAGGAAAAGGAATTAACTTTTCACAACCTAAAACAAAAGAAATTTTAAATCAATGAAAGGTATATGTTTTCTTTTATAGAAAGCTACTTGTTGTATTATAATAAATGATGTTCAAAAATTATCACTACATACTGGCTTTATTCGGTTGTCGTCTTTATTCTGACTCTACAGAATAAGAGTTTTTTAGTTGAAGCGGATGCCATAGAAATTGGCGTTACTATTCTTTTCGCTCTTACCGAATTATATGAGTGCTATAGGTGGATTAGGAATAAAGTAAAGAAAGTTGAAACTGCACCAAAATCTACCGAGATGAAAATCACCGGTATCTTGGAGGTGTTGTTAATCTGTTTGATAATCTATAATATTATAGTAATTGGTCGCTAATATTCTGTGACGAACATGGAGCTGTGTCAAACTGAACTGCATCCCAAAAGTTGGACACAAAACTTTGGGGGAAGTTCATTTCATTCACTGCGGTGTTTGTCTCATTCATTGTAGCTTTTTTAAAAACGTCTGGGCAAATATTGCGACACGGATTCTCTGTCTTGTGAATTATCGTGCGAAGCCACTGCGTTAATTAACGCTCTAATTCATAAATAAACTTAAAATCCCCCTAAAACCCTTTCCTTATTATAAAATAGGGAAGCGTGTGTGCGGTGTAAATCAAATACTTTTTATACCTTTGCAGTCCGAAATAGTGGGCAAGTGTGCCCGTATAACAACGAAAGAAACAACAACATAACAATATAAACAATTAAATAACAAACAAAATGCCTACAATTTCACAATTGGTAAGAAAAGGCCGTACCGTGTTGGTAGACAAGAGCAAGAGCCCCGCTTTGGACAGCTGCCCCCAGCGTCGTGGCGTATGTGTTCGCGTTTACACTACCACACCTAAGAAGCCTAACTCGGCTATGCGTAAGGTGGCCCGTGTTCGTCTGACTAACTCTAAGGAAGTCAACAGCTACATCCCCGGAGAGGGACACAACCTGCAGGAGCACAGCATCGTGCTGGTTCGTGGCGGTCGTGTGAAGGACCTGCCCGGTGTGCGTTATCACATCGTTCGTGGCACGCTCGATACCGCAGGTGTGGCCAACCGCACCCAGCGTCGTAGTAAGTATGGTGCCAAGCGTCCTAAAGCAGGAGCAGCTAAGAAGTAATTAATTATCACAAATCGTTTTGGTTGTAAACAGACAAGGTTGAGTAAATCTGCAGAGGCAGGTTGAAGATATCGAAGGAAACACAACAACCCCAAAACACAAAACAACAAAAAGAAATGCGTAAAGCAACTCCCAAAAAGCGTTTGATTCTCCCCGATCCCGTATTCGGCGATGTGAAGGTGTCAAAGTTTGTGAACCATCTGATGTATGATGGCAAGAAGACTATCTCCTACGAGATTTTCTACAATGCGCTGGAGCTGGTGAAGACCAAGATGGCCAGTGAAGAGAAGGATGCCCTGACCATTTGGAAAGAGGCTCTGGACAAGATTACTCCCCAGGTGGAGGTGAAGAGCCGCCGTATCGGTGGCGCAACCTTCCAGGTGCCCACAGAGATTCGCGCCGACCGCAAGGAGAGCATCTCTATGAAGAACATGATTTCCTTCGCCCGCAAGCGTGGCGGCAAGACCATGGCCGACAAGTTGGCCGCCGAGATTATGGATGCCTACAACGAGCAGGGCGGCGCTTTCAAGCGTAAGGAGGATATGCACCGTATGGCTGAGGCTAACCGTGCTTTCGCCCACTTCCGTTTCTAATAAGTCACTCACCAATTACAATTAGCAACATAACATTATGGCTAAGCAAGATTTGCATTTGACTCGTAATATCGGTATCATGGCTCACATCGATGCCGGTAAGACCACGACATCTGAGCGTATCCTGTTCTACACGGGTAAAACTCACAAGATTGGTGAGGTGCACGAGGGTGGTGCCACCATGGACTGGATGGCACAGGAGCAGGAGCGTGGTATCACCATCACTTCTGCAGCTACCACTGCTTATTGGACGTGGAATGGCAAGAAGTACAAGTTCAACCTGATTGACACTCCGGGACACGTGGACTTCACCGCAGAGGTGGAGCGCTCTTTGCGTGTGTTGGACGGTGCCGTGGCTACCTACTGCGCAGTAGGCGGTGTGCAGCCCCAGTCCGAGACCGTGTGGC
>CAMWSK010000036.1 GCA_947176895.1 uncultured Prevotellaceae bacterium | reverse complement strand
TAAGCATCGGAATCTAACTTGGGGGCTTGTCATATACTAAATGTAAGCCAAACTTCCGGTTTTCAAGAAGTTGGACTCACATCTTTATGGTTTAGCGGACAGTAATAATTCCCTATGAGTGAATTGGAGATGTTCGCAGTGACTGTTTCGTCCAATGACGAAGCGATGGGAACCGTGTCCGGCGGTGGAGAGTATCACAAAGGAGCGACTGTCACTCTTGTTGCCGAAGCTAATGAAGGTTACCGCTTCGTGAAATGGAGCGACGGCAACACCGACAACCCTCGCACAATCACTGTCAACGAAAACATCACCCTCACAGCCGAATTTACCAAAATTGGTACTGCCGTTGACACCCCTGACGAATCTTCCGTCACGGTAATTGCCGGCAACGGCACGATAACCGTGTATGGAGCCGATGGCGAAACGGTGACAGTTTATAATGTTCACGGCACGTGCGTTTTTCACGGTACCGGCAACGAGTCGACCGAGATACAGGTACACACCGCCGGAATCTACATAGTCCGGGTTAAAGGTGTGACCGTGAAAGTGGTTGTACGCTGATAGTCACAAAACAGCATGCTGAATATGGAGTGCATCCCAAAGGAATGAAATCTATTACTATCTGCCAAACCAGAAAGCATCAAGCCCAACTTCTTAAAACATCGAAGTTGGGCTTTGTTATAATTTCTCATTTTTCCAACCGTGCGTAAATCCCATTGCGGCAATATCTATTGATGGGAATTTTTCGATGATTCCTTGCATAGTCATCGTAGGCACAGTTTTTCTGAATTTGACATTGTTCGCTCCAAATCTCCATCTTCTGTCAGGTAGTTATAGAGGTTGGTACGTATGAAATCCTCGTTGAGAAGATAGTCGAGATAACTACTCTTTTATATACTCTATAAAATAGAGTAAAATCTGTTTGTTGTAGAATTTTATATCTTGCCCCCCACTCGCAATCCGGTTGCGTAATAAGTATTCTCCTTGTTGTCGGTAATGATTTCAACGATATGACGACCCTGTTTCATTATTGCAAAATAATATAAATTCATATATACCGCCAAATTTAAGGGCTGATATATGAATTGACAAAATGTAAAGAAAAATACTGCTATTCGGTAGAAATCTCAATAATAGGTGAAATACATTAAAAGGAGTTGCATGGGGAAATCACGCAACTCCTTCCTATATTTATGACATTACACCCCTACAAGCCGGGCATCCTATGATACTTCATTTTTATGACGCCGGAACTTCCTCGTCAGGAACCATGTTGCCTTTTATTTGACGGCTTGTCCTGAATGCATGGAGATGAATTCCGAGGATTCCTTCACGGAACGACGGAATGCTGTTGGCTGTCCGGCAACCGTAATAAACAGGTGAACCGATCCGGGAATAAGAACGTATTTCTGTTCCACCCCGAGATGTGTCAGCCGCTCTGCGAAGTCAACACCCTGGCAATAGAGAATGTCACGTTCGGCCGCCACAAGCAATGTCGGGGGTAGTTTGGAAAGAGTTGAATCTGCTGCTTCTGCAGGAGAGACCAACGGATTATGTGAGTCTGAGGTATAAGCGTCGTTGAAAGCGTCCATCAGTTCGCTGTCAAGTCCGAACCCTTTGCCAAACTGTTCCCAAGATTTGGAGTCATCCGCATAGGCTTTCGTGACGGGATAGAATATAATCAGACTATTGAAAGTGTTTTTCCGGAAACTCATTGCTGTGGCTATGGCAAGATTTCCTCCGGAACTATCTCCCCCTACAGATATGCTGCCGCATTTCCACTCCGCCATATTGTCGAGAGCATATTTTACGGCATCCATGCAATCGTTCAGTCCTTCCGGGAAAGGATGTTCAGGGGCGAGCCTATAGTCAACGGCAAGCACTGCAATTCCTTTCTCGGCCATGGCACCGCAATATCGCGAACAACTGTTTATGCTTCCAATCACCCAACCGCCACCATGAAAATAGACAAGCAATGGTATAGTGTCGTTGTCATAGCGGTTACTCCGAAAAAGGGTTAGGCTTTTGCTTATTTCTGTCCGTGACACACCGTTGGGCAATTCTGCCGCACCATTTCGCGCATTCCTTACATTAAGAAGTTTGCCGTTTTCGCCAGAAATTGCCTTGCGGATTGCTTCCGCCTGACGTTCTTGCAATTTATCCGGCATACCGGCGAGGAATGAATCTGCTTCAACATGCTCCGGGGGCTTGTCGTATCCGACATTTGTGGAATGCAGCGAGAACGCACAGCACATCACAAATACGACAATTAGCAATCGGTTAATATCTGATATGGTAAGCATCGGACCAAATGGTAATTATTATTTTGTTGGAAAACATCAATCCGAATGCGAAAATACTCATTTTTTATGATAATATCTTCTAATTGAACTGCTTTCTGCGTTGGGAAGTTGTTTTTATCAAATACGACTTCCGCACTTGTTATACCATATTTAGCCGACCGTTTTGCCTCTTTATAAAAACAACTTCGTTTTCCTCCATTTATACGCCTTGACACACATACATAAAAAGGAGTTGCGTGGGGAAATCACGCAACTCCTTCCAATATTCATGACATGATAGAATATTATTCCTTACACATACGCAGCACACAAGCACTGCGGGCCGGCAAATAGAGTTTTAACCAGCCCTTGCCATCCTTGGCCAGCATGCGGTCCCAATTGGTGAAATGCACCACACTGTCGTCATTCAGACCATGGCCTCCGAATTTTACATCATCGGTGTTCAATATATATTCATATGAACCTTCGGGCATCATGAAACCATAACCATCGTAGCTCCGGTTAGGACTGAAGTTGAAGAAGAAATAGAGGTTGCCACGCTGGAAAGCAAACACCTGGTCACCATCGTTGTGCCAAATCTCGGTGACCGGAGTCTTCTGGAACCCGGCCTCCTTCTTGATAATCTTAATCATGGCTTGGTCGAAGTCGCCCAGGTAGTGGAAACAAAGATCCTTGTTGTCCACCAGATTCCACTGGCGACGAGCGTATTTATGACTCCATCCGTTGCCTTCGCGGGGGAAATCTATCCATTCGGGGTGTCCGAACTCATTGCCCATGAAGTTGAGGTAACCGCCATTGATGGTGGAAGCTGTCACCAAGCGAATCATCTTATGCAGGGCGATACCACGCTCAACGTTGTAGTTCTCATCGCCCTTCTTGAAGTGCCAATACATATCGGCATCTATCAGACGGAAGATAATCGTCTTGTCGCCCACCAACGCCTGGTCGTGACTTTCGCAATAAGAAATGGTCTTTTCATCTACGCGACGATTGGTCAGTTCCCACAGGATGCTGCTGGGCTTCCAGTCCTCGTCCTTCAACTCCTTGATGGTCTTGATCCAATAGTCGGGAATATTCATCGCCATGCGATAATCGAAGCCGTATCCGCCATTCTTGAAGGGCGCGGCCAGACCCGGCATGCCGCTTACTTCCTCGGCAATGGTGATGGCATTGGGATTCAGGTTGTGGATAAGCACGTTGGCCAGTGTGAGGAAACAAATGGCATTATCGTCTTGGTGACCGTTATAATAGTCGCCATAGCCCCCGAAGCACTCGCCCAAACCATGACTGTAATAGAGCATCGAGGTGACGCCATCGAAGCGGAAACCATCAAAATGGTATTCTTCCATCCAATATTTGTAATTGGAGAGAAGGAAATGAAGCACTTCGTTCTTGCCATAGTCGAAGCAAAGGCTGTCCCAAGCCGGATGCTCGCGACGTTCACCGGGATAGAAGAACTGACAAGGATCACCAGCCCAATTGCCCAAGCCTTCAACTTCATTCTTCACGGCATGGCTGTGCACCACATCCATAATCACGGCGATGCCGTTTTTGTGGGCCTCGTCTATCAGTTCCTTCAGTTCTTCCGGCGTGCCGAAACGACTGCTTGCGGCATAGAAACTGCTCACATGATAACCGAAGCTGCCGTAATAAGGATGTTCCTGGATGGCCATTATCTGGATACAGTTGTAGCCATCCTTGATGATGCGGGGCAACACCGTATCCTTGAACTCACGATACGTGCCCACCTTCTCGGCATCTTGTCCCATGCCGATATGGCACTCGTATATCAATAAGGGCGAGGTGTTTGGCTTGAATTTCTTCACTTGCCAGGCATAAGGATGTTCGGGCGCCCACACTTGGGCACTGAAAATCTTTGTCTGTTCGTCCTGCACCACACGGTTGGCCCATACAGGGACACGCTCACCCTGGCCGCCATCCCAGTGGACACTCATCTTATACAACTGACCATGAGACAGCGCAGCGGCAGGAAGAACGATTTCCCAATTCCCGGTTTTCTTTATGCGCTTCATGGCATAGGCCTTCTGCTCGGTCCAATTGTTGAAGTCGCCAATCAAAAAAATCTCGGTGGCGTTTGGAGCCCATTCACGAATCACCCAACTGCCATCGGCCTGACGGTGAAGACCATAGTACAAATGGCCGGAAGCGAAATCCACCAAGGTGGTCTTCCCTTTGTCGGTTAACTCGTTGATTTTATCCAGTGCGTGTTGATGACGCCCCTCGATGGCCCGGGCGTAAGGCTGCAGATATTTGTCGTTCTTAAGCAACTTCAACATAGGAGGCTGCTCTACAACAGCCTTCTTGGGTGTAGCCTTTTTCTTCGCCGCGGGTTTCTTTGCAGACGTAGTTTTCTTGACTGTTGTGTTTTTTTTAGTTGTTGTCATGGTATTATAAAGAAAGAGGTTGGTTATTGTTTTCTGACTTTAAAGATTGCCTTGCGGATGACCTTGTCGCAGATGGCCGGCGCATGTGCATCCTCCGGAAAATAGATTACAGCCAATCCCGGGCGCAAATCTATGGCATTGCCTGTTTGCTCCTCGTAAAACGATATGTCGTTTGCCTCATCATATGGGGCCTCACTTAGCTCCTTGCGCGGACAGAAAAGATGTTGTTCCTCACCGGAAAGCAATATCTGAATGTCAATCATCCTGTCATGAGTCTCCAGTTTCGCATCCTTGCGGCTCTTGGGTTGGGAACTAACGATATTCACAAAGAGGTTGTCCGCATCAACGACATGACATCCATCGGGCATCTCGTTCAAATTGTTAGCCCTTAAGAAGTCCGCCACCTGACGAAAACGATTGCACAAGAAACTGTACTTCTCTATATTTTCTATTCTGTCTATAATCATACCTTATTAAATTAGTTTAAAATATCAGTTCTGCTCTCTATCGTTCACATACATGACCTTTCTCGCATTGGTACCCTTGCGCACATGGAACTCACCGTTTTTCATGTCATTGCTGAACATTCCTTCATAGCGGACGCCTTCCTTATCCTCCAATATGCCATGGCCGTGCTTCATGCCATTACTGAAGCCTCCCTTATATTTAAGGCCGTCAGCCATCTTCAGCACTCCCTCTCCGTCCATCAGACCGGCCTTCCATGTACCTTCATAAGAACCTTCACCCGACGTATATTTACCTTTACCTTCACGTTTTCCATCCTTCCACATGCCCGCATACACGTTTCCGTTGGCATAAGTATAGGTGCCCATACCATCCTGCAGGCCGTTTTTATAATTGCCGACATATTTATCGCCGTTGGCAAACGTGGTGAAACCGTTACCGTTACGCTCACCATTTAGAAAACTTCCTTCGTATTTATCGCCTCCTGCCTGCGTAAAGAAGCCCTGACCATGCTGGTATCCGTCGAGCCACTGACCTTTATACTCGTCTCCGGAACCATAATGGTATGTGCCTTCGCCCGACATTTTGTTGGCCTTCCATTCTCCTTCATAGAAAGAGCCGTCGGGCCATGTGAATTTTCCGTACCCCGTTTTCTGGTCATTCACCCATGTGCCATGATATTGGGTACCGTCGGCGTAGGTATATGTGCCCATGCCATCACGCTTGTCTTCTTTCCACTCACCCACGTAGATGTCACCATTATAATAATACATGGTGCCATGGCCCTGCTGATAGTCCCGGAACCAAAGACCCGTATAGCGGTTGTTGTTCTTAAAATAGTACGTTCCGTTGCCATGCTGATGGTTTTGCAGCCAGTCTCCTTCGTACTTTTCGCCGTCGCTGAACTGGTAGACTCCATAGCCACTGCGCTTTCCCTTTTCGTATTTGCCCACATGGAAATCGCCATTAGGGTAGGTGGTTTTTCCTTGTCCCCAAGGCTTGCCTTTAAACAATTCACCTTGATAGAGTCCCTCATCGGGCATATTGTATGTGCCTACCGTAATATTTTGGGAATAACCGGAAAGGCAGAAAGGCAGAAATATAGAAGTTAGGATATATTTTACGTTCATTCTTTTCGTTTCAATTATGTTCTGTCAGCAGATATGCCTCGGCACGCTTCAAATCCTCCGGGGTGTCTATACCTATGGTTTCCGCATGTGTCATTCCCACACGTATCTTCAATCCGTTTTCCAACCAGCGCAGCTGTTCCAGACTCTCCGCACGCTCCAACACACCTTGCGGCATCCGGGTGATACGCTCCAGCACATCCGTCCGATAGGCATACAAGCCTATATGCTTATAGAAAGTGTGATGCTCCAACCATTCTTCCCGAGGAATATCCCGCAAATAAGGAATTACACTCCGGCTGAAATACAAGGCATTCCCATCCTTTCCCATCACAATTTTGGGTGAATTGGGATTGGACAGGGCATCGATTCCATCGGCGGGAGCGAAAGGTTTCCCCAATGTGGCAATATCAATGTCGCTTTGGTCAAAGCATTCGCGTATGGTGTCCAGTTGGGAAGAATGGATGAAAGGCTCATCCCCCTGAACATTTACCACCACATCAGCCTTCACGCCGCAGCGGGTATAGGCTTCCCAACAACGGTCTGTTCCGCTGCGATGGTTGGCACTTGTCATCACGGCCTTTCCTCCGAACGCTTCCACCACATCAAGAATACGTTGGTCATCGGTGGCCACAAACACGTCCTCAAAGCACTGCTTCACGCGCTCATACACCCTTTGTATGATGGCTTTCCCTCCGAGCTTTGCCAAAGGCTTCCCCGGGAAACGGCTACTGCCGTAGCGGGCCGGTATTATTGCTATAAACTTCATTTCTTCTTTTTTATTTTTATAATCCAAAGAGGTCTTCTACGACAGACCCTTCAGGCTCTTTTGTCTCTATCACCTGTTCAAACGGTTCGATGTCCACGTCCAGCGTATCGCCCCCGCAAGCACTATAATCCTCAGGAAACACAAATTTCTCGTCGGGAGAGTACCCCAGTTCTGCCTGATTGGCATATACCTTCTGCATAAACAATGCGGCTATGGGTAAAGCTGAAGAAGCACCTTGGCCGTTTGCCATGCTGTTGAAATGAATCTTACGTTCATCACCTCCCACCCAAGCTCCGAAAGTGAGAGAGGGAGTATAGCCCATAAACCAGCCGTCAGAGTTATCATTCGTTGTTCCCGTTTTTCCACCCATTTCAGCCTTGACGCCATACTTGAATCGCATTCTCGAACCGGTGCCGCCATCCATCACACCCTTCATCAAGTCTACCATTCTCCAGGCAGCATCCTGAGTCAGCACCTCACGGGTGTCCATATCATCATGCGAATTTTTGGTTACCTGCAACGAAGCGGCATTGGCCACCTCGTTGCCGTCCGAATCAATGATGTGGGTTACCATCATGGGAGTACAACGCGTGCCGCCCCGGGCAAAAGCGGTGTAACCCGTAACCATCTCCAGCACACTTACATCACATGTGCCCAGACAAAGAGGAAGCACGGCATCGATGTTTCGGTTCCTGATGCCGAACTTTCTCAGGTATTGCACCAAAAGAGCCGGGCTGAGGCTATTGAGCAAGTATGCCGACACCCAGTTGTTGCTCTGTGCCAGTCCCCAACGCAGGGTCACCATCTCGCCTTGGCGTGCATGGCCCGCATTACGGGGAGTCCACGCCTTTCCGTTTATTACATAGGTATGAGGCTCGTTGGGCACTACATCACAAGGTGTCCAACCGTTTTCCATGGCCATCGCATAAAGGAAGGGTTTGATGGTTGACCCCACCTGACGACGTCCCTGTCCCGCCATATCGTATTGGAAATGGGCATAATCGATGCCACCCACGTAGGTCTTGATGGCTCCGGTCAGGTTATCCATGCAGACAAATCCGGTATGCAGAAAGCCCTTATAATACTTTATGCTGTCCATCGGACTCATGAGCGTGTCAACCTCTCCCTGAGGGGTATAGACTCTCATCATACGTTTTGTGGCAAAATCCTGTTCAATCTGTTCGTCACTCCAGCCCAAGCGCTTCAATGCCAGATAATGTTCGCTTTGGCGTTTTGAACGGTTCAGTGCGCTCTCCACTTCCTTATATGTAACGGAATTGCCGTAGGGAGCATTTTTTGTTCCCTTTCGCTCCTTATCAAAAAGAGGTTGCAAGGTCTCAACGACGTGCCGTTGAACAGCATCCTCGGCATATTGCTGCATGCGGCTGTCTATGGTTGTATAGATTTTCAGACCATCCTGGTAAATGTTATAGGCTTTACCGGTCTTCTTGTTGATATTTTTATTGCACCAGCCATACAAGGGATCCAATTCCCATGCCAAAGAATCCTCATAGAATTGCTGCTCCTGCCAAGAAGCGTACCTGCTCCGGTCAGGTTTCTGTGCCGTCATCATCGTTCTCAGGCGTTCGCGGAAATAGGTTGCGATACCCGTTGAATGGCTTTGAACCTTATAATTATCAATATTCAGAGGCTCGGACATCACGCTGTCCGCCTGATGTTGCGTCAGATACCCCGATTTCACCATTTGGCCGATAACGACATTTCTCCGTTCCTCACAACGCTGAAGATGGCTTTTCGGATTGAAATAGCTGGGGTTCTTCAGCATACCCACCAATGTGGCGCTCTCTCCGATGGTCAGGTCTTTGGGGTCTTTGGCAAAATACGTGTTTGCGGCCAGGCGGATGCCTACGGCGTTATGAAGAAAATCAAAATGATTGAAATAGAGATTGATTATCTCCTCCTTTGTGTAGTATTTCTCCAGCTTGACGGCAATCACCCACTCTATCGGCTTTTGCATCAAACGTTCCTCGGTGCTACGAGCCCGCTCGCTATAAAGCTGCTTGGCCAATTGCTGTGTGATGGTACTTCCGCCTCCGGCACTCTTCTGCTGCAGGATACCACGCTTGAACACAGCACGGAACAAGGCACGGAAATCAATGCCGCTATGCTCCATAAAACGTTCGTCCTCTGTGGCCACAAGCGCATCTATCAGACTTTGCGGCAAATCTTGATAACTGACAAAAATACGATTGTTCTTGCTATAACTGAACGTTCCAATCTGTTTGCCGTCGCAACTGAACACCTGACTCGCATATTTGTCCACGGGATTCTCCAGATCCGCCAAGTCCGGCATATTCCCAATAACGCCACGTTCTATCAACCAGAATATTCCTCCCACAGTGAGCACACCTAAAGTAAATACCACCCAAAGGAATATAAAAACTTTCTTTCGCATATTTTTTTGCGTTTTCCGTTTACCTCTACAAATCTAAGCAAAAAAAACCAACCGCAACACACATCTTCATAAAAACTGCTCTCTCCCCCTAATTTCTTCGGGGAAAAGGAGAAGAAAGCGGTTCGACGAAATCGGTATAAAGCAAGCCGCATGTGTCCGATGCCGTTTGCGGAGCCATCAAAAGCATGTGCATCTTTTTGGAAAAACATGTTCATCTTTTTCTGAAACATGTTCATGTTTTTCAAAAACATCTTGATGTATCCCTCCAAGTCTTTTTGCGATAAAATAGCGGTAAATACGAATCAGTCCCTCCACACGACATGTAATTTGAAGCTTAAGGAAATTGCAGTCTGCCTTTTTATTGCTAATTTTGCAATCTATACTTATGACTTATGACAACAGACCCCAACAAGAATCTTGGCCCGTTGAAACTGATATTCAACTATAACAATGTGTTTTACAGTTTCTTTTACGATGACCAAAGCGGCTGCGTCCACCGCTCACGGGAGTATGCGCTCAACTATGTGTACTCGGGCGAGATGATTCTTGACAACGGAAATGAAAAGATACATGTGCGCAAAGGTGAATGCGTGTTCATTCCGCGTGATCATCACATCACCATGTATAAGAAAACTTACCAAGACGAACGGTATTGCGGCATATTCCTCATGTTCACCCGCAAATTCCTTAGGGAAATGTATGGCAAACTGGCGCTTAACAAGCTAAAGCCAAGAACCGGCAAACTCCCCGGCGGAGTGATCAAATTGCCCAAGACCGTGGAACTTGACAGCCTGTTTGCCTCAATGACACCGTATTTCAATCCGAATGTCAAGCCTAAGGATAACTTCATGGAGTTGAAATTACAAGAAGGGCTGATGGCTCTTCTTGCAATAGATGAAAGATTCGTGCCGACGATGTTTGACTTCAACGAGCCGTGGAAGATAGATATCCTTGGCTTTATGGAAGAGAATTTCATGTATGACCTAAGTATGGAAGAGATTGCTCACTATACCGGTCGCAGTCTTGCCACATTCAAACGTGATTTCAAAAAAATAAGTAATCTCACACCCGAAAAATGGCTTATTAAGAAACGACTTGAAAAGGCGTATGAACTTATGAAAACCAAGGAAAAGAAAGTGGTGGAAGTCTATGCCGAGGTCGGTTTCCGCAATCCCTCCCATTTCTCAACAGCATTCAAAAAGGAGTTCGGTATCGCGCCCACTGCGGTTGTGGGCTAAAAACACGATTGAACTTTTCAGAAACTATGATTGAGCCTCACAGCAACTTTGTTGTGGGGCTCTTCCTGTAATTTTGCAGCCGGAAAATACAGAAACAATCATACGATGGAATCCGAAGAAAACTTCCTGAACCGATAAATTTAATTTGACATGAATATAAAACAACTGACAGCCGCAGGTCTGACGGTTCTTATAACCGGAATGACAAATTTATACGCCTCAAGACCAAAAGGAAACAGAAACAATATGGAAAAACTGACTTTGACAAAAGAATGGGACAAGACTTTTCCCAAGAGTGACAAGGTTGACCACAGCAAGGCGACCTTTGCAAACCGCTACGGCATCACACTTGCAGCCGACATGTACAAACCCAAAGACACCACAGGCAAGCTTCCCGCAATAGCTGTCTGCGGACCTTTCGGAGCTGTCAAGGAACAGGCGGCCGGACTCTATGCACAGGAGATGGCCGAACGCGGTTTCCTGACCATAGCCTTCGACCCCTCGTTCACCGGTGAAAGCGGAGGCACTCCCCGCTACATGACCTCTCCAGACATCAACACCGAGGATTTCAGTGCGGCTGTCGACTACCTTGTCACAAATCCCGATGTAGATTCCGAGAAAGTCGGAATCATCGGAATTTGCGGATGGGGCGGCATAGCAGTGAACGCGGCAGCCTCCGACCCGCGTATCAAGGCGACTCTCGCATCCACCATGTACGACATGAGCCGTGTTAATGCCAACGGTTATTTCGATGCTGAGGACAGTGCCGAAGCCCGCAACGCTCTTCGCAAAAAACTGGCCACACAACGCACTGAAGACTACATCAACGGCACTCCCAAACCGGGTGGCGGTGTTCCCGATGTGTTGCCGGAAAACGCCCCCAAGTTCCTGCGCGACTATCATGACTATTACAAGACAGAACGCGGCTATCATCCCCGCTCGCTCAACTCCAACGGCGGACGCAATGCTACATCCCCGATTCCCTGGATAAACTTCCCGCTGATGAGCCGTGCCGGAGAAATAGAGAACGCTGTCATGATACTCCACGGAGAGAAAGCCCATTCGTTCTATTTCGGCAGTGACACTTACAAAAAACTGACCGTCACTCCCGGAAAGGATAACAACAAACTCTTCATGGTGATTCCCGGAGCAAGCCACACCGACCTCTACGACCACAAAGACATCATTCCGTTTGCCTCGATTGAAAAATTCTTTAACGAATATCTTGGAGTAAATAATTCCGGAGAATAATTTGGGTAAGCCATGGCAAAATTGATTTTAGTTTTGCCATGGCTTACAGGAAATTCCAAAAAAAACAAGCCAAGCTGCTTATTATTTCAGCAGTTTGGCTTGTTGGATTTGTGACCTCGGAGGGATTCTAACCCTCGACCTTCAGAACCGGAATCTGACGCTCTATACAGCTAAGCTACGAGGCCTTTCGAAGTGCAAAAGTAAGTATATTCCTTGATATTCGCAACATTTTATCGTTTTTTTGTAGAACATTTCAAGAATAAGATTTGACAACTTGACATAATTTCATTATCTTTGCCGTCAATTTGAAACCAAAATCAAGAAATTAACAACAAAACACTTATGAGCAAGCTAAATATTCCTGCGGGATATAAATCCACTTTGGACCTTAAACAGACGGAGCTGGCCATCAAAAACATCAAGGATTTTTTCCTGTCCGGCCTCAGTACCGAACTGCGTCTGCGTCGCGTGACGGCCCCCTTGTTTGTACTCCGCGGACTGGGAATCAACGATGATTTGAACGGAACGGAACGTGCCGTGTCATTTCCCATCAAAGACATGGACGAGGCAACTGCCGAAGTGGTGCACTCGCTGGCAAAATGGAAGCGGGTTACCTTGGCAGAATATCAGATAGAGCCGGGCTTCGGAATCATTACCGACATGAACGCCATCCGAGCCGACGAGGAACTGGACAACATCCACTCGCTTTACGTGGACCAATGGGACTGGGAACGTGTGATTGTGGACAGCAACCGCAATGTGGCATTCCTTAAGCGCATCGTCAACAAGATATACAGTGCCATCCTGCGCACCGAGTTTTATATCTGTGAGACATATCCCCAGTTAAAGGCATTCCTGCCCGAAGATGTTCATTTCATTCACAGCGAGGAACTGCGGAAGCTCTACCCCACGCTCACTCCCAAAGAGCGTGAGGATGCCGTATGCAAGAAGTATGGCGCAGTGTTTATTATAGGCATAGGAGGTAAACTTGGCGATGGGCGGGAACATGATATGCGGGCGCCCGACTACGACGATTGGAGCACACCCAACGAAGAAGGTTTTGCCGGTTTAAATGGCGACCTGCTTGTTTGGTATCCCATCTTGGGCAGGAGCATCGAACTGAGTTCCATGGGCATCCGCGTGGACAAGGAAGCTTTGGAACGCCAATTGACTCTTCAGGGGAAAGAGGAGCGCAAGAGCCTTTATTTCCATCGTCGCTTGTTGGAAGGGACGCTACCCTTGAGCATCGGTGGAGGTATCGGCCAAAGCCGGTTGTGTATGCTGTTGCTTCATAAAGCGCACATCGGTGAGACGCAAGCCAGCATCTGGCCCGACGAGATGCGCCGGCAATGCCGCATGGCCGGCGCTCCACTGATTTAGCCAAACAGCATTAGATTTAAAACAGAAAACACGAAGGGCCGGATTCCTCGTTCATTTAAGGAATCCGGCCCTTCGTTTGTATTCATTCCGGTTTACTTGTGTTTATTGTCCGCTTATTCGTCCAATTCAATCACGAAGCTTACCTTCCGGCCGCTCGGGGCAACGCCTCTTATCCACAGGGTGCGGTCGTTAAGTTGATGAGCAACGGCTACGGCCTTTTCCCAATCCTCCACAGACTGCATCGGTTTGTTGTTGACCTGAAGGATGATAGAGCCTTTGGTCACACCGCTCTCCTTCATCTTTCCGTTGCCCACGGCTGTCACCATCAAGCCATACTGCAGTCTGAACTCTTGTTTTTCCTGTTCGGTAAGTTCACGCAATTTCGCGCCCAATTGGTCAACGTCCGTATCCTTCACCACTTTGGTTGTTCCCTGAGTGTTGCGCAGCTCGAGCGTTATGGCATTCTCCTTCTTGTCACGGATATACTTCAGCGTCACCTTATCGCCGGGTTTGTGCCGGGCCAATTGCTCTTGCAGTTCGCTCATCTTGCTGATTTTCTTTCCGGCGAATCCCACAATCACATCACCCTTCTTTATATCGCTTTCCGAAGCCACGCTACCATCTACCAGATCGGAGATATAAACACCTGTCACGGTGCCCAGGTCGGGAGTGTTGCCCTTGGCCTCCTCCATGTCAATATAGTTGCTCACATCCGTTCCGATAACGCCCAACACAGCTCTCTGCACCACGCCATATACCTTCAGGTCGCTCACCACCTTGTTCATGATGGAGGTGGGGATGGCAAAGCCGTAACCGCTATAGCTTCCCGTCTGGCTATAAAGCATGGAGTTGATACCCACCAGTTCGCCACGTACGTTCACCAAGGCACCGCCACTGTTTCCACTGTTGATGGCGGCATCCGTCTGGATGAAACTCTCCACGCCATTGGCACCCAAACTGCGTGCCTTGGCACTCACGATGCCGGCTGTCACTGTACTGGTAAGGTTGAAAGGATTACCCACGGCCAGCACCCACTCGCCCAGCTTCAGGTCGTCGCTGTTGCCTATGGGGATGGCAGGCAGATTCTTGGCTTCGATTTTAATCAGAGCCAAATCCGTGGTTTCATCAGTACCTACGATTCGTCCCTTGAACTCACGTCCGTCATTCAGTTTCACACTAATCTCGTTGGCTTTCCCCACCACATGGTTGTTCGTCACGATATAGCCATCGGTGGACACAATCACCCCGCTGCCTGCGGCATGCTGGTCGGGCTGCTTGTATTCACGCTCCTGGGGCTGGCGCTGCCCGCGGCCGCCATAGCCGAAGAAATCACCGAAGAAGTCCTCAAACGGGTCGTTCACCCTTACGCGCTGCGTCTTGCCGGCCACGGTCACCCGGATATGTACAACGCTGTTCACGGAACTTTCGGCAGCTGCCGTCAGATCCACCAGGCCTGTGGGGCCTGAGATGGTCGAGGGTTCAGCCACGTTGAAAGGCATCTCCTGTGCCGATTCGGGGGTATTGGCATTTTCAGAAGCAGAACTTCCGGTCTTTGCCATCACCACTCCTGCAACAGCACTGCTGGTCAGTACCAATGCGGCTACGCCCAGCCAATTCTTTGTTCTTTGTTTCATCTTACTATAAACGTTTTATCGGTTATGTTTATCTTTTTTCGTTTGTGCAAATATATCACCAATTAAGCATACAAAATAATTTCATTTTGGCTATTTAACACACTTTCGTTACCGTTTTGCACTCCTTATATCTTGTGTATGGCGGCTTAACATTACTTTTATCTGCTTCATCCTGTTCCTATCCTTTTCCCGTCACGAAGTGTGCCAAAGGCAAGAAAAAGGCAGGGTTATGACATTTTTTCCGCAAAAAAGACGTACATTTGTCTTTTAGAGACGCAGACCCGGACAGTTTGTCGCTGGCCGACCGGCCTTTCGAGGCTGGAAGACGAGAGGAAAGTCCGGGCAACACAGTGAGGTGTCCGCTTCCTAATATAGAAGAGATCCGCGAGGGTCTGTACGTGCAGAAGAAAATAACCGCCGCGCCTTTGAGGCCTGCCTCATAAGCTCGGTAAGGGTGAGAAGGTGGGGTAAGAGCCCACCGGGCCGTCTGGTGACAGCGGTGCCGTGCACACCGGAAGTTGAAAGTCCGCGTATACCGGCGTTTGAGGGTGGCCTCCTGCCCGAGCCGGAGGGTGGGACGATAGAGGCCGTTGGCAACAACGGTCGTGGATAAATGACAGACGCCCAAGCTTTCGTGGCATGGGAACAGAACCCGGCTTACACAGGGTCTGCGCCTCTTTTTATTAAACACTGAAAGCATGACGTTAACCAAACGAATCGGCCACTTTCTTCATGAGGGCATGTGGATTATAGACGAAGCACAACTCAGCGTGCCTCAACGGATAGGTTTGAAAAGTCTTCGTTGGCTGGTAATCACATTCAATTGTTTTATGCGTAACAACCTGCCCAGCTACGCATCGGCTCTTACTTATAGTTGCCTGTTGGCATTTGTGCCCGTGCTCAGCATCATCTATGCGCTGGCCCGCGGCTTCAATTGGGGAGACGAAATTGAAATGCGCCTGAAGTCGAGTATGAACGACAGCTTTGGCGGCGAAATCAGCGACAAATTGTTTGAGTTTATCCATCGCTACATCGAGAACACCCACAACGGCATCTTCCTGGGCGTAGGCATTGTCTTCCTCGTATTTACCGTTATCAACATGAGCAGCAGCATCGAGACAGCCTTCAACACCATTTGGGATGCACGCACCTCGCGCAACGTCTACCGCCAGATTATCGACTACACCGCCGTGTTTGTGCTCTTTCCACTGCTTCTCGTGGTTACATCCGGTTTCAGTGTTTTTCTCATGACCATGGCCGGGCAGTATGCCGACCATGTCGTGATTTCGGGCACCATGCGCCTTTTCATGAGAATCTCTCCCCTGATATTTGCCACAATCTGCTTCATGCTTCTCTTTAAGTATATGCCCAATACCACCGTACACTGGCGCAGTGTGATTCTTCCCGGCATCCTTTCCGGCATCCTTTTCCAGTTGCTGCAGTTCTTCTACTTCCGATATCAGATCAAGCTGTCCAGCTACAATGCCATTTACGGTTCGTTCGCAGCCCTCCCCCTGTTCATGCTTTGGCTGCAACTCTCATGGTATATTTGTCTTGCGGGCGGCCAGCTCAGCTATTCCATCCAGCACGGGGCGGATTATATGTTCACACGCGACAGTGCCAACCTCTCCCGATGTGACCACGACGCCCTTTGCCTCTACATCATGAGTGGCGTCTGCAAGCGTTTTGCCGACGGCCTGCCACCCCTCACCTACGAGCAGATAGCACAAAACACCAAGCTCCCCCTGCACCTGGTGCGCGGGCTGATGGATGAGATGCTCGCCGCCAAACTGATCAACGAGGTTTACAGCAGTGCCGGAAAAGAGTCGGCCTATCAACCGGCCATGGACATCAACCATATCACACCCAATTATGTCATCCACCGGCTCGACAGCCAAGGACAAGGTCATCTGACCAACTCATGGACCATGAGCAACGACCTTTGGACGCAGTTCTCCGCCCTGAGAAGAGACGTGCTGCTGGCGGAGGGGAATACCCCCATACACATTCAAGCAGAAGTTAAACAGAATGAGGCAGAATTATCTGATAGTTAAGACGCAGGATGAGTGCAAGCGACTTTTTGCTTCAACATCCGGGCAACCCATCACACGGGTAGCTTTCCAGGGACTCGACATGCCTCAGGAGGCCTTTGCCCACACCTATAAGAATTGTCTTTTCCTGGCTTGCCGCATGCCCCGCGGCCTGAAACGCCAACTCACCGACAGCCTGGTATTCCCCGAAATGGGCGAGTTGTTTACCGTCCAAAGCGAACTCTACACGGCATCCACACTCTACGCCGGCTACCAGCCGGGAAATCCCCGAACCTTCAAGGACACCTATGACCAGCACGTCTATCAACACTATCTGAAACGCGGGAAGCGCTCCACAGACATTAAAGAGACGTTGGCCAGAACACTTCACGACCACAGCATTTCGATGGCCCTGCACGAATTTCTCTCCGCATACCCGCCCTTCGATGTGGTGGGCGTAATGGGTGGCCACAGCATACGTCGCGATGATGCGCAGTTTGCCACCGTGGCCCACATCAGCAAGCGGCTCACCGAAAGCGGCAAGCTGATGATCAGCGGAGGCGGACCCGGTGCCATGGAGGCCACACACCTGGGCGCATGGATGGCGGGACGCACCGACGAGGAACTGGCCCAAGCCATCCGTATGTTGAGCACCGCACCCGAATATACCCACCCGATGTGGCTCGACACGGCCATGCAGGTGCGTCTGCGATGGCCGCAGACCCGCTACGAAAGTGTCGGCATACCCACCTGGCTCTATGGCCACGAATCGGCCACACCGTTGGCCACCCGTATTGCCAAATACTTCGACAACAGCATACGCGAGGACGGCATCCTCACCCTGGCCATGGGCGGCATCGTGTTCACGCCCGGCAGTGCCGGCACGCTGCAGGAAATTTTCCAAGAGGCCGTGCAAGACCATTATCTCAGCTTCGGCACCTCCTCGCCCATGATTTTCCTCGGGGTGGACTTCTGGACCAAGGAGATTCCCGTCTATCCCCTCATCCAAGACCTGCTTGCCCGCGGCAAATACAAGAACCTGATACTTGGGTTAAGCGATGATGTTGAGAGTGTTGTGAAGCAGATTAACGATTTTCGTCCCGCTGTCGCCGGACAATAAAAAAAACTCCGCAAAGGAGCAACCAAAAACATGTTCATCTTTTTCAAAAACGTGTTCATGTTTTCAAAAAACATCCACATGTTTTCATCGAAACATGTGGATGTTTGTATTTTGTTCGCCACAAAGTTTTTTTATCACACCACACCCTGTGCCATCATCGCTTTGGCCACCTTCATGAAACCGGCGACATTCGCGCCCTTCACATAATTGATGTAGCCGTCAGGTTCGGTGCCATACTCCACGCACTGGGCATGGATGGCGTGCATGATCCGGTGCAACTTCTGGTCAACCTCCTCGGCACTCCAACTCAGGTGCATGGCATTCTGTGTCATCTCCAGTCCGCTGGTAGCCACTCCGCCGGCATTCACAGCCTTACCGGGCGCATAAAGCATCCTACTCTCCACGAACAAATCGATGGCCTCGGGCGTACATCCCATGTTGGAAATCTCACCCACGCACTGCACGTTATTGGCCTTCAGTTGAGCGGCATCCTCGCCGTTCAGTTCGTTCTGCGTAGCACAACACAAAGCAATGTCGCATTTCACCTCCCAGGGCTTGCGACCCGGAACAAAGGTGGAACCGGGGAACATCTCGGCGTATGGCGCGCAAATGTCATTGCCGCTGTCGCGCAACTCCAGCATATAATCAATCTTCTCGCCGGAAATACCGTCAGGGTCCAGGATATATCCGTCGGGCCCGCTGATAGTAATCACCTTGGCACCCAACTGGGTGGCCTTGGTAACAGCGCCCCAGGCCACGTTGCCGAAGCCGCTTACGGCCACCGTCTTGCCCTTGATGTCCAGGCCACGCGTCTGCAGCATCTCGTTCACAAAGTACAACCCTCCGAAGCCCGTGGCCTCGGGACGAATCAAGCTGCCGCCAAAACTGAGGCCTTTGCCCGTAAGCACACCGCTCCAGTCACGTGTCAACTTCTTGTACTGGCCGAAGAGGTAGCCCACCTCGCGTGCTCCCACGCCGATGTCACCTGCCGGGATGTCCACTTCGGGACCGATGTAGCGGAAGAGTTCGTTCATAAAGGCCTGGCAGAAACGCATAATCTCGGCATCGCTCTTACCACGGGGACTGAAGTCCGAACCGCCCTTGCCGCCACCCATGGGCAGTGTGGTGAGGGCATTCTTGAACGTTTGCTCGAAGCCCAGGAACTTCAGGATGCTAAGATTTACAGAAGAATGGAAACGAAGGCCGCCTTTGTAAGGACCGATGGCACTGTTGAACTGCACGCGGTAACCGAGGTTCACCTGCACCTCTCCTTTATCATCCACCCAAGGCACGCGGAAGGTGATGATGCGCTCCGGTTCCACCAGTCGCTCGATAAGTTTGGCCTTCTCAAATTCCGGGTGTTGGTTGTAGACTTCTTCGATACTCAGCAACACCTCGTGCACGGCTTGCAGATACTCTTTCTCGCCCGGGTGCTTGGCCTCCAACCCGGCCATAAGCTTCTTGATGTCCATAGTATAAATTGATTTAAGGGGTTAATGTTATAACAAAGTTACAACAAATCTGTGGAATAACCGACAAAAGAGGTTGAAATGTCACTGAAATGCCTATCTATAAAGCGTTTATAGTGCCAGGTGAAGCCAACCGCAAAAAGCGGGAAACGCAAAGGAAAGCAGTTCTATGAAGCAGGAAGGTTTTCAAATCGTTACCCGAAATGAGATGCATTTTTAACGCTCTCTTCATTGATTGCTCCGTTCTGCGCCGATTTGCTTATCAAGGTCTAACTCGTTGAGTAATAACTTTGCAAACAAAAAAAACGAGTATGGCAAGAAGTACATTCAAAGTGCTGTTCTACGTGAACGGCAGCAAGGAGAGAAACGGCATTGTCCCCATCATGGGACGAGTGACAATCAACGGGACTGTGGCGCAGTTCAGTTGCAAACAGAGTGTCCCGAAAACGCTTTGGGACATCAAGGGCAACCGAGCCAAAGGCAAGAGCAAGGAGG
>CAMWSK010000035.1 GCA_947176895.1 uncultured Prevotellaceae bacterium | reverse complement strand
TTACCATGTGGTTTTCGGGCACGAGTTCATCCAGCGATGGTGGAAGGAGCAGATTCTGTTTTCTATTGTCGGATTTTATCGCTAACTTTACCATGTTATGCTATGATTAGCAGTTGTTTATTCGCAATACAAATATACTGAAAATCTATGGTATAACAAAGGCTTTCGAGCTGAAATTCAGCATGAAAGCCTTTTTCTTTTAGCCTGCTTAAACTATAAAAAGAGACTGTCCCAACTTGTTAGACAGTCTCTTTAGCCTTGTTCATGATGATAATCCTACAAAATGGGATGGACTATTTCCACACGGAAGCCCAATGCGCCGATTATCTTGTAAAACGTGCTTACGCTCGGTGTCAAAACACCATTTTCAATCTTGGATATATAAGATTTTGTCGTGTTGACACGTGACGCAAGTTCGGATTGCGTCACCTTGGCATCCTTACGGGCTTGCAAAAGGATTTGCGCCGTGTAAAAATCACGGGCTTTATCTTCGTTCATTTCCCTTTCTGGCGTTCCGCACTTGCCGAATTTGGCATCCAATACCAAATCATAATCATTTATCATGTGATTGTTTGTCTGCATAATATGCCTCCTTTGTTTTTAGTGCCTTTTCGATTTCTTGTTTTGGTGTCTTTTGGGCCTTTTTCTGAAACCCATTGAACAATACGACTATTTGCCCGTCATCAAAGATAAAAAAACACGCGATAGATGTTGCCCATATACTCCGTGCGCAATTCAAAAATGCCATCACGAATGGATTTTACGAATTTTGAAAAAAGGCGGTCTTGTGTTTTCAATAACAACAAACCGTATTGTATCTTCTCCTGCACCCTTTCTTCAAGTTCTGTCATAAAGGCTTCAAAGTAGCCGCCATATGTCCTTATCTTTCTGTTCATGATGCAAAGATATAAAATGTTTCAGTATTATGCAACCTTGCTGATGGCTTATAACAATTTCACGTTATTTTTTTACAAAAGTCTTTTATTGACATGTCTCATCCTTTCATTGCCGCTCCCAATTTATTCACTGCCTCCATATTTGCGCCCTGCTGAATCTGCTCTTTCTGCGACTTGATGCTCTGCAGCAGTTCATCCGCAAACGGGAAGTCACCGTGTTCAAGCAACTGCTCCACCGAGATGGCCTGTGCGCTGTACAATTGCATCAGGATGTCGTTGGCCAGATGTCTGTATGCCGGTGTAGAGGTGCTTTCCGTAATGCTCAGGTCAAACTCGACGTCCCGGATTTTCTTCGGGTCGTATTCGATTTGTGCGCCACTCTTTCCTGCGATATTGAAAACACGTTTGCTGTCATAGAATTGTTGTATGTTCTTCACGTCCTTATAGGCTCCTTCCGTGACAAAATCACTGAAGCTTTCCAGCAGGTCAAGCAATGATTTCGTGGCGTTCTCTGTCTGTTGGTTGTAGTGTGCGGCACTTTCTCCCGAAAAACCGGGCTTCCCCTGTAACGCCCCGGTTACACCGGAAATCTCTTCAAAGAACTTCAATTGTATATTGAGCAATTCTGTAATGCCGATATTGGTGGAGTTGTTCGCGACCTGATGGGGAAGCTGTCCGGTCTTGCTGGGCTCATAGACTATCACTCCGTTGAACTCCGACCAGCTTTCTGCAATATCCTCAATGCTCACACCTTCCGGCAGGCAGTCTTTGGGCATTAAAAGCACGCCCTTTGCGCTTGCCCTCATAATCCAATCGTACAGGGTAATCAGGCGGTTCGTGTATCTCTGCTGGTCTATCACATCAGCGACAAACGAATGTATCTCACCGTCTATAAACGGGTATGCCTTGAAAACGTATGGGTGGCTTCCGTGTTCGTAAGGGGTCTCTCCCTCACGCAGGATATGGCCGAACGGGGTAAGGTAGTAGAAGTACCAATAGTCATCAATGAACCAAGTCGCCTTAATCAATGGAACTTCGTCCTTGGGCATTCCTACCGCCTTGGCCATTTGCAAACGCTCTTCGTTTACTGTCAAAACTTCTTTGGCATAGTCCTCGACATCTATCTTGAAGATGTCGCCATTCTGATAGTCGTGGCAGCGGTAGCGGGGTTTCTGCTCCTTTCTCCACAACTCTATGACACGGCATCTTCCCGGGTCGCTTGTGAACAGGAAATCATAGTTCTCCAAGCGGCTGTATCCGAAACGCTCTGCAAACGAAGCGATATAGTCCCTGTTGGCGGCCAGGTGGTATATGTCTTTGAGCTGCCGGTATTCCGACGGGCTTGTGGCGAATTGTTCGCACAACTGGCCGAAAGAAATGTCATGGACCTCTCCCAGGACAGACACGTCCCAACCTCTGAAATCCCTCATGTTGTTATCTATGAAGAAGTTGTTGGGTTGCACATAATCTGTCCAGCAATCCACCTTGTTATTGCGCCAACCGTATGATTTCCGATGAACAATAAAACCGCTGATAAGAAATTCCTCCATTGTGCGGGCGTACATGTTGCCCATGCGGTTAAGCTGCATGTTGCACTGCAGGATTATGCTCATCGTTTCGCCAAGTTTCTGCTCGTCCCTGTCCCGTGCGGTACAGGTGGGTTCTTTCATCTGGCTGCGGTACACGCCAAGCACGTTGCGCACAAGCCTGCGGATGAGGTTGTTTTTCAGAGGGACATTACCCTGCATCTTGATATATTCCTCTTCCGTCATGCTCTTGCCGTCCACGCATATCACATCGTCCCACTGATAGCCGTAGGTATATCGCTTGTTGCGCTCACGGTCCTTACGGAACTCGTCCATCTGGTTCCAGTAGTGCTGCGCTTCCATCAGCAGGTGGAATGCCCTGCGGTCGTTGAATTGCCTTGAAGCGACAACCGAGTCTATCTCCGCCGCTTCATCGTGGCGGGGCGCAATGCGGCTCATCTGCAACAACTTTACTGTTTTCGCCATACTACATCGTTATTTAATGATTGCTTGGGGCAAAGATAACGCCCCAAACAATCATATCGCGTTTAACTATTTACGCTTGCGGGTCTTCTCCATCTCCTCAATCATTTCTTTTTTGAGGGCATTCAACTCGTCCTCCACCTGCTTACGCTCATCGTCATCCGCAACATCCTTCAGTTCGTCGTACAGGCCGTCAATGTCCCTGCGGTAATCCTCGAAGATTTCGTAACGCTCATATTCAGGCGAGTTGTAGAGGAAATCTATCTTTTCTGCGTAATCGAATATACCTTTGTCGGTGTCATTCTCATAATGCTTCAATCGTGATTTGACACGGTCATGTTCCTCCTTCAAACGGAAATACTCATTGTTGATAGCTCGGTACTCGGTGCGCTCGTCTCCGGCCTTGACAAGCCTGTTTGCCAACAAGATGTTGCGTGGGTCGTACTCCCTGTCACCAAGGATTGTCTCTCCGGTCTTGGCAAGTTTGTCAATCGTTCCGAAAACGCCGCCGAAATAGCCGTTAAGCAGGTATTCGACCTTTGTAGGGTTGATGTCGATTGCCCCCTTTGTATATTGGTCTCCGCCTGTCATTTCGTTGAGGGTTGCTGCCAGGTTCACAATATGCTTGTTGGCGCTCTTGTAGGCTTTCGTCCACTCCGGCATATCCTTGTTGTAAGGAGTGTTCTTGTAGAGTGGCATACCTGTCCAACTCTTTTCAGCGACATATGCTTCCCACAAAGGTTTGGCAGCACTCGGGACAAAAGCATTGAGACCGCCACTGCCTTCCATTACATCAATAGGCAACATCTGTGAAACCTGCCCTGCAATGGCAGAAGCGATTTCCCCTCCGGTCAGATGTTCCTTTCCGCTGATAACGGAGGTCATCAACTCCCCCATGCCATAGAGTGTACGGTACTCGACAGGGAGCGGAAGTGAAATCCAATGATTGCCGGCACGGAACAGGATGTTGCTTCGCCGCACGTGTTCGGGCAGGTTGTAGTATGCGTTCTTGTCATCGCCATCATCATCGCTGCCGCCCAGGTACGCGATGACGGCACCGAGGACGAACATCGCTGCGGCTCCTGTGAGGGCTTTGGCCGGATGACGTTTCATTTGGCGGCCGAAGTTGGCCGTGCCTTGGATGGCGGCGTTCCAGAACACATAACTGCTACGGCCGACGCCGGACAGGAATGCCGATGTGTCGCCCAATCTTGTTTGCCCGTTCGCACCCAGGAACTTCGCGCCACTGCCTTTCTTGTTGAAGTTCACGCTTATCTCCTTGGCATCATAGATGGCGCGGTCGATGGTGCGTCCCATTTCGCGTGAGGTCATGAAGGCGGCGAACCGGGCACTGTTCTCGACCGCTCTGTTCAATTCGTCGAATCGTTCTCCAAGCAAATCCCATGCACGGGACACTTTCAGTTTGCCGTTGGCTTTCTTCAGTTCCCGCTTGATGTCGTTCTTATGCTGTTCGATGTCCCGGATGTTGGCATATCCGGTTTCGCCACCGTTCATCATAAACTGATGGAACATGGCTTCAATGGGTTTGTCCATGTCAAGTGTGCCTTTGCGGTGTTTGGCAAGCAGTATTTTCATTCGGGCAATGTTCGCCTTGGCCACATTACGATGGAAGCGGAGTGCGTAATTCGGGCTTTCCTTTATCCACACCATGGAATTGGTGTAGAGCATGTCCCGCACAAAGTTCGAGACAACGAAGTCCGGGTTCTTGGTCGTGTAGACTGCGCTCAGATGGCGGTTTACCCACTCTGAGGCTTTCATGATCTTGCCGATAGCTCCCGAAATGTCATTGTCCGGATTCGTCTGTCCGTTCAACGCCTGTGCCAGCCTCGGGTTTCCGTTGACGGTAACCACATAATCCCTGCCATTACGTTTTACCACCACCTGATGCTGGCGCAAATCGCGGCTCTCTACCACACGGTACGGGATGTTGGCCGTATCCTTGCCGTGTTTGTAGTTGTCGGGGTCGGATTCTGCAAGCTGCCTCATCCTGTCCTCGAAGTCTTTCATCTTTTGCTCCACCACATCGGGGGTGTCGTTATCGTCTATGTTGTCGGGGAATACGGGTATCCATTCGTCGGCCACGGCATCGTACTGCAGCCACAGGTCGCTTACGCTTACAAGGTCGCTCGGATGGTTAAGGACGAAGTTCAGGAACTTCTGTTTCACGAGTCTGTTGCGGTTCCCTTGCATGATTGCGCTCTCGGCCATGGATTGCAGGTTGGCAAACGGGTCATCGGCTTTCGAACGCCGTCCTTCTGCCTTTTTGATGGGGGCGTTGAATGCGCTTTGCCTGTGTGTGAGATAGGCGTATGCTTCGCCGCTCGTCTTTTCGTCAAATCCGCGCAGGGGGATATAATACGCATACATGTCCCTCACATTCTCGTAAGTCTCCTTGCTCATCATTCCGCATTCGTACTGCTTGGAGAGAATGGCCTTGCTCACAGCGTTAACCTTCTCCCACAAAGGGGCGGTATCATGTGCGCTTTCATACTCGTCCACCATAGCCCGGGCTTCGGCCTCCGCATCGGCCACATTGTCCATGCCCGTAAGGGCGGTCAGGCCGGCATGGTCACGCTTGCGGTACTCGCCGATAAAGTCCTGCAGTGTCTTTTTGCTTTGCGGGTGTTTCTTCTGATGTTCCTCAAAGTCCTTTTGCGCGTCACGCTCCGCCATTACACGGTTACGTTCCAACCCATGCTTTGCCATCATGTAATCGGTCAGTTCCACACGCTCGGCTTCGTTTTTGGCAAGCCGGGCCACTTCTTCAAGCATGGGCTTGAAGAGCAGGTGTGCGAAGGCATCCGCTTCCGCCTGGTTCACACTTGAAAGGCGGTTCTCTCCCAGATAAGCGTTCTCAAACCCCTCCACATCCTCGATGTGTTTATGTCTCTTGTCAATCATCAGCATGGCCTCTTTCAGGGAAAGCATGCTGTCCTGCAACGCTTCCCGTGACTGGTACATTCCGCTCTTCATCCTCTTCTCGTAGCGGTCCCGCGTCAATTGCCTTTCATACATCACTGGGTCTCCGTCACGGAAAAGCACATCATTTCCGTCCCCAATCTTTGGATTCTCGAAGTTTTCCACTATCTTTGCGGCAGTAGAAAGGGTTTCTGTGACGATTGCCTGCGAATTTGATTTCGCTGAGGACAGCCACTTAATCCCTTTCTCTTTGTTAACATATCGTAAAGTGCCGTTCTCCAATATCGGGTTTACGATATTTTCGGTTTCCCTGCCGTGAATGGTGGTTATGTCGTTCACTTCCAAAAATTCATGCCCCATCTGTTTGCTTGTGCCAAGTTCCATGGCGACAAATACGTTCTGTCCTTTATTTGATTTCAATTCGGTCAATACGCTTATTGTATTCTTCCTGCTTTTGAATACAAAGATTGGATTAGCCAAAGATTTAGGTAAATCTCTGATCTCTGATGCAGTCAGTTTATGCTTGTTGTTCGCTTTAGTGACGACTTTTTGACGCAATATGATAGGTACGTTTGGCATAAAGCTCCGCATTATCCCCATCGGATTACCGACTTGGATATATTCGTTTTTCCCCATCTCTCCTTTCTCGTACCGTTTCAACTCCTCATTGAATCGTTCGTTGACCGCTTTTGGGCTGTCTGCATATTCTCCGACCCCCAATTCATACTGCATGGCAATATCGGCAGCCTCGTTGAAAAGGCTGTTCCGGTTTCCGTCTTTCAGGTTCTCGTAACTGCGCCATAGGATATAGCGGAGTTCGTTATCGCTCAGAGTAACTCCTTTGAGATTGGGGAATCCTAATTTGTCGAGCATGTCAGAGAAGAACCGCTTGATTCTTTGCCACCATCCAGTCTTCTGTGCTTCCTCGAAGTTTGTGCGCTCGGCAAGGCCGGCAAGGTATTCCTCGGTAGCCTTGCGGAAGTCCCATCCGTTTTTCGTGGCCATATCCACGATTCTGCGGCGTATGCTCTCATCTGCATTGTTGAGCACGTTGTCAAGGAACGTGTCAAAGTGCTCACCGAACAACTGACGCAGCCCGTAGTGTGCCACCGCCTCGTGAAGCAGGGTCTGTTCTACATCGGCAATGCTCGTATTGTTAGGAACTATGATTGTAATCTTTCCGGTGCTCTTGGTATAGAAACCCTTTGCTCTCTTTTTCCCGTCTTTCAATCCGCTGACACTTGTAACCACATCGACATTGCCAAGGTGGAGTGCGTCTGCCAGTTCTTTCACGCGCTCTGCCATTTGTCTGCGGAGTTGGCGGGGGCTGACATTGTTGGTGCGCTCAATCTCGGCATTGATGGCGTTGATTTGTTCATCGGTAACAGCACCCTCCTGTCTCTGTTGAGGCTCACGACCTGCGTCTTCAACCATTGCATCAACCTCTGATGGAGTAAGAAGGCGGTTTACTTTCATCGCTCCTGTGATTATCCACGGGTCTGTCTCCGGATTAGGATTGGTACGATAACGGTAAGAGCCGTTTTCCGGAATACGAGGGAGACCGGCTAATGAATGTTGGAACTTGCCATTTGCATTCATTCCATAACTCATTGCTTCCTCCTGGTAGTCCTTGTCGTTGGCATATTTAACTTCCGCCCAAACGAAATTGGCAGGGAAAAGTTCTTTTTCTCCTGTCTCTGGATTGACACGGTTGAACTGCAAAGCGTATGGGATTTCACCTAAATGCCAACCTGGACGATAGGCAAGTTTACCGCTACCGCCCTGTGTGCCTTTACCGCCTGCTTTGACTTGATTGCGTCCTGTTTTGCTCTGTCCTGCAATCGGGGCTGCATCAGCATCGAGCCAAACGCCGATGGGGGTCGCTTCCCCATTTGGGTTTGCAACCATGGGAGGATATAATTTGCCATTCTTCAAGACAAACACTTTATATCCTGTTCCTGTCTTTTTAGGAGCATCACTTTCACGGATTCGATACATCGTATCGCTATCTTGCATCAAGTTGTCATCCTTGCCATCGAAAGTCATTTCATCCTTCTTATCCGTATCAGCTTTTTTGTTTTCTTTTTCATCAGAAAGAGCCGGATTCTCAAAATTTTCAACTACCTTTGTGGCAGATGAAAGCTCTTGATTGTCTGAGGTTACCGCTTTGAGGGCGGAGTGATGCAGATAATTTAGAGCTTTCTCTTTGTTTATGTAAGTAGCAAATCCTTTCTTTATCCAATCAACGATATTGCTTTCCCCTTTGCCGAAAACAGATGTAATCACATTAAAGTCTACATCGTGACCTTCGCCCAATGTAAGCGTAACAAGAAAATTACCTTGTTCTGTACTCAATTCTGTAAGAATAGAACGGTTTCCCTCTTTCCCATAATTCTTAAACACTGCTATCGGGTCAGCCATAGCCTCAGGCAAATTGCGTAATTCATCCTGTTTGAAGCCATGCTTACGCATTTTTTTCATCACTTTGTTGCCGTATAGCTTCATGGGCTTGTCCTGCACACCTCCGGCACGTAGAACTGCCGATGGCCGGCCAAGGTTCAGGATAATGCGGTCTGCATTTTCCGGGGTCAGGGTCTCCAATTCCTCGTTGAACTTCCTGTTCACGTCTTCCATGTCCACTTCTATGTTTCCGGAAGTGGCGGCATCGTCCCTTAGCCGCTTGTGGAAAAGCAGGTTGTTCCCTCTGGCCGTTTCGGCCACAAGCTGCCTGCGCTGCCCGGTATCGCCCTTCTGGTAAGTGCGGACTTCAATGCCCCTGTCTTCCAACTCACGAATGATACCCGCATCTGTGTCCGAGGGGACGATGGCCGCGCGTACCTCATCAAACCCTACGGCACGGTATGGCTTTGCCTCGAAATAGCGTGCGCTCATCTTCTGGATGTCGCCCACTATGCCTTCAATCTCCTTCGCAATCTCCATGGTCATGCCGGGATAGACATCTTTCAGGTATTTGTAAATGCCTTTGGCCGTATGCGATTTTGCCACGGCATCCTGTATGTTATCGGACATATCGGCTATGTCGGAGAATTTGCTGGTGTCAACGCCCGGGATTGCTATTTTGGAGAGGCGGTCTGTAATTGCGCTGCGCTGCTGTTCTATCTCTTCGCCGGTCGCCGCGTTGATGCGCTCCTGTGCTGCACGGCGTATGTCGTCAACGGTCTTGTATTCGGCCTGTGCCGCACCAAATATGCTGCCATTAAACAGACCGCTCCCGCCTTTGGCTGCCTGGGATTGCATTTGCCTTACCACGTTGTCGAGCGTGATTTCGTCATACAGCTGTTCCCACTTACGGCTGGTGCCCGATGGGGTGTACCAGTCTTTATTGTTGCGTATGCCGCGTTTCTCCACAATACCGGAGAACATCTCCCTGAGCCATTTCTCGAAATCCCCGCTCTCTGTCCTCTTGTCGATTTCCTGTTTCGTAGCCTCGATGTCGTTTCGGACTTCCGTGTTGCCGTTTTCCGCATAGTCGATGGCTTTCCGTCTTGTGTTTGAGATTTTGGCTTTGACATGAAAAGGTTTCATGCTGTCAAAATCGAGTTTTAGGTATTGCCCTATGATTTGTTTCAATTCTGTTTCAAGTTTTTCTGCAGAATTGTTCTTCAGGCGTTCAAGGCCTATCTCGTCCAGCAACTTCCTAAAGAGACCGGTTTCGAAGGCATTGTATTTCTCGGCTTCGTGCTGCGCATACTTTTCCACAGCGTTGCCTCTTTCAGAGAGATAGAACTGCTTTGCGCCGTAGTCGTCTTTGAAATGGTTTACAAGGCTTTCGGAGTCAAATCCTTCAATGTGACGTTCGTAATTGGTCGGGTGAAAGTCAGACGGGTTGAACAGCGGCAAGCCTGACTGCACATCGTTGGCGCGGCGGTATATGTCGCTTGTCTTCCCGCTGTTGAGCTTATATCCGATTTGCGGAAATGTCGGGGTCCAGGCATCCTCACCGTAGACTTTGTTGCGTCTGTCTGTAGGGTCGATGCTGTCCTTGCCGAATATCAGGGAAATGTCACCGAAGGATGTGTGCCCAACGTCTGACCTTGTGATCGCTATGCTCGGCATCGGGAATCCGCCCAGTTCCAATGCTTGCCTGAGTTTCGGCTCGTCAATGTTGTGCAGTGCGACAAGGTTTCCGGATTGCTCCACCGGCTTGGAGAACCCGAACCGTGTGCCATCTCCACCGTTTGCATTCGGGTTCATCCCCTCGGCCAAATCCCTCAGCGGCATACGGCTGAACTCCTCAATGGTCAGCCCCTCCAGGTCACGCTTGCTCCATTTGCCCAGCGTCTTCTTCAGGGCACCGAACATATCCTTCAGCCACGTCTTGATACGCTCATTCAGCGTCACGGCCTCTGCCGTGGCAAAAGCGCCTTCCTTCTTGGCCTTGTCAACCATCTCCTCCAGCAGCTTCGCGCCATCCTTGCCGCTCAGACGGCTGTGCACCTCGCTGGCAACGGCATCCTCGTCATCGCGGATGTCAGCATAGTTCGGGTCGCTCACAACTTTGTCCCACAGCGGGGTCTGCTTCATCAATTCTACGCCACGCTTCCACAGCTCCGGATTCTCGCGCCGCACCATCTCGTCCCACAGGTGGGTGTACTCGTGTAACGGGGTCTCGGGGTTGAGATGCTCACCGTTAAGGTATATCTTGCCACTTGCTACAGCACCATACACCACTCCTTTGCCGTCCTTGAGAAACTGAATATGTTCCGCTATATTCGCCTCCTCGCGTTGTGCCAATCCTGTCGTGTCCTTATATTCACCACTATACAATGTTTGCTGAATTGAGCGCACTATTTCGGCGAGTGGTTTGTTTTCCGCCTTCCGTAGTTTTATAGCATCGTAATAGAATTCGACAATGTGGGCATCACCGTCATTTGTCATGCCTTTGTTCTTCTTTGGGGAAATTACAATACTGATACCATCTTTCTCTTTTAAATTATCATAATTTGACACTGTGGCATTATGGTTGCTCAAACGGATTGTGACAATCTTTCCATTTTTGGTTTCGAATGTCACATACTGGCTTGATTTACCTTTATCCTTACTACCTAAAGCATTTGCAACTTGGCCTATGAATGTCTTATCTTCCGTTTTTTCTGATTCTTCATATTTTTTTGCAAGACTTTCAAGATTTTTCAATACCTTTGCGTCGTCAGCACTTGAAATGACGGTACGTTGATGTTCTCCATGTAGGACGGAGTCGGTTTCGAGTGCTGCTTTTTTATTTCTGCCGGCAAGTTTTTCCATTTGGCCATCAGTCAGCATCTCCACCGGCACGCCGGCATCTTCCAGCATGCCACGCACCACGTTGTAGACCACACGCTTGGATGGTGTCATCTCATCCGCCATTTCATCGCCAACCCGTAGCTGTACATTACCTTTACGCCCGGGCAACTTATATGCCTCATCTCCACCATCCGCTACCGATGCAGGTGCATCAGCGGTAACCTTTCTCACGGTGGAATAGTCTGCAAAAGGCTTGGTCTTGTGGTGGCTTGACCTCACCCACTTGTTGAAATCCCCCATGTCGGTTTCGGAGATGCGCAAACCGGGGTGGGTCTTCTCCCATGTGGCATCATAGTTGGAAAGATAGGCCTTCATGGCCTCATCCTTGTCGTTGAAGCCAAGCATCACCTTATGCTCGTCAAATGAGCCGTCGGTGTCGGTCTGGTCTACGACAAACGCCTTACGGCCATTCCATCCGTCGATGTCATTGGAGAGGAACACGTCTATATGGTCGCCGTCCACACCCTCTGTGCCACGAATGTAGCCGTAGGTGTTGTGCATAGTGTTCTGCCACTTGTTGCCATGTGCATCCACACCGCTGCGGACAGAACCTTTCGGATTCTCTATCGTGACATTGAAAGAGCCAACCTGTATGTGACCTTTCTTGTAGTTGCCAGCCTCTTTCTGCTTGTCGGTAGGGTTGATGTTTACCTCCGCTTCGGCTGCTTGCACCTGCTCGCCAACTGACGGAACAGCATTTTTTTCGCCTAACTCGTTGGTAGTTGGCGGAATTGTTGTATCTTTGCCCTCAGATAACTCTTGTTCAGTCGGATATTGAGCGAAATTGGGTCGCTCCAGAAGTGACGACTGTTCGGGAGTTATTTCTTTACTCCAATATATCACTTCTTCATTCTTTGGTAGATTGGCATTATTTCTACGTCCAAATACGGTAGAAATGGCGTTTACCTCAATTTCACGACCTGCATTCTTTACATCAGCCCCGACAACAACAAATTCACCGCTCTCTGTTTGGAGAGTAGTATAAATGCGATAAGAGTCATTCTTATCAGTCAGTTTTGATATGGCAAATGGATTTTGTAGTGCCTGTGGCAGTTGCTCCCAATCTCTTTCTGTAAGCGTGTGTGAACTATCTTTCCCAAGATGACGGGCAATAACTCCATACTTAATAGTAAACTTATCACCACGCAAACCAAGTCCCTGCATAAACTTCGGTGTCTGTGCAACATCGAAGAAAGAACGCTGAAATAGTTTTGATGCAACCTCCTTACCCTTTGAGTAAAGAGTTCTAACAACATCAAGTAATGACGGAGTTTCGACTACTTTACCGCCTGCTGTGCTTTCTGCTTCAATGCTTCCTGCACTGTCGGCTGTCCGCTCTCCATTCTCAACTCGTTCTCCTGTCTCAGAACCTCCTGTGCTTCTTTGTTGCCCCTCTTGGCTTGCTGCACTATTGCCAGCCAGTACATTGCTTCGCTGCTGTCCATTATAGTCGATATTTAATGTTTCTTTGATTGCCTGTATGAGAGTTCTCGGGGTGTTGTCCGGTTTCTCAAACAAGGTTTCCTCCTGCGTGCCTTGGATAAGGTCATACAGTTGGTTGAATGTGCCTTGGATGAGGCTTTGGCTCTCGCCTTTGTACATCGTTGCCAGATGCATGGCAAAGTTACTGAATTTGTCGGCGGGAAGGTAACTCTCGCCGGTGACATCGTCCATGGCATACTGCCTTTTCCATGCCTCAACGGCCATCCGGGCCTCTTTCCAGTTCTTGGCAGAGACAAACGCCTCATCCTGCGACAAGGCATTGTAGGCCCTGATGGAGTTCTGTATCTCTTCCACCATCCGCTCGGCGTTCGGGCTGTCATAGTCCCGGTATGCTGTCGCGAGGATGGCACGCTGCGCCTTGGCCGGCATGGCATTGAACATATCTTCCAGCCGGGTGTTCCCGTTTTGGAAAATGCTCTGGTACATGATGCCTTTCAAATCATTCTTGGCTTCGGCTGTCAGATTGCCCTTGCTGTCAAAGGCACTCTTATACTGGGTGGGGGTGATATATCCCTTTCTGTTCATCCAGGCCAACACCTCACCTCCGTTGTTGTCTACAAGTCCGGCAAACGAGGTCTCTTCATCCGATGAAGAGAGCAGCAGGTTTGCGAATGTACGCATATCGGCACCCATTTTCTGCACGGCATTCTTGGGCTTGATGCGTTCCGTTCCTCCGCTTTCGGTGTCCTGTGCCACATACTGGCCGAGAGTGATGGCATCGGCATCTTCCACATCAAGCATGTTGACAAGCACGGGCCGTTCCATCGCTTCGATATCATCGGCATACAGCCCGAACTCATCGGCGTGGTCTTTAAGGTACTGCTTGTATTTGTCCGCCTGGTCCGGATGGCTTTCCCACATCCGGCGGAGTGCGTCGCTTCGGTTGTTGCCCTGGATGGCCTCGCCGCGTGCGTTTACGGTAGGCGCACCGGTAAAGGCGGTCACGCTTGATGTAATTTCCTCCGGACGTATGTTCCCGGCTATCTTTTCGGCGGACAGCACGCTTGCCTCGTCGTTGCGTTCTTTCGGCTGTGCCTCGTCAATGAAGTGCAACGGATTACGCTGTCCCGCAATATGGCTCGGCTGCAACCGGCGGGATTCTATAACGGCAATGTTCCCTGTCGGGATAATGCCGTCGCCAAACTTGACGGAGACCTTTTTTCCTTGCAAACCGGGTACGGGAGCCTGACGGTCATATTTGTGCCCGCTGACGCGTCTGTAGCCTCTTGCCCGCGCATCCTGAGGGGTGTCGTCAACCATATCGGGCACACCGTTCAATGCTTCACGCTCCTTGCGTTCGGCCTCCTCACGTTCGGCACGTAGCTTTTCCTCCTCGGCTCTTCGAAGGGCGGCTTGTTCCGTTGCGATACGGCGCCTTTCCGATTCCGCTGCAATTTTCCTGCGTTTCGTGGTCTGTGCGATTTTCTGCCAGATGTCAAGCTCATGCTTTGCCGCATCAACAGCCGCTTTGCGCTCTTTCTCTGCCGCAATCTTCTCCTCGACGGTTCTCCCGCCTTTGGGCTTGGTCTTCTCAATCTTCTTCAATGCGGCTTCCTTGTCGGCCACCATCCCGTCCGCCACGGTCTGCGCCATTTCCTCGTTCCCCCCGGTCTGTTCCACGATGGCATCCCAGGCGAGGTCGGGAGTTTCCGCCTGCTCATAGACAGGATTGCCCTGCTCGTCCTTCGGGATGCGTTCCAAGGCGGTTTCTGCATTTCTTGTGCCGTTTTCTTGTTTTTCAGATGCAGAGTTAGTAACTTTGCGGAAAGAAAAACGTTGATTGTCGCTGTGTGTGTCTGCCGGTTTACTGCCATCTTCCAAATCGGTTTGCACAAAAGACTTATCCGATGAGGCAGTGTCGGATGCCGGAAGTTCGGAAACTGGCTCAACGTTTTCTTTTTTCTTAGTATATCCCTTGCGGAACACGCCACCGCTATTAACAGTCCAATACGAACCATCGCGTGACAGCTCGATGTATAGAAGATTCGAGTGTACGTCTTCTTTCTGTATTATGAATGTTCCAGAACCATTGACACGCCTTCTGCCAACCTTGATGTTGTTTTTATCGTAGTTGGCCGCAACATATTTTACAAAGTCCTCCACTGACGCGAATCCGGCTTTTCTGATTTGTTCTCCGTGTCTTGCTTCTATATGCCGCAAACCGTAGCCATTGCCGTCCTTATTAACCGTGCCCTCGCTTAACTTAATAGGTGCAGACGACAAGCCGGTATCTTCCGTGATTTCTCCGAATATGGTCGTCCCATCATCCGACTTGACAAAGGCATTGCCATTCTCATCCACATCGGCTTCATTCCGCCACACCGTCTGATACGTTCCGTCCGGCTGGAGCTGTTTTATGATTTCTCCGTTATGCTCGACAATCATATTGTCAAGCTCATCACGTGTGAACAGGTTCACACGTTTGCCGTTTACGGCATCCTCCGTGTAAACCTCATATCTTCCGTCAGCATCCGCGTCGGCGGTAATGCTGCCACGGACGCTGTTTCCGTTCCCGTCACGGAGGGTTATGAGGTCGTTCATGGCATACTGCGGTTTGGCAGCTTCTTCAGCAGCCTGTTTGCGGGTCATCTCCTCTGCGGCTCTTTGCTTCTCGAACTCTTCCACCCGTGCGAGGTTCGCCGCATCCGCCGCCTGCTGGATGACATCCTTGGCAACCTGGAAGATGTTCGCACCGTCGGTCACGTTCACCGTCCCGTCACCGTTATCCACAATGCCCTCGCCATTTGCCGTCACTTGAATCTGTATTTGCTCTCCGTCCTCACCTTCGAGGGTATAGGTGTCTCCGGGATTGAATGACACAATGCCGTCAATTTTCCCTGCGGCCTCCTGTGCAAGCTGCAGCCGTATCGCATCAGCGGCAAGCCGTTTCTGCTCCGACGGGTCTTGCGCCTCTTCAACGGACAACACGGCGTCAGGCGACACCTGCTCAAGGGTGCCCGTCTCTGCATCACGGACGATGATGCTGCCGTCTGACGCGTGGATGTCGACACCTGTCCCGTCCGCGTAGGGTGCGATATTGCCGTAGACCACGTACACTTTTCTGTCGTCCTGCTTCATCGTTGCGCCCTGTATCATGCCGGTAGAGCGGTTTGACCGGGAAGCAATCATAGCGTTGCTTTGGTCTATCCTGCCGTCAATATCATCACGGACACGCTGAATCATACCGTCATACACCTGCTTTGCGTTGATGTAGTCGCACAGAAGAGCCTTTTCCTCGTCAGTCCAATTGCCATTCTCCACGCTTGCCGTCAATGCTGCAGCAGGGTTGGAGTCCACGCTTGCAATGAAATCCTCGGAAGTGAGGCCGGCAAGTCTCTGACGTTGATAGTCGAGCATATTCTTGGCATCGTTCATTTCCTGCGGAGAAGTAGCGTTGTAGCCGTCAAGGAAACTTTCATTCGCCTGCAACTCTTCTTCGCTCTGCTCTCCACCTCTTGAATTAGCCATAGAACCGAGGTTGAAGCCACGCAGATACAGAGAACGCTCCATATAGTTGAGTGCTGCTTCTCTTTCAGCATCTGTCATATCCTTGTCGTTGACGATTGATTCTGCCACAGCACCGATGTTGTCATTGGTGGTAAGGTCAATAGCAACCCTCAACGGCTCCCACAGTTCTTCTCCGAACACCTCTCTTGCTGTTGCATCAGCCTTGTTTACATCGTGCTTCATTGAAGCGTACTGCGCTGCATTGAGCGTGTACTTACCTGTTCCCATAAGACCCATAGAAAGAGCCATACCGCCCCAAATATCTCCGTGGAACTGACCTGTTGCGAATAGGTTGGTGCGTGTGCCGTCGGCATTCTGCTGATATGCGTCGTCAAGATTGAGCATCGTGCGCCACAACTGACCGTAATACTCTTCCGTTACCTCGCCAAAATAGTCGCTCACACCCATTTTGTTGAACAGATTGTGCGTCTGTCCCATTATGCCGCTTAATGCTCCTGCATCAGCCTTTGCCAGCACGGCACCGAGTCGTTTTGCCCCGAAGGTGTTGGCAAGTTTGCTCATATTGCCGAGAGACATAAGTGGGTCGAGGTGCGCACCGAACATTTCGGAGTAATTCTCAATGATTGCATTGGCTTCACCCTGCCAGATGGCACTGCCCCAAGTCTTGTCGTTAGAGAAATCGTAGTTGCCGTTCTCATCGATAACCACATCGCCGAGTTTACGGTCTATGATGTCTGCCGTAGTCTTGCCTGCCTGTATGGTGTTTGTCATAAGCGGGGCACGGACCAGCAAATCGTCCGCAGTCGTGCCGAGTGCCTTGATAGTCCAGTCTGCGGCAAGTTTCCCGAGACCTTTCACGCCGTTTCTCCTGATATATGACTTCATGCCCTCTTTGGCAAGTTCCTCCGCAAAATCCTTTCCTACGACCTTTGCCGCGGTTTTCGCTCCGGCTTTTGAGAAAGTGTTGATACCGTCAAAACCGCCGCCGCTGATTGCGAAATCAAGCATGAACGATGGCATATAGCCTGTCATCACGCCGGCGCGATTCCAGAAACTTGCATTCCCTCCGTATTGCTCATCGGCCTGTTGTTTCTCGTGGATGGCTTCCATCATCGCATCGTAGGCTTCACGCTCTCCTTCTGTGGCTTTTTCCCCTTTCAGCTGTCCGGCATGTACCATGGTCATGGCATCCCTCATATCGCTTATGCCGAAGTCCCAGGTACGGAAATCGCCCATGGTACGGCCGAAACCGCGCCAAAAGCCTACGTCCTTTCCTTTCTCGCGATCCCTCTGTTCTTCAAGGTCTTTGATGAGTTCCTCCGTCTGACGTATGGCAACATCCAGCGCACGGTTTTCCTTGTCGTTCATTTGGCGGGGGACATAAGTATCTTGGGCGACAAGAAATCCAAGAGGCGCGGTATTCTTCTTTCTGTCTTCCTCCCATTTCTCATGCACACGTTCTCCGCTCGCCTTCCTTTTGGCCTTCAAATCGGCCAATCTTTGGTTTGCTTTCCTCAACTGCCCGCTGACGGACATGTCCGCTGCCTGCCGGAGGCGGAAACTTTCCGCATCGGCGAGTGCCTTGCTGCTATATCGGTTCCCTGCGGGGGTGAGATAGGTCTGTTCAAACTTCCCGCTTTCCGGGTCGTACACCTTCCTGCCCTCTTTCGTTTCCATGCCAAGCCCCATGCCATACTCGCGCATATTGTCCATACGCTCGTTGAATGAATCAGTCATTTGCTTGGTGCGTCGGTTCATATTCGCCAAATCCTGCATCATAGCCATCTTCTCCTGTTTAGTAGGCTTCCACGGCTGTTCGTCCTGCGCTGCAGGTAGTGGCTTCTGTGGTGCTTCTTCTGATACAGGAGCGGTTGATACAGGCGCAGCTTGTTGTTCTACCTGTGGCAGACTTTCTTCTATGAACGATTTGTAATCGGACGATTTGACACGATATTTCTTACCGTCATGTTCCATAATGGAAGTCGCATCGGGGAAATCCTTTGAAAAGTTATCAATGTGTTCGTCCTTCACATTGTACTTTTTCCCTTTATATTCAAATATAGGCATATTATCTATTGTTTACCGGGTACATAATCAATCACATCATCGCTGCCACCATTAGGGTCGTAGTCCTCGATTTCCTCCTCTTCAACAATCTCCGAGTGCATTGTTGCAGGGTCAATCTTTGAAAGGGAGAGCATAATGGATGCTGCTCTTGGCGACTTGTGCCAATTCTGCTTAACGAAGTCCTCTTTCTCGGTCGCTGTCTTGTGACGAGGAACACGGGGGTTATTCTTCTTGTCGGCTTCATAGGCTGCTCTCAAATCCTCTGCAAGCACGTCATACACTTGCTGCATAGAGCCTTTCCAAACATTTTCGTAAATACTGACTTGATTGCCCTCACCATTGTAGAATCCGAGTTGCTTGCCACGCGCACCTCTCGCTCCGGCTGCTGCAATCTGCTGTTGACGCAGCGTTTTTGCGTCTTTGGCTTTCTGAACGGCAAGGGCATGGGCTTGATTTGCCCTGCGTCTGCCCTCGTCAAAGGTTTTCTGCCACTTATCATCGGCATTCTTGTCACGACCTTTCCTGTATTCCTGTTCGGCTGCATATCGGTCGTCGGCAATCCTCTCACGTTCTGCCCTGTGAGCAAGGTCTTCCTCTCTCTGCTTGCGCTTCTCTGCGTCAAGTCCAAGCTGCCGCTGCCATTCGCGTTCCGCTTCCGATTTGCGCTCGTCTGCCTGTCTCGCCCTAAAAAGGCCGGCATAATACTTATCGTTCTTTTCCTCACGGTCTTTCATCAACTTGTCATACCTCACCTGCGAGCGTTCCGTCAGGTTGTTTCCCTTGGAGTACATGCTGGGGGCATACTGCGAAGTGAAGAAAAGGTTGGACAAGGCCGATATGCCGTCGCCGATGGCATTGAATATCTGCTCGCGCTTCTGTCTCTTCTTCTCCTTTTCAAGTTCTTCCGCTGTAGGCGGAGTGTATGGGTTGAGTTCCTTATACAGCTCTTCAAGCGACTTGCTTGTTTCCCGGGCCGGTGAGCCGCCTTCCTGTGTGTCCGTTTGCCTTGTCGGTGGAGCGGGAGAGGGCGCAGGAGCAGACGGCGGCATCTTGTCACCGCTGTTCTGCTTCGCCCATTCCTGCGAACCTTTCGGCGATTCCGCATGCGTGCTGTTCCCGTTCTGCTGCTCCACCCATTCGGCAGACACTTTGGGAGGCGTGGTTCCACCTCCGCTCTTTCCCAAGATATCGTCTAATGTTGCCATAAGCGTTGGAATTAGAATGCACCGGAGATGCTGCCTGCCGCGTCTCCCACACCTTGTACGGCCTCCTTTATTGCTTGCGCCTTCTGTTGCTCCAGGTCGTTCAGCTGGCTTACAAAGGCGTTATCGTTCTGCATGTAGGTCGCTTCGATATTGTCCTTCCGGGCTTCCCCCTGCGCGGCGATTTGTGCCGTGGCATCGGCAAGGGCCTGGTTGTTGGCCGCTTTTGCCGCCGCCACGCTCTCGTCCGTGCCGCCCGTCACGGCAGCATTCCCGGCAGCCTGCCTGTTACGCTGTCTGATGCTCTCCTCTGTCTGTGTAAGAATACGCTGCGCGTCAGCTCTCTGCGTGGAGTCCTCATTATACCTGCGGTCATACCAGTCTTGGTTCTTCTGCCGCTGCGCCTCAATGTTGCGCTTGGCCTTTTTAATTGCCTTGGATGCGGAAATGCCCCCGAAGATAGAGCCGGCCGCCTTCATTCCTCCGCCTATAATGCTTCCTATTACGCCCATAATGAATGATTTAATTAGTAAAAGATATATCTCGGGTACGAATTTAGCGTCTTAACTTCGCATCATCATTTTATCTTTTTACAGTTGAACGTTTATGAAAGGAATGAAAACAGGAGGGCGGAAGAAAGGCACGCCCAATAAGGAAAATCCGTTGAAAGGCTATCTGCGCACCCATAGCCTCGCATACTTTGAGCCGAAAGCGCAGGTCGATGAGAAAGGCAGGCCGCGCGTAATCAAATACAGGGACAAGGACGGAGCGGTGATAGAAGAGATTCACCTGAAGGACGCGGAAGGCAAACCGCTCGTCATCTCCGACTTTGATGTCGACCAGATGCTGTTGCAGGTTAACGAACGTGTCAACGCAGAGCTGCGCCTGCTGGAGTTCCACACCCCGAAGATGAAGAGCGTGGATGTGGATATGGCCGTGCAGGAAAGAAAAACGATTGAAGACCGTTTGCTTGAACTTTCAAAAGATGATGAAGAAGACCAAGACTGAGGCAATCTACTTTATCTACTTTTAGATGTAACATGTTGTTTTGTTTTATGGTTATTTCAGGCGGCCCATCCGTGAGGACAGGCCGCCTTTTGTATAAACACTTCATTTTTAATGATATGTATTTGTTAAACACAAACCAAACGCAAACCAAACGCAAACCAAACGCAAACCAAAC
>CAMWSK010000034.1 GCA_947176895.1 uncultured Prevotellaceae bacterium | reverse complement strand
TTCGCTGGGCGGCAAGGTCTATGACGGTGACTATGCAAGCTTCATGGCCAACCCCGACCAGAACGGTCGTGGCCAAAACATCCACGAGGACATGCTGAAGGCCTGGAGCCCCGCCAACCCGGGCAGCGACATCCCCCGCTTCCAGTATGACAACGGTGCCGAATACGCCACCCGCCTGAGCACCCGCTTCCTGACCAGCGCCAGCTACCTGAGCCTGCAGAACCTGAGCCTGGGCTACACCCTGCCCGCCAAGCTCACCCGCAAGGCCCACATCGACAAGCTCCGCTTCTATGTGACCGCCTCCAACGTGTGGCTGTGGAGCGCACGCCGCGGTATGGATCCTCGCACCGCCCTGCTCACCGCATCCGGCTACGGCGAGCCCAACAGCAACTACTACAGCACCATGCGCACCATCAGCGGCGGCGTGAGCGTAACCTTCTAACCCCCAAAAGCAAAGAACAAAAATGAAGAATATATTTAATGGAAAACACTTCGTGGCAGCCTTGGCGCTGGGCTCGCTGAGCCTGGCCGGCTGCATCGAGGAAACCCTTCCCCTGGGCAGCGGCATCACAAGCGGACAGGTGGAAGGCAGCGACAAGGGTGCGGCCGCCCTGCTCAACGGTCCCTCCGCCATCATCACCGATGTGTTCACCACCAGCGATAACCACTACGACTGGGGCTATGGCGCACTCATGCACATCCGCGACGTGATGACCGCCGACATGGCCATTGTCAACTCCACCTACAACCATTTCTCCGGCTGGTCGAGCAACGAGGCACAGGCTGAGGATTACCAGATCACCGCCTTCCCCTTCCAGTATTACTACAAGGCTATCCAGACGGCCAACGAGATTCTGCGCCCCATCGATCCGGAGACAGCCTCCGACGAGGAGATGGGCTACTATGCCGTGGGCAGCGCCTGGCGTGCGCTCTTCTACCTGGACGCCGCACGCATGTACGAGTTCCTGCCCAACGACAAGACCTCGAACATCACCCCGGAGGGCAACGACATCACCAACCTGACCCTGCCCATCGTGACCGAGAAGACCACCGAGAAGGAGGCACGCAATAATCCCCGCGCCACCCGCGAACAGATGGCGGCCTTCATCGAGAACGATTTGAACGTGGCCGAGGAGAACATCGAGCTGCTGCCCGAGGAACTGGTGAACAGCGCCACGCCCGACCTGGCCGTCATCTATGGCCTGAAGGCCCGCCTGTATATGTGGGTGGAGGACTATCCCAAGGCAGCCGAGTACGCCCGCAAGGCCATCGACCTGGAATGGTATGCGCCCATGACCCGCGAGGAGTGTCTGAACACCGCCACCGGCTTCAACACCATCGTGGACAGCTGGATGCTCAGCAGCCAGCAGGTGGCCGAGACCTATGCCGTGAACACCGGTATCATCTGCTGGACCAGCTGGATGAGCAACGAGACCCTCTACGGCTATTCCGGCCACGGCCCCTTCCTGATGATCAGCAGCGACCTGTATAACAAGATCACCGACGGCGACTTCCGCAAACTGCTGTTCAAGGCACCCGCAGGCAGTCCTCTGGCCGGCACCGAGCCCACCATCTATCCGAAACTCTACAGCCGCTTCCCCGACTACGCCAGCCTGAAGTTCCGTCCCGGAAACGGCAACTACAGCGACAGCAAGACCGGCAACATGACCTCCTTCCCCCTGATGCGTATCGAGGAGATGTACTTCATCGAGGCCGAGGCCGTGGCACATGACAACGCCAACCGAGGCAAAACCCTGCTGGAGAACTTCATGAAGGACTACCGCAACGAGAGCTACACCTGCAAGTACAGGACACAGGAAACCATCATCCGCGAAATCATCGCCCAGAAGAGCATCGAGTTCTTTGGCGAGGGCCTCAGCTTCTTCGACATCAAGCGCCTGAACTATAGCGTGGACCGCTCGCTGAGCAGCAATTTCTCCGGCAACGAGAAGTTCAGGACCGAAGGCCGCCCCGCATGGATGAACTTCTGTCTGATGTATAGCGAGCGTATCAACAACAAGGGGCTGCAGGGCTTCCAGAACCCCGACCCCAGCGGCAAGTATGCTCCCGTGGACTAACCAACAAGTATCACTAAACAGACATTCAACACATGAAACTATTCAATAAAACAGCCCTGTTCGCCCTTGCCAGCCTGGCCTTCATCGCCTGCTCCGAGCAGAACGACTGGACTCCCGGTGTCGATGTCACCGACACCAACAAAAACTACTCCAACGTCTCTTTCGAGAGAAGCAGCAAGAGCGTGGAGTGTGAACCCGAGGACCCCACCGTCACCACCATCCGTGTGGTGCGCGAGGTGGCCGACAACGCCGAAACCGTGCCCCTCGAGATTCTGACCAACACCGACGACGTGTTTGAAGTGGGCGAGTGCGTCTTCGCCGAGGGCGAGAATGCTGCGGATGTGGAGATTGACTTCGCTAAGGCTGAAATGGGAAAAGTCTATACCCTGAAACTCGCCATCACCGACAACAACCACATCAGCGACTACACTCAGGCCAACAGCATGACCCTCAGCGTGGTGCGTGCCAAGTGGGAAACCATCGAAGGACAGGGCCAGCTGATCTGCGCCATCGTGGCCGGCATCAACCCCACCGTCGACATCCAGGTGCGCACCGACAATCCCAACCTCTTCCGCATCGTCAATCCCTTCGCTCCCATGCTCTTCCGGGGCGGCGACGGCAATTGGCATCGCAATGACTCGTTCAGCGACTATCAGGGTGCCGACGAGTATCTCAACTTCCAGGTTCTGCAGCCCGGAGAAACAATTTTCGGCGCAGAGGTGACCATGAGCGATCTGGTGTTCTTCGATCCCGTGAAGACCGGTCTGCTCGACGGTCAGTACAACGCCGCCGTGCTCTTCTATCACCCCGCCCACTTTGATAAATACAGCAGTTGTGACGGATGGAAGAAAAACGCCGTGTTGAGTTGGCAGGAGAACGGTCTGCCCGGCAAGATACAGCTGGCGCCCTTCTATTATCTGGAAGGCTTGGGCGGTCTGGACTATTCTCAGGACAACGGACAGATCACCATCTTCTTCCCCGGCTACACCGAGCCTGCGAAGGCCGACATCACACAGGACTTCGACTGGGACGAGGAAGTGTTCGCCGGCGAGTTCATCAGCGGGCAGCTGGGCACCACCACCGGCAACTCCCTCTACAGAGGCACCTGCACGCTGACGACCGATGATGCCGACAAGGTGTTCAAACAGGAATGGGGCACGGCCTACGCCATCCCCTCGCCCTATGCCGAGGGCTATGACCTTTACTTCACCGTGACCGACGACGGCTATATCATGCTGCCCGAAGAGGTGGCCTTGCAGCCCATCGGCCTCGAAGCACTTGGCGAGGACGTGTATGCCAAGATCAATGTGGACAACAGCACCATCGACCTGGAGAAGAAACAGCTCACGCTGAACATCACCTTCTGCAACCGCGACGGTTCCAAGGTGTACGCCACCACCAACGAGAGCCTTCAGCTTGCCCCCTACACCACCGTGGGCACCGCCGACTGGGAATACATCTTCTTCGGCGACGAGAATGCTCCTTATCTGGATGAAGGCCTCACCCTGCAGCGGCATGATGAGGATCCCTCATCATATCGTATCCTCCACGCCCTGAACGATGTGACCATCCAGTTCACCATCAATGAGGACAATACCGTAACCATTAACCGGCAGGAGACCGGTGCCGAAGTCGCGCCCGGAACTCCCATCTATGTGATGGACATGTATTCATATGACGAGGAAGCCGATCCCAGCGTCTACAATCCCGAGACTTCGACCATCAGCGCTTATCTGTTGTACCACTACATAAACGGCAATAATATTTATGGCGGGGATGTCGTGGAGACCATCAAGCTGAACTTCGACGAGCAGCCCGCCGAGAGTGCCAAGGCCAAGAAGTTGGGTAAGGCGTTCGCCGCCAAAAAGCTGAGAAGTTTTGCAAAAAATGTTCGCAGCCCCTGGGCCAACTACAAGAAGGTTGACAACAAGAAGACATTCGAACCCCTGGTGCTGAGATAATCCGCCCCAACAAGGCAAACAAAAATACAACCGACCGGTTCCCCCTCTCGCGGAGCCGGTCGGTTTCTTGTTTGGACAAAACGAAATGTTCGATTATTTGCGAATGCACAAAAAAAGACTAACTTTGCAAAAGTAAGTCGGTAGCCATTCTGTGATTTGAACCGACAGGTTTCATCGAACTCGCGTTAGATTCAGGTGCGGGTATTAGGGAGAAACACTTTTCCAAAAGCGGATATCGTGAAGAAAACCGCTTTTGGAAAAGTGTTTTTTTCTTGGGGCATCACTCATTCCGGTTGCTTTCTGCCCGCTACGCTGTCGGCGGGAAGGGCGGGGGAGTAGGGGGTGCCCCGGTCGGCAGACGAGGGGCTGTGGCTGCGGCGCCGGCGGCGGGTGGTGAAGAGGTCGTGCATGTCCTTGAAATCCTTGCCCAGGCGGATGCCCACACCCTGGGTGGTGAGGGAGGACTTGGTGAAGTAGCGGTCGTTGGTCTTGCTGTAGGCTCTGAGGCTGACGTTGCCGCCGGGCACCAGGTGGTATTGGATGTCGAAGTCGCCGATGAAGTTGTTTTGCTTGACGTTGGCGGGCGTGTCGCGATAGCCGAAGTTGCCGTTGATGAGCAGGCGGTTGTCCAGCAGGCTGCCCTGTACGGAGCCTTCGATGTCCAGGTCGTTCCACCCCGTCTCTCCGGTGGAGAGGTTGGCGCCCACGTTCCAGTTGCGCTGGCCGATGATGCTCTGGAACATCTGGTTGAGCTGTCCCGAGAGGGTGCTGCTGAGCAGCGAGTTCATGGCCATGGTGCTTTGGTTCTGGTCGCCGTTGCGGTAGTCGAGGGTATAGAAGCGGCCGATGCCCAGCAGATAGATGACTTGCATGTTGCGCTCCTCTTCGGTGGAGATGAGCGAGCGTATCATCTGTTTCTCGTCGTCGTTGACGTTGAGGATGTCGAGGTCGAAGCCCAGGTGGGGTTGTGTGGCCTGGCCGGTGACGTTCATGATGCAGTTGACGCGTGCCGAGGTGTTGGAGAAAGTGCCGCGGGAGGAGAGGTCGTTGAGCGACACGCCGCTCACGACGTGTGTGGCGGTGACGTTGAGCTGTGTGGCGGAGGGGTCGCCCGAGAAGGTGACCGTGCTGCCGGACTGCAGCCGGAAATCCTTGCGTATGATGTTTTGCAGGGTGAGGCCGTAGTTGCCGCGGTCGATGTGATAGGTGCCGAAGATGTCGAATGCTCCTTTATTATAATAGGAGGCACGTATCCTGCCGTTGCCCTCCACGCTGATGCGGTCGCCGGACTTGGCGTCCATGAGCAGGTTGAGCCGGGCCTGTGGTGTGATGTCGAGGTCGAAGTGGATGCGCAGGTCGGTGGCGGAAGGCTCTGCGTGTGCGGTGGCTGCAGTGTCGGCGGTGGCCGTGTGGGTGAAGGGGGCGGGGCGCTCCACGTGGGTGTCGTAGTGCACGAAGCGGTTCTCCATCATGTAGTCGGGCGAGGAGAGGTTGTAGGTGAACAGGGTGGGGCGCAGCGGGCGTGCCTTGATGTCGATGTCCACGCGCCCGGGTTCTCCGTTGATGTTCACGTCGCCGTCGGCCCACACCTGTCCCCAGAAGTTCATGTTGCCCTGCGAGGGAAAGTTGTAGCCCAGGATGTTCGAGGCGTGGATGTCCACGTTGTAGTGCATGTTGCTGAAGGTGGTGTAGGTGAGGTCTCCGCTCGCCGAGGCCCGGTGCCCCGGCATGCCGGGATGGCCTTGCGGGTCGTAGAGGGCCACGTTGCGGAAGTAGATGCGGCCCGGGCGCAGGTGGATGCTGTCGGCCGGGATGCGGTAGTCGGTGCCCGTGAAGGGAACGCCCAGCCCGGCCTCTTCCACCTTCAGGTCGCCCTCCAGCTGCATTGTCTTGAAGGGCCCGAAGAGGCGGGCGCGGCCCGAGGCGCGTCCTGTGAGATGCGAGAAGATGCCCTGGGTGTACTTGCTGATGAAGGCGATGTTGGCTTGTCCGGCCCGTATGTCGAGGTCGAGGCCGTGGTAGGGTACGGTTTTCGAGGGGGTGATGTGGCCGCTGACCAGCGTGGTGTGGTCAACGGACAGGTCGGTGAGCACGGCATCCAGGTAGATGCTCTTGGGGCGGTGGCCCCAGTTGATGTAGATGTCGGCGTGGCCCATGGGGGCGTTGTTGAGCGAGAAATCGGGCAATTGTATCCACCCTTCCGCCTTGGGTTGGCCGAAGAGGCGGGTGGCCGCCACGTGCCCTGTGGCTTCGCCTGTGAACTCGACGCTGTGGAAGTTGACGAAGGAGAAGATGGGTTCGATGTTCAGGTTGCGTATGTCGGCGTAGAGTGTGTCGCCGGGCGACTTCGAGGCGGTGCCGTGGATGTTGATGCTGTGGCGCGAGCCGGCAATCGCGAGGCTGTCGATGCCGAGTGTGCCGCCATAGAGAGTGAGGTTCGAGGAGTGGATGTGCCAAAGGCTGTCGGCCAGGGTGAAGGTGGAGGGCAGTACGCGGGCCTGCAGGCCGGGGCGCCCGTCGGGAGCCTTGCCCACACGGCTCACCACGTTCAGGCTGCCGGCGATGGATGGCCGGGCGTTGTTGTCCCAGTGGAGGCTGTGGAGCAGCGAGCCGTCGGGTTGGCTGATGGTGCTCAGTCCGATGTCCACGGGTGTGCCTTTGGCCTGGAGCTGCAGCGCGAGGCGGCTTTTGAGGTTGTCGGCATCGGCGTGCAGCTGCAGGCGGGTGGCCAGGAGTTGTCGGCCGTTGACCGTCAGGTCGGGTGCGGCAAGCCCGATGCTGAGGCTGTCGGCATCCAGATGCACCCGGGCCTGCAGCGGGCGTCCCAGCCGCAGGGGGATGCCGGCCAGACGCTTGAGGGGGGTGGCGTCGAACAGGCGCAGCCGGAAGTCGGCCTGCAGGTCGGACGAGGCTGCGGGTACGGGCTTGCGGCTGATGATTGTGGGCAGATGGGCGGCCAGACGGTTGCGTATCTCGGTGACGAGCCGTTCGGGTGTCGCCGTCCCGGTGTTGAGCTGTGCTTCTATCCAGGGGCTTACGAGGGTGATGCGCCGCAGGTGGTCAAGGAAACGTGAGGTGAGGTGGATGTCGCCGATGCCGAGCGTGTCGACGGGCGTGGCATGCACCGGCCGGTTCAGTTCCACGACGCCCTCGGCCTGCTGCCACGAGGAGCCGTGTATGTCGGCATGTATGTCGGCGCTGAAGCTCTCGCCCTCCCTCTTGTCGGTCAGGCCCAGGGCATGAGGGGCGAACCGCCGGATGCGGGCATCTCCCTTCAGCGTGTGGCTCGCAGGGACAAGGAGCATGTCGAGCGTGAACTGCAGGTTGGGGTCGTCCGCATCGGCCTGCAGGCGGAAGGAACGTGCGTGACGGTCGATGGCGGCCCGGGCTTTCAGGTCGTGCAGTTCCACCTTGTCGGTGCCCACAAGGGGCGCGTCCAGCTCCACGTCCATGTGTGTGGCGGGATTGCCCGTGAGCACGACGTTGGCCTGCAGGCGGCGGATGGGGAAGGGGATGGAGTCTGCCGTGGGCGTGGTGAACGGCAGCCCTTGGGTGCCCGCCTTCACCTGCAGGTGGCCGTCGGGCTGCCGCAGTCCGTCTACAAGGAGCAGGCCGAAGGGTGTGAGGATGTCCATCCGGGCCTCGGCTGTTCCGCTGTGCCAGCCGGCCGTTCCGCTTATCTCCACGTTGCCCACCTTGTCCAATAAGGGATGGTCGGCGAGCGGGCGCAGCAGGGTGGGGTCCAGGAAGAGCCTTTGCAGGTTGAGTTGCGCCTCAAGCGAGTCGAGGGGCTGTCGCGGGCGGACCAGCCGGGCATCGGCTTCCAGGCGCAGCCGGTCCTCGCTTTCCTGCATCGCAAGGCGGTGCAGGGTGAGCGTGTCGTGAAGGAGTGTGGCCTCCAGGCTCAGCGTGGTGCCGAGCGGGTAGTCGCGCAGGGGAGGATAGAACGGAATGAAGTCGGCGGTGGAGACCCGTCCGTCGAGCGCCACATGCAGACGTTCCGCGTGGCCGAGGCTGTCGGTGTGCAGCTCTGCCTGCGGGATGGCCAGCCGGGTGAGCGGCATCTCAAGCAGCATGCCGCTGAGGCGTGTGGTGCGGTAGTCGGAGGTGAGGCGTCCCCGGAAACGCTCGATGGCCAGTCCGCTCTGTTCGCGGGCGTCCAGTCGTCTGACCTCCAGGCTCAGGGAATCGGGGCGCAGGACATCGAGATGAAAGGTTGCGTTGAGTTGCGAGAGGTCGATGTGTCCGGGGTTCAGCTTGCCGGGCGTGCCGGCTTTCCAAGTCTGATGCCAGCTGATGCGGGCGCGGCGCACCACCACCTGCCCTATGCGCAGGTCGATTTGCGAGGGACCGTCGTCGTGTTGGCTGCGGAAGGTGTCGATAAGGAATTGGAAGTTGGTGGCCGTGTCGGGCTTCTCTTGCAGCAGATGTGCTTCCAGGCCGATGAGCTGCACGTTGCCGATGCGCACCTTTCCCCGCATCAGCGGCCACACGCTGAGGCGTGCCGACACGCGGTTGGCCCGCAACAGCGGTCGCCCCCGGCGGTCGGCGGCGGCCAGGTCCTGCACCATGATGCGTCCGTTGAGGCCCAGCTGCACCCTGCCCACCGTCACGGGTACGCCCGTCTTTCTTTCGAGCGCACCGGCCACCCATCCGCCCAACGAGTGCTGGAAGGATGGCAGTTGGATGAGCAGTGCCGTGGTCAGGAAGAGCGTGAGCAGCAGGCCGATGATGCCCCGAAGGATGTTGCGTAGCTTGGTCATGGCCGTCTTTCCTCTGATGAGTGTGCCCGGGTATGCGGCAGGCTTGCCGGAATATTGTTCATGCGTATGTTTTGTCGGAAAGACAAAAATAACATTATTTCGTCTTATGAGCAAGGCAACAAAGGAGAAATCCCCAAAAAGCCTTGGCGAAGTGGCCGCAGGTTCTGTCTGTGTGAACGAAACCAGCGCCGGAGGCAGGCGGTTAGCCTTCTTCCGGCGCTGGTTTTATGGTTCCGGGCGACAAGTCGCCTTGTTGTTATTTCAGGATGATTTTTTTAGCCTGGTTGTTGCGGCGTTCGATGTAGACTCCGGCGCGTTGCGGTTGCCTGACGGCGCGTCCGTGCAGGTCGGTGTATGTCGGGGCCGCATCGTTTTTGGCTTCGGGCCGGATGGTGTTGATGTTGTCATTGATGTCTTTGTCGAAGTAGTCGATGGTGTAGGTCTTTCCGCCTTCGTTCTGCTGGCCTTCTTTCTGGTATACGCGCACGTAGTCGAATTCGGTCTTGTAGACCACTGCCGGGTTTCCGTTTCCGGCCCAGCTGCCGTCGCCGATGCTCTGGTTGATGCGGATGAAGTAGGGCTTGTCGAACACCCAGTTGGCTTCGCCGATGCGGTTGTGGGTTTTTTCTACTTTCCAGACGCTTTCCCCGTCGATGAACCATTCGAGATAGTCGGGAGTCCATTCGAGTCCGTAGACGATGGGTCTGCTGTAGCTGATGGGGAGCGCTCCGCTTGAGATGCTTCCTCCCTTGGGGTTCCAGGGGCCGTGGATGGTGTGCCAGCTGCGGGTGGGGCCGTCGGCGGCTTCCCAGATGTCGATTTCGCCGCAGTGGGGCCATCCGGCACTCTGGTCTTCGGGCATCATCCAGTAGGCGGGGAACGTTCCGGCAACGTAGTGGCACATCAGGCGCGCTTCGGTGTAGCCGTAGGTGTAGTTGAATTTTGTTGCGCTTTCGAGTGCGCCGGTCACCCATGGGGATGTGATTGCGGGATCGGCTCCGTCGTTGACTTTGGCGGCCAGTATCACGCGTCCGTTGTGGATTTCGCGCAGGTCGTTGCGGTCGGTGACATAGCGTCGCCATGTGGCGTCCATGCGGCTTGGGGTCTGCCAATTGTCCACCATGTCGGCCGAAGTGCCGTCGGGCTGGTTGAACTCGTCGCTCCACACCAGGCGGTATCCGTCTTTCTCGATGGGGTCGACAAAGTCTCCTTCGGCAAATACGGGAGTGAGCACGACGTCGTTGCCAAGCACCGTGTAGGATGGGATGACGCCTTCGTTGCGGAAGATTTCGGGACCTTCAACCGTGTGGGTGAATGAGCTGATGTTGCCGAACTTGACCTCGGCGTCGGGATAACCGTATTCTACGCGGATGGATTCAAGGTGCTGCCCGACATTTGGCAAGCCTTTGAATAAGATGGAGTTGAGGGCCGGTACGGATGATGGAATCGCTTTTCGGTCAGGCTGTACCAGTCGGCCTTCCTCTGCATTGATTTTCAGGGCTACGTCATTGCTTCCGCACACCATCAGTATGGCATCGGTAATCGATCCTTCGTTTCCGATGATGTTGTTGCCGGCGACGGTGCTGCCGCCCGGGTCAATGGAGTTCCAGTCCACTTTGTAGCGTATGCGGTAGACGCCGGGGGCGATGTCTTCGGGAATGTTGAAGGTGGGGAGCGCCATGGTGTTGGAGCTGCTGTTGGTCTCGCCCGCGGAGTTTACGCCGCCAAGGTTGCTGTAGCTGACCGCTTCTGTTTCGGGGTCGAATTCTCCGTCGTTGTTGTAGTCGACATAGACGTATGCGTTCATCCAGTTGCCTGCGAAACTGATAGAGGCGGACACCGTTTCGCCCGGTGTGACCACGAACGGGGCGGTGAAAATCTTGTGGTACAGCAGGCGGTCGGTCGCCTGAGGCACTTCCAGGGTCTGTGTTCCGGCCAGTCCGCTAAGGGAGATGGCTCCTGTGGAACGGCCTTTGCTTGAGTTGACCTGCCGTGTCTCATCGTAGTTCAGTCCGTATGGGGCGGCCATGGCTGACAACGCTCCGGCTCCCAATGCCAGAGCAAGAAGGGGTAAGGTTTTCTTCATGGGTATGTGGTATTTGTGTTAATGGTGAATTGGTCAGGGATTCTTGTCGTCAAGTAATCTCAAGACACAAATATAGTGATTTTTGTGATAACACCAACGGGAATGTGTAATAAATTTGCATTGCCGGACATCGCTTGTGTTAAAATAGGTTGCTTCTTCGGGCTGCCGTAAAGAATGGAAGATGCTTGACAGTGAATGTGTCATCCGTCGGCCGTGGCTGGCGGCGCACCGGGGCCGTCTGCAAAAAATCATTGTTTTGAGGTATTGGGTATTCGGCTGAAAACCGTACCTTTGCAATAAAAAGGCTCACGTTACTCAATCATGACGACAAATCAATCGTCATACACCCGCGGTGCCAACCTCCCGCTTCATACGGTTGCCACCGGCCGAAAGAATATAAGTGCCATTATAATATATTTTTTAATATGAAAGCGATGACGGTATTTCAACAAATGCTTATATGTGCCGGAGGGCTCGGATTCGCCTCGCTGCTCGGTTCCACCATCGGCCTGGTCGTGAGAAGGATTCCCCACCGGTGGAACGACATCTTCCTCGGATTCTGTGCGGGAATGATGCTTACGGCCTCGTTGGTGTGCCTGATAATGCCTGCTGTGGAGATGGCCGGACCCGGCGGATGGTGGCAGCCCCCGGTCGGTGTGGCGGCGGGCGTGTTTCTGGTCGCCTTGCTGGACAGGATCATGCCGCACCTGCATCACCTTACGGGACTTGACTGCGGTCCGGGCGGCGAAGAGCCTCATGCCCCGGGCAACAGAAGTGTCGACAGGGTGCTGCTGTTCGTGATGGCGATAGCAATACACAAATTCCCGGAGGGTCTGGCTGCGGGTGTCGTGTTCGACGGGGCCGACATGGGCAATGCCTATACCGTTGCCATAACCATCGCGTTGCAGAACATACCGGAGGGAATGGTGGTCGTCACCCCGTTGCTGATGATCGGGGTCAGCTATCCGAGAGCCATCGGTGTGGGCATAGCCGTGGCGTTGATGGAAATCGCGGGAGTCCTGTTGGGATACCTCATCGGCGACATATCGTCGGTTCTTCTTCCGGCCATAACCGCTATTGCCGGCGGCGCGATGCTTTATGTCATCAGTGACGAGATGATACCGGAAACCCACAGCCACGGATTCGAGAAACCTGCCACCTATGCTCTTGTTGCCGGTGTGATGTGCATGCTTTACATACAGATGTTCGTATAGAGGCGGCCCCCTTGCCATATGGCCGGAAAAACATGTTCATCTTTTTCAGAAACATGTTCATGTTTTTCAAAAACGTGTTCATGTTTTGTCTCATTCATCGTGATGTTTTTCCGGGACTCTGCGGACGCGCCCGGAATGTGCCTCTTGCGGTTTATTTGACGGAATTTGACGGAATCGGATTTTCTTGCCTTAAATAATTGGTTTTCCGCGGGGTTGGTATCGTGAAAATTTGCTAACTTTGCATAGTTTTGTGGATTGTTTAGACAATTTTTACACATAATTTTATTATATGGCAAAAGTAATCAAATTACGTAAAGGCCTGGACATCAACCTGAAGGGTAAGGCTGCCGACACCATCGGCGGCCCTGTCGGCGCGGACGAGTTCGCGCTGGTGCCCGACACGTTCCCCGGACTCAAGCCCAAAGTGGTGGTGAAGGAGGGTGATGCCGTGATGGCCGGGGATGCCTTGTTCGTGGACAAGCTGCACCCCGAAGTGAAATTCGTGTCTCCCGTGAGCGGCACCGTGTCGCTGGTGGAGCGCGGCGAGCGCCGCAAGCTGCTCAGCGTGCGTGTGAAGGCCGACGGCCGGAACAGCAGCCGCGAGTTCGACGTGAAGGGCGACGTGAAGGCGCTGCTGCTGGAGAGCGGCCTGTTCGGCTTCTTCCGCAGCCGTCCCTATGACGTGACGGCCAATCCCGAGGACAAGCCCAAGGCCATCTTCGTGAGCGCTTTCAACTCGATGCCCCTGAGCCAGAACTTCGAGGTGGCCCTGAAGGGCAACGAGCAGGCTTTCCAGGCCGGCCTTTCCGCGCTGGCCAAGCTGGCTCCCGTGCACCTGGGCGTGAACGTGAAGCAGAACAGCCCCGCGCTGACCGTGGCCAAGGACTGCACCGTGACCTTCTATGACGGTGCCGCCCCCGCCGGCAACGTGGGTGTGCAGATCAACCACACCAGCCCCATCAACAAGGGCGAGGTGGTGTGGACCCTGGGCGCCGAGGAGGTGATTTTCGTGGGCCGCCTGATGCTCACCGGCAAGGTGGACCTCACCCGCACCATCGCCCTGGCCGGCGCCGAGGTGAAGGCCCCGCAGTACTACACCGCCCTGGTGGGCACCCCCATCAAGGCCATCGTGAAGGGCAGGCTCAACGCAAGCGACGACCAACGCATCATCAACGGCAACGTGATGACGGGCTTCAAGACCTCTGAAGAGGAGTTCCTGGCCGCACATGCCACCGAGGTGAACGTGATTCCCGAGGGCGCACATGCCGACGAGCTGCTGGGATGGATCATGCCCCGCTTCAAGGAGTTCAGCACCAGCCGCAGCTATTTCAGCTGGCTGATGGGCAAGAAGAAGGAGTATAACCTGGACGCACGCATCAAGGGCGGAGAGCGCCACATGATCATGAGCGGCGAGTATGACCGCGTCTTCCCCATGGACATCTATGCGGGCTATCTGGTGAAGGCCATCCTTGCGGGCGACATCGACCGTCAGGAGGCTCTGGGCATCTATGAGGTGGCTCCCGAGGACTTTGCCATTGCCGAGTTTGTAGACAGCAGCAAGCTGGAGCTCCAGCGCATCGTGCGCGAGGGGCTGGACACCCTGCGCAAGGAGAACGCCTAACGACAAAACATTTTTATTCCAATGAAAGCACTAAGAAATTTTTTCGATAACCTGAAGGCGAAGACCGGCGAGGGGGGCAAGCTGCATGCTTTCCGTTCCCTGATCGACGGTTTCGAGACCTTCGCTTTTGTGCCCAACGACACGGCCCGCCGAGGCGGCGTGAACATCCACGACGCCATCGACAGCAAGCGCATCATGAGCCTGGTGGTGGTCGCCCTGATGCCCGCCATGTTGTTCGGTATGTATAACATCGGCTACCAGAACGCGCTGGCTGCCGGCCAACTGGAGACGGCCACCTTCTGGGGCATGTTCTTCTATGGCTTCCTGGCCTTGCTGCCCAAGATCATCGTCAGCTATGTGGTGGGTCTGGGCATCGAGTTCACCGTGGCCCAGTGGAAGGGCGAGGAGATTCACGAGGGCTTCCTGGTGAGCGGCATCCTCATCCCCCTGATCGTGCCCGTCACCCTGCCTTTGTGGATGCTGGCCCTGGCCACCGCCTTCAGCGTCATCCTGGCCAAGGAAATCTTCGGCGGCACGGGCATGAACATCTTCAACCCCGCGCTCATCACGCGCGCGTTCCTTTTCTTCAGCTATCCCAGCTTCATGTCGGGCGACAACAGCGTGTGGGTGAGCAACGGCCCCATCTGCGGGCTGGGCTACGAGGCCGCTGCCGACGCGCTGACCGGCGCCACGCCCCTGGGCCTGACCTCCGCGGCCGGCTTCCAGGGCTTCGACTGCAGCCTGATACATGACGCCGTCATAGGCCTGATACCCGGCTCGGTGGGCGAGACCAGCGTTATCGCCATCCTCATCGGTGCCGTCATCCTGCTCTACACCGGCGTGGCCAGCTGGAAGACCATGTTCAGCGTGTTCGCCGGCGGTGCGCTCACGGGCCTGCTGATGCAATGGGCCGGCCTCACCCACATCCAGTGGTATGAGCATCTGGTGGTGGGCGGCTTCGCCTTCGGTGCCGTGTTCATGGCCACCGACCCCGTGACCTCTGCCCGCACCGAGTGCGGCAAGTACGTCTTCGGCCTGCTTATCGGCTTCGTGGCCGTGACCGTGCGTGTGCTCAACCCCGGTTATCCCGAGGGCATGATGCTCGCCATCCTGTTGATGAACCTGTTCGCTCCGCTGATTGACTACTGCTTCGTGCAGAAGAACATCAGCATGCGTGCCAAACGTGCAACGAAAAAATAAAGAAGGAATATGGCTACAAAGAAATTCAAATGTGAAGTATGTGGTTATATCCACGAGGGTGACGCCGCACCCGCCAAGTGCCCCGTGTGCGGAGCCACGGCGGACAAGTTCACCGAGATAACCGAAAGCGGCGACACTGCCCCCAAGAAGAAAAAAGGGTTCGACACCAACAGCAACGCCTACACCATCGTGTATGCCGCCGTGATGGTGGTCATCGTGGCCTTCCTGCTGGCCTTCGTCAGCTCTTCGCTCAAGGGCGTGCAGGACAAGAACGTGGAGAACGACACCAAGAGCCAGATCCTGGCCGCCCTGTGCTACGACAAGGCCACCGTGGATGTGGACGAGACCTTTAAGAGTGTGAAGGACATGCTGTGGCAGGACGGCCAACTGGTGGACTACACCGGCGCTTTCCGTTCCTCTTATGGCACGGCCATCGCCAACGGCGAGCTGCACGTGTTCGTGGCCGACACCAAGGACGGCGTGAAGTATGTGCTGCCCATGACGGGCCGCGGCCTGTGGGGCGGCCTGTGGGGTTACCTCGCCCTTGACGAGGACAAGCAGACCGTCTACGGTTCCTATTTCTATCACGAGAGCGAGACCGCCGGTCTGGGTGCCCGCATCGGCGAGACCGATTTCCAGAAGTTGTTCCAGGGCAAGAAGGTCTTTGCCGAAGGCTCTGACGAAATCGCCCTCACCGTGGTGAAGAGCGGTGCCGTGAAGCAGCCCGAAGTGGAGGTGGACGGCATCACCGGCGCCACGCTCACCAGCAACGGCGTGGCCAAGATGGTGCAGAGCGGTCTGGGCATGTACAAGGACTTCATCCTCGGCGGCCAAAACGCCACGGCCGAGGCAGAGCAGACCGCTTGCTGCGGTGCTGCCGAATGCCCCGATGCCGAGGGCTGCCCCTGCGATGCAGCCGCTTGCGACTCCGTTGCCTGTGATACCGCCGCCTGCCCCATGGCCGGTTGTCCCAAGGAGGACTGTCCCATGGCCGGTTGTCCCAAGGAGGACTGTCCCAAAGGTGGGTGCTCCGAGGCAGGCGACTGCCCCAAGGCTGTCGGTTGTCCCAAGGCCGGGTGCCCCAACAAACAGAATACTAACAATTAACTTGGAGGAATAAGCAATTATGAGTAAACTTTTTTCCGAGGATAACAAGGCCGCGCTCATCAGCCCCCTCAACCTGAACAACCCCGTGGCCGTTCAGGTGCTGGGTATCTGCTCGGCCCTGGCCGTCACCAGCCAGCTGAAGCCCGCCATCGTGATGGGCCTGAGCGTTACCGTGATCACGGCCTTCTCCAACCTCATCATCTCGTTGATTCGCAAGACCATCCCCAACCGCATACGTATCATCGTGCAGCTGGTGGTGGTGGCCGCGCTGGTGACCATCGTCAGCCAGTTCCTGAAGGCCTATGTCTATGACGTGAGCGTGCAGCTCTCCGTCTATGTGGGCTTGATCATCACCAACTGTATCCTGATGGGCCGCCTCGAGGCCTTCGCCATGCAGAACGGTCCCCTGCCCTCGTTCCTCGACGGCATCGGCAACGGTCTGGGCTATGCCTGGGTGCTGGTGGCCGTGGGTTTCGTGCGCGAGCTGTTCGGCTTCGGCACGCTCTTCGGCCTGCAGGTCATCCCCTCCGGCTGGTATGCCGAGAACGGCGGCTTCTATGCCAACAACGGCATGATGGTGATGCCCGCCATGAGTCTGATTATCTTAGGTTGTGTCATCTGGGCTTTGCGCTCAATAAATAAGGAGGAGAAGAAGTAATATGGACGGACATATGATTAGCCTGTTTGTTCGCAGCATCTTTGTGGACAACATGATTTTTGCCTTCTTCCTGGGCATGTGCTCCTATCTGGCCGTGAGCAAGAATGTGAAGACTGCCCTGGGTCTGGGTGTGGCCGTGACCTTCGTGTTGCTCATCACCACCCCCGTGAACTATCTGCTCCAGACCAAGGTGCTGGGTGCCGACGGCCTCTTCGGCCAGGACCTCACCTTCCTGGCCTTCATCCTGTTCATCGCCGTGATTGCCGGCATCGTGCAGTTGGTGGAGATGGTTGTGGAGCGTTTCAGCCCCTCGCTCTATGCCAGCCTGGGCATCTTCCTGCCCCTGATAGCCGTGAACTGCGCCATCATGGGCGCCTCGCTGTTCATGCAGCAGCGTGTGACCATGGACCCCACCGAGGCCCAGGCCATCCGCTCTTTGGGCGACAGCGTGGCTTATGCCTTGGGTAGCGGCATCGGCTGGTTGCTGGCCATCGTGGGCCTGGCCGCCATCCGCGAGAAGATGGCCTACACCGACGTGCCCAAGCCCCTGCAGGGACTCGGCATCACCTTCATCACCGTGGGTCTCATGGCCATGGCCTTCATGTGCTTCTCTGGCCTGAACATCGGATAATCATCAAGAAAGGAACAAACAACAATGGATACAAGTTTAATTATTGCGAGCATTGAGGTCTTCCTGATCATCGTGATGATCCTGGTGGTTATCCTGCTCGTAGCCAAGCGTTACTTGTCGCCCAGCGGCAACGTGAACATCAACATCAACGGCAAGACCGACGTGAGTGTGCCTCAGGGCGGCTCCTTGCTCAGCACACTTTCCCAGGAAGGCATCTTCCTGCCCAGCGCCTGCGGCGGCAAGGGCTCTTGCGGCCAGTGCAAGGTGCAGGTGACCGAGGGCGGCGGCGACATTCTGGACAGCGAGAAGGGCCAGTTCACCCGTAAGCAGATCAAGGACAACTGGCGCCTGGGCTGCCAGTGCAAGGTGAAGGGCGACCTGAAGATTCAGGTGCCCGACAGCGTCATGGGCGTCAAGGAATGGGAGTGCACCGTCATCAGCAACAAGAACGTCAGCACCTTCATCAAGGAGTTCAAGGTGGCCCTGCCTCCCGGCGAGCACATGGACTTCATCCCCGGTTCGTATGCGCAGATCAAGATTCCCGCATATGACATCGACTACAACCGCGACTTCGACAAGAGCATGATCGGCGACCTCTATCTGCCCGCATGGGAGAAGTTCGGCCTCTTCGGGCTGAAGCAGAAGAACGATACGCCCACCATCCGTGCCTACTCCATGGCCAACTACCCCGACGAGGGCGACATCATCACCCTCACCGTGCGTATCGCCACACCTCCCTTCAAGCCCAAGGACCAGGGTCCCGGTTTCCAGGATGTGCCCTGCGGCATCGCCAGCACCTACATCTTCAGCCTCAAGCCCGGTGACAAGGTGACCATGAGCGGCCCCTACGGCGACTTCCATCCCGTGTTCAACTCCAAGAAGGAGATGATCTGGGTGGGCGGCGGTGCCGGTATGGCTCCTCTGCGTGCGCAGATCATGCACATGACCAAGACCCTTCACACCACCGACCGCGAGCTGCACTATTTCTACGGTGCACGCGCCATCGACGAGGTGTTCTTCTACGAGGATTTCCTGGAGCTGGAGAAGAGCTTCCCCAACTTCCACTTCCATCTGGCTCTCGACCGTCCCGACCCCAAGGCCGACTCGATGGGCATCCCCTACACGCCCGGCTTCATCGCTCCCGTGTTGGGCGACACCTATCTCAAGCAGCATGAGGCTCCCGAGGACATCGAGTATTACCTCTGCGGTCCTCCCATGATGGCCAAGACCGTGCTCGACCTGCTCTACAGCCTCGGCGTAGAGGACGACAGCATCTTCTTCGACAACTTCGGCGGATAAGCATCAGCCCGCCAAACATAAAAAAACCGTGTCCGGCGCAGGAAAGTGCCGGGCACGGTTTTTTTTTCGTCTCTGTCGTGGCATGGTCCGCGAACGTCGGCGGAACATGCCGGTCTTAAGGCCGTGTAGAGGGGCTTGTGTTTTTTTGGGGGGTGGCGGAATCAACGGTAATCATAGTAGCCGAGACAACCACGTCATTTACGGTATCTATGGTATTTATGGTATCTGCGGTGTCTGCGGCTACTATGTTTCCCGTCTTTATTTCGTTATTTAATCAGTGTATGGGTTATGGGGATGTGTGCGTGTATATCGCGCGGGAATGGTTTCCCGTGCGTTGTCGCCAAAGGTTGTTTCCGGGGGCTTGGCTTGCCCGCACGGAATTCAACAGAGAAGTCTTCAGGCTTTTCTTGGGCGGGTACACAGACCGTCGCGAGCAGACCAGGCAGAAAAGCGACAAAGCGTCTTGTGTTAAAGGGTTGTTTTTTATGTATCATTTCTCTCTACGAGGGGGAGATTTCGTGTCGCAAAGATAAGATAAATATAAATGTGAAGCAAATTTAACACGTCGTATTTTCTCAATAATGTAACACATTTCATAAATGGGGGGGTAAAATGTTGGTTTGCAGTGAAATGTATATTGGAAAATTTCGCAATCCCCTTCGTCTCTTTAGCCGGTTTCCGGTATTTCCGTTCATTTTTGCGGTTGGTCCCGATTAGGAATGGCAACAGAAGCAGGCCGTCCTTGCCATTACATTTCGTTCGCCGCGATGAATCAGGCAAAACGTGTTCATGTTTTCCGAAAACATGAACACGTTTTTGAAAATCATGAACATGTTTCGGTCGCTTCGCCGCGGCGTTTTTTTCAATTATCCGGCAACGCTCTGAAGTTTTTTGCAATCATTTCCTTACCTTTGCACCGGATTTACCAATCTCCCTCCCCATGAGACTCATAAAAATGACAGGCGGACTGGGCAACCAGATGTTCATCTACGCCTTTTATCTGCGGATGAAGAGGCGTTGGCCCGAGGTACGCATCGACCTTTCGGACATGGTGCACTACCATGCCCACCACGGCTATGAGATGCACCGCGTGTTTGCCCTGCCCCGCACCGAGTTCTGCATCAACCGTCCGCTGAAGAAAGTGGTGGAGTTCCTGTTCTTCAAGAAGGTTTATGAGCGCTATCTGCCCAAGGACGGGCCGGCCGTGTGGGAGAGGCGCTGGTGCCGGCCGCTGATTTATTTCAAGGGCTTCTGGCAGAACGAGCGCTATTTCGCCGACATTGAGGACGAGGTGCGCCGGACTTTCACCTTCGACACCCGGCAGGCGAACGAACGTACCCTGCAGATGGCCGCCACGATAGACGCCGATCCACATGCCGTGTCGCTGCATGTGCGCCGCGGCGACTATCTCCTGCCCAAGTTCTATGCCAGTTCGGGCTGCGTCTGTCAGCTATCTTATTACAGAAACGCCGTGGCCGAGATGCTGCGCCGCATGCCCGAAGCTCACTTCTATGTGTTTTCCGATGACATTGAATGGGTGAGGGCGAACCTGCCTCTGCCCCGGGCCGATTATGTGGACTGGAACACGGGCGCGGACAGCTGGCAGGATATGATGCTCATGAGCCGGTGCCGCCACAACATCATCTGCAACAGCACGTTCAGCTGGTGGGGAGCCTGGCTCAACGCCCATCCGGACAAAGTGGTGGTGGCTCCCGACCATTGGTATGCCGGCGACGAGCATCCCGCGATTGTTCCGGAAGACTGGGTGAAGGTGAGTACAGAATAAGTGTAAGTATCAGATAAACCGACCGGACATGCAATACATCCTACCCGTCCTTTTGCTCATCATCTCCAACATCTTCATGACCCTGGCGTGGTATGGGCACCTGAAGCTGCAGGACATGCACATCCTGCACGGCAACACTCCGCTTTATGTCGTCATCCTCATTTCCTGGGGGCTGGCGCTCTTGGAGTATTGCTTCATGGTTCCCGCCAACCACTATGGCTTTCGCGGCAATGGCGGGCCGTACAGTTTGTTTCAGTTGAAAATCATCCAGGAGGTGATCACGCTGCTGGTGTTCACCACGTTCACGGTCACATGCTTCCGCGGCGAGACGTTGCAGTGGAACCATCTGGCCGCCTTCGTGTGCATGATTCTGGCGGTGTTCTTCGTTTTCCTTAAATAAACAGGCTAATCCTCTTCAAATTTCACCTCTCCGAACTGCAGGGGCAGGTGGAACTTGGGGGTGGGGTGGTC
>CAMWSK010000033.1 GCA_947176895.1 uncultured Prevotellaceae bacterium | reverse complement strand
GAAGTGTCAGCCCTAATTCGTTTCGTTCACAAAAGTTTTACCGGACAGCAAAAATTTATGATTATGACTTTTCAACCATGAAGTCTATGATATGTCCTCATCCTGATGTTCAGTTTTTTTTACTGAAGAAGTGTACCCTGTCGCATTAAAAATAAGGAAGAGGGAGGGTATGAAACAGAATGCGATTAAGGGTATATATTCAAAATGTATAGGTGTTACCGACTTGGATATTACAACATTTACTGATACTAAAGACATTCCGGGGTACTACAAAGCCAATGTTCACTTCGACGCTTTCCCTAAAACAGAGAATGCTGAATTTGTTAGCCTTCGCGTTATGGTATTCCAAAACATTGAGGACGGTTCCTTTTCAATCTTCTCTATTAAATAAAGGCAATTATATACTTTTAGACCCCAAGTGACAATAATGGATATTTTCTACGAGAAGACACACCATAATGTACTTGTTTTCGCACAAAACATACAAAATGTTATCAAATATGGATGTTTTTGAGTAAGGGGTCTAATAGTATAGAGTTACCTAAATAAATGTGAGAGTATCAATTATTAACCACGTTATTTTAGATTGTTCCAATTAAATGGCTAAGAAGAATTTTCTGATTCGGATTTCTATAAATGACAAAAATATGAATAATCATATTAACCTTAACACACTGATTAATTTGTTTCTTATTCTGATTCTGATGCAAGGATGCGTAAGACACGAACAAGAGTCAAAACATAAGACCGATACAGAATATAAACCTATTAAAGTTGAATTGCCGAAGAATATGTCTAAGCTCTATCAAGACCTTGGATTTGAATATTCTTCTATTGAAGATGCGGAGCGCAAAATTGTAGCTGAATTAGATTCGATATATGAATCTGAGAATGGATACTTTATCCACAGAATGCATAATGAAAAATTTATAATGCTAAATAATAATGATCCACGAGCATTTGAACATGATTTCTCATTGATGCAGGAACGCGGATATATTAATATTGAAGAATCAGATGACAAAAAACTTAGAATGTACTATTGGGATACTGGAGAAGGGGGCACCATGATAGACTGGGGCAACATCTGCCAATTTGAATCCGATGGAGAGATATATGTGTATAATGGTTGTATTTATGATGTGACGAATACAGAAGCAGATGAATTTTCAATTGGATGTTCCATTAATGCTTTGCATACTATAAAAGCAGATAATGGAGAAACATATTACCTTGTGGATACTTATATACGAGAATCGAGTAACTACGGCTTTCAGGAGATATATCCCATCAAAATTTCAAATGGCAAGTTAGTCCCGACTAAAATATTTGAAATGGATCCGGATAACGAATATAATAACTCTACAGCCAGAGAGTTTTGCTGTTTTAGATAAATGTCCTACCTCCGCGGTACTAAAGCGGAAGACAAGGATTTCATTATTAGAATTGGAAAAAGGAGGAGTGATGAAAAAGGACAAGCATAATGCTAAGGACGGCATCTTTGTTTACCGCGTGAGGCTTTCCATCAACCTTTTCACCGTTGTGGCGATATTTTCCTTTGCCACTTCCGGCTGAATCAATTGGGGCAGAGGCCGTGGGTCATTCTCGTTGATGCTGTGTACACGGTTGAAGTGGCTTGATAGCGCAGAGCCGCCGTCTATGGTGCCGGACAGCAGCCATACAGGAACGGCGGCTTTCGTACAACGTCTCAGCACGCCGCATGGTACCTTGCCCATCATGGTCTGTGCGTCGGACTTTCCCTCTCCCGTGATGACAAGGTCAGCATCCCGAATCACCTCGTCGAAGCGGGCGATGTCCAGCATGATGTCTATCCCCGACCGTAGTTCGGCCTTGAGATGGGTGAGCAGCGCATATCCCAGGCCGCCTGCCGCTCCGGCTCCCGGATGACGGGCCATGTCGGGGGAGGCGATGCCTGCTTCCTCTGTCCTGCGGGCAAAGGTTCGCAGCCGACGGTCGAGGATGAATACTTGTTCGGCTGTCGCTCCCTTTTGCGGAGCAAACACGTATGCGGCACCGTCCTTGCCATACAGCGGATTGGTCACATCACAGGCCACGACAAACTTACATGGCGTGTTTTGGCAGCCCTTGTCGCGGAGAGCCTTCAGCATGCCTTCTCCCGCGTCGCATGTCGCACTGCCCCCGATGCCCATCACGATTCGTTCGCATCCTCTGTCCACGGCATCGGCTATCATCTCGCCCACACCGTATGTGGTCGTTTCCATCGGGTTGCGCTTATCTTCGGGCACAAGGGTCAGCCCGGCGGCGGAGGCCATTTCCATGTAGGCCGTCTTCCCGTCCGGCGACAGGGCATACGAACAATCGACTGCATTCATCAGCGGGTCGTGAACGGTCTGGGTGATGCCGACAACGGGGAGCAACCGTCTGACGCACTCCACAAGTCCCTCGCCGCCATCGCTTAACGGCAGTTTTACCACGTTCGCTTCCGGACATGCCGCATGTATGCCGGCGGCAGCTGCGTCACAGGCCACCTTGGCCGGGATGCAGCCCTTGAAAGAGTCGAAAGCGACAACGACCTTCAAGGCTGTTCCGCGCGTTCTTGTCATTTGATGTTTCCCATTGTTTACGTTCGCGCACAAGGTGTTTTAAGGCTGCGACGGGATGATACAGAATCATTCTTGGACCCGACCAGCGCATGACGGCTTTGATACGCTCTTTCATTTCAGGCCGATAGCAATGAACGGGACACCGCTTGCAGGTAGGCTTATCCTCGCCATATCTGCATCGGTCAAGCCTGCTATGTGCATATTCCAACAGTTCTTGACAGCTTGGGCACAGCGAACCGTTGCCTTCGTATTTGCGGCAGTACATGCGGATTATCTCAGCTACCATGGCTTTTTCCTGTTCTATGCGATGCTCCATTAACGGTATTTTTCAGAAAAGAATACTTTAACCCAAATCGGTCATTAGACTGTTATGTGTAACCATCCTTTCTGTTTGTCATCTGTATTTCCGTTTCCCGGTTACAATGGAACCCCATTGCGCCCGAGAAACGTAAATACATCTGCTCAAAAATAGAAGATGTTATCATCATAACGCTAATGACTGATTTGGATTGAATGTTTTGGTTTTGCGGAGTTACTCCCGGTGTCAACGAAGTGCCTCGGTGAACGGGTAAAAAACGCCGCGATGTTTTGTTTCATTCATCGCGACGTTTTCAAAAAACATCAACATGTTTTGCCTTAAACATGTTGATGTTTTTTCTCTCGTTTCCTGTCGTTGGTCAGCGGTTCATCACTTTAATCATCTTTCCACCCTGACGCACCAGGAAGATGCCCTTCCGGCTGGGAACGCGGGTGCCCACATAGGTGCCGTCGATGGAGTAGACGGCATTTCCTGTGGCGTTGTCCGCGTCGGGCAGTTCCACTCCGTCGGTCTTGCTTGTGGCAGTCAGCTTCAAATCCTTGATTTCCCAGGCATAGCATCGTTGCTCGGAAGCCTGATAGCGGAAGGCCAGGGTAATCTTTTGGCCTGCGAAGGCGGTGAGGTCGAGCTCGCCGGAGGATACGAAGGACGTGAAGCCCTTTGAGGGCAAGTCTGGGAAGTCGGGCGTCAGCGTCTGCCAGGTGGCATCGCCGGGCACACCATCAAAATCGGTGGACACGCACACGGTGAACAGGTCTTCGGCCGAAGCGGTGGTGTTATAGCCCGTGGCATGTTCGAAGGTGAGCGTGGCCGAACCTTTTCCGGTGAGGTCGATGGTGGGTGACACGGCCCATGCGTCGGCCACCTTACCCTTGTTGAAGGCATTGGCCACGATACACTTGTATTGGCTGTTGTTTGCCCACATATCGGTTGGCTCGCCCCAAAGGGTGATGGCGGTGAACCCGTTCATGCTTGTGGCAAACGAGGCTTCAAGCATTGTTTCAGGATCGTCGGGATTCACGGGAGGCTCGGGGTCTACGGGCGGAATGATTGCGCCGTCAGAAGTGAGTGTGTTGGAGGGGTCGAAGGCATAGTCCACGCTGTCGCCCCAGATATAGCGTCCCAGGTTGGGGAAGTCGATGAAGGGGTTGCGGTTGCCTTGGATGCCAAACACCTTTTCGTTACGTTCCACTTCAATCTCGTCCACGGGATCTTGGCGGCTCCATTCGAGGATGACATCGATGGCCCAAGGCTTGAAGGTGGGCCACTGGTTGTTGTCCAATGAGTTCAGCGCCTCGCTTGTCCACGTGAGATTCTGGTAGCACGTCACCATATACATGTATACGCGTGCGAAGTCGCCCTTCCATTGGTCAGCAGGTTCCCACAGATTGATTATCTTGCCGTTGTCGCCGGGACCCGTGCCCACCTTGGTGCATCCGTTGCTTGTCTTCACGGTGGTCACCTTGCCCATGCCGTAGTTTGACTTCGAACTGTTGATTTTCGTTTGGCAGGGCATCAGGTGGTGGATGTCTTGGTAGGCCTGGTTCTTTCCGCCTCCCCACCAACTCTTGGCAAACGAGTGTTCGATGTTCATGCCGCCGGGCACGCTGCCCTGGCTGGTGAAGTAAAACACCTCGTTGCTGTAGCGGTCACGCACTTGGTTGTTCTCCATGCGGTCGGTTTCATAGAATCCCCACCACGTGTGGTTCTGTCCGCTGCCATAGCTCAGCACGTTGGCCTTGCCGATGATTTCGTGCATGGCGGTCTTCAAATTCGCTTTTTTCTTGCCGGTAGCGGCGTCGTAGTAGCCCGGAGGGATGACGGCCCCTGCGGTGACGACAATCAGAAGGGATGCGAAAAGCGTGGTTATCCTTTTCATGACTTACTTCTTCAATTTTTTAGCCATCTCCTCGCTACGTGTGTAGCGTTTGTTCAATCCCTGAACCACGTCGTTGGTGATGTCGAGTGCAGGGTTGGCCAGCAGGATGCTGGTACCGCTCTTGGGCAGGATGAGGTCGAACTTCTTGGCGCGGTTGTAGTCGGCCAGGAAGTTTTGCACGCTGTCGGTGCGCTCCTGGGTGAATTTCATCTCCTGTTCCATGAGTCCGTTCTGCAGGCGCATGGTCAGGTCTTGCAGTTGGGCGTCCTCTCTTTGCAGGGCCGCCTGGTTCTTGTCATATTCCTCCTGCGAGGTGATGCTGTTGTTTTGCAGTTTCTGCTGGAATGCCGCCATGTGCTGTTGCAGGGCTTTCTGCTTTTGGGTCAACGTGTTGTCGGCATTCTTGGCCTCGGTCTCAAGAATTTCCTTTTGGTCGATGCACAACTGATACCGGTTCAGCAGGGTGTCGATTTCCACATAGGCGATGCGGGCGCCGGTGCAGGCTGTGGCTTCCGTGGTGCCGCCTTTAGCGGTGTCGGCACTGTCCTTCTGTTTGTCTTGAGCCTTGTTGCCGCATGCCGTGAGAGCCACGGAGGCAACCATCAGACCCATGGTCATGAGTTTCTTGTTCATGGTGTTGAATGTTATTTGTTTTGTTGTTATTGTTTTCCGGTCATGTGTTTGCCTCCATTTTCCATCTTGGCCACACGATGGGGGTCGGCCTTTCGGGCGATGGCGTCCATGCTTTGCACACAGTGGATGCCATGCTTGCGCAACTTCTTGTTCTGCCCGATATGCTGCATACGGAATGTCCCTCTCTTGCGCAGGATGATGTTGACGGCCATAAAAAGAAGGGCACAGGCAACAATTGCCAAGGTGGGAAGCAGGAGTTTAAACATATTTTCTTTATATTTGTGTCGCTTAAGCGCTGTTTAAGCGCGAAGTTACGAATAAAAAGCGAGAAACAACGATAAAAGATATAAAGATATGAGCAATTTAGTGCCGGAAAGTGTGTTCCGCTGCTTTGCGGAAGTGAATAAAATTCCTCGTCCTTCCAAGAAGGAGGAGCAGATGATAGAGTTTCTCTTGCAGTTCGGCCATCGCATGGGTCTGGAGACCCGGCGTGACGAAACGGGCAACGTGATTATCCGCAAGCCCGCCACCCCGGGCATGGAGGGCAGGCCTACCGTGATTCTGCAGAGCCATATGGACATGGTGTGCGAGAAGAACAACGATGTGGAGTTTGACTTCACCCGCGATGCCATTCAAACCTATGTGGACGGCGAGTGGATGAAGGCCAAGGGCACCACGCTGGGAGCCGACGACGGCATAGGCGTGGCGATGGAAATGGCACTGCTGGAGGCCACCGACATTCCTCACGGCCCCCTTGAATGTGTGTTCACACGCGATGAGGAGACGGGCCTGAGCGGCGCTTTCGGCATGAAGGGTGACTTCATGAGCGGCCGTTACCTGATTAATCTGGACAGCGAGGACGAGGGCGAGATTTTCGTGAGTTGCGCCGGAGGATGCGGCACCACCGCCGTATGGAGCTATGCCGACCAACCCACGCCCGACCATAGTTTTGCCCTCCGGCTGACCGTAAAAGGACTGACGGGTGGCCACAGCGGCGACGACATCGACAAGAAACGCGCCAATGCCAACAAACTGCTGGCACGCTTCCTGTATCATGGCATGAAAAAGTGGGGGCTGCTGTTGGCCGACATCCAGGCCGGTGGCCTGCACAACGCCATTCCCCGCGAGGCATCGGCCACGGTGGTCATTCCTTTTGACAAGAAGGAGGAGGCCCGCGTGGACTGGAACCTGCTGGCTGCTGCGGCTGAGGAGGAATACAGCGTGACGGAGAAGGGCATGCAGTTCCTGATGGAAAGCACCGATGTGCCCAAGACGGTGGTGGACAAGCAGACCGGCGACAATGTGATTCGTGCCATGCAGGCCGTGGACAACGGCGTGATGGCCATGTGTCAGGACATCGCCCTGGTGGAGACCAGCAGCAACTTGGCCAGCATCCGCCTGAATGCCGAGGCCCACGAAATCAAAGCCATCACCAGCCAGCGCAGCAGCATCCTCAGCGCCCGCCAGAATATGGCGGCCACCGTGGCTGCCGTATTTGAACTGAGCGGCGCCCGCGTGGAGACGGGCGAGGGCTATCCCGGCTGGAAGATGAACCCCGACAGCCATTTGCTGAAGGTGGCTGTGGCCGAGTACAAGAAACTCTTTGGCAAGGAACCCGTGGTGAGGGGCATTCATGCCGGCTTGGAGTGCGGCCTGTTCAGCGAGAAATATCCCGGCATGGACATGGTGAGCTTTGGTCCCACCTTGCGTGGTGTGCACTCACCCGACGAAAGACTTCTGGTTCCCACCGTGGACATGGTATGGCGTCATCTGCTGTCCATCCTGGCCAATATCTGATGATATAATAAGATGAGAAGAGCGGCTCTCTGCCTTGTGGCGCTGATGATGCTGACCCTTTGGGCCTGTGGCGACTTGCTTACGTGGACCATAGACCCGTCTGCCCGTCTGCGCTTCAGCAGCGACACCGTAAAGTTCGACACCGTTATCACGGGGGTGGCTTCGTCCTCCCGTGATGTTACGGTGTACAACGATGCCCGGGACGGCCTTCGCATCGCCCAAGTGCGCCTGAAGAAGGGGGCCGAGAGCCACTTCCGCGTGAATGTCGATGGACAGTTTCTGGCCGGAGGCGTGGGACAGGATTTTGAGATATGGGGAAAGGACACGATGTGTGTGCGCCTCTTTGTCAACCTGCCCGTAAGCGAATCCGACGAGATTGAGGCAGCGGAAGACGAACTCATCTTCACCCTGGAGAGTGGAGTGGAGCAGCGGCTGGTGCTGGCAAGCAGCGGCATGAACGTGGACATCCTGCGGGGCGAGGTGGTGAGTGAGAATAAAGTGCTCAACGGGCGCCGGCCCTACCAGGTGTTCGACTCGCTGGTGGTGGAGGAAGGTTGCACACTGACGCTGCCCGCAGGCTGCACGCTCATGTTCCACGACAAGGCCGAACTGGTGGTGCGCGGCACGCTCTTGTGCCAAGGCACGCAGGAGAAGCCCGTGACGCTGCGCGGCGACCGCACCGACAAGATGTTTCCTTACCTGCCCTACGACAACACGCCCAACCGATGGGGTGGTGTACGTATAGCGCAAACGAGCAGGGGAAACCGCCTGGAGCAGACCGACCTGCACAGCGCAGACTTCGGCATCATTGCTGACAGCACCGAATGGCAGTCGGCTGACGACCCCATCCTCACCATCCACAATAGCGTGATTCACAACATCGGGGGACCGGGTCTCATCCTGCGCGGCACCCGTGCGTTGGTCACAGGAACGCAAATCAGCAACACAAGGGGAAATTGTGTGGGTGTGACGGGCGGAGACGTTCGCTTCGTGCACTGCACCATTGCCCAGTTCTACCCGTTTACCGCCGAGCGGGGCGATGCCCTGTTTATGACCAACCGGGAGGGCGAGGTGCCTGTCCCGCTGCATCGCGCCCATTTCCTCAACTGCGTCATCACGGGTTATGCCGAGGATGTGATTATGAGAGATATGAAGGAGGAAGAGAACGGGGAAAAGATAGATTACCTGTTTCAAAACAGCCTGTTGCGCACCGTGCCCGCTGATGACGACCTGCGCTTCCGGGACATCCGTTACGATTTGCGGGACAGCTTGGAAATGGTGGTCGACGAGCATTTCCAAACCTTCGATGACCACGCCTTCATCTACGACTTCACACCCGATAGTCTTAGCGCTATCCGCGGGCTGGCCGATCCGCAATGGACGTTGCTTTGTCCCATTGACCGGTTGGGGCGCAACCGTATGGCCGATGGGGAACCCGATGCGGGAGCCTATGAATATGTCATTCGTGGTGATAAGGCTCGCCGCTCAGGATGGTCATGGCGCGGTAGACCTGCTCGCAGAAAATCATGCGAATCATCTGGTGACTGAAGGTCAGGCGGCTCAGGGACAACTTCTCTTGAGCCATCCGATGGAGGTCGTCGTGGAAACCGTAAGGGCCGCCGACAAGAAAGACGAGCCTCTTGCTCACCACATTCTGTTTCTTTTTGAACCATCCGGCCAGCTCCACGCTGCGCGGTTCGCGGCCATGCTCGTCCAGCAACACCAGCGTGTCGCCCGCTTGCAGGCGTTTCTTTATCAGTAACATCTCCTGCTCTTTCTGCTGGTCTTGGCTCAGCGTGGATGTGTTTTTCAGTTTCGGAATCACCTCCATCTCGAAAGGCATGTAATGGTTTATGCGCTTGATGTATTCCTCTTCAAGCTCCTGCATACGGGTGTCGGTGGTTTTGCCCACCACGATGAGAATTGTTTTCATATCCGGGTGTAAAGGTAAGTAAAGTCGCCCACATACAACAGTTTTTTTCTTTTTGTTTTTTTTCTGTTGTTCCGTGGAATTTCCGTAGTTTTGCGTTCGTAACAATTGAAATTTATGAAGATTCTGGTTGTTGAAGACGAAGAAGCATTGCGTCAGGTTATCGTGCAATCGCTGAAGAAAGAGCGTTACGTGGTGGAGTGCGCCTCCACTTTCCGCGAGGCATCCGACAAGATAAACGAGTATGACTATGATTGCATCGTGCTGGACATCATGTTGCCCGGCGGCAGCGGCCTCACGCTGTTGGGGGAGCTGAAGGCGTTGCGCAAGAAATCCGGTGTCATCATCGTCTCGGCCAAGGATTCCATTGACGACAAGGTGGCCGGATTGGACCTCGGCGCCGACGACTATCTGACCAAACCGTTCCATTTGACGGAGTTGAACGCCCGTGTCAAGAGTGTCATCCGCCGCAAACAGCAGAACGGAGAGCAGCATCTCTCCCTGGCCAACATCACGATTTATCCCGACCGCCATGCGGTGACCATCAACGGCGAAGCGCTGTCTGTGAACCGCAAGGAATTCGATATTCTGTATTATTTCATATCCAATCCCAACCGCTTGATAAGCAAAGCCACGCTGGCCGAGTCCGTTTGGGGTGATTACATCGACCAGGCCGACAGCTTCGACTTCATCTACAGCCAAGTGAAGAACTTGCGCAAGAAGCTGAAATCGGCCGGAGCCATCCCCGAGATAAAGGCCGTCTATGGTTTCGGCTACAAAATGACCTGCGAAGACTGAGACCATGAAGCTTATTCGTCATACGCTGCGCAGCCTTTTCGTTCCCGTGCTGGTCATTTTTACCGTGTGGGGATGGGTGTTCTACCTCATGGTTCTGCACGAAGTGGAGGACGAGACCGACGACACCCTGGAGAACTACAAGGAAATCATCATCCGATCCGCCTTGGCCGACAGCACGATGCTGGAGGACCACGTGGACATCATGAGCCGCTACTACATACGTGAGGTGGCCGGGGAGGAGGCGAAACCGGACAAAGACGAGTTCTTCGATTCCACGGTATATATCGAGATTGAGAAAGAGTATGAGCCCGTGCGCGTTCTGCGTACCTATTTCATGACCGCCGACAACAGGTTTTACGAGCTGACCATCGCGATTTCCACGTTGGAGAAGGAGGACATGATAGAGACCACCGTGTGGAGCATGCTGGTCCTCTACATCCTGCTGATAGGTTGCGTTCTGCTTGTCATCCATCTCGGCTTCCGGCGAAGCCTCAAACCGCTGTATACGTTGCTGGACCGGTTGAAGAATTTCCAGGTCGGCAAGACGAATGCTCCGCTTGTCAACCCCACCCGCATCGACGAGTTCAAGATTCTGAACGAGGCCGTCGAGGAGAGCTTCCACCGCAGCAGCGATCTCTACAACCGCCAGAAGCAGTTTGTGGAGAACGCCGCCCACGAATTGCAGACCCCCCTGGCCATTTGTCTGAATAAGTTGGAGCTGATGAGCGAAAACCCCGACTGCACCGAGGCCCAATTGCAGGAGATGGCCGAACTGCACCGCACGCTGAGCGACATCATCCGCCTGAACAAGACTCTGCTTCTGCTCACCCGAATCGAAAACAACCAGTTTCCCGACACGCGTGAAATCAATCTCAACCAACTCGTCCGCCACATGACGGAGGATTTCAGCGAAATCTACGAGAGCAAGGCATTGGACCTGCAAATCCGGGAAGAGGGCACGCTGCTCTGCACGATGAACGAATCGCTGGCCTCCACGCTCGTGGCCAATTTGCTGAAGAACGCCTACGTGCATAACTACGAGGGCGGTTCCATCGAAATCTCCATAACGGCCACCGGCCTCGTCATCGCCAACACGGACAGCGACAAGCCGCTCGACGTCAGCCTGCTCTTCAGCCGCTTTGCCCGCCAAAGCAAGCATCACGAATCCACCGGGCTGGGTCTGGCCATCGTGAAGTCCATCGCCGACCTCTATTCCATCCGAATCGACTATCGCTACGAGTCCGGGATGCACAAATTCATGCTTTTTTTTCAGAAATAGGCCGAAATTCCCAAATCTTTCCCAAATGTCCGTTTACTTTTGCGGTATCAAACTAACCCTTAAAAGTAAGAAGACGTATGAAAAGATTAAGTATTTTAGCTGTTTTGCTGTTGTCGTTGACCTCCCTTTTCGCATGTAACGACAAGATTACGAAGGACACCAACGTGCTTCCTGAGTTGAGCCGCCGTTTCCTCTCCGAGCATTTCGCCGGCATCCCCGTGTCGCATATCCAGATAGACAAGGATTTTCTGCTCATCGACAATTATGATGTAATCCTGACCGACGGCACGAATGTGGAGTTCAACCGCAAGGGCGAGTGGGAAGAGGTGAGGCGCCACGGTGCAGCCATCCCGTCGGCCATCATTCCCGACTTCATCCGCAAGTATGTCCTGCAGCATTATCCTTCTGCCACGATAGTGGCTATCAGCCGCGACCGCAGGGATTACGAGGTGGACCTGGACAACCGGCTGGAACTGAAATTTGACCTGAAAGGCAATTTGATTGAAATCGATTGACAGATAACTAAGAAAAATCCAAGGATATGAAGACAAAGTTTTTAATTCTGACTGCGCTTCTCGGCAGCGCCTTCGCCTTCGCCTCCTGTGACGATGACCACAATTATCAGCCCTCCGGCGCGGTGACTGCCGCGTTCAAGGCTAAGTATCCCAATGCCCGCCGTGTGGAGTGGGAGAGCAAGGCCGGGTATGAGAAGGCCGAGTGCTACATCGGTTCTTACGAGTCCGAGGTGTGGTTCGACCGCCAAGGCACATGGATAATGACCGAGACGGACATCCCTTACGCTTTGTTGCCCCAGGCCGTGAAGACCACCCATGAGGCCGGCCAATACGGCACGTGGCGCGTGGACGATGTGGACAAGATTGAGCGCTACGATACCGCCAACATGTACGTTGTCGAGGTGGAGCGAGGCGAGACCGAAGTGGAGCTGCACTACACCGACGACGGGGCTCTCGTCAAGGAAATCATGGACAATGATGGCAACAACCGGCATTTCCCCTCCATCATTCCCGAAGTGTTGAAGAACCTGGTTCAGGAACTTTATCCCGGAGCGGTCATCCTGGAGGTGGACAGCGAGGGCCCGGCCACCGAGATTGACATCCTGCACGACGGCATCCACAAGGAGGTCCTGGTGGACGCCGGCAACCGCTGGATCCGGACCGAGTGGGAAATCCGCACGAACGAAGTGCCCGAGGTGGTGATGACCGCGCTGCGTGCATCGGCCTACGCCTCGTATCGCATCGACGATGTGAACGTCATTGAGAACGTCGACGGACGGTTCTACGAATTTGAGCTGGAGCAGGGCGACCGGGAAGTGACGGTTGTGTTCAGCGCCGACGGAACCCAAATCTCCTGAACACGGAAAAGTATGGAATAGATTAACCCTTTTCGCCCCTCCGGACATGAACTTCGGTTGATGTTTGGAGGGGCCTTTTTGTATGCATGAAAGCAAGCAAAAAACATGTTCATGTTTCGGCCGAAATATGTTCATCTTTTTGAAAAACATGAACATGTTTTCTCAAAAAGATGAACATGTATTTTTCAAGAGATGTCAGGGCGGCAAATTTCACCTTTTGGCGAATAAAATCGGTATCCTCTTTGTTCAATCGGGGAATTTGGTTATTTTTGTAAAACCATCGAAATGTTATACCTTATTATATATAGGAGAATAGAAGTATGTTGAGTGTAGAGGAACTGAACGATAAGTTGATAGAATTGTCTTTTGCCGAGGATATCGGCGACGGCGACCACACCACCCTGTGTTGCATCCCGGCCGATCAGATGGGCGAGAGCAAGTTGCTCGTCAAGGAAGAGGGCATCTTTGCCGGAGTGGAAATAGCCAAACAGGTGTTCCGCCGCTTCGATCCCGAGCTGCAGGTGGAAGTGTTTATCGAAGACGGTGCCCATGTGAAGCCCGGCGACATCGTGATGAGCGTGAAAGGCCGCGAGCAGAGCCTGTTGCAGACCGAGCGTCTGATGCTGAACATCCTGCAGCGCATGAGCGGAATAGCCACCATGACCCACAAATACCAGCAGGCGCTGGTGGATGCGGGTACCAAGACCCGCGTGCTCGACACCCGCAAGACCACTCCCGGTATGCGTATGCTGGAGAAGGAGGCCGTGAAGATCGGCGGCGGCATGAACCATCGTATCGGCCTCTTCGATATGATTCTGCTCAAGGATAACCACATCGATTTCTGTGGGGGAGTACACAATGCCATCAGCCGTGCCAAGGCCTATTGCAAGGAACATGGCAAGGATTTGAAGATTGAGTGCGAGGTGCGCAACTGGAAAGAGCTGGAGGAGGCGCTGGCCGAGGGCTGCGACCGCATCATGTTCGACAACTTCACCCCCGAAGATACCGCCAAGGCCGTGAGGCTGGTGGCGGGACGGGCCGAGACCGAAAGCAGCGGCGGCATCACCTTCGACACGATGATTCCCTATGCCAAGGCGGGTGTTGATTTTATCTCTTTCGGTGCCCTCACCCACAGCGTGAAGGGCTTGGACATGAGTTTCAAGGCTGCCGGCAGCGACAAACTGGTGATAAAGTAATAAGAAACATGAGAAAGATACTTTTTTCTATTGCCCTGTTGTTGGGCATCCAAGGGGCTATGGCCTGCACCAACCTGATTGTGGGAAAGAAAGCCTCGAAGGACGGCAGTGTGATTGTAACCTATTCCAGCGATGATTACGGTGCCTACGGCCATCTCTTCTGGCAACCCGGCGGCAAGCATAACAAGGGGGACATGCGTGCCCTTTATCATTATGAGAGCAACGACTATCTGGGCGCCATCCCCGAAGCCGACAGCACCTATGCCGTGATCGGACTGACCAACGAGCACCAGCTCACCATCTTTGAAACCACCTGGGGCGGACGTCACGAACTGGCCGACAGCACCGGCCTGTTCGACTACGGAAGCCTGATGCAGGTTACGCTTCAACGTGCCCGCACGGCGCGGGAGGCTCTGAAGGTGATGACGGGCTTGGTGGAGAAATATGGTTATCAGAGCGAGGGCGAGAGCTTCACCGTGGCCGATGCCAACGAGGTGTGGATACTGGAAATGATTGGTAAAGGTCCCGGTGGCGGTTGCCCCGTGTGGGTGGCACGCCGCGTGCCCGACGATTGCATCAGCGGTCATGCCAACCAGGCCCGCATCCGTCGTTTCCCCCTCAATGACAAGGAAAACTGCATCTATTCCAAGGATGTCATTTCCTTCGCCAAAAAGAAAGGGTATTTCAAGGGCAAGGACGAGGACTTTTCCTTCGCCGATGCCTATAACCCTGCAGAGCATGGCCAGGCACGTTTCTGTGATGCCCGTGTGTGGAGTTTCTTCAACAAGTGGGCGGCCGAGGACATGAGCCGTCACCTTGACTACATTCAAGAGAAAACATTCGAGTGCGACATGCCCCTGTGGGTGAAGCCCAAGCAACTGCTCAGCGTGCAGGATGTGAAGGATATGATGCGCGACCACTACGAGGGTACGCCTTTGGCCTTGGACGATGATTTGGGTCAGGGTCCCTGGGAGATGCCTTACCGCCCCACACCCCTGACTTGGAAAGTGGACGGCAAGACGTATTTCAACGAGCGCCCCATCAGCACCCAGCAGTCCAGCAACGTGTATGTGGCCCAGATGCGCAACTACCTGCCCGATTACATCGGAGGCGTGGTGTGGTATGGTAACGATGAGGCCAACATGGTTCCGCTCGTTCCCGTTTATTGCTGCACGAACGGCGCTCCCGCCTGCTTCAGCGAGAAGGCCGGCGATACGTTTACTTTCAGTTTTGAAAGTGCCTTCTGGCTTCAAAACTGGGTGAGCAATATGGTTTACCCCCGCTATAGCGTGCTCTTCCCCGAGCTGAAGAAGGTGCGCGACGAACTGGAAAACCGATACAACAAAACGCAGGATGCCTTGGAGGCCAAGGCGAAGACCCTGAGCGAGGACGAGGCAAAGGCGATGCTCAGTGACTATACGTATGCGCAAAGTGCCGACATGATGCAGCGTTGGATGGGGCTGGGCAAGACCCTCATCGTCAAATACAACGATATGGCCGTGAAGACCCTGAACCCCGACGGCACCTACAAAAAGACCAAAGGCGGCGTGCAGGTGGGCGTACAGCGCCCCGGCTATCCCGAGAGCTATCGCCGCAAGATTGTCGAGGAAACGGGTGACCGCTTCCTGATGGCCGAGTGATGAGAGAAGGAACATTTGAACGAAAGACTTAAATCGAGAAGATATGGATAACGAACTGATTAAGTATTGCGAGGGCGAGGCCCAAAAGTGGCTGGCCAGCGATGTGTATGATGCCGAGACCAAGGCCGAGGTGAAGGGCATGCTCGACAATGAGGATAAAACGGATTTGATAGATGCTTTCTATCAGACGCTTGAGTTCGGTACGGGCGGACTGCGCGGCATTATGGGCGTAGGAAACAACCGCATGAACAAGTATGTGGTGGGCATGGCCACACAGGGCTTTGCCAACTATATCAACAAGGTGTGCCCCGAGGGCAGGAAGAGCGTGGTGGTGGGCCACGACTGCCGCAACAACGGGCGTATGTTTGCCGAGACCGTGGCCAACATCTTCTCGGCCAACGGCCTGCAGGTGTACTTGTTCGAGGGTCTTCGTCCCACTCCCGAGATCAGCTTTGCCATTCGTCAGTTGGGTTGCATCGCGGGCGTGAACGTCACTGCCAGCCACAATCCCAAGGAATACAACGGCTACAAGGCTTACTGGAGCGATGGCGCTCAGGTGCTGGCTCCCCACGACAAGGGCATCATCGACGAGGTGAACAGCGTAAGTATCGATGATGTGAAGTTTGAAGGCAATCCTGATTTGATTAAGATTATCGGCGGCGAGATGGACTTCGACTACATGTGCGCCGTGAAGGAGGCCATGGTGGACCAGGATGTTATCCTGCGTCAAAAGGATCTGAACATCGTGTACAGTGCCATGCACGGCACAGGCCGCGTGATTGTTCCCCTGTGCTTGCGCAGCTGGGGCTTCCGGAATATCAATGTGGTGCCCGAACAGATGGTGATTGACGGCAACTTCCCCACCGTGGTGAGTCCCAACCCCGAGAACGCCGAGGCGATGACTTTGGGCATGAAGCTCGGCACGAAGCTCAATGCCGATCTGGTGATTGCCAGTGACCCTGACGCTGACCGTCTGGCCATCGTGTGCCGTGACAAGAAGGGCGAGTGGGTGATTATCAATGGTAATCAGACCTGCATGATGTTTGTTTACTACATCATCAAGAACAAGATTGCCTTGGGCCGGTTGAAGGACAATGATTTCCTGGTGAAGACCATCGTGACCACCGAGGTGATTGCCGAGATGGCCAAGAAGAACAACGTGGAGCTGCGCGACTGCTACACGGGCTTCAAGTGGATTGCCCGCGAGATTGCCATCAGCGAAGGCAAGCAGAAGTATATCGGCGGCGGCGAGGAAAGTTTCGGCTTCCTGCCTTACGACAAGGTGCGCGACAAGGATGCTCCTGCCTCCATCTGCCTTATCTGCGAGATTGCCGCTTGGGCGAAGGATCAGGGCAAGACGCTCTATGACCTGTTGATGGACATTTATCTGGAGTACGGCTTCAGCTATGAGCATACCGTGAACGTGGTTCGCCCCGGCAAGACGGGTGCTGACGAAATCAAGCAGATGATGACCGATTTCCGTGGCAGCAAGGCTCCTGTAAGCCTGGCCGGCAGTCCTGTCGTGGTGGCCAAGGACTATCAGAACCTGACCGTGCGCACTCATGGCAAGGAAGAGAAGCTGGACATGCCCGCCACCAGCAACGTGCTGCAGTGGTTCTGCGAGGACGGCACCAAGGTGAGCGTGCGCCCCAGCGGTACGGAGCCCAAGATTAAGTTCTACATGGAGATAAAGGACACGATGACCGATGTGGCTCAATACGATGCGCTGGTAGAGAAAGCCAAGCAGAAGGTGGAGCGGATCGTCAAGGAACTGGGTTTGTAAGATGAAACACATAGCCTTTCTGGCTGAAAGCTTATTGGTAACGACCGACTGGCAACTCCCCACGGAGTTGCCGTCGGTCGCTTTTTGTTGGCCTCGTCCGATAACGACCTTACAGGGAAGGGATGCCGTATGTATCTATCGGTTGGACTATCCTGTGGACTGCGATGGCTATCAGCTGGTGCCTCTTCGCCAGACACACGGTCGTCTTTCTCAGGACGAATATCTGTTGGCAGGCAAGGCGGCCGAGTTGCTTTATTGGGACAGCAATTCAAAGTTCTGTGGTTGTTGCGGAGGGCCGATGCGGTGGCAGACGGAAATATCGAAGCAGTGTCCCTATTGCGGCAAGGAGTTGTGGCCCTCACCGGCCACGGCCGTCATCGTGCGCGTCACCCGGGGCGACGAGATGCTGATGATTCAGAGTCATAAGTTCAAGGGAGATATGTACGGCCACGTGGCCGGCTTCGTGGAGACGGGCGAGACCTTGGAACAGTGTGTGGCCCGCGAACTGATGGAGGAGACGAAGATACGTGTGAAGAATCTTCGCTACTTCGGTTCCCAGCCCTGGCCTTATCCCTACGGTTTGATGGTGGCCTTCACGGCTGACTATGAGAGTGGAGAACTGGAAATCCAGCGGAAAGAGTTGCGTAAGGCGGGCTGGTTCCGTCGCGACCATCTGCCCACAATCCCCGACGAGGCCAGCATTTCGCGCTGGCTCATCGATGATTGGCTGAAAGAAAGGCGGACTTGACTTATCTACGTTCCTTAATTATTCCATGCCGATAGGCGTAGAGTAGCTCTTGCAGTTCTTCGATTTGCTGTTGCAGCTTTCGGCCCATGTCGGTGTCGGCCACGCGTAGTCGGTGGCCGGAGAGTTCTACCAGTTGGCGGCTGGACACGATGTCCTTGCCCTTGCGTATGGCATCTTTGGCACTGGTGAAAGGCTCGTGCTGGATGAGTTCGAAGCCCCGGCTGTGGTAGACGAGGGTGTAGCCGGCAATGCCCGTGGTCACGTGGTAGGGTTTGGCGAAGCCTCCGTCGATGACCATCAGTTTGCCGTTTGCCCGGATGGGCGACTCGCCTTTGGCTACGTGCACGGGTACGTGGCCGTTGATGATGTGCCGCTGCTTGCCTTCCACACCGAAGGCATCAAGGATGGCGTCGACAACGGCGGGGTCGTTGCGCAGGTCGTAGTAATGTCCTTTTTGTTCGGTGTGCGTGGTCTTGTCTTTGATGAAGTAACGTTCGAAGGTGGTCATCTTGTCCTTGTCGAAGAAAGGCGAGTCGGGTCCGCACCACAGATACCAAAAGTAGTCGATGGCCAGGTTGCGTTTCTTGGCCGATATGTCGGTGTTGAAAGCCTGACGGATGAGGCTTTCGATTTGTTCCATCATATCCTTACCTGAGAACGTGCCCTCGGGAAGACTGATCTTGCGCAGGGTGCCGTCGGCATAGAGGGGCACGGAGGCATGGAACAGGAGATTGCCGTTGTAGATGCCGTACATGGAACCGTGGGAGAGCAGGCAACGGATGTGTTGCTGCAGTTTCTCGCTGTTGAGGAAAGAATGCTGTATCTGCTTCATCAGCAACCGTTCCTCGCGGGTGAGCGTGGAGGGGGCGTCGGCATCGAGCGTGGGGAAGAGGGTGTCGGTGAGTGTATGTGTTCGCTTGCCGATGGTCACGGTGCCCTGTTCCGTGGAGATGGTGTTGATGAGCCGGCGGTCTTGCAGTCGCCATTCGGGATGGCGGTCAATCATCTGAGCTTCCAGTTTGAACTGTATGATGGCGATGGCTTTGTGCATCTGTGCCACCATGCGCAGGGTCTTGGGGTCGCTCGCGGGGTCCTCGTGGCAGAGTTGTGGCAGAAACTGGCTGCAGGGGTCATCGGCATAGGTCTCCATGGAGAAGGTGGCCAGGGGAAGAAGATTGATGCCGTAACCGTCCTCCAGCGTGGCGAGATTGCCGAATCGCAGGCTGAGTCGCAGCACGTTGGCTATGCAGCAGGTGTTGCCGGCTGCGGCTCCCATCCACAGCACATCGTGGTTGCCCCACTGGATGTCGAAGTTGGGGGTGTGCACCAACCGCTCCATGATGGTGTGTGCACCGGGGCCGCGGTCGAAGATGTCGCCCAGGATGTGCAGTTGGTCTATGCTCAACCGTTGTATCACGTTGCACATGGCGGTGATGAAACGGTCGGTCTGTCCTGTTTCGATGATGCTTTCGATGATGGCCTGGAAGTAGGCTTGCTTGTTTTTGTCCTCGGGCGATTCGTGCAGGAGTTCCTCAATGATATAGGCGAAGCCCTTTGGCAGGGCTTTGCGCACTTTGGAACGGGTGAATTTTCGGCTCACCACTTGCAGCACGAGGATGAGCCGGTGGAGGGTGTCGCGGTAGAATGTGTCTGTATTGTGATTGGCTTTTTTTACGATTTCCAGTTTCTGCTCGGGATAGTAGATGAGGGTGCAGAGGTCGTTGATTTGCGTTTCGGTGAGCTGGTTTTCAAAAAGTTCGTCCACCTTTCTCCGGATTCGCCCGCTGGCGTTCTTCATGATGTGGGTGAAGGCTTCGGACTCTCCGTGCAGGTCGGCCACGAAATGCTCCGTGCCTTTGGGCAGGTTGAGGATGGCCCGCAGGTTGATGATCTCTTGGCTGGCGGAGTCTACGTTGGGAAAGTTACGTGCAAGCAGTTCCAGAAATCGCAGGTCGCGGAGGGGATTCTTCTTTGTCATTTACGTTTCAATTTGTTACAAAGGTATAATAAAATTGTCAATATTTCCTTTCTTGGGGGTGTTAGTTTGTGTATATCGGTGTTTTTGGCTAATTTCGCATCCTGTATGCAAATGTTTAGACGGAAAGGCTTGATGCTGTCGGCCTTGTTTTTGATGGCTGTTGTGCCGGTATCGGCTGATGAAGCGGTTGATTCTGTGGTGCAGGTGGCCGATACTTTGACCGTGGACAGCGCAGAAGTTCCTGCATTCCGATACACGCCTTGGGAGACGAAACCCAAGAAGAACTTTTGGACATGGCTGAAGAGTAACATCGCAGGTTCCACAAATGCCGTATCGGACAAGAAGTTTGACTATACGGTGGTTGCAGGCCCCTCTTATAGCAATTCCGCATCACTTACAATAGCCGGCGGTGCCATGGGGCAGTATTCATGGGACAGGAGTGACTCCACACTGCAGCGCAGCATGATTTCTGTGACAGGACAGGTGAGTATCAAAGGTATGGTGAGTGCTAACGTGGTGGGTACGAACTTTATGAAGCACGACCGTTTCCGCTGGAACTATCACCTGAAATGGCAACTCTTGCCCATTCACTATTGGGGCATAGGTTATGATGCCGGACGGGTGGATAACTATGAGAAAATCAGCCGAAACCGAATTGTCTTCAATCCGGAAGCCTATGTCCGTGTGGCAGGTCCATTGTTTCTGGGTGCATCAATGAATTTGAACCTGACGAATGTCTCGGACTTGCACGACGTTTCCCGCATACAATATCAGAGTAAACGTGTGTTTGCCGTCGGCATCGGTCCCTCGCTGCAAGTGGACACGCGTGACTATGCCGCCAATGCTTCTAAGGGCATATTCCTGAGAGTGAATACGCTGTTCTACCCCGAATTTGCCAACAAAATGTCGTTTAACAGTTTTGACCTCACCTTTTCCGGTTATCAGAAACTGTGGAAGGGTTCGGTGTTGTGCGGCGAGTTTCACGGATGGTTCAATCAAGGCGATATCGTTCCTTGGTCGATGATGGCCCAGGTGGCCGACAACGGCGACCGTATGCGTGGATATTATGAGGGGCGCTATCGTGACCGCAATCTGATGGAAGTGCAGTTGGAACTTCGTCAACACATCTGGTGGCGATTGGGCGTGGCGGTGTTTGGCGGAGCGGCCAACGTGTTCGATTATTCCGACAATATCAATTGGCGGCACACCTTGCCTAATTATGGCCTGGGGCTGCGCTACGAGTTTAAGCGAAAGACCAATGTGCGTCTGGATTTGGGTTTCACGAAGAATAAGCCTGGCGTGGTGTTCAGCATCAATGAGGCTTTCTGATTAAGGATAAAAAACAAATAAGTAAGGAATAAGATGAAAAGAATTTTGATGGTTCTGGCTGTATGCTTGGGTGCTGACCAGGGTGCCCTGGCACAGGAACAACTGAAGTATTCCGATTTTGAGAGTTGGATAACCCGGTCGGTGAAGGAAAGTCGGCTGGTGGGTGGTGCCACTCACACGCTTTATGAAGTTGGTCCCGCCCAGGTGTGGCCTCAAAACTCTCCCTATACCAACCAGGGAGGGAGTCCCTGGGGTACCAGCAACGCCTATGCCAAGGTGGCCGGTATCGTGAAGAGCAACGCAAGTGTGTATGCCGACAAGCATGGCACGGGCAAGTGCGTGAAACTGCAGACCCACATTGTGAAGTGTAAGGCTGTGGGTATCATCAATATTTCCGTGCTGGCCGCAGGCAGCCTGTTTACGGGTGAGTTGGTGGAACCAATCACCAGCAGCAGCAATCCGATGAGCAAGATGAATGCGGGTATCGCTTTCACCAAGCGTCCCAAAGCACTGACGTTCGACTATAAGGTGCAGTTGAGTGGCGCTGCCGGTCGTATTCGCGAGACCGGTTTCAGCCGCAAAAAGGAGATAGCCGGCAAAGACCAGTGTGAGGCTCTTCTGTTGCTGCAGAAGCGATGGGAGGACAGTGACGGCAATATCCACGCACGTCGCGTGGGCACCATGTGGAAGCGTTTTACCAGCAATACGGCAGGCTGGAAGGAGAACCAAAGTTTTGCCATTCACTATGGAGATATTTCAAAGGATTCCTACTTCAGGTCGTATATGGCCCTGCAGACCGAGGATAGCGAGCGCATCTATTATGCCAAGAACAGCAAGGGAAAACTGGTGAAAGTCATTGAGGATGGCTGGGCAGATGTGGACGAGACACCTACCCACATGATCATTTATTTCAACAGCAGTCACGGCGGTGCCTATGTGGGTAGTCCCGGCAACACGATGTGGGTGGATAACGTAAAATTGGAATATTAGGCGATGCAACTGCAAACACCTATATATATAATAGAGGAGGCCAGGCTGCGACGCAACCTGGCCTTGATAAAAGATGTGGCCGACCGTAGCGGTGTGGAAATTATACTTGCCTTCAAGGCTTATGCCCTTTGGCGAACGTTCCCCATTTTCCGTGAGTATATCACCCATACCACGGCCAGCAGTCTGAACGAGGCACGTCTGGCTTTCGAGGAATTTGGATCGCCCGCTCATACTTATACGCTGGGATACACGGAACAGAGCTTCCCCGAGTTTTTGAAGTACAGCGGGCACATCACGTTCAACAGTCTGCGACAATTCCGGAAGTTCTATCCCATGGCCAAGGCTTCGGGACGCGAGGTGAGCTGTGGCATACGTGTGAATCCCGAGTACAGCGAGATAGAAACCGAGTTGTATAATCCTTGTGCTCCCGGTTCACGCTTTGGCATCCTGGCCGATGAGCTGCCCGACAGTCTGCCTGAGGGTATCGACGGATTCCATTGCCACAATCATTGCGAGAGCTCGGCCGAGAGCCTTGTCCGCAGTTTGGAGAAGTTGGAAATGAAGTTCGGTCGTTGGTTCCCTCAGTTAAAATGGCTTAATCTGGGTGGTGGCCATCTGATGACACGTAAGGACTATAATGTGGAGCTTTTGGTGAGCACCTTGCAAGGCCTTCGTCAGCGTTACCCATGGTTGAAGATTGTTCTCGAACCGGGAAGTGCCTTTGGATGGCAGACTGGTCCTTTGGTGGCCAGCGTGGTGGATGTGGTGGAGAACCATGGCATCCGTACGGCCATCATGAATGCCAGTTTCACCTGCCACATGCCCGATTGCTTGGAGATGCCTTATATGCCCGAAGTGCGTGGAGCACGTGTTGTGGAGAAAGATATCAGCGATGCAGAGGCCGGCGGCTTTGTCTATCGCATAGGCGGAGACAGCTGCCTGAGCGGCGATTTCCTTGGCTCCTGGGTTTTCGACCATGAGCTGCAAATAGGTGAGCATCTTTACTTCGAGGACATGAACCACTACACAACGGTGAAGACAACGATGTTCAACGGCATTCATCATCCCTCCATCGCCTTGCAACGCGAGAACGGCGAACTGCAGATGCTTCGGGTGTACGATTATGCCGATTATCGCGGCCGAATGGATTAAACTGCACAAAAGTCGCAAGTTTTTCCTTTAATCGTTTGGTCAAGTCAAATTATTGCCCTATCTTTGCACTCGGTTTCAGGGGAGACCGCTAAATAAAGGTTATGCGGAAATAGCTCAGTTGGTAGAGCACAACCTTGCCAAGGTTGGGGTCGCGAGTTCGAGTCTCGTTTTCCGCTCATCTTAAAGCAAAGGTGTTGTTGCCCAGGTGGCGGAATGGTAGACGCGCT
>CAMWSK010000032.1 GCA_947176895.1 uncultured Prevotellaceae bacterium | reverse complement strand
CCCTAAGATTTCAAATTGCTCCGGACAATACTTGTCTAAGAAAGAGATAGGAACCCCCATTACACCGTCATAATCTGATGGTATAGCATCCGTAAAAGGTACCTCAATAGCATCATAATTGTCGTAATGGTCATATGCTGTTTTTCCTTTCAGTTCTTTGTGTCTTGAAAAGCGGAGATTGTCAGCCATAGACATTAGAGCAAGAGGTTGGTGGCGACGACCATGGTCAATATTTGTAAACCAGCGTACACCCTTTACCCTTATAAATTTTCGACCATTCTCGTCAATTCGCCATCCTGCTGCAGCCAATGGATATTCATTCGGAACTTCAAACTCTCGGTCTCCACTATGAATGGAATACCCCAACCACATTTTATTGTCTTTTATTAGTGGGAATGCCTCTTTGTAGGTTATCGCATTCATGTTTCCGATAATGATAAATTTCTTATTCGCATCTATAATCCATGCCAGGAATTCGCGGAACAAAGAAAATGGAGGATTGGTTATGATAAAATCAGCTTCATCTCGTAGTTTTGTCACTTCCTTGCTACGAAAATCTCCATCTCCCTCAAGATATTCCCATTGTAAATCTTCGATATTTACTCTACCATCATTTGTTATGTCTTTGTCAAGAATAAAGATTTTTCCTTTTGTCTGCGCTTTCTTGGGGTCAAATTGCGGAGCCTCCATTTCAAATAGAGAAGGTTCTGCAAGCAATTTCATCTTCTTGGCATCAGGCGCATAACTCGTCGAAATCAGTTTCTTTATACCCAACTCATCAAACTTAGCTGCAAAGAAACGTGTAAAGTTGCTCCATTCGGGGTCATCGCAAGGCAACAGGACAGTCTTACCTCGGAACACGTTTGGGTCGTATTCAAGATAGGCATTCATTTCAATCTCAATGTCATGAAACTGCGTATAGAACTCATCATTCTTAGCCGCCTTAGCTTCTTTTAGGTTGGTATTTGCCATATGTTTATTTTGTTACTTCAGTAGGTGTAAGAAGTGTACGCACATCTACGTTCAGGATTTTCGCTATCTGATATAATACGGGAATAGGAGGTTGCACCTTGTTTGTGGCGTATAGGTTTACCATGTTAAAGGTCTTTCCAAGTCTGTTTGCCAACTCGGTTTGGCTAATACCTTTGGCTTCCAATTCCTCTTTTATCCGATTCATGCACACATCATTCTTGTTTAACGACTGCAAAAATACAAAATTTTATTTGGTAAAACACTACATATTCGGCAGAAAGTAGTAACTTTGCCAAACATACGAGCGTTATTTGAAAAAGCAAATTTGAGAAATACGGAGAAGTCAGCAAGTTGGCAAATCGTAACCCTTTAGAGAATAAATTCAAAGTAAAGCACTCTATATCAATATGCTATCTGATGCAGAAATCTTTTGAGGTAGTAGATTACTGAAAATGTACTCTTCATCGTCCTTAATTTTTTTGGTTTCAAAATTAGTTGGTGAAGAGTCCGGTGTCGGTACGCAAAACAGGGAGGAACGGAGCAATCTTTTTCCGTAACCAAATTTTTCGCGTGAGTTGTCGGTAGCTCACTATACTTTAGTATCTTGTTTCGCCATCCGTACCCGTTTGTCGCATTATCGGGCATGGTTACGAACAAGTAACGTTGCGGCGTCAGGATTTGGCTTCGGCAGGGATTGTAATGGCTTCACGAATTTTCGCCACTTCAACTAAAACCCTTGTAACTCAATTCTATCACTATATCTTTCCGCATTTCACTTTTTTGTAGTAACTTTGTGATGATATTGTCTTGATTATATTGATTGTGTCATCCTTGGCGTTAATTGGCTTTGAAAATTTAAGCAAGCCTTTTTCAGGGCAAAGGCCAACGGAAGGTGCCACCCACCCATTCCACAAACGGTTCCTCGTCCTGCAAGTGGTGCCAAGATTGGGGGATGCCTTCGTCCAAGAACTCGACTACAACGTGGTGCTCCGCCCGACCATCGGGCAGGATGAGATGATGGAAAGCCCGCTGTTTCATCGGGTTCTTCTCCTCATAGGGCGGGAAGGCGGGAGCACCACCTGCTTCTTTTTCACCACATGGATGGTGCGGTCGCCCTGGTGCTTCTCGCGGATTTCATCCGTCGTCAGGTGGTCATCCTCAACAGGAACACTGTCAAACGCCAACGAATCAGGCAACAAAGAAAGCGAGTCGAGAGGAAGTGTCAGGCTGTCCGCAGGCAACAGCGTGCTGTCGGTTGCCACAGAATCTGCCATCGGTTGAGGATGACGGAAGCGGATAATCTGAGGATTCGAAACCATCCAAAGCATTAAAGGGTCGGGGCTTGCATAGTTCAGATAAAACGTAGCGGTGAGTTGCTTCAGATGATGCTTCCGCGTAAATTCGCATTCGGGGATACTCAGTTCCGTTTCCAAGTCTCCGGATACACGTGACACCTCCGACACCACCGAATCATTGTCAAAACGAGCCGTAAACAGGGCATAGGCTTCCTTTCGGCGTTCTTTTGAAACAAACTTTGACCTGAAGCGCATCATATAGGTATCACCGAGCAGGAATGTGGAATCGGGCGACAACGTGACACTCAGAACATTCTCCCCAGCGTCATTACGCAACCACAAATTCTTCTGACCCCATATCCGTGCGGTATCGCCCTCTGACGAAAGATTGGCATAGGCATCGGTCTGCAAACCGGCTCCCACCTCGGCAGACTCTCTCTTCAAGCGTGCATCGATACGTTCATACATATTTTTAAGTATCAAGGCATTGCCGCTGTAATAAACCATCGAAGAGTCGAAATCGGCCTCACTCACACCATATTTCTCAAACACCTTCTGCACCAACACATAACGCCTCTGCGAAGCATCGCCCCCACCCTTATCGGCCATCGCCGTGGCACGATGATAATCGTACAGGATGTTTTCCATCTGTGCCTCGGGCATGATGCCTTTGGGAGTATCGTTCTCACACGAAACCAACAAGACGGAGAGTGACAGGGCCAGCAAGGCTATCGGGCGTTGCATCAGATAAGTTTTTTGTGGTAGAAGAGCAACAACGCCACCATACCGACGGAAATACAGGCATCGGCAAAGTTAAAGACAGGGCTGAAGAAGATGAAATGTCCGCCACCACACCAAGGCATCCACGCAGGCCAGTCCCACTCCATCAGGGGGAAGTAGAACATATCCACCACACGTCCCAGCATCAATGTGCCATAGCCCTCGCCGAAGGGCACTAACTGTGCCACTTCGGGAGGTGTAGGATTATTGAATATCAGCCCATAAAAGAGGCAATCAATAATGTTGCCCACGGCACCTGCCATCAAAAGGCTCAGGCAAATCAGGAAGCCCCACTCCACACCTCTGCGAATCTCTCGCCACATAAACCATCCGATGAGGCCGGAAAACACGATGCGGAAAGCCGTGAGCAGATATTTGCTCATAAATTCCCAGCCGAAGGCCATGCCGTTGTTTTCAACGAACACCAGCCTGAACCAGCCGGTCACCTCGCGATGCTCACCCAAGTACATCCCGGTCTTCACAGAAAACTTGATAATCTGATCAACCAGAACAATACCTAACGTAAGTGCGACGACTACGGTAGCTTGCTTCTTTGCCTTTGTCATTTATCAGTGCTTGCGGTTTTTGTCAAGTTTCACTTCGATGCAGAGCGTGGCATGAGGCACGGCACGCAAACGCTCCTTGGGGATGAGCTTGCCCGTCTCGCGGCAGATGCCATAGGTCTTGTTCTGGATGCGAACCAGCGCACCCTCCAATCCCTTGATAAACTTCTGCAGATGCTGCAGGTCCTGCATCAGTTGTGCCTTCGTCTGAGCCTCGCTGCCTTCCTCCAAAGCATGATAGGTGGGGTTGGTATCCTCCACACCGTTTCCACCTTTGTCGATAAGAGCCTCATACAGGCTCTTGTAGTCCTGCCGTGCCACCCTGAGCTTTTCGTTTATCAACTCACGGAACTCCTCCAGTTCGGCATCGCTGTAATGCGTTTTCTCTTCCATAGTCTCTCAGATATTGGTTTAGTAATAGGTTAATCCTTTTCCACAACAAGTTCCTCACCCTCGGCCACAATGCTGTTTGCCAGCACCTGCGTGGCGATATACTCCTTAAGAGCGACAAGGCAAGCCTTGTTGTCGTCAGTAGCAGGAATGGTCACACGAATGCGGTCGGTAATCTCCAGACCGCTATCCTTACGCAGCTGCTGGATAGAGCGAACCAGTTCACGTGCCACGCCCTCGATGCGCAGTTCCTCGGTGATGGTGAGGTCGAGAGCCACGGTCAGTACCCCCTCGTTGGCCACGCTCCATCCGGGCACATCCTCGCTATAGATTTCAATATCTTCGGCATCCACGGTCACCGTTTCGCCACCGGCGAGCGTCAGTGCCAGATGTTGTCTGGTCTCCAGCTCGCCAATCTGTTCCTGCGTCATGGCCAGCACAGCGGCGTTCACATCCTTCATCTGCTTGCCGAACTTCTTTCCCATGGTGCGGAAGTTGCACTTCACCTTTTTGACCAGGATGCCATCGCCACCCACAAACTCCAGTTCCTTCACGTTCACCTCACTTAATATAAGGTCTTTCACGCTTTCAATCTGGGCCTGCGTCCGGTCATCGGTGGCCGGGACGGCCACACGCTGCAGGGGCTGCTTCACCATAATCTTTTCCTTCTTTCTCAGGCTGAGCACCATCGACGTTATCTGTTGGGCCAGCTCCATACGCTGTTCCTGAGCCTTGTCTATCAGACTTTCATCGGCCACAGGGAAGGGGGCCAAGTGTACGCTCGCGGCTTCGCCTTCCTGCTTCACGTTCATCAGGTCACGATAAAGCATGTCGGCATAGAAGGGGGCGATGGGAGCCATCAGGCGTGCCACGGTCTCAAGACACGTGTAAAGGGTCTGATAGGCCGACAGTTTGTCGGCGGTCATCTCTCCTCCCCAAAAACGCTTCTTGCTCAGGCGCACGAACCAGTTGCTCACATTATCTACCAGGAAACTCTGAATCAGGCGACCGGCACGTGTGGGTTCATAGGTATCGTAACATTCGGTCACGTTCTTAATCAAAGTGTTCAACTCACTCAATATCCAACGGTCCATCTCGGGACGCCCGGCCACGGGCACCTCATCCTCTTGGCACGTCCAGCCATCCACGTTGGCATACATGGCCAGGAAAGAATAGGTCTGCTGCAACTTGCCGAAGAAAGAACGGCTCACTTCCTTCACGCCCTCCTCATCAAACTTCAGATTATCCCAGGGCTGCGAGTTGGTTATCATGTACCAACGCAGAGGGTCGGAGCCATATTGGGCGATGGCACCGAAGGGATCAACGGCATTGCCCAGACGCTTCGACATCTTCTGGCCGTTCTTGTCCAGCACCAGTCCGTTGCTCACCACAGCCTTGTAGGACACTTCGCCCACAATCATCGTGGCTATGGCATGCAAAGTAAAGAACCATCCGCGCGTCTGGTCCACACCCTCGGCAATGAAGTCGGCGGGGAAGGCCGTCCGGTTGTCTATCCGCTCCTTGTTCTCAAAGGGATAATGTATCTGTGCGAAAGGCATGGCACCGCTGTCGAACCACACATCAATGAGGTCAAGCTCGCGGGTGAGCACGGCACCGTCCTTGCCCACCAGTTTTATTTCATCCACATATGGGCGGTGAAGGTCGATGCGATCATAGTTCTCGGCACTCATGTCTCCTGGAACGAAGCCGCGCTCTTTCAGGGGATTGATACCCATCACGCCGGCGGCCACCGCTTTCTCTATCTCGTTATACAACTCTTCCACGCTGCCGATACACAGCTCCTCGCGGGTGTCGCGATTACGCCAGATGGGCAACGGGGTGCCCCAATAACGGCTGCGCGAGAGGTTCCAGTCGTTCAGGTTCTCCAGCCACTTGCCAAAGCGACCCGTACCGGTGGCCTCGGGCTTCCAATTGATGGTCTTGTTGAGTTCAATCATCTTGTCCTTCACAGCCGTGGAACGGATGAACCAGCTGTCGAGGGGATAATAGAGCACAGGCTTGTCGGTGCGCCAGCAATGGGGATAGTTATGCACGAACTTCTCAATCTTGAAGGCTTGTCCGGCTTGCTTCATCTCCATAGCCAGCACGATGTTCAGGTCCTCGGTCTTGGCCAGAGCCTTCTCGTCCAACGAGGCATATTGGGGGTCATAGGCATTCTTCACGAAAGCGCCCTGATGCCTGCCATAAGCCTCGTGGTCCACAAGGGTGGCATAGAACGTCGCATCCATATCCTCGGGCAGGAAATACTTGCCCGTGAAGTCCACCATGGGACGCGTGTCACCCTGCTTGTCGAGGATGAAAAGTGAGGGAATGCCGGCATCCTTGGCCACCTTGGCATCATCGGCTCCGAAGGTGGGCGCGATGTGTACGATGCCCGTGCCGTCGTCTGTGGTAACATAGTCGCCGGGGATGACGCGGAAGGCCCGGTCGGTCCGGTCCTCTATCTTGTCGCCCACCAATTCTCCGGGCTTCACCCATGGCATCAACTGTTTGTAGCGCATACCCGCCAAATCAGCACCCGTATACCGTGCCACCACCTTATAGGCAGTCTCCTCCTTGAAGTAAGCGCTCAGACGGGCCTCGGCCAGGATGGCGGTCACAGGCTCGCCCGTGTAGGGGTTCTCCGTCTCCACAGCCACATACTGAATCTTGGGACCCACGCACAGAGCGGTGTTCGAGGGCAACGTCCAGGGTGTGGTGGTCCAAGCCAGGAACACAGCCTTGCCGTGCCCGGCCAGCTCGGGTTTCGGGTCGACAATCTCGAACTGGGCGGTGACGGAGGTGTCCTTCACGTCCCGGTAACAGCCGGGCTGGTTCAACTCATGCGAACTGAGTCCCGTGCCGGCAGCCGGACTATAAGGCTGGATGGTGTAGCCTTTATACAACAGGTTCTTCCGGTAGAGCTGTTTCAGCAACCACCAAAGGCTTTCGATATACTTATTGTCATAGGTGATATAGGGGTGATCCATGTCCACCCAATAGCCCATCTGCTCGCTCAGCAGGCGCCATTCATCGGTGTACATCATCACATTTTGGCGACACCGGCGGTTATAATCCTCGATGCTGATGGTTTTGCCGATATCCTCTTTGGTGATGCCCAGTTCCTTCTCCACACCCAGTTCCACGGGCAACCCGTGCGTATCCCAACCGGCCTTGCGGTTTACCAGGAAACCCTGCATCGTCTTGAAACGGCAGAAGGTGTCCTTGATGCTGCGGGCCAGCACATGGTGGATGCCGGGATGCCCGTTTGCCGATGGAGGACCTTCATAGAAGACAAATGAGGGGCAGCCCTCACGTTCCTTCAGGCTGTGGCGGAACAGGTCTTCCCGTTCCCACTCGGCCAACACGTCTTTGCTCACCTGGCTCATGCTCAAGCCTGCTCGCTCTGTGAATCTCTTTGCCATTGCTTTATTGCCGTCTTAGTTTCTTATTTTTATCGCGCAAAGATACGAAAAAAAACACAATAAAACGCAAATCCGAACCCAACTTATCACCGCAAACGGACCCGTTTGCGGAACATTCTGATAATCAATTTTTACACAGATGTCCGGAGAAACAAAAAAAACATCCACATGTTTCGGGCAAAACGTGTTGATGTTTTGCCCGAAACATGTGGATGTTTTTTAAAAACGTGTGGATGTATTTTCCCGTCCCCTGAAACCGGCTTAATAACTCTCCTGCTCGTTGGGAAAACCGCCCGTGCGCACATCATCCACATAGCGCTTCACGGCATCTGTCACCACGCCGGCCACATCGGCATATTGGCGCAGGAACTTGGGACGGAAACCTTGGTTCATGCCCAGCATGTCCTGCCCCACCAGCACCTGTCCGTCTGCCGCGCCCCCTCCGATACCTATCACAGGAATACGCAGCTCGGCACAAACACGCGAAGTGAGCCGGGCGGGAATCTTCTCCAGCACGATGGCAAAGCATCCGGCTTCCTCCAACAGATGAGCATCATGCACCAGTTTTTCGGCCTCGGCCTCTTCCTTGGCACGCAGGCCGTAGCCGCCGAACTGGTTGACACTTTGCGGCGTGAGCCCCAGATGGCCGCACACGGGAATGCCGGCACGGACGATTCCGCGCACGGTGTCGATAATCTCCTCGCCTCCCTCCAGCTTCACGGCATCGGCACCCGTCTCCTTCATGATGCGGACAGCATTCCGGATGCCATCGGTGGCACATGCCTGATAGCTGCCGAAAGGCATGTCGCAGACCACCAGCGCATGCTTCACGGCACGCGCCACATTGCGCCCGTACACAATCATCTCGTCCACGGTGATGGGCAGGGTGGTTGCATTGCCGGCCATCACATTGCTGGCGGAGTCACCGATGAGGATGCTGTCCACCCCGGCCTGGTCCAGCAGCGTGGCCATCGTATAGTCGTAGGCGGTGAGCATCGTTATTTTCTCGCCTTTGGCCTTCATCTCGATGAAAGTCCTGGCCGTAATCTTTTTCTTCGTGTCTGCTAAATATTCTGCCATATTTACAATGTATATATAGGTTTTCTGAATCGCAAAGGTACAAAGATTTTGCATGCTTCGGACACCCCGACGCCTTTTTTCCTAAGCAAATTCACTGAGTTCAAGCCAGCGCATGGACTTCTCGTCCAGTTCTTCCTCCAGTTGGGGCAGACGCTTGCTGAGTTCAGTGATACGTTCTGCGGATAATTCCCCGCCACTCAGCGCTTCCACAATCTGCTGTTTCTCGGCCTCCAGACGTTGGATGTCGGCATCCAACTGTTCAAACTCGCGTTTCTCCTTAAAGGAAAGACGCTTCTTCTCACGCTGCTGAGTGCGGGCGGCACGCGTATTTTCGGTGTTCTTGTTCTGCGAAGCAGTGGTCTCCGGCTTATTCTCGGGCAGGGCCGACCAGCGGCGATACTGGGTGTAGTTACCCGGGAAATCCTTCACCACGCCATCACCTTGAAAGACCAGCAGATGATCCACTACCTTATCCATAAAATAACGGTCGTGGCTGATGACGATGACACACCCCTGAAAGTCCTGAAGATACTCCTCCAGCACCTGCAGGGTGACGATGTCCAGGTCGTTGGTAGGCTCATCGAGCACCAGGAAGTTGGGGCTTTGCATCAACACCAGACAGAGGTCGAGACGGCGTCGCTCGCCTCCCGAAAGCTTATAGATGTAGTCCTGTTGCTGCTTAGGCTCGAACATGAAGTGCTGCAGGAACTGCATGGCAGAGAGTTTTCGCCCGCCTCCCAGGTCAACATACTCGGCCACCTTCTTCACGGCATCAATCACCTTCATGCCCTCGTCGTGCTGCGTGCCCTGTTGCGAAAAGTAGCCGAAACGCACCGTCTCGCCGATGACAAAGCGCCCGCTGTCGGGCTTCACTTCGCCCAAAAGCATTTTCACAAAAGTGCTCTTGCCGGCTCCGTTGGCTCCCACGATGCCCATCTTCTCGTAGCGCGAGAAATTATAGTAGAAATCCTTGACGAGCACCTTGTCGCCATAGGCCTTGCTCACATACTCGGCCTCGAAGATTTTGCTCCCGATATAGGTGCTCTTCACCTGCAACCTCATGCGCTTCTCCTCCATACGTTGCTTGGCCACCTTCTCCAATTCGTAGAAAGCCTCCTCGCGGTAACGGGCCTTATGGCCGCGGGCCTGGGGCATGCGACGCATCCAGTCCAGTTCGGTGCGGTAGAGGTTGTTGGCACGGGCTATGCGGGCGTTCGTGGAGTCGATACGGCTCTGGCGCTGCTCCAGATAGTAGGCGTAGTTACCCTTGTAGGCATAGAGCGTTTGGTCGTCCATCTCAAGTATAGTGTCGCACACGCGGTCCAGGAAATAGCGGTCGTGGGTGACCATCAGCAGAGTCATGCACGAACGGCTGAGGTAACCTTCGAGCCATTCGATCATTTGCACGTCGAGGTGGTTGGTGGGCTCGTCCAATATCAGCAGGTCGGGTTCGATGATAAGCACATTGGCCAACGACACGCGTTTCAGCTCTCCGCCCGACATCTGGGCCAGAGGTTGGTCCGGTTTCGTAATGTTCAGTTTGGTGAGCACCTGTTTGGCCCGTACGCGGTAAACCTGTGCCTCGTCCTCGTCCATTTGGTCAAGGTTGAGCGTCCAATAACAGGCCTCCAGCGCTGTCAGATGCATGGGCATATGTGGATTCTGCTCCAGATACCCCACACGGATACCATTCTTATATACAATAGAGCCCTCGTCGTAGCTGTCCTCCTTGGCCAGGATGTTCAGCAGGGTGGTCTTTCCCGTGCCGTTCTGGGCAATAAGGCCCACATGCTGCCGCTCGGCAATACCGAAGTTGATATCCCGGAAAAGCACACGCTCACCCACACGACGGGTGAGGCCTTCCACCTGTAAATAGGGGTTTACTGCTGCCATAAGTAGTCGTTTTTTCGCGTTTATGCCTGCAAAAGTAAGCTATTTCCTTGGTAGTTCAAAGAAAAAAATCTACCTTCGCAGCGATTTAATCGTATTCCATGCCCCGTTCGCGGGCAAGAAATCCCCTTTTGAACACATCATATTATTACAATCATGCACACAAAAAGTGAATTGGAGAGCATGAACCCTTTGGAATTAGTGGAATTGGGCGCCAGCATCGGTGCTCAAATCACTGAAGATATCCCTGCTCTTATCTATAACATCATCGACCGTGAGTCTGTGCTCGAAGCAGAAAAACAGCCCCAGCCCGAGAAGCGCAAACGCGGACGCCCACGCAAAGTGAGGGAAACCGACGAGGCCGCGACAGAAACGAAAACCGACGAGAAGCCCAAACGCACCACCCGAACAACGAAAGCCGCAGAAGAGAAAACGGAGAAGACGGAGGAGGCCAAACCGCAGACAGAGGAGACCGCCATCACCACAGAGAATGAGGCCCCCAAGACGCAGGAATGCAACGAGCCTGCCGCTGAAACCGTGGCCGAAACAAAAACGCTGACAGCCGAGGATTTCATGAACAACAGCGAGCCGGATTTTATCATCCTGCAGGATATTCCCGCCATCGATGCATCCGCCAGGATGATACATATGCCCGAAATAATAAGGGAACGCCAGCAACCGCGTAACGAAAAGGCACAGCCGAAATTCGATTTCTCCCACTTCATCAAGGGGGAAGGCGTGCTGGAGGTGATGAACGAGGGCTTCGGATTCATGCGTTCGGCAGACTACAACTATCTGCCATCACCCGATGACATCTACGTCAACCAGCAGCAAGTAAAGCAATATGGTCTGAAAACCGGTGATGTGGTGGAGGGCTTCATCCGTCCTCCCCGCGAGGGCGAGAAGTATTTCCCGCTGATGAGTGTGGACAAGGTGAACGGCTGCGACCCCGGCGTGGCACGCAACCGCAGTGCCTTCGAGCACCTCACCCCCCTCTTCCCCGACGAGAAATTCAGGTTGTGTAAGGGAGATGGCAAGGACAGCATGTCCAGCCGTATCGTAGACCTCTTCTCCCCCATAGGCAAGGGACAACGCGCCCTTATCGTAGCTCAGCCCAAAACGGGTAAGACCATGCTGATGAAGGATATCGCCAACAGCATTGCAGCAAACCATCCCGAAGCCTATCTGATGATGTTGCTCATCGACGAGCGCCCCGAGGAGGTGACCGACATGGCACGGACAGTGAACGCCGAAGTCATTGCTTCCACTTTCGACGAACCCGCCGAGCGGCACGTGAAGATTGCAGGCATCGTGCTGGAGAAGGCCAAGCGCATGGTGGAATGTGGCCACGATGTGGTCATCTTCCTCGACTCGATTACCCGTCTGGCCCGCGCCTACAACACGGTGACGCCTGCCAGCGGAAAGATTCTCACGGGAGGTGTGGACGCCAATGCCATGCACAAGCCCAAGCGTTTCTTCGGTGCTGCACGTAACATCGAGGGCGGAGGCTCGCTCACCATCATAGCCACGGCACTCACCGACACCGGTTCCAAGATGGACGAGGTGATTTTCGAGGAGTTCAAAGGTACGGGCAATATGGAACTGCAACTGGACCGCACACTGGCCAACAAACGTATCTTCCCCGCCGTCAACATCGTGGCCAGCAGCACACGCCGAGACGACCTGCTGCACGACCGCAACACACTACAGCGCATGTGGGTGCTGCGCAACGTGCTGACCGACATGAACCCCATCGAAGCCATGAACGAGTTGAAACAGCGTATGCAACACACCATGAGCAACGAAGAGTTCCTGATTTCGTTAAATTCGTAGGTAATACCCCCTAAAAAAGAATGGTTAACTGCACCCCCAAATTATATCTCTGATTTTGGGGTGCAGTTTTTTTTAATAAAAACACAACATAAAACAACTGAAATCTAATATGAGAAAAAACTGTTTGCTATTCATCTTTCTGTTTGCCTTCCTGCCACTGCTGAAAGCACAACACCAGCAAGGAGAATCATCATTCGACGAAAACTGGTTGTTCGCCCGTTACGGTCTGATGGCCGACGGCACACGCAATGAAGAACCCGCAAGTCCGGAGTCTCCGACATTCGACGATTCTGCGTGGAGAACATTAGACCTGCCCCACGACTGGGCCATCGAAGGTCCCTTCCGCGCCGACCTGGAGGGGTTCACCGGAAAACTCCCGTGGAAGGGAATCGGATGGTATCGCAAGCATTTCACCGTCTCGGAAAAGGAACAAGGGCAATGCTTCTACCTGGATTTTGACGGTGCCATGGCCAATGCCGAAGTGTGGCTCAACGGCAACAAGGTCGGCGGATGGCCCTACGGCTACACATCTTTCCGCGTAGACCTGACCAAGCACATCCGCTTTGGTGAAGAAAATGTGGTAGCTGTGCGTCTGAACACCGAACGCTTCGGTTCGCGTTGGTATCCCGGAGCCGGCATATACCGCCATGTGCGTATGCTGACAACCCATCCCATACATGTGGACCAGTGGGGCGTATTTGTAACCACACCGGAAATCAGCACCCGGGAAGCCATCGCACAGGTGAATGTCACCCTTGCCAACACCACCTCACAAAAAGAAGAATGCCGCTATGACGTGGACATCTATGAACTGAAGCCCGATGACAAGACCGGCAAGAAAGTGGCCTCGCTCAAGAACAAAGCCATGACGCTGCCCGCACACAGCAAGCACACCGATGACGTGAACCTGAAAGTGAAAGAGCCGAAATTATGGAGTCTGGAATGCACGAACCGCTACATGGCACGCGTGTCGGTGTACAACCAAAACAAGCTTGTGGACGTGTACGACGCCCCCTTCGGCTTCCGCACCATTCAGTTTACCCACGACAACGGTTTCCTGCTGAACGGCAAACGCGTACAGCTTTACGGCACCTGCAACCACCACGACCTGGGAGCACTGGGAACGGCCATCAACACCCCGGCACTGCAACGCCAATTGTCCATCCTGAAGAGTTTCGGATGTAATGCCCTGCGCACCTCGCACAATCCTCCCGCACCCGAACTGCTGACGCTGGCCGACAAAATGGGATTCCTGGTCATGGACGAAGCCTTCGACTGCTGGAGACGCGGCAAAAAGGAACACGACTATGCGACACTTTTTGACGAATGGCACGAACGAGACCTCCGGGCACTGATTCTGAGAGACCGCAACCACCCCTCCGTCATCTTGTGGAGCACCGGAAACGAGGTGGAGGAGCAGTATCATCCGGAAATCGGTCTGGCCGGAAAGCTCACAGAAATCTGTAACCGATACGACCCCACACGCCCCGCCACCTTTGGTGCGTCCTATCCCAAATTGTCCGCGATGAACGGGACAGAACTCCAGGTGGATGTCCATGGAATGAACTATGCGGCGGGCGTTTACGGCGGACCGGACTTCTATGGGGAGTTCCTTTCCAAGAATGGGCACGAGCAACTCTCCGGATACTCCAGCGAGAGTGCTTCCACCATCAGCACACGTGGCGAGTACTTCCCCCGCCGCTTCCAACTGCCGTCCTACGACCTCATGGAACCCGGATGGGGCGGGCTTCCCGATTGGGAATTTGCCGCGCTGGACCGTTACCCCGGCATCTGCGGTGAATTTGTGTGGACCGGGTTCGACTATTTAGGCGAGCCCACACCCTTCAACAGCGACAACAGCGTGCTGCTGAACCACGCTGCCGCCATGTCCGAAGAGGAGCTGGAACAGCAGCGGACCGAGTTGAAGAAGATAGAGGAAAACCGCCCCACATCACGCAGCAGTTACTTTGGCATTGTCGACCTTGCCGGTTTCCCCAAAGACCGTTACTACCTCTACCAGTCCCGCTGGATGGCCGACAAGCCCATGGCACACATCCTGCCCCACTGGAACTTCCCTGAGCGCGTGGGACAGATTACCCCTGTGTTCGTATACACCTCCGGAGACGAAGCCGAACTGTTCCTGAACGGAAAGTCTTTGGGCCGGAAAAGCAAAGAGCCTTATCAATACCGCCTGCGCTGGGACAGCATCGTATACGAACCGGGCGAGTTGAAAACCATTGCCTACAAAAACGGCAAGCCATGGGCAGAAGATGTGGTGCGCACCACCGGAGAGCCCGTAAGCCTGAAACTTACGCCGGACAAGAAAACCATTAAGGCCGACGGAGAAGACCTCGTCTTTGTGCGCATATCCTTTGTAGACAAAGACGGCAACGAGGTGCCCACCGCCGAGCACACCATCACCAGCACCGTGACGGGTTGCGGCAAAGTCATCGCCACGGACAACGGCGACCCCACCTGCCTCATCACCTTCTCCAATCCCACGCGCCCCGCTTTCAACGGTCTGTACCTGGCCATAGTCAAAGCAGACAAAAGAGGAAAAGGACCCCTCCGCTTCACGGCAGAGGCTGAAGGACTTGGAAAAGCAGAACTGGACATCAAGATTAAAAAGTAAGCATACGAGGCTCGCCTGATTCTGACAAAAAATCAGACAAGAAGACAGCATATCATATTTACACAGCCCCCCGAAAGTTTTGTGTATAACTTTCGGGGGCTGTGTAAATATCTCAAAAAAACGGGCGTTGACTAATTGGCGGCAGTCAAAGTGTTCACGATTACCGTTCGTGAAGTAATACCTTTTTCGGTATAACTATAATCTTCATAAATACGCATTTGATTACCAGCAAAACGTACAGAGACATCACCTCCCCATTCGTCATCGTAATTCTCATTTTCCTTGCTATCCTCATAATGGAGTACTCCTTGGTCTTGGTCTCTCCATTCCCATTTTGCTATGTCGACTTGACCATCCAAATAGAAACAGATGTACGAATATGATGACGAGAAGATAACTTTGTAAGGCAGATCATCATCATCAAAAAAATCATCTTCTTCAATGCCCATAGAACCCTTAAAAACGGTTTCCACTTTGCCATCTACCATCGTCTGTTTGCAATAGGCCATATATTGCCCATTCAAATACCCCCAGGCCTCGAGACTGTTAACGCGCCATGTCCGGCAAAGACTTCTTGCCCCTTTTCCAACAGCGGGTTCGGATACATTGACATACACGCGCGATACGCTTCCATCGACATTTCTATAAACGATACTCCTGTCGGAATTGGTGGCATTCAACAGGTCAACGGTGACACCATTGCTCAGGCGGTATTCCTTTTCACCTGTCTTTTCAAATTTCCCGTATTCGGTGCCGTCAGAAAACCTTACAGTGCCGTTTTCATCTGCCGTGCTCCGTGTGGCGCGACGTCTGCAGCTCTTGAGCATGGAAACATTACCGTTGGCATCCACCACCGCCCCTACAGGAGCATCGCAAACTCCGTATGGCCGATACATGCTAAGCAGATAATATCCGTCAGCCAACAACTCAAGCGAATAGAAGGGAGCACCTTCATCTGTCGTTGTTATCAAGATTGCATCATCGGCAAAGGGTTCGGAGGCCAGGTCGCTGGGAATGAACTCAGCGGATGGAAGCGCCCCTTCCGGCGGGTTACCCTTCAAATCATCGGTTTCTCCACATGCTGCCGATACGATGCTCAGGGATGCGAGCAAGACGGGATAAATAGTTTTGATATTCATAACTGCTGTATTATTGGGGTTTAAAATCTTAAAGAGACATAAAAACGGGGGCCGTTTTGTTTCAATCTGAATTTCTTTGTAGAGAACAAGTTGCCGATGTTGCCTTCTTCATCGCCGTCTTCATCATCTTCCACTTCAAATGAAGTCTGCTTGTATTTTACCGAGTTCCATGCGCCCTCAACTCCCAAGGAGATAATCTTATATGAAACGGAAAATCCCGCAGACATGGCACAGCCGAATCCATAGGAAAAATTATCATTCTCCAAAATGCCGGACATGGTGGGCCTGACGTGAAAGTATGCCGAAACAATCAGGTGATTCCAGGGATTGACACTGATGCTCGGACCTACGTGCAGACCATATTCAATCTTGTGCATACCCAAGTTAAATCCCATCATAGACATGACGGAACCATCGGGATCATCGCTCACGATGTCATCGAAGCCACCGGAGTTTGAGGCAAGGTATGCTCCCGCTCTTGTGTCTTTATTGTCGACTTCAATTGTTTTGAGTTTCAGTTTAGCATAGCTTAAGTCCATAAACCCGTAGTCAATGCCGAACTTGAGCATACCGGCGATGGGTTTGGAATGGAGATAGGCGGTTTTTCCTTGTTGAATGAAAAACGCCATATCCGTTTTCCAAGTCATGGACTCGCCATCCGTGCGTTTCATGTGCGGATTCTCCATACCGAATTTCCAATACTTCTTGCGCTTCCAGACTTCTTTGTACTGCTGTTCTCTTTCATTGGAAGCAAACCGTTCTTCTAGTTGTGAGAGCTTTTCGGACAAGACTTGAAGTGAATCCGTCTCCATGTTTTGAGCATGGGAAACGAAAAGCGGCAAGAAGAACAACGCGATGCAGGTAAAAACGTGTTTTACTTTCATTGTTTTTTAAAGATGTTAATTAAATTGCATTATTCATTATCTGAAACATTTGTCCAACCCACCCCATTTTAAGAAGGGCACCTATAGACACAAAAAAGCGTGGAATCGTCCTGTTGTCCATTCCACGTACCAAGGCTCTAGCATTGCCTATCTAAGTTGAACAGACAACGTCAGAGCCCACGCCGATATGAATAATCGCTTACCGTTAGGAAACCGATACACGCTCGTTGCACCCGGAAAAGGGTACAATTCACGCTTACAGGGTTCCCACGGGTTGGATACATCACACCCGGGACATCTACCGTTGCTACGTCCAAGACTTAGATAATGGAATTTGCTAGATTCGGTACGTCTCAAACACAGCGTCGAATAAACGCCTTCATATGTCCGGACTACTTTCCCACCCAATGCCCGCTTTGTATTGCTTTGTCTTTTTACGACTCCGCCATACTTGGCTCGGCGTAGGCTGCCTTACTCCGATGCCATGAGAGAACTCGTCTGACTGTGACAAATCGAATTTAAGGCCATGTAGTCCAAGGGCAAATGTACGAAGATTTTTTCACATACATGCAAACAACTGCTAACAAAAGTTTCTTTGATTTTTATATTTAATGGCATTCAGCCATAAAACTACCGTATCCCTATTTCCTGTATAATTAAGGAATTGATATTAGTGTCGGCATATCAACATGTTTGAGGCAAAACATGAACACGTTTTTGAAAAACATGAACATGTTTTCAATCAAACATCACGGCGAATGACGAGAAACGCCGCGACGAATTGGTATAATCGTCGCGGCGTTATATTTGAAACATCGCAATGTCTGGTTCGTATTGTTTTCTATTGCCGGGATTTTCCCAAACGAATCACACGCAACACCTCGAAGGTGGTTGGATAGGCCTTGGCAAACTCACCCTCGGGAGTGTTGACCTCTTGCAATTCCAGCTCGGCCTCCTCGGTCCACTCAGACTGACCCGACTGCTTGTACATTTCCTGCAAATAGCCCGAGTTGTCTACAATCCAATAGTCTATCGTGTCACCCGAGGGACGAAACGAACGCACCTCGTGACCGAAAGTGATGGTGCCGCTCATCGTCTTGCCGAAAGAAGCCATAAAGTCACTGTTCTCCACTGGCCTGCAATAAGCGATGCGCATCCGCCCACGATTGACAATCAGACTATCCTCCGTCAGGCTCTCAATCCTCAAGGTGTCGGTGAAAGGGCATATCTCACCATTACCCATGCTCTCACCCGTGAGAATCAGTCGGTCGCCCTCGCATGTCCAACGGTCGTACAAGAGGGTGGCCATATTAATGGAATGAGCCTCGCCTCCTTCCTTCAATTCGAAGCCCTGCACCATATCCATGCCGGGAACGGGCTCCACCCACTGGCCGACAAGCTCTTTCTCGGAATAGTTTGTGCCGCAAGAAATGCAGAGACCTGCAACCATCAATATCAGAAGCGATCTTCTCATATCCTACAAATTACGCATCAGTTCCATAACCTTCTGGCCTCCGGCAGAGAAAAGGAGCAGGTGGCCGTTCAAATCCACTCCGAAACTCTTCACCTGAACCAAGGCGGTGGTCACATTCTGTTCGGTCGTCATGTCGGGACAGGCCATACGCGTGGACATCACCTGACCCACGTTGAGCGTATTTTTCTCACCGGGCTCGAAACCGGCGGACAAGCGGTTGCAACCGGCATAGGCGGAGAGGCGATTGTTTTCGATGTCGAAATTCACGGCAGGAACTTCTTCCATGACAGGCATCTTCTCGCCAAACACACTTACAATGCGCCACTCACCACGGATGTCTGCAAGAGGAACGATGCGGAAACGTTTCTCAAGTTGCAGCAAAGTATTCTTGCCTCCATCCTGAAGCAAAAGGTGGTCGGCATCGGTTACATCAATACGCTCCACGCCGTTCAAGGCTTCCAACACGCTCTGCTCCAGTTCCATATTAGGACAAGCCATCATAGTAGAGGCCATGTGGCCCAACTGAATCTTGCTCGTCTTACCCTTAACACGATAGGTACCGGAGATGAAGTTGCAACCGGCATTGCCATACACGCGGTTATCCTCGGCAGCGAAGCCCACATAGGGAAGTTGCTCGGCCTGCACGGCCTTACCGTTCACTGCGGTCACATTCCACTCTCCCTCCAAGGCGGAGGTCTTCACAGTTTTACACGAAGACATCAAAATGGCACCGGCCATTACAGCAAAAAATACATTTTTCATCATTCTTACTTATAGTTAGATTTTCTAATCAATAACTCTCTGGGCAAAGATATATATAATCCTCCGAACCATCAATAACAGCCGAAAGAAGGTTGACATGCATTCAATTCTTTTAACTCGACACGTCAAAAAACAAAAAAAGGTGTGCTCCGTGTAATGGACGCACACCTTTTAATGTAAATATATGTTACCTCACCTTTTAAGCCTCCTCCGGTGTTTCCTCTGCAGCCTCGCCGAACTCGGTGATTCCATTCTCGATAAGCAGGTTGTACCACTGGATGAGCTTCTTCATGTCAGCAGGATATACATGGTCGCGGTCGTAGTTGGGCAGAACCTTGGCCATGAAGTCGGCCAGTTCTTCTTTGCCGGCCTTCTTGTAGTCCAACTCCACCTTGCCGCCATTCTGCATGTCATAGATGTTTTTGAGCACACGGGGCAGAGGCACTTCCTCAGCATCCGTATACATAGCGATGTCTGCCAACGAAATAATCTTGTCTGCGGCAAAAGCCGGCATACGCTTGTGTGCGCTGTCCAAAGTCTCCACAATCAGATTACGATTGCCACGAGACACCAACTTGTACAAACCGGGCTTGCCTGAAATGGCCAAAATGGTTCTCAACATATTCCTAAGTCTTTTATTTGTTTGTAAATTGATTCTTCTGTTTCTCCTTTTTCATTTTTCACAATCCACGTGGCCCGTTGGCGGGCAATTTCTGTCTTTTGCTGTAGCATCCGCGCCCTTATCTTGTCGGCATCGGTCGCATCCCGTTGCATAGCTCGCTCCAGTCGGGTGCTCTCTGCAGCCTCCACAAAGAGAATATCATCCACAAGTTTGTCCACGCCACTCTCAATCAAGACAGCACTTTCCACGGCCACCACCCCAGATTCCTGCTCCTCCGCCCACCGGAGAATGTCGGCACGCACAGCGGGATGCACCAAGGAATTGACATGCGCGGCATGACGGGCATCAGCAAAAAGATAGGCAGCCACCACAGGCCGACAAAGCAATCCGTCCGCAGCATACGCCTCCGGGCCAATCAATTCGATAAGTTGCCGTCGCAACTCCACACTATTGTTCATCAATCGCTTGGCATGGCTGTCACAATCATAAACAGGAACACAAAAACGTTGCGAAAACACACGTGAGACAAAACTTTTGCCACTGCCTATTCCTCCGGTGATACCGATAATCCGTCTCATTCGTCCAACTCTCCCACGCTTTCTATCAGATAATCAACCTCAGAGGGTTCCAAATGGACATTGACGGCAGAGGACGGCATGGTGGAAAGCATCATGGGAATCTTTCCCAAGCCCAAACGCTGCAAGTCAAGTATCTGGTCATAAGAAATCCTAATACTAAAGTCCTCAGGTTTTATCACCTTGCTTTCCGCATAGCCGACAGAATATACAACCTTGATGTCCGGTGTGGGAAAAAGTCGTAACGTCTTGCCCTCAGGAAAACCTTCAAGCGTAACAGGAACCACAACGCTCTTCTCAACCAAAATATCAACCGTCGCCTCCACCTCGGCAGTCTCCGTCTCAAACTTTGCGCCCCGAACAGGCCGCAAGCCTAAGATTTCCGATTGGCTCGCCCGCAGATTTGTCAGCCCCGTAGGCATCGTGTACACCATGGAAAGCGTATCCAGAATCCGCTTTGGCGCAATCACCGCCACATGGCGTGGCGAGAGATTCACTCCCGTGACCAAATGGCCGTTACCGGCAGTCACCTGACCACTAAGCACCAAGGGAACAACCTTGCTGTTCCCTTGATTGTACCAGAACTCAAGGCTGTCGGGCGTTATCTTCTGCACTTTGCTGCTTTCCAACAGATTCACGCGAAGCAAACGTTGCACATCCGACACAGACACCTGCACACGCCCCTCCTTTTCCCCGGTAACGTTGGGGTATGGAATCTCTACCGGCTTGACACCACGCATCCAATAGTGCATGAAAGACATGCCACGATCCTGTACATGCACTTGGATGGTGGAGGGCAAAGAGTCAGTGATGACCACATCCTTGGGCACATCCGTCAACTTCAATTCCACCTGAACAGTAGACTCATGCACCTCACTGAGGGTGAAGACCATCCAAAAAAGGGTGGAAAAGACCAAAAAGACGAGGAAGACCAAGACGTCCTTAAAGTTTTGTCCTCCAAGTCTTCTGCTCCAGGTCTCAAACCATCGTGTGTCCATGCGAAGGAATTAGCGCACGTCTGTGGGAACGGTAGCATACACGGAATTGCGGTCCACCACAATCTTCACACCGTTAGCCACCTCTATCTCGAGCGCATTCTTCTCGTCTTTGATGCTACGCACGGTGCCATAGATGCCACCGGCAGTCACCACTTCCGTGCCGACACTGATAGCGTTGCGAAACTTCTGTATCTCTTTCTGCTTCTTCTGCTGAGGGCGAATCATGAAAAACCACATGATTACGAAAATCAACGCCATCATCACGAAGAAACTCAAACCGCCCCCTGCAGGTTGCTGAGCTGCCAGGAACACTACGTTCAATGTTGTCATAATTGTTTTCCTGTTATATTATAAATTTAATCACTTACTGATTTTCTTGTCTATCAACTTACCTTCCCCCTCCAACAGGTGTGCCAACGCGTCCAAGATACCGTTCACATAGCTACCACTACGTGGCGTGCTATAAGCCTTGGCTATCTCTACGTATTCGCTGATGGTCACTACCACGGGGATGCCGGGAATACTTATCAACTCGGCAACAGCCAACTGCATAATCACCAAATCCATGTGAGCCAAACGTTCCAAGTTCCAGTTCTTCGTCTGGTCACTTATCATTTGGCGATAAATCTCGGCATTCTCAATGGCACTACGGATAAGATTGCCGGCAAATTCCTTGTCTTCGACCGACCTGTACTGGGGCATCAACTGTTGCTCGGCACCGTTCTCCTGTTCAAAGCGATTGATCGTCTTAAGCACGAACGTGTCCACAATGGCCTTGTCATCGTTCCAATAAAGGCTTTGCATCTCCAGGATTTCGTCCAGTTCCTCGTTGTTGCACAGGAGTGTGCGATAAATCTTACGCCAAAGTTCGCGATCATCAGCATAAGTGGTATCCGTTGTAGCCATATACTCGCTATAAAAATCGGTATCCACGATTTGCGCATATAACTGGCGGAGGAAATCCTCATAGTCCAGCCACGAGAACTTGCTGGAATCACGGAACTCTATCAATTGGATATTCTCCTCCAACTGATTCATAAACCGGTTGCGGATGAATTTGTCCGACACCTCCGGCAGGTTCAGGCGACGGGCTCTGGCCTGTTGGGTCTCGACGGTGCGCACAGCGATACGCTGGATGCCCGTCATCAAAAGCAGCAACTGCCGGTAAAGCTCATAGCTTTTATCTAAGCCAAAAAACAATTCCTTCTGAGCAGTGAGAGCGTTTTTCCCCTCGTTCTCATAAAAAGCATATAATATCTGTACTGCCTTCAGACGGATCAATTCACGATTTATCATGTGTTAAATAATCATTTTTGGAAATGCAAAGTTAATTATTTTAGGACAAATCCTCACAATAATAGCTATGTTTTTTTGCCATCTCATTATTTATTCGCACTTTTGGAACCGATTAAACACAAAACAACAACATGGACGAACAAGCAAAACAAAGTCAGGAAATCATTTTTTCAAAGGCAGTGAAAGCGGGAAAACGCATCTACTACATGGACGTCAAGAGCAGCCGCACGGGGGAGATGTATCTCAGCATCACCGAAAGCAAGAAGGTGACATCGGGCGATATCGACAATCCTACCGTCAACTTTGAAAAGCATAAAATATTCTTATATAAGGAAGACTTTGAGAAGTTTCTTGAAAGTTTACACGAAACCGTAGATTACATCGAAGAGCACCAAGGAAAAGCCGAGCCAAGAGAAGAATTTGGCAGCGATGAAATAAAAATAGATGTGGAATTTTGACACTTAGGATAGTTTTTGTACCTTTGTGTCCGCTTTTTAACGCATCCGTGTGATGGCGAATTAAGCGCAAGAGACACTTAATTTATAGTAACACAACAAAAAACAACAAATGAAAAGTATTGACGTAAAGGGTACGGCCCGCGTTGCCGGCGGCAAGAAAGCTGCCAAAGAGATTCGTAAGCAAGGTCTGATTCCCTGCAACCTTTATGGTGAGACCAGAGGCGAGAACGGTCTGCCCGTGGCAGAAAGTTTCGCAGTAGAGACAGGTGAGATTCGCAATCTGGTGTATTCACCCGACATTTATAGCGTTAACCTGACCATCGACGGCAAGGAGCACAAAGCTATCATGAAGGAGTTGCAGTTCCATCCCGTGACAGACCAGTTGCTGCACATCGACTTCTATGAAATCAACGAGACCAAACCCATCGTGATGGAAGTGCCCATCAAACTCAACGGCTTGGCAGAAGGTGTGAAGGCCGGTGGTAAGCTGGCTGCAAGCGTGCGTAAGCTGAAGGTGAAAGCTCCCTACACCGCAATTCCCGAGCGTCTGGATATCGATGTTACCGCACTGGGTCTCGGCAAGACTATCAAGGTTGGCGAACTCAGTTTCGAGGGTCTCGAACTGATTACCAGCCCCAGCGTTGTGGTTTGCCAGGTTAAAATGACACGTAGCGCCAAGAGCGCAGCCTCTAAGGCTTAATCGCATAAATCTGAACTCATTCGATGAGACGGCAAATTACACATGTAATCTGTCGTCTCGTCTTCGTTTATCAGCATAACCATACATGAAATACTTGATTGTGGGCTTGGGAAATATCGGCAGCGAATACGACGGCACACGCCATAACATCGGCTTCCGGATGGTGGACGCACTGGCCGATGCACAGGGATCCACCTGGCAAGACAGGCGCTATGGTGCCATTGCCACCTGCCGGGTGAAGAACGCCGAGCTCGTGCTGCTTAAGCCCTCGACATACATGAACCTCAGCGGGAACGCCGTGCGCTATTGGATGCAACAGGAAAAAATCTTAGACGGCAATCTGCTGGTCATCGTAGACGACCTTAGTCTGCCCGTCGGCACCATACGCATGAAACAAAACGGAAGTGCAGCCGGCCACAACGGACTGAAAAACATTGCGCAGATGTTGGGCACGGAAAACTATAACCGATTGAAATTCGGCATCGGAAACGATTTTCCCCGTGGCGGTCAGGTAGACTTCGTGCTAAGCAAATTCAGCCCTGACGACGAGAAGATTGTCCGGGAAAAAGAGCTGGTGGTGGTGGACGCTATCAAAGCGTTTGCCCTCAGCGGAATACAGTTTGCCATGAACCATTACAACGGAAAATAGCCTATACCTTAATTATACTATGGAATTAGTCGAACGATTTCTGAAATATGTCAGCATCGACACGCAGAGCAGCGAAGAAAACGAGGCCCAATGCCCCAGCACCGAGAAGCAATGGGACCTGGCCCGCTATCTGAAAAACGAGCTGACCGAACTGGGATTAGAAGAGGTGGAATTGGACGAGTACGGCTACGTCTATGCCACGCTACCTGCCAATACCGATAAAGACGTGCCCGTCATCGGTTTCATCGCCCACATGGACACAAGTCCCGACCTCAGTGGCAAAGACGTAAAACCACGTATTATAAGGAATTACGATGGCACGGACATTATCTTGAATGCCGAGTTGGACATCCGGACTACCGTGGAACAGTTTCCCGAACTTAAGCATCACATCGGTGAAGACCTCATCGTCACAGACGGCACCACCCTGCTGGGAGCCGACGACAAGGCCGGCATTGCAGAAATCGTCAGTGCGATGGAATGGCTGAAGGCCAACCCCCAGGTGGAACATGGCCGCATACGCATCGCCTTCAATCCCGATGAGGAGATAGGAAACGGTGCACATCGGTTCAACGTGGAGAAGTTCGGATGCCAATGGGCCTACACCATGGACGGAGGCGAAGCGGGCGAACTGGAATACGAAAACTTCAACGCCGCCAGTGCCAAGGTCACTATCACGGGCCACAACGTACATCCCGGCTATGCCAAGGGCAAGATGAAGAACGCATGTATGATAGCGTCCGAGTTTGCACAGGCCATGCCCCAAAACGAACGCCCCGAGACCACCGACGGATACATGGGATTCTTCCATCTCTATGCCATGCAGGCCACCGTGGAAGAAGCCAAACTCACCTACATCATACGCGATCACAACGCCGGAATGTTCCAGTTGCGCAAACAGGTGCTGCTGGACACAGCCGAACGCTTCAACGGACAATACGGAACAGGAACCGTGGAGGTAGAGCTGAAAGACCAATACCAAAACATGCTCACCCGCCTGCAAGACAAACCGCATATCACCGAGATTGCCCGAAAGGCTATCGAGGAAGCATGCGGCCATTGCCACGTGGTGCCCATCCGGGGCGGCACAGACGGCGCACAACTCTCGTTCATGGGCCTCCCCTGCCCCAACATTTTTGCCGGAGGGCTCAATTTCCACGGTCGGAATGAGTTCATCCCCATCCAAAGCATGGAAAAAGCCATGCACACCATCATCAACATCTGTAAACTCACAGCCCAACAATAATGGCCAAAGAAGAAGCACGAATCGACAAGTGGTTGTGGGCGGCACGCATCTACAAGACCCGCACCATTGCCACAGCAGCCTGCAAGAAAGGCCAGATAAGCATGGGAGGCGCACAGTTGAAGCCTGCCCGTACCGTCAAAGCCGGCGACATCATTGATGTGCGCAAGCCGCCCATCACCTATTCCTTCCGCGTGCTCAAGCCCATTGAAATGCGCGTGGGAGCCAGGTTGGTGCCCGAAGTGATGGAAAACGTCACCGCACCGGAACAATACGAACTGCTGGAGATGAGCAAAATCAGCGGATTCGTCAACCGCGCCAAAGGCACAGGGCGCCCCACCAAAAAGGACCGCAGAAGCTTGGATGCCTTCACCGAGGACGTTCCGGGATTCATCTTCGAGGCCGATGAATTTGATTTTGACGAATAGGAGGCTTTTCCAACACGATTACCCCCATAAAACAATTCCCTAAAACCATTCAAACAACCCTAAAACAACATGAAAAGATTTTCATTCCTATCCGCAGCCCTGCTACTCTGCTGCACCATGCTGTTTGCCCAACAACGCCTTCAGGTGACAAGTTGGGAGAAGCATTCCGAGAAGATTCCTTTAAACTTTCCGACGGGAAACTCGACATTCTGCCCTTGGCTGATAACGCCGTACGCGTGAAGTACACGAAAGGGGCCGGCCGTGAATTGCCCGAACCGCTGTACCTCGACAGCCTCCGCCAATCACCCTCTTACAAGGTGAAGGACAAGAAAGGCTGTGTGCGCGTGGATTTAAAGCACATATCGGTGGTCGTGGACAAAGCCACCGGACAAGCCACATTCTTGGACGAAAAGGGAAATACCCTCTTTTCAGAAAGCGCAAAATCACTGACGGAAAGCACCGTGCAGGGAGAAAAGACCTACTGCGCCGAATTGAAGTTCAATTCACCCGAAGATGAATATCAGTTCGGTCTGGGACAATTCCAGGACGGCTATCTCAACGTGAAGGGTCTGACCCGCCGCCTGACACAGGTGAACACGCAAATCTCCATCCCTTTCCTCCTTTCCAGCAAGGGTTACGGCCTGCTATGGAACAACTACGGACTGACGGATTTCAACCCTGCCGACCCAAAAGTGGTGTTCAGCAAGCAAGGCAGCAGCGGTGAGCAGCAAGTGGTGAGTGTCACCTCCACAGAGGGCAGCAAACAGGAGGTCCGACAGGAGAATGCCTTTGTGGCAACACTGAAGACAAGCAAGGCCGGACGCTATGCCTTGTTGCTGGACGTGGGGCAGGCCATGGCACGCAAACATCATCTGCAAATTGACGGAAAGACCTTTGTGGACGTCAAAAACATGTGGCTGCCACCCACCACCTCCGTCATCGTTGACCTGGAGGCCGGCGAGCACCAACTGACAAGCTACCTGGAAAAGGACGACAAGCCTGTGCTTTATTATATTACTGTCCGCTAAACTTTTTTAGATTCTGAAAAATAAGGGCTGATTCCATTT
>CAMWSK010000031.1 GCA_947176895.1 uncultured Prevotellaceae bacterium | reverse complement strand
CCGTCCGCCCCGCCTGTCGCCGCCCATCCTCCCTTGCATCCCCATGGACAGGGAAAAAACGGCGCATCCATCGGCAGAGTCCCCGCCACCCCTGCCTATATATAAATAGGTGTAAGGTGAATCCGGATTCAACCTGACGGGCATCCGTGGCTTCAACGTGTCGGAGACACGTCCCTACATTTGGGGTCCGGTTAAACTACTGATTTTATCGAAAATACAAGCCTCACCTGGTATTTTTGTGGCATTTCACTTGGTATTCTTGCGGTAAAACGCGCCAAATTACCTGATTTTAAAATATTCGACTATCTTATGCAACCATAAACACATGAATTACAAGAAACTAAAAACATTCCGCTGACAGCGGGATATTTGTGGTTCCGATAGGATGCCTGAAGCCAAAAAAAAGGCATTTCAAAACATGAGGATGTTTTTCAAAAACATGAACATGTTTCCCCCAAAACATCCTCATGATTTAATGGTCCTATAAACAGATGTGCCAACCGGAAATATCACCTACGATAGAATATCAGTCAAATTATTAAGGTGGCCTCTTTTCAACGACATGAAAGCTGAATCTTTTCGCCTCTTCGCAGATAATTTGTAACTTTGCATACCTTAATCCTGTTTTTATGGGAAAAACTGCAACAACAATTGAACAACAGCTCAGCCTTCTGACATCAAGAGGTCTTACTATAAGAGACACTGACAAGGCCCGTGAAATTCTGCTGGACATTGGATACTACCGTCTTGGCTTTTACCTTTTCCCTTTTGAAAAATCCTATCCCGACCTCCACAACCGCACCCACAAATATATCGAGGGGACTTCATTCGAGGACGTGGTCAAACTCTATTACTTTGATTTTGACCTGCGATTGTTGCTCATGCGTTATCTCAACCGCATTGAGATCGCTTTCCGTACCTCACTGATATACAATCTCTCGAACAGACACAACTCAACCGCGATATGGTTCGTAAGCCCTACTGTTGTTAATCATTCTTACGCTCGTGACTTCGAAAGTAAAGTTTACACTTCGGATTTCAAACGTAATTCGGTTATACATCGCCATCATCAGAACAACCCCTGCGACCGCTTCGCCCCGGCATGGAAAACTCTCGAATTCATGACCTTTGGAGCCGTGATGAAACTCTATGAGCAACTGAAAAAGCGCGACGATAAGATCCTTATAGCACATGAGTTCGGCATTCGGCAGGTGGTTACTTTTGAGAGTTATATGCACACCATTCGCCAAGTCCGAAACGTTTGCGCCCACGGGCTACGGCTATATGACCTTAAACTACCTAAGGGTATCCGCAGAGGTCCGGCAGCAAACAAACCGGCAGAACGCTACAACCTGATTGGAGCATTGCGCGTCATCAAATATCTCATGGAGCAGATTTCTGAAAATCGAGCCAATGACATGAGTGTACAAATCCACAACCTCTACGAACAGCTTTGTTCCTCTTCTCCTAATCTTAAGCCACTGATACCCGATTTTTCTACAATATAAGATATTAACGCGAAAAATCTTTGCAAAATTTTGGCACATCACATAAAAATATTACCTTTGCATTTGAAAAAGTGCCTTTGGAGACTTTAGTCGCTCCAATTTGCACTATAAAAGAAGACAAAGTCGAGGCTACCACTTAGGCGGGTAGCCTCGCTTCTTTTTCACACATAGCCCATCATCAACGCCCCTGCCGATTAATAAACAGACAGACAGACAAGGTGCCACAAAACACGGGAGGCCGTGTCGTCTTTGAACTGACACAGCCTCCCGTTTCTTATTTGCTTTCAATATCCTGTCCGGACAGCCTTACCACTCGCTATCCCACGGAGTGCCCTCTTCACGGGAGAAGACGTCCGCCTCACTGTCAATCGTGTTGGTGTTGTCCACCTTGATGTCGCCGGGACTGGTGGTCAGCAACGATGCCTGAGTATCCATATCGCTGACCAGCGTGTCGGGGCAAATATATCTTTTCTTATTCATAGTTCTGTTGTATTTTTAGCGTGAGTGATTAGTTAAACATTACCTTCTTGCCATTCACGATGTAGAGGCCCTTGGCAGCCTTCTGCACGCGGCGGCCGGCGATGTCATAGATAACGGCCTTGCTGTTGTCGCTCTCGATGGCTTTGATAGCGGTCTCCACGTCGCCAAAGCTGAAGCTGAAGGCAGGTGCCTCGGAGCTTGAAGACAGGTAAGCCTTGAAGGCTGGCATCGTTGTGTTGTTATACTTATAGAGGCCGATACCTCCCTTATTGCCCAGCACATAATTTTCGTTGGCGGTCACGGTAATCTTCTGGTTGGTGCCGCTCAGGTCGTTGGAGGCGGCAGCGTTGCCTTCCTCGGCACTGATGGTGAGGGCGGTCACGTCAGCCTCGCCATACAGGATAACGGGAGTGTTGGCAGCCAGCACGGCACCGTTCTCGGCCACCTTGGTCAGGTTCAGCACATCGCCGCTCTCGGCAATGGTTGCGCTGTATGCCTTCAGGCCCTCGGGGATAACCACGCTCACGGGAGCGTTGAAGGTAGCGTAGTATACACCGCCCACAGCGTTCATCTTGATGGGAAGAGCTGTTACCTCGGTCAGTGTCCAGTCGGTGTTGTCGCCTGCCTTAGAAGCATTGCTGCAAAGAATTGTTCTGTCGCTTCTGTTGTACAGGTAGGGATTGCCGGCATAATCGCTTCTGATCACGTAGTATCCGGCACTATTGCCTTTTTCAAAGTTCATGATGTTGATGGCTGTGCCGGGAACGGCCACTTTCTCTGAGATGGTGAAGCCAAGACCTGCAGTGTAACTTACCAGCCCGTTGTCGGCGGTGAGCAAATAGATGTCGGCGTTCTCCTCGGTAACCATCTGCACACGGTTTACACTTGCATCAGCGGGATTGGTGAGGTCAAGCTCAACAGCAGAAGAAGAGAGGTACCGGCCGTTCTGCTTGCCCTTAATGGTGAAGGCCTTGCCGTTGGGCCGGGTAATAGAGAGGGCATCGTAAGCAGCCTGAAGATTGTTCTTTTCTGTATTGAGAGCATACACCGCCTCGAAATCAAGGCCTTCAATGGAAGTGGGAATAGCGTTCAAAGCTGTTTGGAATGCAGTAACCGTTGTCTCGTCGCCATTGTACTGACCAAGACCGTTGCCAATCTGCACGGAACCCAAATTATTCATCATCGTGTTAATAGGATTCCACGCCTGTTCCTTGACAAGAGCAACGCCCTCCTCCAGGCTCAGATTGGCGGCGGGCTCCTGAATCACCCATACGGAAGCGCTTGCATCACCATCCGCCTGCCATGCAACGACTTTATGACTACCATCCAAATGCAAAGAGTTGTGAGTTGCATTGGCGGGATTGGTGCTGATGAAAGCGAACTTGTTGTCCGTGCCGAAACTCTTGATGGTGAACTCGCCGGCAGTCAGCGAGAGCTGGACACGACCGGAGGTGGCAGGGGTGTTGGCAATGTAGCGCTCGTTGGCCTTGTTTTGGATCATGAAGCGGTTGGTGCCCTCCACGCCTTTCACGCGGAAAAGAGAAGTTCCGTTTGCCGCATCAGCGCCGGACAACTGCACAGCCTCCGTCACAACCATATACTTGTTGTTGCGGTTGGTGTTGTAGAACACAACCTCCTTGTCCACGGCGGCACACATCGTGTTGACGGCGCTGTTGTAGAACGCTACGGCCTGCGCAACCTCGGTCTCTGACGTCTTATCATAAGTATATGCCTCGATGGCCGTTTTGGCCGTATAGGCAAGCGTGCCCTCCGTGGCCGGATTGCCAAAGAGAATGGAAGAAGCACTGATAAGGGCAAGAGCATCTGTCTTGGCCTGCTTGGCCGCGGCATCCACGGACAAGTCTATTTCCTCAAGCTTCCAGGTGGAACCCTCGTCATTCTCCCACCAACGTGCAATATTACCACTCTGATAGTTCAAATACTCCTGTCCGTCAAACTTCAAAGTAAAGTAGCCATTTGCCACACTATTATTCTTGGGGACACCCGCCTTCACATAAAATTTATCCTCAGAATCTTCAGACAAAGAACAAGGATTACTGTTGTTTAACACCACGTTCTCACCGGCAAGGTTGTTGTAGACCTTGAAACCATCAAAGGGGTTTCCTACGAATGCCCATCTGTAAGCCTTGTCTCCGGCAGGGAGAGCGTCGGTAAAGGCAATGGCACTTCCTGTCCAATACATATAATGGGTCTGATTGCTGTGAAGCTTTGCCGCATACCACGTCTTGATATTCTCATAGCTGTCGGCACTCTCGAAAGGAGTAGTTCCACAACATTCCAAATTATATGTACCGCCAGTGGTGATTGTACCTTCTGGATTGGTAAAGGTCACAAAATCAATGGTGGGAGCTGCATGCTCAGAACCAACGAGACACCACTTCGTCTCCGTATGCTTCGTCACATTATTATATCGGTAATTGTAAGTTACTTTTACAAGCTCTGTCTCCGGCACCTCAACAAGAGTCCAAGATGCTTTAGCATTGGCATCCGCATCACAAAAAGGATAATATATACCAGAGACAGCTTCCACCTTGAAATATCTATTAGGTTCTTCGCCTTTATCTGCTTTGAAAGTATTATACCATTTCATATAGAATACTCCCTCGGTGTCAGCCTCTTCTATCGTGATAGCGCTACCGCCTGCCCCTTTATTACAATTCCATTCAGCGCAACTTATATAGGAACCACCGAGCGATTTAATTTTGTATTCATTGGCAGTGCCTGTTGACTCGAAAGTCCAAAGTTGGTCAGCGTTACCCACAGACTCTGCCACCAATGGAATATTTCCATGACTACCTGCGCCCTCACCTTGAATCGTCAAGTAATTGTCACCACTCTTGACTCTGTAATACTTGCCGGCCTCCGGTTGGACCTGTGCCCATGCCGCACCGGCACACACGACCAGTGCAAGCAACAATAAGTAAATTTTTCTCATTGTTTAATAAAAGTTTAATAACGAATAACGAATGTTTTTGTAACTTGATTCGCCAAAGATAGAAAATTAGAATATGTGTTAACGCGAACACACACCACCCGTTAACCAACTTTAAAAATTTACCCCCCCGATTACGCATTCTTAACGTTTTGCGGGCATGTGGCCACAGATTGCACCCGTCCGATTTGGCGTTCTCAAAAGAAAAACATACATTTGCGTGAAGTAAATGGCTACAAACCTTGTCACATCCATCTGACAACAACCATAAAACAAATAACAACTATGAAAAACATCTTCTTCTCCGCCCTGCTGTCCATCCTGGCGACGACGGCCACGGCCGGCGACCTCGTCACGGGAAAGAGCTACCGGCTGACGGCACCCGACGGACGCGGCACACTGACCGACAAGGAAAACACGCTCGTGTTGACCGACAACGAGGATGAGACCGCCACCTTCACGGCCGAAGCCTGCGCCGACGGCATCGTGCTGCGCTGCGGCACAGGACGCTATGTGCTGGCCGGCACCGAGGGAGCCCCCCTGCGGACGGGGGGCCGCCATGCCCAGACGCTGCCCGCCCCCCGCGCCTACACCATCCGGGTCTCAAACGATGCCAGCAACGTGCTGCTGAAAGACAAGTCCACGGGCTTGCAACTGAACATGTACATCAACGGCACGGGCGCAGCCCTCCACAGCGGCACGGGCGACGCCTCGCAGTGGCGCATCCTGCCCGCGGACGGCGGCCAGGGTGCAGGCACCACACCCACGGAGGGCACGGACTATTACCTGCAGAGCCGCATGAACGCCAAGGTGGGCTGGTATGCCTGGAACGACAACGGCACCATCAAGCTGAAGCAGACGGCCGACGAGAGCTGCCGCTTCCGCTTCATCGCGGCCGCCCCGGGCGAGTGGTACATCCACCATGTGGCCACCGGCACCGAAATCACGGGCGGAGCACAAGGACAGCTGGTAAGCCTGACGGCCACCAGCACCGAGGAACCCGAGGACCTGGCCCAAATTTTTGTTCTTGCCTCCGGGCATTCGCAGAGCGCCAATGCGGACGAGGGTGCCGGCATCACGCTGAAGGCTGCCGACAAGGAACTGTTCCTGGGCCTGACGGACGAGGGCACCATCGCCCTCACGGCCACGGCAACGGTGTGGCAGACCGAGCTTATCCTCTTCCCCCGCCCCGACACCTATTACCATATCGTGTCGAAGGGCAACGCCCAGGCCTACATGACCGAGGAGAAGAGCGGCGCCATCGTGGTGAAGGGCTACACGCCCGCCGTGAGATGCTTCTGGCAGTTCGTGCCCACCGACCGCGAGGGATGCTACTACATCAAGAACGCCACCACGGGCCGATACATCGAAAGCACCAACAAGCAGCCCTCCTCCGCCTCGAAAATCTCCACCTCGGAGACTCCCGTAGAGTTCTACGTGGGCAAGAACACCACCGAGGGCACACCCACCTTCGGGACCTGGTACTTCTCGTCCACCGACTGCGACAACCATGCCGATGCCACCAGAAGCCCCCGCGCCCTGAACAAGGACGGCGCCTCCACCAACATCATCGTGTGGACAGCCGGACAGAGCGACCAAAACAGCTACTGGAACATCCTTGCCACCGACTACCTCTACGACCCCACCCGCAGCGCCTACGCCCGCAACAACCAGATCTACCAGCTGCCCTGCGGCACCAAGGGACAGAACTACATCGAGGCGCTCAGCATCCACCATTGCGCCGTGGGCATGAACTATCCGCGCTCCATCGCACAGGGCGACGGCATCGCCAACGAAGACGCCAACCCCTCCACCTGGTACACACTCTACACGGCAGACAAGGCCGTCGTGGAACAGGGCCGGAGCCTCACGCTCGCGCTGACGCTGAAAAACGAGCCGCAGCCGGGCGACGAGCTGTTCGCCTACTTCGACTGGGACGGCGACGGCGTGTTCGAGACCGCACACACGCTGGGCAACAGCAAGAGCATAGAACAGGCCTTCGACGTGCCCGCCAACGCCAAGACGGGCAAGACACGCCTGCGCCTGCGCCTGACGGCCAACGGGCTGGACGAGGCCGAGGATGACGTGGCCGGACAGACCATCGACCTGATGCTGGACGTGGTGGACGCCTTCGGCGAAAGCCCCGTGGTGGAGGTGAAGGCCAACGCGCCCGACCGAGGCCGGGTGAGCCGGACCCCCGCCGACGACCATGAGGTGACCGTGAGCGCCACGCCCAAGGGCAACGCCACCTTCGTATGCTGGAAGGAGGGCAACCAGGTGCGCTCGCTGGAGCCGACCTATACCTTCACGCCCGTGAACCGGCTCACCCGGCTCACCGCCGTGTTCACGCCCAACACCTCCGGCACAGACGCCATCAGCACACCTGCGGGCAAGGACGCCGCCATCGACGTGGAGGTGACCGCGACGGGCCGGTACATACGCGTGATCTGTCCCGCCACAGTCTGCGAGGCTCTTGTGTACACGCCCTCGGGCGCCCTGGCGGCACGGGCCGAGGGACTGAACCCCACCCTCAGCGTACCCGCCGCCGGCACCTATATCGTGAAGGTGCATGCGCCCGCAGGCCGGGCCGCCAAGAAAATCACCGTCAAATAACAAACACACCTTATACATATAATATATGAACAAGAGAACACTCCTCCTGAGCAGCGCGGCACTGGCCGCCCTCGGGGCACAGGCCCGGCAGAAGCCCAACATCATCTATATCATGTGCGACGACATGGGCTACGGCGACCTGGCCTGCTACGGACAGCAATACATCGCCACACCCAACATCGACCGCATGGCCGCCGAAGGCATGCGCTTCACCGACGCCTATGCGGGCAGCCCCGTGTCGGCACCCTCGCGTGCCACCTTCATGACCGGCCAGCACAGCGGACACACCCACGTGCGCGGCAACCGCGAATACTGGAACAACGGCAACCTGCAACAGAACCTCTATGGCGACAACGCCGACTACACGCTGGTGGGACAGGAACCCTATGACGTGAACCACGTCATCATCCCCGAAATCTTCAAAGACAACGGCTACACCACCGGCATGTTCGGCAAGTGGGCGGGCGGACACGAGCAGTCCAACTCCACGCCTGACAAGCGAGGCATCGACGAGTACTACGGCTACATCTGCCAGTTCCAGGCCCACCTCTACTATCCCAACTTCCTGAACGAATACAGCCGCAGCCGCGGCGACGAAGGGGTGCGACGCGTGACCCTGGAGCAGAACATCCAACATCCCATGTTCGGCGCCGACTACCGCAAACGCGCACAATACTCGGCCGACCTGATTCACGAGAAAGCCCTGGAGTGGCTGGACAAGCAGACCGGGGAGCAGCCCTTCCTGGGCATCTTCACCTACACCCTGCCCCATGCCGAGCTGGTGCAGCCCGAGGACTCCATCCTGCTGGCCTATAAGAACTTCTTCTGCCAGGAGAAGGTCTTCGGCGGACAGCAGGGCAACCGCTACAACGCCACCCAGACGGGCCATGCCGACTTCGCCGCCATGATCACCCGGCTGGACGCACAGGTGGGCCAGATTCTGGACAAGCTGAAGGAGAAGGGACTGGACGACAACACCATCGTCATCTTCACCAGCGACAACGGCCCCCACGAGGAGGGAGGCGCCGACCCCGCCTTCTTCAACCGCGACGGCCTCTTGAAGGGCACCAAGCGCAGCACCCACGAGGGCGGCATACGCATCCCCTTCATCGTGCGCTGGCCGGGCAAGGTGCAGGCAGGCGCGGTCAGCGACCACCAGCTGGCCTTCTACGACCTGATGCCCACCTTCTGCGACATCGCCGGCATCGAGAACTATGCCGACCGCTACCGAAACCCCGACCTGGACAGCGACCCCTTCGACGGCATATCCTTCTACCCCACCCTCACGGGCCAAGGCACACAGCCCGAGCATGAGTTCCTCTACTGGGAGTTCCACGAGACGAACATGATGGGACTGCGCATGGGCGACTGGAAGCTGATTGTGCGGCAGGGCAACTGCGAGCTGTATGACCTGGCCACCGACATTCACGAGGACCACGACGTGGCCGCCGAGTACCCCGAGGTGGTGCGGAAGATGAAGGACATCATCAAGCGCGAACACACCGACAGCTCCCTGTTCCGCGTGACGCTGCCCAAATAACCGGCAGACAAGCAGAAGTGCGAAAATCCTTTGTTTCTCAACTGACTTTACCCTGCAAACGACTAAGAACAAACCAAAAACATCATGAAAAAGATCCATACTCTTGCGCTGGCGGCAGTTTTTCTGCTGCCAGTTTCGTTACATGCCCAGCACATCTCTCCGGAGATGCTCTACGAGTGGCAGAAACAACAACAAAACGCTGTGGCGGACCCCTCGCTGGCCAAGCCCAGGAAGGTCAAGGCCGCGCAGCAACGGCCCGACCACTGGAACAATGCCGAGACCATCTATTTCCCGCCCATCTTCAACCAGGACGGCGGCTCGTGTGAGCAGGCAGCCAAAATCGGCTACCAGTTCACCTATGAGCTGAACACGTGGCGCCGCGCCGACGGCAAGCTGCCCCGGAACCAGCTGCCCACACACTTCACGTGGTACAACTACTTCTGCAAAGGCGGCGCACCCGAGATGGCTGTGAACGCAGGCATCCCCAACGTGCCCGCCTACGGCGGACGCACCTACTCCAAGCTCATCGGCAACAACTTCGACTGGCGCAGTGCCGACGCCGGCTGGATGACGGGCTACGAGAAGTGGTATTCCGCCATGTTCAACCGCGCCAGCCGCGTGGTGAATTTCCCCGCCAGCGTGCGCACTGAGGAAGGACGCGAGGCCGTGAAACGGTTCCTCTGGAACCACAACGGCGACGAGACGCTGCCCTCCGGCGGAGTGGTGGGCATCGGCCTGGCAGCCGTAGACTCGGAAAACGGCAAGATTCCCTCCACGGCGGCCAACCGCGAGGCCGGGGCCGTGGGCAAGTATTACGTGAAGCACTGGGGACCCACCTTCGACCACGCCATGACCATCGTGGGCTATGACGACCGTCTGGAGTTTGACCTGGACGGCAACGGAAAGGCCGGCGAGGAGGACAAGGACGAGCGCGGAGCCTGGATTCTGGCCAACTCGTGGGGCGAGTGGTGCAACGACGGCTTCATCTACTGCCCCTATAAATACGGAGTGTACTGGTGCAACGAGGACGGCAGCGTGCCCAGCGAGGGAACCTCCTGGACATCCGACCCCTACTGGACCCCCACCCTCTATGAAGTGCGGCGCGACTACCGCCCCCTGCGCACCATCAAGGTGCTGATGGACTACTCCCACCGCAGCGAGCTGTACCTCACGGGCGGTGTCTCCGCCGACCTCGACGCCGAGGCTCCCGAGCGCAGCATCCCCTTCCATCATTTCATCTATTGCGGCGACGGCCGGGGCGGCGACTCGGTGCCCACGCCCGAGGTGCCCATGCTGGGCCGATGGGCCGATGGCCGGCTGCACCACGAACCTATGGAGTTCGGCTATGACCTGACCGACCTCACCGAGCAGTACGACCCCGCCCTGCCGCTGAAGTATTTCTTCACCATCAAGACCAAGGAGGACGTGTCCCGCGGCACCGGCACCCTCCGGGCCGCCAGCATCATCGACTATGCCCTGGACGAGCAGGGAGTGGAGGTTCCCTTTGACCTGGGCGCCGAGGGCGTGACCATCGAGAGCAAGGGAAAGACCACCGTGGTCACCGTCATCGTGCCCGGACGCGGCCTCTATGCCCCGCAGAACGCCGTGGCCGCCGACGGGGTGCTCTCGTGGCAACCGCCCATGCCCTCCGGCAACACGCTCACGGGCTATCGCGTGAGCGACGGCGAAGGCCAAGCCACCACGCTGCCCGCCTCCACCACCTTCATCACCCTGCCCGAAAGCGACCGAGCCGCCCGCTACACCGTCACGGCCCTCTACGGCACCAACGCGTCCCACCCCGTGGGCGTGGACGTGCCCGCCGCCGAACCCAAGAGCCAATACATCAACCTCACGCAGGGCGGATTCTCCATCCCCGACGTGTTCGGCACCAAATACGAGAACGCCACCATCGAGTTCTGGATAAAGCCCCATTCGCTGATGAACTGGAACCAAAGTGCAGGCCCCGGATGGCAGACCTTCATGTTCCACGCCAACGCCGACGGCACCTTCACCGCAGGCTGGGATGCCGCAGGCAACCGGCTGGAGATTCCCGGCACACTGGCCGTGGACCGGTGGACCCACATCGCCATCGTGGTGCGCAAGAACCAGCTGGAACTGTTTGTCAACGGCGCCAGCAAGGGCAGCCTCACCTCGCAGAAGTACAGCGGCATCGGCGGATTCGGCGAGCTGCGCTTCCGCAACGACGGCACCAACGCCCAGGATGCCGTCTACGACGAACTGCGCATATGGAACAAGGCCCGCACAACCTCCATCATCTCCAGCCAGAGCAAGATCGAGTTCGGCGAGGCCGGACAGCCCGAAGGCCTGCTGGCCTACTACAAGGGCGACCTGATCACCGTCGGCGGACAGACCATGCTGCGCGACCACTCCGGCCACGGCCACCACGCCACCCTGCTGGACACCAACTACGCCTGTGAGGAGGGCATGCCCGACCTTGTGAAGGCCTCCACCTCGATCACCAAGGTCAGCATCAACGAACCCAAGGACGAAGTCGTCGCCGGACAGCCCGTCACCCTCACCGCCACCGCATCAATGGGTGCCCACAAGATGGTGTGGACAGCCGAAGGCGCAGGCATAAAGAACCTGGAGACCCTCAGCCCCACCCTCATCTTTAAGGAAGCCGGCCAGCACACCGTGAGCGTCAGCGCCGCCAACGGCAACAAGAGCGTGAGCGCCGAGACCGTCATCACCGTGCTGCCCGCCCCCGCGCCCGACGCCACCTTCACCGTCAACGCCCCCGCCGCCGGCATCGCCGCCAGCGACCACGTGTCCTTCCTTGTCAGCCGGTCCGTGCCCGGCCACAGCTATCTGTGGCAGATGCCCGGAGCCGACGTGGAGCAAGCCCGCACACCCAACGCAGCCGCCACCTACAACGACAAGGGCACCTACACCGTGACGCTCACCGTCACCGCCCCCGACGGACGCACAGCCACCCACAGCGAGCAGATCGACGTACGCGAAAGCACGCCCCTGGCCGCCTTCGAGGTGCAGCCCGCCGTCGTGGTCAAGGGCGAGACCACCCGCCTGGCCGACCGCTCGAAATACGCCCCCACCGGGCTGAAGTGGGAACTGCAATCCCCCCAAACAGCCATGACGGGCGAAGGCAGCGTGCTCGTGTTCAAGCCCGCGAAGCCCGGCATCTACGACGTGACGCTCACCGCCACCAACGCCGTGGGCACCAGCACCGCCACCGAGAAAGGCGCACTGGTGGTGTGCAACGCCGACAGCCGCAACGGACTCACCTTCACCTCCGACGCCGCCCACATCGAGCTGGCCAAGACGCCCCTGCCCGAAGGACAGAAGGCCTTCACCATCGAATGGTGGATGAACGCCTCCCCGTTCACCCCCGCCTGCAACGGCATCGGCCAGGACAACAGCACCCTGCTCATCACCACCGGCGGCAAGGGAGCCATGACCCTGCACCTCAAGGGCAAGTCCATCTCCACCGGCGACGAGTTCGTCATCCCGGGCAGCTGGCACCACTACGCCGTGGACCTCTCCGGCGTCACCGCCCGCTTCTACCGCGACGGCGAGCTGATGAAGAGCGGCTCGATGGGCGCATCCGGCCTGCCCGCCATGACCTCCTTCCGCATCGGCACCGACGAGGCACCCATGAAGGGGCAAATCGACGAGCTGCGCATCTGGGGCAAACGCTTCACCGCAGCCAAGCTTCAAAGCTACATCAACCAACCCATCGCCAACGTGGCCGCTGCCGAGGCCGATGATGCGCTGCTCCTCTACTACGACTTCAACCAGAACGGAGGCGACGTGAGGGATGCCACCGGCAACGCCAACACCGGCCGGCGCGTCGGCTTCGGCCCCGACGGCGACGCATGGGGACTCTCCCGCGGAGTCTTCTGCCTGAACCTGGACGAAAAGCCCGTCAACATCACCCAAGACCACCTGGTGAACTACCGGGCGCCCTACGCCAACACCGGAAAGGTCATCAACCCCATCAACGACTGGCGCTTCCTGGGCCTCACCGGATGGACACTGGAGAACACCGGCAACAACGGCACCGGCGCACACGTGGATGCCGGCAAGGAAAACTACCTCACCATCACCACCCAGTGGGACGACTTCGACCCCCGGCTCACCGACCACAAGCTCTACCAGACCATCAGCCTGCCCGCAGGCGCCTACCGCCTGACCACCGACTACGGAGGCAAGCACGGGCAAGCCACCGGCACCTATCTGGTGGCCGCCAAGGGCAGTACCCTGCCCGTGACGGGCGAGCTGGACAGGCAGGCACTGGCCTACACCGAGATGCAGGAGATAAGCCTCACAGAAACCAACAGCATCACCTTCGTCCTCACCGAGGACAGCGAGGTGAGCCTGGGCATCCTCTCCAACATGAGCGGCATGAGTTGCATGACCATCAAGAGCTTCACCCTGGAGAGCCTCGGCTATGAGGCCATCGTGAGCGAACCGGATGCCATCGGGTCCGTCACCGAAACGGCACGCCGCAACGGAGCCGTCTACGACCTCACCGGCAACCGCGTGCTCACCCCCCGCAAGGGCGGCATCTACATCATCAACGGACAGAAGGTGATGATAAGATAAGCCTCACACGGACACACATCCCGACTTTAACGTCGCGGCGTACATACAAAAAAACGCCGCGACGTTTTTTTGTATATTCGTCGCAGCGCTTTTAACCCAAACCGGTCATTAGCGTTATGATGAAAACATCCGCATGTGTGAGGCAAAACATCCGCATGTTTTTAAAAAACATCACGATGTGTGAGACGGCTCATCGCAATGTTTTTGCAGGGGACTTACATCACCTGGTTCGGCTCGCCCTCGATGGCCATGCGGGTGGTGATGCCGCGGGCATGGCGAGGCTGGCCGCCACCCACGAAGATGTCCACCTCGCCGGGCTGCACGACGGTCATGCCCCGGGGCGTGGTGAGGGCCAGCTCGTCGGGCGTGAGCGTGAAGGTGAGCGTGGCGCTCTCGCCGGGCTGCAGGTGCACGCGGCGGAAACCCTTCAGGGCGCAGAGGGGCTGAGGGCGGTCGGCCTGGGCCACATGGGTGAGGTAGAGCTGCACCACCTCGTCGCCGGCCACGCGTCCGCTGTTGGTGACGGTAACGCTGACCTGGGCCTCGCCGTCAGTCTGCGTGACGGGCGTGCAGCTGAGGGCGGAATAGTCGAAGGTGGTGTAGCTGAGTCCGTAGCCGAAGGGATAGCGGGGCTCGCCGGTGAAGTAGCGGTAGGTGCGGTTTGCCATGCCATAGTCGTGGAAGTCGGGCAGGTCGACATCGCTCTTATAGGCCGTCAGGGGCAGGCGTCCCGAGGGGTTGTAGTCGCCGAAGAGGATGTCGGCCAGGGCCGTTCCGGTGGCCTGTCCGCCATACCAGGCCTGAATCAGGGCGTCGGCATGTCGGCTCTCCCAGGCATAGTCCATGGTGCAGCCGCTCATGTTCACCACGATGAGGGGCCGCTTGGTGGCCTTGAGCAACTGCATCATGCGCGTCTGCACGGCGGGCAGGGCGATGGAGGTGCGGTCGCCGCCGTCGAACCCTTCCACACCTCCGGCATCTCCGGCCTCACCCTCCAGGTCGGCACTGATGCCGCCCACATAGATGATGACGTCGGCCTTGGCGGCCTCGCGGGCCACCTGCTCCATCGAGGGGCCGTCCTCCAGCGGAGCCACATAGCCGATGGCGGGCAGACAGGTGACGCGCATACGCTCACCGAAGCGGCGCTGCAGCTCCTTATATAAAGTGATGTTCTCGGAAGCCTTGCCGTGGTAGTTGCCCAGCTGCATCTTGGGATTGTCGGCATTGGGACCCACGAGGGCGATATGCTTGATCTTGCGGGCGTTGAGGGGCAGCGTGTGGCGGCGGTTCTCCAGCAGCACCATGCTCTCGCGTGCCATCCTGAGGGCGTGGGCCTTGTGGGCGTCGCACTCCAGCGTGTCAAGAGCAATGCTTCCATAGGGGCCGCTGCCGACGGGGTCGAAGAAACCGATTTTCATCAGGATGGTGAAGAGGCGGCGCAGGGACACGTTGACGCTGCGCTCACTGAGGGCGCCGTTTTCCACGGCCGCCCGAAGCAGGGGATACTTGTCTCCGCATTCCAGATCGGTGCCGGTCAGCAGGGCGTCGGTCACGGCAGCGGTATCATTGGGATGGGTCTTGTGGTCGCGCATAAAATTGTTCAACGCATAGCAATCGGAGGTCACATAGCCCTGGAAATCCCACTGGTGGCGCAGGATGTCTGTGAGCAGGGGATTGCTGCCGCAACAAGGTGTGCCGTTGAGACGGTTGTAGGCACACATCACTCCGTGCACGCCGACCTTGGTCACCAGGTCGCGGAAAGCCGGCAGGTAAGTGTCCCACAGGTCGTAAGCTGAAGACCTGGCATCGAACGAGTTTCGCAGAGGTTCGGGACCGCTGTGCACGGCAAAATGTTTGGCACAGGCCACAGCCTTCAAATGGAGGGGGTCGGGACCCTCCAATCCGCGCACCATGGCCATGCCCATCTGTGCGGTGAGATAGGGGTCCTCGCCGTAAGTCTCCTGTCCGCGCCCCCAGCGCGGGTCGCGGAAGATATTGATGTTGGGCGTCCAGTAAGTAAGGCCGCGATATTGCCGGCCCGTGCATCCCTCGCGCATGTCGTGGTTGAAGAGGGCGCGTCCCTCGGTGGAGGCGATGTCGCCCGCCCGGCGCAACCCTTCGGCATCGAAGGTGGCGGCCATACCGATGGACTGGGGGAAGACGGTGACATGCTCGTTGGTGCGTGCCACGCCGTGCAGGGCCTCGTTCCACCAGTTGTAGGCGCCCACGCCCAGGCGGGGCACTGCCTCGGCCTCATGCTTCATCATCTTCACCTTCTCTTCAAGGGTGAGGCGCGAGATAAGGTCGTCCACGCGCCTCTCGATGCTGAGCGTGGTGTCGCGGAAAGGATAGTCCTGTGCCCGTGAGTCCACAGGCAGTGCTAGCAGTCCGCACAGCGCGGCCACAGGCAGACACTTGTTTTTGAAAAATGACATAAAAGTTGTTTTTAGGTGATAATATTATTGTTTTTAGGAATGCCAACAGAAACAAAAATAAGCATTCCCCGCGGATTAGCCAAAAGAGAACCGCAGTTTCTCGGAGAAAAACAGCTATCTTCTTTTTTTAATGCTCAATTGAACATATTAAGAAGCAATTTTGAAAAGATAAGCAACCTATCCAACTGACATAGCCTTCTTAACTACCTCAAGCATCAAACCTACATTATACGCAAAACCCTAAAAACAACAAGTCGAAAACTCCACGACGAGCCTTTCAAAACTTCGTAGCAAGGAACTCTGCAAAAGCGATGGAACACGCCTTCCCGATGCTCTTGAACCATCGGGTTCGAACATCGTCCAAGCCCGTGTACAAGTAAATCACCTATCGGCATAACAGCTATCTGCTAACATCCTTGGGGCACAATAGGGTAACACTATTTCGTTTTATCCTCCACCACACATATTTGGTTACATCTTCCTCCTTTAAGAACAACTTGCGGGGATGAATTTCAGTTTCGCGTCATGATGTTCTTCTATCATAGGTAAGAAAAAAGCAGACAACACCGCGTATACATATATGCCAAATAATTTGCCCATGCGGAGTAATCACAAAACGGAGCAACACAACATAGCACGATTATTCCGTATATACAAATACACAATAACAAGAGAGCAAGACTAATATTTTACATATATAGATATCTAAACACATGAAGTGCGTTCCGATTAGTCTGTATATACAAATATCTCAAATAAGAACCTTCAAAGAATATTTTTCAAAATTCTCAAGGCGATTTACCTGGAACAATTATCCCACTCCCCCACTCCATTTGATTCCAGCAAACGAAGAAACATATACTCTTATACAAAAGGTTTACCGTATATACGCAATAGTGTCACCAAAGAGATATATCGTATTACAGAAATATTGCGTAGGAAAAGCGCATACGAGCAAAGAAACCTGATTTCGAAATGTAATCTGAGAGCCCTTTTCCGAAACAGACGCACAAAGATACGTTAAGGCATCAAAAAGCGCTCTAAGGGACGTTTACGTCGAAAATAAGGGCAAGAAACATACACATATCGGTCGCAAAAGAGAAAACTCCCCATCAAAACTCCCGAAAAGGCCCGACTTACATCCACAAACACGACATAAAACAAACACATATTCTTATTACTCTTAATATACAACAATATTAGATATATGTGCTTATGTAAATATCTGTATATGCAGAAATACAACTATATGGAATAATAAAGAAATACACACAAGGAGGGTGAACATATCACATACGAAGAATCGGATGATTTTAAATACAACAATAATTCACATATCCAATATATGTTGAAAACGTGAAACGAACATATATTTATATATACACGTTATTTAAATATTAGGAATAGCGTAAATACGCAAAATAATCAAGATTTCCCACTTATTTATATAGCAAAACGAGAAGAGAGAAAACGGGTGAAGGCAAAACAAAGCAAACACCGGACCTTCGCACCAAAACAAGAAAAGCTTTATTGACGATTGCTGCCACTCCGGCAAAAACATCACCAAACAATCAAGTACGCTCCATTCACCCGCATCCCATCCGGTGTTCGCTTCTCACCACACAATACACCCCTCCGCATCCAATCCCGACCTAAGATTCCGCATACAAAAGTTACCAAGTTCTCAACACACGTTCACTCCCCTCATCAACCCCTTTACTCTCGATTCACTAACCCCCAACCACAATTTTCATGAAACATCGACAGACAAATCAAAAATAGGCCGAACACACTCAACACACATCAAAAAACTCAAAAGATCCGCCTTTACAGAAACTCAACTCCTCACTCATCCCGCACCTCTCCCCCCCCCTTCACAACTCAACATCTCACTTCATGTAACATATCAACTGCTCTCTCCTGTGCATCCGCCATCCCGGACACCGGCTCCATTGGGCTCCAAAAATATGGGGTTCACATGAAAAACAAGTGAATAGTCTCCCGGCACAGCTAATAATTCATGAGAAAAAACAATAGTACACAAGTAAAAACCCAAAAATCTCAGGTATAAAAGGAGGAAACAACCGCGTAGAAATTGAAAATTTGAAAGCACACTACCCCTTGCTCATGATTTTTCAATTTCAGGAGAACCATAAACCACGCTCCACACTCCTACAAAGCAATAAAAAAAAGAGAAAAACAGAAATCTGCACACCACAAGCTGGGGGAAAGGGGCAAAAATTCGCGACATACAGGAAACAGGTAAGCAATTTTTGCATGACTAAACTAAGGCAAAAGACCCAACTGCTGATGTATTCACATGGAAGAAGTGGGATTTTCCGCAACTCAAAATGGGGTTCTTTGCAGCAAGAAGTGGGATTAAACGCAACTGAAGAGGGGGTTCTGCTCAAAACAAAGTGGGATATTCTGCAATTGGATACTCGTAAGTGATTGAATTATAACAAGAATCCGTTGAGCAATATAATGAATATTTTGAACATGTTTATATGTTAAAAAAAAAGATTCATTTTCAAATATCACAATGTAAAGGATATTATAAATATTATGTGGTTTCTGATTATTGATAATCAGGACATTAGATTATGTGTATTGAGGAGAAGGTAATCTTTTGTTGAGGAGTTGGTAATTTCCTTTTGAGGAATATCCCACTTTGTTTTGCGAAACAGCCCACTTATAATTGAGGAGATGGTAACTTTGGCCTGTTTTTCGGTTTCTTCTTTCCCAATTCCGTCTTTTTGAAACGTTTTTTTGTGTCAGAAGCGCGAAGATATACGAACGAAACAGACTTTCAAAGGAATATCAATGCGTGAGGTTTTCTGTTGCGTATGGTGAGAACAATAGATTTACTATCTGTTGTTTTTTATTTTAAATATTTGATAATTACAAGGTTAATGTGTGCATAGAAGTCTCTCCCCTACCCTAACGTAGTTAGGGAGAGCCATATTGCACATTTGTTTGTGACGAACTGAAAGAGGTTACCAAGTCCTCAACTTGAGGATTAGGTTACTTTGTTTAGTTCTTTGTCTTTCAGTCTGCTAAATTTTTTTCGTATCTTCCGGCGGATGAGAGAGGATGGGTGTCTAACCCCATTTGTTGTGCGATTGATGCGAGCATAGTATTGTGTGTATTCCTCTTATTTTCAGAATGATTTTGTGCGGGGCGATGCGAGAATGTACAGGTCGGCATGGCTTGTCGATGGGATGGACAGACAGCTTCCGCAATCTTGGTTCATGTGTGCGAGAGATAAGTTCTGAAAGGTGGGATTCTCCTCAACTCCTTATATATATAAGGTAACCATCTTCTCAATTCGTTGTCGCGTGGATGTCATCAAGGGAAAGTGTATCTTGCCAATAGTACAGGTTCCATTGTGTCGGCCTTTGCTTTTGTATTCGTTGTAAAGAATTGATTATGTACTTGTTATAGTGCTATTAGCAGAGGAACTTTTTGTGGCGAAAAAACGCTGCGATGTTTGGGGTGAAACACCGCGATGTTTTTAAAAAACATGTTGATGTATTTGGGAAAACGTGTTGATGTTTCCGGTGTATTGTAAAGAACTTCAGTTCGATGAATTTACCTGTCCAAAAGCTGGGACGTGTCTTTGACACGCTGAATCCGGATTGGCTGCTAACCGGGAGCACAAAGGTTTCAACGTGTCAAAGACACGTCCCAACTTTTGGAGATGAATCGTGGTTCACGGCATCCCGGATATGGCTTGTATCCGTGGCCTGATGATTGTTTCGCTTTTCCAATTTCGTTGAATTCACGTAAGTAGTTGTCTGTTTTACTGTTTTTGACCGCTTTGAGTAAGTTGACGGAATCGTTTGTCTTGTAGTGAAATAGCTTCTCGGGTGATGAGGATGTCAGTCGTTTTTTTTTGATTCCCAGATGGATATAACGGCTTGAATACTTTTTCTCGGCGAGGATTGTCGTGTGCAGGCGTTGGTTATCAGTTTTTTCTTTGTTCAACATGACAGACTACATGCGGCTGACCTCGAGGCATTTTGTCTGCAGACAGATGCTTGTCTGTTCGCAAGAGCACATCACTAACCGAAGGTATATAAGTAAGGTTGGTTTCTTCGCAAGTATGAAATTTTGTGTCGTTTTGAATTGCGAAGAAAGTAACTTTGACTCAATGACTCTTTCCGGTCCACCCCGCCCCGTGTGTTCCATGTGTTTATGCGTATCGGAGAGGCGTTTGACTGAGGACTTGGTAATCTTAATCTGAGGTTTTTCCCATCTTGTTTTTGAGTAGAAAGTAACCTCTGTCCTTGTTTGTATATATGGTGTATTTTGTAACTGCCTAAAAAAAAGTTGATTACAATGATGAAAAAACTTAATGTTCTTGTTTGTCGAAAAATAATTTTTTTCTAATTTTGTTGCGATTTTTTACGAATGCTGAACGATGGCAAAACAAAATAGCAAGGAAAAGGTGGCTTTGGTAAACCCGAAGAACCAGCTTATCCAGCAATTGGAAGGTAGCGACTACATCAAAAATCCCTTGGTGTATTCTCAAATCCGGGGGGATTTCTCGTTGCTTCAGACCAATGTGCTGGTGGCCATAGCGGCCACGATGCAGGATCGCATCAACTCCAAATTCCAGGGGGGGAAGATGGGGCCGCTGTTTACAAAGGAGGAACTGAGCCACGGAAAAATCACTTTCGAGGTGCCCCTGAACTCGCTCGGAGTGAAAACCAAGGAATATGCCAGCGTGCATGAGAGCTGCAAGGCACTGACCAAGCTGGACATGACCTACACCTACACCGACCTGTCCACGGGCGAGCGCCGCACGAAGACAAGCGTGATTTTCACCGATGTGGACGTGCCCACCTACACCACCTCCACCGGTCAGCAGCGCCGCGTGGGCAACATCAAGATTGACATGAACGCGAGCGTGGCCGAACAGATATTCAACACCTCCAGTGCCTATGTGGAGCACCTGGAGGGCATCGTGAAACTCTGTCGCAGCCCGCGCACACCGCGCCTCTACGTGTATCTGAGTGCCTGGAAGCAACAGCGTATCTGTACGTTCAACTACTTGGCTTTGAAGGAGTTCTTGGGGATTGTGACGTACAGCAAGGACCGCCAGAAGATTATTCAGGACAAGTGCTCCACATGGGCGGTGTTTCACCGCGATGTGCTTGATCCGGCCAAACGCGAGCTGAAGAAACTGGCGGATCAAGGCAAAGTGGACTTCTCTTTCGACTATGAGCCGGTGTATCACAACGGTCGCACGCGAGGCAATCCCGACTCCGTTCGCTTTATGCTTTATCCCAGCCGTGTGCCCGTGGCGGAACTTGAGGGAGGGGAACAGGAAGTTACCAATTCCTCAACAAAAGCCTTGCGGTTGTCGCCCGAGGAGTTGATTCGTTGGGAGATGTTTTGCCAGATGGTGCAGGAGAATTGCGGCAAGGATTTTTATGATGTGTTTGTAACACCCACCAGCTTACGCAGTTGCGATGACAAATGGGTGAAGGTGAACGTGCCTTCACGCTTTGTGGCCGAGGAGTGGGAGAAACAGGGTATGCCGTTGTTCGACACCATCCGTGCGGTGTTTGGCGAGCAGGTGAAGTTAAGTTATCAGATAGTTTGATATGCAATATATACGGTTTAACGAGTTATCAATATATACGGACAGCCGGGATATTTGGTTATGCAGAATATTAACGATAACTATTATATAGAAATAAAACGTATATACAGAATATCATAGTTAGTTATTTATATGAAATTGTTTGACTATCGGCGTATGCGTCGGCACTATGAGGTGAAGGAAATCACAGAGAATCAGGACACTGTGTTGCAGTATCTGGATAGCGAGCGTGAGCAGGAAAGGTTGGAGCAGGAGCGCGAAGAGCAACATCCCCGGGGCTTGCGCCTGTTGGTGATGGACCTTGACGGCACGTTGACGAACGATGAGAAACGCATTCTTCCCGAGACCAAGGAGGCGTTGATGCGGCTGCAACGCGAGGGAGTCCGCCTTGTGTTGGCCTCGGGTCGTCCCACGCCGGGCATCATGCCGCTGGTGCATGAATTGCAGATGGACCGCTTCGGAGGCTTCATCCTCAGTTTCAATGGCGGCATGGTGATTGACGCGCAGACGATGACCGAACTTCATTGCCAGACGCTGACTCCGGAGGAACAAAGGATGATTGTGGAAGAGGCGCGTCGCGACGGCCATGCACCGTTGAGCTACAAGAACGGGAAGATTGTTTGCGAGGCAGCGGGTCCCGACGAATATATCTTGGAGGAGGCACGCATCAACCGCATGGACGTGGTGTATACCGATGATTTGCTGCGCGAACTTCGCGACGAGGAGGTGGTGAAGTTGCTGGTGGTGGGCGAACCCTCGCGGCTGGCCGCCACGGAACAGGCCATGCAGCGCTTACGCGAGATGGGCGTGTGGGCCTACCGTTCGCAACCTTTCTTCTTGGAGACCGTGCCTGCGGGCATCGACAAGGCGGAGAGTCTGAAGAAACTGTTGGCACACCTGGGCATGACACCGGAGAATATGATGGCCATCGGCGACGGAGGCAACGACCTCTCTATGATTCGTCTGGCCGGTGTGGGTGTGGCGATGGCCAATTCCATGCCCCATGTGAAGGAGGGCGCCGATTGGGTGACCACGCGCGACAACAATCACGATGGGGTAGGCGAGGCCGTTTCCCGCTTCTTCCCTGAACTTACATTAGCTTGATTTTCAGAAATTCTTGACGAATAGTCAAAAGACAAGATAACAATACTACACGGATTATGTTGCATATCTGTATATACAACATAATCCGCTTACTTTTTATATAGGTTTATATCGTTTTCGCGTGGATGTTGAAGGGAATATTGTCAATCCCAATACCGGGAGAATCCGATTTCGGAACTCATATCAGAGGTTATTCGGATGCTCCGTGGACTGGCATTAGCCCATACAGGCTAACCATAAAAACTCAGGAATGACCTTGTGAAACCGGAGGAGTTACACTAAACGGATTAATATTAAATCATTGTGGTGTATCCGCGAAGAGTAGGATTCAACACATGCAGGATACTATTGCATCGTTTGTCATTGACTTGTGAGTAAAAGTTTGACTCATTGATTTTTAACATTAAATAAGAATAACGGTATAGCAAGAAGTACATTTAAAGATGTTTCCATTAAAGGTGGAAGATCTTATTGTACACTCAACCAACATATCAAGGCTGATATGTTTTTTTTATTCAAACAGGATTCCACCGTGGAATTTTGAACAAAACATTGACGGTGTTTTGCAAGTCTGCAGGTTCAGATGCAAAAAGACGAGTTTATAGAGAAACTAAGACTACAAGCAGGAAGCCCTAATCGGGATATTATGCTATGAATCGAAAACAAAGTCTATGATAGGGAGAATGTTGCATCATGGATTTTTGTACTTTTGTGCTGATTAATTTGAAGTGAACAATGGAAAGAACGGACTTCATAGAAAACAGAATAGATGTCGTTAAAAACATATATACTCTATATTCTTATGTCAAAAGCACAATAGCAGAGGATAGAGAATGGGCATTGCAACGATTCCAAAAAGGGAAATGGTACGTGGTTGAACCATTTGGCAATACATTATTGTTTGCTCCAAGTAGATTTGTCGGTTATAAAAACAATACGAGGGAAAAGCATACATCCAAAGATGGAGATGGAACACAGACCAATAAGAAATTTCGTGAGCTAAAATTATATAGAAAAGTAGCAGATAATTATTTGTCAGAACAATTTGAACATTTCATGACTACATTGGGTATAGAAAAAGGTGCTGCAGATTTTCTCATTCCTAACAATTTAGATGTTTCTGATTTACGGAATCAACATAAGTGTTATTTTATTTGTCCCACTCATTGTAAGGGACAAAAAGAATTTGCATGGAAAGGTTTCCTTACCCAAAATCTCATGTCAATAGGATGGAATCATACAGATTATACAAAGTACACCAATGATGAGATTGAGCAAGAATACAAAAATGTCCCCAATGCAATAGGGCCTTTTACTTTAATGAAACAGATAAAAGAAGGAGATGTTATCTGTTGCACAAACAACAACTTTGGTCTGTGGGGAATTGGGATAGCTCTATCTCAATATAGATACAAAGAAAAGGTTCACTATGCAGGAGTAGATGATGCTGGTGATGATTCTTATTATTCACATTATGTTGATGTGGCTTGGTTGTGCTTTAAAGAGCAAGGATACATTTCGGCCTCTGAATTTAATATTCAACCAACCGAGAAACAATGGCAGCCTTATGGAACATTGAATCAAAAAAATGATATTCCTCAATATATATCAAATTACTTATTACACAGCAACTATACTGATATGGAAGATAATAAATACGAAAAATACATTAAGTTGTTAGAGGCAAATAAGAATCTTATTCTAACAGGAGCACCAGGAACGGGAAAAACATATCTGGCTACAGCCATAGCGGAAGCAATGGAAGCTGAACATGAATTTGTTCAGTTCCATCCATCTTACGACTATACCGACTTTGTGGAAGGCCTACGACCAACGCCACCTGATAAAAATGGAAATATCGGGTTTGAAAGGAAGGACGGAGTTTTTAAGACTTTCTGCAAAAGAGCAATAAATGATTTTAAAGATTTTGGAAATACAAGTTCTTTTGAATCTATTTATCAAAGTATTGTGTCTGACATTAAAACCGGAAAGATACAATCATATCAAACTTCCAAAGGAGAAAGCTACCCTTTGAGGATAAATGAAAAAGGACGTATTGTATATAGAGAAAAAAGTCCAAGAGCGGAAAAAGAAGAGAATATCAAATTAATGTATAACTACTTGGTAAAGAATAATCAGTTTGATTTATCATCTTACTCAAGAGACGATTTTTGGAATTTGATAAAAAAATTATCAAAAAACACCAGAACAATTGATTATGTAGAATATGGATGGATTTTACAAGAGCTATTGAATAGGACTCCCCCAAAAAACTTGGTTAATAAAAACAGCAATTTTGGTTTTAATGAAAAAAAGAAATATGTTTTTATCATAGATGAAATCAACCGTGGTGAAATCTCAAAGATTTTTGGAGAACTATTTTTTAGCATTGATCCTGGTTATCGTGGGGAAAGGGGGAGTGTTAAAACTCAATATCAAAATCTAATTATGGATGAGTCTGACCCTTTCTACAACGGATTTTATGTACCGGATAATGTTTATGTAATAGGTACGATGAACGACATAGACCGTAGCGTGGAAAGCATGGATTTTGCCATTCGCCGTCGTTTTGCTTGGGAAGAAATAAAAGCAAACGAGAATACTGGAATGCTGGATGAACTTCAAGAAATGAAAAGTGAAGTTGTTGAAACAATGAAACGTTTGAATGCTGCAATATGGGATGAAGATACCGGTACAGGTATAGAAGGGCTGAACGCGGCATATCATATTGGTGGTTCTTATTTCCGTAAAATACAGTTATATATCAATGAGGAGCACTCAAACAAGAATGCAGCTTACAGACACCTTTGGGGAAATCATTTGAAAGTAGTGCTTTTTGAATATCTGAGGGGGACGGCAAATGCAACGGAAAATCTGAAAATGCTGGAATCCGTTTATTATAATGAAAATGGCAACAATGATATTGAGGGATAACACAAAATATTCTTCGGTGGAAAATCTTGAAGAATATCTGTTATTCAATAATATTGCTAACAGAAAAATATCAGAATTGTTAGGTGATAACGGTAATGACCTACTTATTTATCCTCATTCATTTAGCCAATGTGAGGATGAAATGGGTAGTCAATATCTGTTTTCGTTACAAACCAATTGGAAAGAGAATAAATGCATAAAGGTTATATTGGAAACAGGAAATATGGTGGGGTTTATAGGTATGAAGGGACAATCTGTTTCCATTCATTCTCGTTTTTCAAGAAATGAGGAAGATTTCTTTTTACATTATATGCTTCAAAAAAGTTTGTGTGTTAATGTTGTAAACTTGTCACATGGGACTACAAATGAACAAATATTCGATTTCCTTTTATACCTGTTTCCCAAATTTCTTAAAGAAGCATTAGCACAAGGAATATATAAAGAATATCAACGAAATGAATACAATGATGCTAATGTGCGAGGTACAATAGATATCAACAGGCATCTGAAAACCAATTTGCCATTTAACGGCCGTGTCGCTTATCGCACACGAGAATTTAGCTATGACAACCATGTAACAGAATTGATTCGACATACTATTGACTATGTCGGCAAATCTCTATTCGGAAAAATGTTGTTGGAAAATGATGCAGAAACGCGTGCAAGTGTTGCTCAAATCATATCTGTAACTCCAAGCTATAGTAGGCAAGAAAGAGAAAAAGTAATAACAAGTAATTCAAGAATAGTAAATCATCCATATTACTCCCGTTATATGCCACTCCAAAAACTCTGTTTGCGTATTTTAAGACATGAAAAAATTAAGTACGGAGTAAAAGAGGATAATATATATGGAATTTTGTTTGATGTATCTTATTTGTGGGAAGAATATCTTGCCTCTATTCTTACAAAACAAGGATTCAAACATCCTAACAATAAAAAGGGAACAGGACGAATCTATTTGGCAAAACATAAATATCCACGTTATCCCGATTTTTACAGGGAAGAAGACAGCTTTATTATAGATGCAAAATATAAAAGGGAAATCAATAGGGACGATATTCATCAAATGATAACATATATGTATCGTTTAAAGGGGACGAATGGAACATTTATACAACCGAGTGATGGAATACGTCAGAAAGAGAGTTATGAATTGTTAGGATATGGAACAGAATATAATTCAATCCTTCAGACATATTTTTATCCCATATCACAAATAACAAATGATTACAGACAGTTTATTGCGGATATGATGTTGTCAGAAAACATGCTTAAAAACACAACTCTGACAAGGAGTTTTTGATATCCGTGGTATGTCCAATCTTATTTTATAGAGAAATGAATGTACCGAAAGACGCGAACTTTTTTAGGGGCAAACGCGGGGTTGCTTGATATCATTTATGAGCCAATCCCCCGAAGAAATGAAGAAAAAAGATTCGGGATAATTTGGTTACATGGATTTTTTTTTATCTTCGCGGAGATATTCGTTTCTAATTTATAATTGTTAAGAAGATGAGAAAGATTTTATCTGTTTTGGTGCTGCTGCTGACGGTTGTCGGCGTGCGTGCCCAGTTGCTTTGGAAAATCAGTGGCGGCGGGCTGCAGAAACCGTCGTATGTGGTGGGCACATACCACCTGGCCCCTGTGTCGTTTGCCGACAGCATCCCCGGCCTTTCGGCTGCGCTGGCCGAGGTGGAGCAGGTGTATGGCGAGCTGGACATGAGCGAGCTGGCTGACCCCCAAAAGGTGATGGCGTTGCAACAGGCGATGCTCCTGCCCGAGGGCGAGACGCTGAACGGCCTGCTGTCTGAGGACGAGCTGGGGCGGCTGAACGCCACGCTGACCGAGCTGCTGGGCGTGGACCTCACGAATCCCGCGATAGCCATGCAGCTGGGCCGCCTGTCTCCCTCGGCCCTGCAACAGCAGCTGAGCCTTGTGATGTTCATACAGAAGCACCCGGGTTTCGACCCCGCCAACCCGTTCGACGGTTACTTCCAGCGTAAGGCGCTGGAGGAGGGCAAGCCTGTGGGCGGACTGGAGACCGTGGACTTTCAGGTGAAGGTGCTCTTCGGCGGCACGTCGACGGACCGCCAGGTGGAGCAGCTGATGTGCTTCGTGGACAACAGGGAGCAGAACGAGAAGGACATGAACCTGGTGCTGGAGGGCTTCTTCGGCCAGGACCTGAAGAAGATACAGGCTGCGATGGACGCGAAGCACGGCACTTCGTGCGATGCGACTCCCGAGGAAGAGGAGGCGCTGATCTACGGCCGCAATGCCGATTGGGCCAAGCGTCTGCCGGCCATCATGAAGAAGAAGAGCACTTTCCTGGCCGTGGGTGCGGCCCATCTGCCCGGCGACCGCGGCCTGCTGGAGCTGCTTCGCCAAGCCGGTTTCACGGTGGAGGCTGTGAAGTAGGGTAGGGCACTCTTGGAATAATATCAAAATGCATACAGCACCCCCAAAGCCGGTATGGGCTTTGGGGGTGCTGTTTTTTTTACTTCAAGATGTTTTTAACCCGAAACGGTCATCAGGCCATGAATATACGTTTTGCTTGGGGTGTCGCAAACCATGATGAATTGAATAGGAGCAATCCTGACAGTTTTCGTGTTTTTCGATGAAATCCCAATAAGACAAGCCATGTGTTTCCTGCCGTTTGCAGAGCCTTCAGAAAAAGGATGTGAATGTTTTGGAAAAAACATGTTGATGTTTCAGGCAAAACATGTTCATGTTTTTGAAAAAGATGAACATGTTTTTTTTCGGGGGCTTGGGGGTATGGCTCTATCTTTTTGATGTTTGTATGGGAATTTTCTTTGTTAAATATGGTTTATGTCCGTGTTATTGCATATCTTTGCGCCGTGTTTTTGGCGTTATTGTAGGTTTATATGCTGCAAAACAAGTCCTTTTCTTTAAAAATAACTGCCGAATTGTTTGGTGGTTCGGATTATTTTGTTAGCAAGCAAGCAAGCAAGCAAGCAAGCAA
>CAMWSK010000030.1 GCA_947176895.1 uncultured Prevotellaceae bacterium | reverse complement strand
ACATGCCTGTCACGCATGGGGTCACGAGTTCGAGTCTCGTACGCACCGCCAACAAAAAAGGAGGTTGATTCATAGGAGTAAAATCCTGGAATCAACCTCTTTTTTATTGATTGCTTCTTGATGTTTTTGCCGAATGTCGTTCCGAGGATGGTGGAATTTTGTCTTTGGCATGGGTTGGGGGGGTGGTAGGCAAGAAGCGGGATGAATATTTGTGATTTTCTTTCAACTGATTTAAAATGGGAAACAAAAACTTTTGGCTCTGGCCTTAACTTTTTGTAACTTTGCAGCCGATTCAATCCTAAAACTCATTATTTAACTAAAAAACAACATGGACTGGTTAATAAACTTGTTCGCACCGTCTACTTCGGTCGCCCACATCGCCCTGCTCTATGCTATGGTTATTGCCTTTGGCGTGTATTTGGGCAAGATTAAGATTGGCGGCATCTCGTTGGGTGTCAGCTTTGTCTTGTTTATGGGCATTCTTGCCGGCCACTTGGGCCTGGCGCCGGCCGAGGCGAATGCCACACTCACGTTCATCCAGGACTTTGGCCTCATCCTTTTTGTCTTCTGCATCGGATTGCAGGTGGGGCCCGGCTTCTTCGAGAGTTTCAAACAGGGGGGTGTGCAGCTCAATCTGCTGGCCGTGAGCACTATTCTGCTCAACGTGGCTGTCATGTTCGCCTGTTATTATCTGTTCTTCGACACCGACAACCCCAACAACCTGCCCATGATGGTGGGCACGATGTACGGAGCTGTCACCAACACGCCCGGCCTGGGTGCCGCCAACGAGGCGCTGGGGGCCATCTTCCCCTCTGAAAACATGCCTCAGATTGCCAACGGTTATGCCTGCGCCTATCCTCTTGGCGTGCTTGGCATCATCGGAGCCACTATTGCTGTGCGCTACATCTGTCGCGTGAACCTGAAGAGGGAGGACGTGCAGTTGGAAGAGGCCGAGGCTGCCAACCCCCACGTAAAGCCCCATGTGATGCACTTGCGTGTGGAGAACAGTTATATCGCAGGTCGCACGTTGATGCAGGTCAGCGAGTTCCTCAACCGCGACGTGGTGGTCACCCGCCTGCTGCATGACGGTGCCCTCATCACACCCATGCGCGACACCGTGCTGGCCACCGGAGACGAGATTATGCTCGTTTGTCCCGAAGCCGACGCAGATGCCGTGATTGCCTTCATCGGTCCCGAGATACAAGCCGAGTGGAGCGACGGAGACAGTTGCACGGCTCCCATGGTGAGCCGCCGCATCACCGTCACCAATCCCAAGATGAACGGCAAGGTGTTGGGCAAGATGCACTTCAGCAGCATCTACGGTGTCAACCTCACCCGCATCACCCGGCAGGGCATGGAGATGTACGCCAGCCGCAACCACCACTTCCAGATTGGCGACCACGTGATTGCCGTGGGTACCGAGGAGAACGTGAACCGTGTGGCCGAGTTGATGGGCAACAGCCAGAAACGCCTTAATGCTCCCAACATCGCCACCGTGTTTATCGGTATCATGGTGGGACTGATCTTCGGTTCGCTTCCCATCGCCATTCCCGGCATGCCTGTGCCCCTCAAGCTCGGTCTGGCCGGAGGTCCCCTGATTGTGGCCATCCTCATCGGCCGTTTCGGTTACCACTTCAAGCTCGTCACCTACACCACCACCTCGGCCAACATGATGTTGCGCGAGATTGGTCTGGTGCTTTTCCTTGCCAGTGTGGGTATCAAGGCCGGAAGCTCCTTCTGGGACACCGTGAGCCACGGCGGTCTGATGTATGTGGGCACGGGTTTCCTTATTACCGTCATCCCCATTCTGATTGTGGGAACCGTCGCACGTCTGCGCTATAAGTTCAACTATTACACCATCATGGGTATGCTGGCCGGCACCTACACCGACCCACCTGCATTGGCTTATGCCAACGAACTTTGCTCCAAGGAGGCTCCCGCGCTGGGCTACAGCACTGTCTATCCCCTGAGCATGTTCCTCCGCATCCTGGTGGCGCAGCTGGTGGTGCTCTTCGCCTGCCATCCCTAAACAGACATTATCTCAACATAAAGGAGGTCGCACATTGTGTGGCCTCTTTTTTTGCCTTTACTCAATAATTGTTTAACTTTGTAAGGTTAATCAAAAAATCTCATGAAAAAGACCTTTTTATCAATTCTTTTGAGTGCTTTGTGCCTGAGTGTGATGGCACAGGACAAGTTCGACATCGCTCACGGACCCTATCTGCAGGAGGTGACATCCGACGGAGCCACCATCGTTTTCCTCACCTCGACGAACGCTGTCTCGCGTGTGGAGGTGAAGCCCCACGGAGCCGCTGACGCGCAGGCCGTGAGCCATCACACCTCGCGCGACGGACTGAAAGCGGCCAACACCACGTTTCACTCGGTGAGGGTGGAGAATCTTGCCCCCGACAGCCGGTACGATTACCGCATCCTTTCCAAGGAAATCCTCGACCTTCAGCCCTATTCCGCCAAATTTGGCGACAGCATTGCCACCCGATGGTACACCTTCTCCACCGCCAACCCCAAGAAGAAAGGTGCCTCCATCTTCATCACCAGCGACATGCACAACGATCCTGCCAAGCTGGAGACGCTGCTCAACCGACTTGACTACAAGACGTGCGACGCCATCTTCTACGCGGGCGACATGATGAGCCACTTCAGCCGCCCCGACATTCCCTTCTCTGCGTTCATAGACAAGAGCGTGGAGCTGTTCGCCTCCGAGAAACCCTTTGAGCTGGTGCGTGGCAATCACGAGACGCGCGGCACGCTGGCCCGCAGTTTCTCCGGTTACTTCCCCAAGAGGGATGGCAAGATTTACGGCTCCTGCCTGATGGGCGATGTGATGATTGTGATGCTGGATAGCGGGGAGGACAAGAAGGACAGCCATTGGGCTTACTCGGGGCTTACCGACTATGACGCGTATCGCAGCGAACAGGCCCGGTGGCTGGAGCAATTGGTGAAGACCAAGGAATACAGAAAGGCCAGATATCGCATCGTCATCTGCCACTTCCCCATGGTGATGACCCAAGACCAGAAGGATGAGGGGGAATGGCTCGGCTGGCAGGATGCCATCGACAAGTTCCTGCCCATCCTGAACCAGGCCGATGTCGACCTGATGGTGTCGGGGCACACCCATCGCTACATGTACCACGAGCCCGGCACCGACGGCATCCGTTTTCCCAATCTGGAGCAGGGATACAACAATGCCGCCCGCCTTGAACTGCACGACGGAAAGATTGACATGAAAGTGATAGACACCCAGGGAAAGATACTGAAGCAGACCACCCTTTAGTCGTCAGCCTCCACCGACGTGGCGAAACATGTTGATGTTTTGCCTGAAACGTGTTCATGTTTTCAAAAAATATGAACACGTTTTTTTTATTTGTTGCGATGGTTTTTAAAAGGTGCGTTATTTCCTCATTCTTTCTTTATTTTTTCAACGATTTTCCATAATTTTGCAATTGGACGGAGGAGACAATGTCCAAGACATATTGCTCAATAGCTTCACAATCACCACCGCGAGTAAAAGAGCAAATCATCAATATTGGGACTGCACCCATACGGGCGCAGGCATCCCATATTTGATGATGGTTTGTGGTGAACCGTGAAGCGTATGGCGATTGTCTGCGCTTTTTTAGTAACCAAATAATATCATTTATAATATGGAGAATATGAAAAGTTTGTTATTGGGAGCAGTGCTCGCCATGTTGTTTGCATCATGCGGCAAATCGTTAGAGAATAAGGCAAATGCCTTGATTGAAGAGGACATAAAGAAGGTATTGTATCATCCTGAGACATACGACCCGGCAGAAACGCAGGTAGACAGCGCATTTAGTCCTCTTGACGATCCTGTATTTTATGAAAAGACAGCACAACTGTATCAGTTGGGAGTGTCCATAGATGAGTGTGACAGGAATATGAAAAACGCAAAATCTTCAATGTCTATTTGGAGTGAACCAAATCAATCGGCTTTTGGCAGAAACAACTATCAAGAAGCAAAAGACGAATATGACAAGAATGTACAGAACAAAAGGAACGCGGAAATAGAAGTAAAAAAACTTGCCGATGAACTGAAGGCCATGTTGGGTAAAGAACAGGAGTTCATAGGTTTTAAGGCTCGGCATCGTTACCGTGCCAATAACAACTCAGGCCAAACCGTTTTTGGAGAAATGAAGTATCTGTTCGACAAAAACGTGAAAAAGATTGTTGCATCATACAATATGGATGGTGAAGAATATATGGCTGTACAATTCTTTATAAAGACATACTTGACAGGTAAAAACAAATGACAAAGAAAATTTCATAACAATTAAAAAATAGAAACATGAGAAAATTTTTAGTCACATTCACATTATTTTTTGCTGTAACCAACATTATGGCACAAGAACACCTTTCTTTTAAGGGGATCCCCATTGAAGGAAGCGTGACAGCTTTCTGTCAGAAACTCAAGCTAAAAGGATTTACGTCAATTGGTCATGACAACAATATAATGTTGTTTACCGGTGATTTTACCGGTCGTAAGGCGTCTGTAGGGGTTGTGGCCACAGATGATGGAAAAAGTGTTTTTGCCGTTGGTGTTCTTTTTGATCCAAGTGATGAGTGGAATACGCTTGTCAATACTTATGGTTATTATAAGGATTTGTACAGTCGAAAATATGGTGAGCCGGTAAATTCAATAGAAAATAATCCTGCCCGTAATAATTCCAACACAGCTTTAATGATGCAGGTCTATGAGGGAACGATGGTTTATAATAGTGTGTGGAAGGTAGCTGGTGGAGAAATTCAACTTTCAATAGAGAAGGCTTCCGAAATTTGCGAAGGGAGGGTAATGATTCGTTATCAAGATTCTCAAAATGTCGAAGCCAAAATTCAAAATGACCTGGATGATATTTAGAAACAATTTGATGCTAAAACATTTGAACCTTAGCTCTTAAGGCGGCTCACTTTGGTTAATGACTTGAAAAAGATTAATATTATTGTCCGGTAAAATCTTGGCATGATGCAAGATTTTACCGGACAATATAATTGAGGATAGGGCCTTCTGACGGAGGGCTGTCAGGCAACAGGATCGGCCACTGCTTCCTCTACAGCAATCGTGTCAATTTCTACTTCTTCAACGACTACGGAGTCAATATCGCCATATTCGACCGGATTTCCTTGCAGCCCTCTGTTTGCCCGGAACGATTGCTGCTGCTTGGCAATGCCAATTAAAATCTTCGCCGTTTTTGCGATGACGCCTTCGGAACCACCGCCTTTTACTTCAAGTTTCAGCGTCGATTCCATTTCTTCTGCGTCTGTCGCAATACTCAATTGAATGTCGTTCTTGATATTCAGGTCGCGAAGAATCTTGCTGTCTTTGTTCATTGAAAGAGCTGCGGCAGCCATGTAGTCATCGAAATCAAATGATTTGGCAGGAACATTGTCGTTGCTCTTGCGAATTTTGTGACTGGAAACGATGATGCGGTTCCCTTCCGCTTGTGCAAATATTGTCATTCCCGTTCCGGGCACTTCCCATGTAAAGCCCTTGGCATTCTTCTCAAAAGACATTCCTGTGGCCTCCATCATGCCTTTTACGTCATTCAGAAGTCCTTGGGCCGCGTCCTTTTTGGTGTCGATGACCAATGTATAGGCAATCTGGGACAGAGGATTCCTCTTCATCGTGAGATCGGAGACGGACTCCATACCGTTTGTCAGTCCGATGCCGAATGCTATGGTGCCGTCAATCTTTTCCAGATAGCTTTTAACGACATAGAGGGCCGCGCGGCCTGCTGCGGGAATGTTAACGGATTCGGACATAAGCTTTAAATAGTTGTCCCAGTCAAAATCCTTAAAGCTTGTGGCACAGACCAGGGCTTCGTCTTCGCCAAGATAGGCAAGTGTTTCTGGATTGATTTTGGCTTTGAAGTCCATCATGTTTCCAAAGGCCTTGAAGTCTTTTTCTTTCCCGTCCTCGTCAAACCATTTGAAGGTGATGGTCATGTCATCGTTAGTCAGATTGCCCTTCATACACACCACGCCCTTATAAAAGTCGGCCATAGAAGATGAAATGCCTGATTTCTCCAGTTCCTGACGCAGTTCGCGGGGAATCTTGAAAGACGCTCCTGCCGCATTTCCGGATGTGATATACTTTGCGAATGAGGTCTTGGAGTAGGGGGCAGAGGAAGCATCCGTAATCAGGTGGTCAATGGCACGTTCCGCTTTGAAATCGCTTCCCACCCATACGCGTTCAATCCAGTAGGCGTAGGTGCCGTTGATGGCGATATAGCTGAAATCGTCGTATTCGCCTGACTTCGATTCGTAAACCTTCTTGGTATACATGACGGTTCCATCGTCGTCGCTCTTCTCGTTGAAGCCTTCCTTTTCAATGGCCGTTGTGAATTTCTTCTTGTCGGTTAGGGAAAAGACGAAAACGGGTTGGGCGTCTTTGTAGTTGCCCACAATGGCGCAAGCGTCCGGGTCGATGCCGGAATCCTTGAGGAATGAGTTAAACTCGTCCAGCGTGTTCGTATCACTGGATGAAAATTCGTCAAGGATGTAAGCGGGCAGGGTTATCTTGGAGTTTTCGATGGAGCCGCCTGCGGATTCCAGAATCGTTTTCAGGTTTCCGACGGCAACAATGTCAACGTCTGCCGGAACACGGTCTAGGAGATTTGCCATTTGGGAATCCCGGGAAGAGCAGGATGTGAGGAACAACACGAAGAGCGTGATAAGCGCCCCGAAAAGGGAATGTGATTTTTTCATGATAATGAAGTTTATACGTTTCACTCGAAATAAAAATACTTATGCCTCAAATGTAGGTACTTTTTCTGTGATGGCAAAACACTTGATAATATTTTTTACAGATTGTTTTGTAAATTCCGGGTGCCGGACGGAATGCTTGAATAAAATTTAATCCCCAACCGGTCATCGTACATCCGCGGGTGATGGTTCTGATGACCGGTTGGGGATTATGCTTTGTTTTTGCCGCAGCGTTTTATTTTATTTCCTGCGCACGAACACCAGGCCGGCGGTGTCGTTTCCTCCCTGTCCGCAGGCCGTCACCCGGATGCGGAAGGGAGTGCCCGCCTCGAAGCAATCGATGGGGAAGAAGGCCTGCACCACGGGACTTTCCTGTGACACGACGGCGTTCAGGGGCAGGGAGGCCACCACCTCGTCGTGCTTCAGCACCTGCAGCTCGCCCAACTGCAGGCCGTTGTCGCCACGCAGACGGATGAAGGTAATCTCATATTCGCCGTTGCCTGAGATTTTTCCCGTGGCATCAAAGTGCCAGGGCGAGGCCGTGGGCTGCACCTGCAGCGGCTTCCATTCGGCGGTGAACTCGCCATAGGACTTGTAGGCGGAATAGTCTACGGGAGTGAGGAAGGGACGGGAATAACGGTGAGTGCCCAGCACGTTGATGGCTAGGAAGTCCGCCTTGTTCTCCACCGTCACGGGGGCGGTGTAGAGGGGCGAGTGCACGTTGGGATAGCTGCCGTTGGTGGTATAGCGGATTTCCGCCCCGGGTACGTTGGGTCGCAGGGTGAAGGTCCAGCCATTGTCGTTCTGCTCCACGCGCTCCACCTCGGGTTCGGGGATGCGGTAGTTGCAGTCTTTGTGGTCCAGTCGGGCAAAGTGTGTGCCCAGTCGGGCGCGGAAGTCGGCATAGTTGCGGTCGGCTTTTCGGCTCCAGCTCAGTTCGGACAGGGCCAGCAGGCGCGGGAAGGTGAAGTACTCGGCATAGTTCTCCGAACGGTTCTCGTCCAGGGCGGCTATCTCCTGCAGCTTGTCGCCGTGGATGAACTGGTCGCTCCAGAGGCATCCCTGCACGCCCAGGTTGGACGAGGCGGACGAATAGTCTTCCACGGGCATTGAGTAGACTTTTTCCAGCGAGATGGGGGGCATCCATGTGGCGTATTGCGGCTCTCCTGGTGTGCGTGTTTCGGGGAAGTCGAAATACATGTGGGTGGCAGGCGTGAGGATGGATTGGTGGCCCGCCTCCTTGGCCTTGATGGTGTCGCCCACGTTGTGCCACATGAGGCCTACCAAGGGCGTGCCCACATGTCCGCGCATGAGCACCTCTTCCCATCCGATGGCCGTGCGTCCCTTCTCTTTCAGCCATCCGGTCACCTGATTGGTGAGCCATCCCTGCAGCTGCGAAGCCTGGCCCAGTCCCTCGCGCTTCATCAGTGCCTGGCAATCGGGGCAGGTCTCCCAACGGGTGTAGACGGCCTCGTCACCCCCGATGTTCAGGTAGCGCGAGGGGAAAAGGCTTATGGTCTCGTCCAACACATCGCGCAGGAACTGTAGCGAGGTCTCCTTGCCCACGCACAGCAGCTCGCGGCTGATGAAGTGTTGGGTGGGCAACTCGTGCTGTACGCCCGTGCAGCTGAGCCACGGATAGGCCACCACGGCCGACATGATGTGGGCGGGGAACTCGATTTCGGGGATGATCTCCACGCCGCGCACGGCGGCATAGGCGATGATTTCGCGTATATCGTCCTGGGTGTAGAAGCCTCCCAGGCGGTTGGCATCGGTGCCGGCCCAGGCTCCCACCTCGGTCAGACGGGGATATTTCTTGATTTCCAAGCGCCAGCCCGAGTCATCAATCAGATGGAACTGCAGTTTGTTCAGCTTGTACATGGCCATCATATCGATGTATTTCTTCACGAAATCCTTGTGAAAGAAATATCGGGCCACGTCCAGCATCATGCCTCGCCAGGGCTGGTTGGGCACGTCGGCCACCTCCACGGGCTCGGCAGTCCAGTCCACGCCCTTTTGCCGTTCGCGGCTGTACACTTGTTCGGGGAAGAGCTGCAACAGGGTCTGCAGGCCATAGAACACGCCTGCGGCATCGTGGCCGCACACCTCCACGCCCTTGGCCTTCACCGTCAGGCGGTAACCCTCGGCCCGGGGCACGGTCACGCTGTCCACCGTCAGGCGTATGGTGCCCTTGCGGCCCGGCTTCAGCCTTAGGTCCCATCCGGTGGAGCGTCCCAGCACTTCCTGCAGATATTCGGCCTGGCTTTTCGCGGCCTCGTCATAGGAGATGGTGGTGCGCGGGGTCAGGCGGAAGGCTTCGCCCGCCTGTGGCATCACGCTCAGCGGTTTGGGGATGATGGTGGTGTGTCGGGGTGAGGATGCCGAAACTGACAGAGCCAAGCCCGAGAGCATCAGAGAGAAAAGAATGGTTTTTAGTTTCATGGAGTGTTTGGTATTTGTTGGGTTAATACAAACGTACGTTACAAAGTTAGTGAAAAGGATGGAAAAGGCCAATAAAACGTGGGTTTGAAATCAGAATAAGGCGAACTGTGAGCCGGTTCTGTTTACGGAGCCTTCAAATACATGTGGATGTTTCGGGAGAAACATGTTTATCTTTTTTGGGGGCGGGGGATGGGGTGAAAAACAAAGGATTTGGCAATAAATTACCGTGAGTCCGATGAGATTGGAAAAAACGAAACGGTCATCAGACCGCAAACATAAGGCATGTCCGGGGTGTTGTAAACCGCGATTCATCCACAAAGTAGGGACATCAAAAACACGTCCCTACTTTGTGGACAGTTAAATTCATGGAACTGACGTTATGTTAGTTCAAAGTAACCAAACCTGCATTTTATCAGAGATTTCAGTAGTGGCCTGAAATAATCGGAAGGAGGTCAGTTAAGCCAGGTTCTCGTTTTGCTGTTGTATACTTTTGATCCGGCAGTGAACGAGCCCTTGCTGTTGCTCACAACAATGCCGCATCTTACATATCCGTCGTTGTCAATTTTGTTCGTGAAATTAAACGAAGCCGATGTGGCTGTCGCACTCAGTTCTGTGTCTTGCCATTCTTCCGCGTAGGGGGTCCATACCCGTAATACGATTTTAGTAGCTTTCCCATAGCCTTGCCCCGTCAGATTTTCCCATCTGAGCGTTATCGTCGAGCTTGTGGCACTGCAGTTCCCGTATCGGTATCCGGGAGAAAAAGCCTCATCATTAGACACGGAAGTGTACACGGCATAATCGCTGTAGTCGCTTGTTCCCGCGTCATTCACAGCCTTCACTTTGTAGTAGGCCGACTTGCCGTCACCAGTGTTCCCTCCTCCGGACACATAGGTGTATATGCTGTTTGAAAATTCGCTTTCGCCCGAGTTGTTTGCGGCTTTAACTTTATAATAGTTTTGTTCCAGCGGATTGCTGTCTGTGGCACTATTGGTGTTGGCGGTTGAAATCAAATTGTAATAACCGGACCCTGTATCCATTCTGTAAACATGGTACTTTGTTGCCCCGCTAACGGCATTCCACGTGAGATTTACGCTTTTGCCATTCACCGTCGCTTTCAGATTTTGAGGTGTGCCGAGCGATGATGTGCCGGAACCGGACCTTTGCTCAACTTTTAATTGGTGGGTTTCGATGGTCCCATTCTGCGTGTAGACTACACGTAGCCTTCTCTTCGGGTATTATTCGGATTTGCGTCAACCGAGATGGAAATGTTCGTGTTGCCTGTACCCTGTGACGGGGACACGTGTATCCAGTAATGATCGCTTCGGGCATTCCATTGCGTGTTGGATGAAACGTATCTGGTTACGGAACCTCCCTCATTGCCTATTTCTATGGTAGATTCGTCAATTACCAAGTATCCGTCTTCCGGATTTCCATCGTCTGAACAGGCGCATAGCATCGCTATCGATGCAAATAACAACACCTTGAATGAAGTATTAAACCAAGATGGCATTTGCAGGTGTCGGGCCACCGCATTTCTTTTTGTTTGTCGTTTTTGTGTCAACATGATGAATTTGTGTTTGTTTTAAAAAAGGCGTGTAACCATTCTTTCTGCTTGTTCTCGTACGTTGAATGATTTGGCGGTATTCTAGGCAAAGAGAACAAGAGCTAAAAGCTCAGTATATTATATGTTCATTTCAAGTTGTTTGAATGGAAACGCTCTTTTAGGTTTGTTGGTTTGCCGCACGTGTCCGCACGGCGTTTCACTCACATCCTGCGGGGATACGGCCGTTGTACCGTTGATGTCCCCTTGCATTTCTCTTCTTTCCTGTCTGTTTCTTTTGACCTCCTTTTTTTATGTTCTTACTTTTTATTCCCGAGCCATCCGTATGATATGACATCGTGTTGCAAAAATATTTATCTCAATGTCAGCAAAGAAAATGCAGAAAAAGTGCATGTGGAATATAACAATGGTGATTGCCCTGCAAGGGTATGCAGAATCTTTTAGTTACCTTTGCATGTGACAGACAATAGAAGAGCAAACCGATTTTATACCTTATATATAATTATGAAGCCAATGCTGACCATTGCCGCGCTTTTGCTGAGCGCAGGCGTAGCTTTTGCCGAAACCTCCGCCGACTCCATCCTGGGCATCCGTCTGCAGGAAGTGGAGATAGTGTCCGCCCCCAAGGAACAAAGTGAACTGAGACAACTGCCCATGGCCGGCACCTCGGTGAACCATCTGCGCCGCCAACAGGTCAACTCGATCAAGGACATGGGAACCTTAGTGCCCAACCTGTTCGTCCCGGACTATGGCAGCCGGCTGACTTCGGCCATTTATGTGCGCGGCGTAGGCTCACGCATCGGTACGCCCGCCGTGGCCCTGTACGTGGACAACGTGCCCTATGCCGACAAGTCTTCCTTTGATTTCAACTTCTACGACATCGAGCGCATTGATGTGCTCCGCGGTCCCCAGGCCACGCTCTACGGGCGCAATGCCATGGGCGGCATCATCAAGGTGCATACCAAGAACCCCTTCCGCTACCAGGGAACCGATGCCCGTTTGGGCTATGCCTCGGGCGACAACCACACTTCGGCCTCGCTCACCCATTACCACCGTGTCAACGACAAGATGGCTTTCAGTGCCGGAGCCTATGGCGAGCATGGCCGGGGCTTCTTCACCAACAGCACTACGGGCGAGTCCGCCGACAGGTTGACTTCGGCAGGCGGGCGTATGCGCGGCATCATCCTGCCGAAGGACGGCCTGCGACTGGATATGAGTGTCAGCTACGACCATACGAACCAGCGCATCAATCCCTATTATTATGCCGGTGCCGTGCCGGGAGAGGACGAGGAATATGCCGGCCTCATCGGAAAAATTTCGAGCAACCGCCCCAACACCTATCGCCGCTCGCTGCTCAACGCCGGCATAAACATCGGATATCAGGGCGAGGGATGGGAACTGACCTCCATCACAGGCTATCAACGGCTGAAGGACGACATGCGCATGGATCAGGATTTCCTCAGCGCAGACATTTATACGCTGATGCAGAAACAGCATGCCCACAGTGTCAGCGAAGAGCTGATTCTGCGCAGCACGCGCAAGGGAAAATACCAATGGCTGAACGGACTGAACCTGATGGGGCAGCAGATGACAACGCGCGGGCCCGTCACCTTCCATGCCGACGGCATGCAGTGGCTGGAGCAGACCATCAACGGGTTCATGCCCTCGGTGAAGGATATTCCCGCCATGGACGGTATGGGTTTCCAAAGCATGGCCGTGAACCTGCGCGACGACCAACTGCGGATGGACGGAACCTATAAGACCCCCATCATCGGGGCCGCGCTCTTCCATCAAAGCACGTGGCAGTTCCATCCCAAGTGGCAGCTGACCGCAGGCCTGCGTCTGGACTATGAGCACCTGCGTCTGGACTATGACGCGCCCGCCTTGATAAACTACGGCTTCACCATGCCCAACAACCGCATGCCCATGATGGACATTAACCTGCAAGACCTGGAGGCTGATGTGAAGTACGAGGGAACCGTCAAACGCAACCAGTGGAACCTGTTGCCCCGCTTGGCCTTGCAGCACAACTTCTCAGAGCACGACAACGTCTACGCATCCGCCAGTTTCGGACAACGCTCCGGCGGATACAACCTGCAGATGTTCGGCGACCTGGTGCAGGGTGCGATGAGCGGGCAGATGATAGAGGGCATCAAAGAAGGAGTGTACAATCAGGTGAAGGACAAGCTGGACCGTGTTCCCACCATGCTCCTGCCCCAGGAGAGTAAAGACAAAATCCTTGCTCAGGTGGGCGGATTGATGGAGGCGAATATGCCAAACCTGCACCGCCCGGAGATTTCCCAAGTGGAGTATGACCCGGAATGTTCCTGGACCTTCGAGCTGGGCACCCACCTGCGTCCCCACCATCGCCTCGACATGGATGCGGCCGTCTTTTATAGTTTCATCCAGGACCAGCAGATTTCACGCTTTGCGGCCAACGGCCTGGGGCGCATGATGGTGAACGCTGGCAAGAGCCGTTCGTGCGGAGCCGAGTTGAACGCCACGTATCGCCCCACGGATGCCCTCAGCCTGCAGGCCGCCTATGGGTTCACCCACGCCACTTTCCGCGAGTTCGATGACGGAAAGGCCGACTATGCGGGCAACTATGTGCCCTTCATTCCCGCCCATACGCTGAACGCCGAGGCCGCCTATCGTTTCGATTTCCGGAACAAGAATGTGTGGAACCTGACCCTTGCGCTCAACACGCAGGGCCATGGCAGGCTTTATTGGACCGAGGACAACAGCATGAGCCAAAACTACCAAGCACAACTGGGTGCACGCGCCCTGCTGCAGACCCGGTGGGGAAACCTGTGTCTGTGGGGCAGGAACCTGACCGACAACCGCTACGATGCCTTCCGCTTTGTCAGCGTCGGCCGCATCTATTACCAGCGCAACAAGCCCCTGCAGGTGGGTGTCGACCTCACCGTACGTCTTTAGCTGTGAGGCTCAGGGATTGTAGTCGGCGGGCGTGAAGGTGAAATCGGCCAATATCTCTTTGGTGCTTTCGGAATAGTAGACATACCGGATGCGTATGCCTTGCTCCTTGAGGGGGATCATCTGTATGCTGCCCTGTAGCTCATGGAGCAGCCGGTCGCGGTTCTGCTTGCCGAGATAGGCGGCCACGGCAGGGTTGCCGTCGGCTTCGCCCGTGATGGTGTGGCAATAACTGTAGGTGCGTGTGTCGCTATCGAAGTGCAGGCTGTCGCGACGCGTGCATCCGTCGGCCAGCAGAAAAGGGCGTTCCCGTTGGTTGTAGGCGGCTACCTCCGCCAATATCTTTTGGTCGAAGGTCGGCTTCCTGCAGCTTGCCGTCAGCAGGCAGAAGAGTCCGGCAAGGACAAATGAAGTGCGTGTCATGAAAAGGGCTGTTCTTAAAAATTTCATACAAAAGTAGTTATTATATTTGATTTATATCAAGAAAGAAGCCTTGTTTCCGTATTTATTATTGAAAACAGGACTGAAAGTCAGCGTTTCGCCCTACCTTTGTGTGTCCGATGAGGGAAACCTGTCGGGCGAAAGAAAAGCAAAATCAATATAAAAAAGGAAAAAATGAACGAAAAGATTGGTGTTTTGGCCGGCCAGGTTTGGACTGCCTTGAACGAGAATGGTGCCCTGAACGGCAAGGACCTGAAGAAGGCTGCAAAGCTGAAGAATGACAAAGAAATGTACTTGGCTTTGGGCTGGTTGTTGCGTGAGGACAAGGTGACCGTGAGCGAAGAGGGCAAGGAGATTCTGGTGGCTCTGAACTAATACAGCGCATATCGAGGGGTTGAGGGCTTGTCTTCCGCTCCTTTATGATACATGAGGAGGCGGTGTTTCGGCAGAAACGCCGCCTCGCGTTTTATGTGTCGGCGGAAACATTGCGGTGTACGGGAATACATGTTGATGTTTCGCTTCATTCATGTTGACGTTTTTGAAAAACATCAACATGTTTTTGTTGAAACATGCGGTCGTTTTCCCGGGTGTTTCTTTTTAATCGATTTTTCTACCAATTTGAAATAAAAAATGTATCTTTGCAGTAAATTAAGGATAGTAGGTTTACATGCAAAAGAATATACGTAACTTCTGTATCATCGCACACATCGACCATGGAAAAAGCACGCTGGCCGACCGCCTCTTGGAGTACACCCACACAATCAAGGTGACAGAGGGGCAGATGCTCGACAATATGGATTTGGAGAAAGAACGCGGCATCACCATCAAAAGCCATGCCATTCAGATGGATTATGTGCGTGACGGACAGAAATATACGCTCAACCTGATCGATACTCCGGGACACGTGGACTTCAGTTACGAGGTGAGCCGCAGCATCGCTGCCTGCGAGGGTGCGCTGCTGGTGGTGGATGCCACCCAGGGCGTGCAGGCGCAGACCATCAGCAACCTGTACATGGCCATCGACAACGACCTGGAGATTATCCCCGTCATCAACAAGTGCGATATGCCCAACGCCATGCCCGAGGAGGTGGAAGACGAGATTGTCGACCTCATCGGCTGCAAGCACGAGGACATCATCCGGGCCAGTGGCAAAACAGGTATGGGCGTTGTCGATATATTGAATGCCGTGGTCGACCGCATCCCTGCCCCCGAGGGCGATGAGAATGCGCCCTTGCAGGCGTTGATTTTCGACAGCGTGTTCAACAGCTTCCGGGGCATCATCGCCTATTTCAAGATTGTCAACGGCACGCTCCGGAGCGGCGAGAGCGTGAAGTTCATCAACACGGGCCGCGAATACGAGGCCACGGAAATCGGTGTGCTGAAGATGGACCTGCAGCCCGCCAAGGAGTTGGGCTGCGGCCAGGTGGGCTATATCGTGAGCGGCATCAAGACCGCCACCGAAGTGAAGGTGGGCGACACCATCACCTCTGTCGGTCGCCCCTGCCGTGAGGGCATCGCGGGCTTCCAGGAGGTGAAGCCTATGGTGTTCGCCGGCGTCTACCCCATCGAGACGGAGGACTTCGAGAACCTGAGGGCCAGCCTTGAGAAGCTGCAGCTCAACGATGCCTCGCTCACGTTCCAGCCCGAAAGTTCCGTGGCTCTGGGCTTCGGCTTCCGTTGCGGCTTCCTGGGACTGCTGCACATGGAGATTATCCAGGAGCGCCTGGATCGCGAGTTCAACATGGATGTCATCACCACGGTGCCCAACGTATCCTATAACGTGTTCAACAAACAGGGCGAGATGCTCGAGGTGCACAATCCCGCAGGCATGCCCGACCCCACGCTCATCGACCATGTCGAGGAGCCGTACATTCGCGCATCCGTCATCACCACGGCCAATTTCATCGGGCCTATCATGACGCTGTGTCTGGGCAAGCGCGGCGAATTGCTGAAGCAGGACTACATCAGCGGCAACCGCGTGGAGCTGCAATACAGCATGCCCTTGGGCGAGATTGTGATTGACTTTTACGACAAGCTCAAGTCCATCTCGAAGGGCTACGCCAGCTTCGACTATCATCAGGAGGGCTTCCGCCCGAGCAAGCTGGTGAAACTGGACATCCTGCTCAACGGTGAACAGGTGGATGCCCTCAGCACGCTGACCCATGTGGACAATGCCGAGGGCTTCGGCCGGCGTATGTGCGAGAAACTGAAGGAACTCCTGCCCCGCCAGCAGTTTGACATCGCCATTCAGGCGGCCATCGGGGGCAAGATCATTGCCCGAGAAACGGTGAAGCAGTTGCGCAAGGATGTGCTGGCCAAGTGCTACGGGGGTGATGTCAGCCGTAAGCGCAAACTGCTGGAAAAACAGAAGAAGGGTAAGAAGCGCATGAAGCAGATAGGCAATGTGGAGGTGCCGCAAAAGGCCTTCCTTGCGGTGCTGAAGCTTGATTGAGGCAACCCCTTTACCCCCGAACTGCCGGAAAAACCATTAACCATAAATCTAAACCGACCGTGACGACTCAAACCGTAATACATACGCGCGATGTGGCTCGCGATATGGCTCGCATCTATTGCAAGCTGTCGCCCATGGGCATTGAGTCCCTGGCACGTTTACTACAGCCCGTCAAGATTTCCAAGGGCGAGATGCTGATGCACGAGGGCGAGGTGTGCAAAAACATGTACTACGTCCACCGCGGCATGGTTCGGCAGTTCTATTACAAGAACGGTAAGGACGTCACCGAGCACTTCAGCTTCGAGGGGCGCATCTGTTTCTGTATCGAGAGTTTCCTGAAGCAGGAACCCAGCAAACTGATGGTGGAGGCGTTGGAACCTTCGCTGGTCTACGCCCTTCCCTATGAGGCCCTGCACGTGGCCATGATGCAGAACTCCGAGATCGAACTTTTCTACCGCAAGGTGCTGGAGCATGCGCTCATCAGCAGTCAGGAGCATGCCGACAGCCAGCGGTTCGAGAATGCAGGCGAGCGCTATGCCCGCCTGCTCCACACCCATCGCGAGATTGTGCTCAGGGCACCCATGCTGCATGTGGCCAGCTTCCTGCAGATGACGCCGGAGACGCTCAGCCGGGTGCGGTCGGCATACAACAAAGAGCATTCGCGCGACTGATAAACCGGTCGCGTTTTTTGTGTCCTTAAGTTTAATAGAAAATGGGGATGAGCAATACGCTCAGCACGAACACGATGATGTTCAGCGGAAGCCCCACACGCAGGAAATCGCCGAACTTGTAGCCTCCCACTCCCTGCACGATAAGGTTGGTCTGATAGCCGATAGGCGTGCTGAACGAGGCGCTGGCGGCAAAGCAGATGCACACGAAGAAGGGGGTGGGGTCGATGCCCAGCGTCTGGCTTACGCTCAGGGCCAGGGGGAAGGCCAGGGCCGCTGCCGCATTGTTGGTGATAAGTTCGGTGAAAATGTTTGTGATGAGGTAGATGGCGGCCAGCATGATATAGATGCCGCGGTCGCTGTGCTTGGCCAAATGGGCCAGGTCAACAATCCATCCGCCCACCATGTCGGCGAAGCCGCTGTTGATCATTCCCTTGCTGATGCCGAAGGCGCATGCGATGGTGATGAGCACGTCCCACGAGATAAACTTCGTGTAGCGCCGCGGCGAAAACATACCCGTCCAGGCCATGATGACGGTGGTGACGGCCGCGAAGAAGAACATGTCCATCTGTATGTGGGGGAAAATCGCCGCTACGGCAGGCAATTCGCCCATGGTGGCTCCCACAATCATCAGCACAACCAGCACCAGTGCCACCAGGCGTTTGCGCTGCCCCATGGGTGCCTCCACCTCGCCCAGGCGGTTGATCATCAGAAATACGCGGCTGTCTTTCCATGTCTCGTAGAAACTGTCGTCCGCTTCCACGATGAGCGTGTCCTCCTTGGTCAGCCTGGTGTTCATCAAGTCTCCGGCCAGCGGACTGCCACTGCGCCGGATAGCCTTCACGTTGGCGCCATAGCGGCGATAGAAGTCGAACTCGCGCAGGGTGCGGTTGATGCCCGGGAAGCGCGGTGTGAGCATCACCTCCATCAGCATCATGCCGGGTGCCAGGCTTTTGCTTTGCTCCTCGTCGTTGTCGGCTGACCGGTGGTCGGGCAGCAGCATGGGGGCGATCATTACTAAATAAAACAGGCCGGAAAGGCAGATGAAGATGCCCACCTTGCCCAACTCGAACATGCCCAAAGTGTGGCCGCCCGTCTGTGCGTTTATCAGTCCCGTCTGTATGCCGTCCTGTATCATGCCGTCCACCACCAGGTTGGTGCTGGTGCCGATAAGTGTGCAGACGCCGCCCAGAATGGTGGCGTAGCTCAGCGGGATGAGGAATTTGGTGGGGGGGAGGTGCATCTTGTGTGCCCAGTTCTTGATCATCGGGGCGAAGATTACCACTACGGGCGTGTTGTTGAGAAAGGCGCTCAGGGTGCTCACCACGGGCAGGAAACGTCCGTTGGCGCGGGTCACCGTGCTTTTTTCTTTGGGCAGCAGGTTAAAGATGATGCGCTCCAGCACTCCGCTCTTGCGCACCCCCTCGCTCACCAGATAGAGCAGGGCAACAGTAATCATGCCTTTGTTGGAGAAGCCCGCCAGGGCCTCTTTGGGTGTGAGGATGCCGCACACCATCATGCACACCACGGCAGAAAACATGATAAGCCCCGGACGTACTTTGTCTCTGACCAGATTGAGGAACATGGCAACAATGATGATGGAGACAAGTATGCTGGGGGTGCTCATTTTGGGGTGATGTGTGGGAAAAAGGTTCGTTTATATAGTGTAAAGGTAGTGGTTTTTTGTTTTATGGCAAAAAACGAATCCAATTATTTGCGCATCTCGCCCTTTTGTTGTACTTTTGTCCTCGGTTTTGCCGATGTGGCTCAGTTGGTAGAGCAACGCATTCGTAATGCGTGGGTCAGGGGTTCGAGTCCCCTCATCGGCTCAGGAGGGAACGCACCAATATTGGTGCGTTCCCTTTTTTGTCTTATTGCATGCGTGGCCGTCCGCATCCCCATTAAAGTAGCAATAATTGTATGGCATCAATCAAATTAAAATTCAGGGCGCATACGGATAACACGAAGGAGGGCGTGTTGTATTTTCAGGTGACACAGGACCGGCTTGTCAGGCAAGTCACAACAGACTATCGTATTTATGAATGTGAATGGGACAAACGGCGCGGAGGTATCGTCCGGAGTATCCCGTTTCCGGAGGTGAGAAATGGAACGTTGAGGATGATTCGCAACCATGTGTTGCGGGAACAGAGGAAGTTGGAACAAATCGTGATGTTGCTTGAAGATTCCGGCAGACCATACACGGCTGAGGATATTATTCGCCGCTACAAGGAATCCGCATCGGATAGAATCTCCGTTTTTGAAATTTTGCGTCATCAATCGGAGCGGATGAGAAAACTGGGCAGAATACGCACAAGCGAGACCTATCGGCAGACACTTAACAGTTTTATGAAATTCTGCAATGGCGTGGACATGTTTTTCGATACGCTTGATGCGGATATCGTAGAACAATATGAAAGTTATATGCGGGCGAATAACCTGAGCCGAAACACCACGTCCTTTTATATGCGGATTCTGCGTTGCGTTTAATTATGTTCGCTCGTATATTGTTCAGAATGGCGCAATGATATATGGTAACATCACATCATTCACGACCTCGCAACAGTCGACGACTCTTTCAACATCAGCCGTGACACAGATAGGAGCGTCCACGGCAACATTCAATGCCCAGGTTCTTGATGCCGGCACCCCGGCTTATACAGAGCGAGGTTTCTGTTATTCCCAAATCGGCAATCCCACCATTGCGGATAACCGCAAACCGGTGAGTGGTTCGGGTGCGGGCGATTTTTCATTGTCTGTGACAAATCTTGAATATCCGGTTACTTATTATGTTCGTGCTTATGTAAAAGTAGGCAATAAGTACTATTATGGTGAAAGCGTAAGAATTTCATCGTATTGATAATTATAATAACAGATTTTTAACAATTTTAAAACCAGACTATTATGAAAAAGTTTATTGTAGCAGCTATGCTTTGTGTATTCGCAATGACCAATGCAACCGTTTCGGCTCAATCAACAGCAAAACAGCTCAAATCGGGGAAAAAAGCAGTAATAGCCCGTGTAAAAGAGTTGCGGGCACAAGGTTGGCAGTCGCTTAACAGTGACGGCTTGGCAACAATTATCGCCGAACACAATGCAAAGAAACACAACAATCCAGATCTGTACGAGATTTCCGGTACTGCAAATCAGGTGAAGACCACTAACCTCGGCAAGGCAAAGTCCCGTAACAATGCGATTAACGAATATGCAGAGTATTGCGGAGGTATGCTACGTGCGCGTCTCACCTCGGATTTGCATGATGTCAATGAGGAACAGGCAGACAATATGGGGTTTCGGGTTACGAGCGTATATTGGCACAGAAACTCGAAGGAGAGGTAAGGCCGTCGTATTACATTTATAAGGAGGTTGGCAATGGCAAGTACGATGTTCGCGGATTCTTTCTTATTGATGAAGCTCGTCTCGAAAAGAAACAGAAAGAGGCGATTAAGGAGGCTGCAGATGAGGCGAAAATGGCATACGACTACGGACAGGGTATTTCGGACTTCATAAAACAGGGGTTCAACCAATAATAATACGTTGTGATAATGAAATCTCGTTTTATATTACTGCCGATACTTTCCCTGAGTTTTTCGGGGAAGGTGTTGGCACAATCTGTGAAATCGGAGAAAATCAAACCGCAATGGTTGCATAAACAGCCGAAGCCGACGAACTTGACTTTTGTTTATGAAACAGACTATGCCGTAGGCAAATCGCTGGATGATGCACGCATGAAATCGTTGAACGGCTTGATTGCGGCTTCTGGTTTTGAAAGTGGAGTAGTCGTGCTATCCGACTATAAATCACAAACGGTTGATTCCAAAGTTTACTCCAACGGCAAGTTATCGGATTATCAGATAGACGCTTTTGAGGCAAACAGCCAAATGAAAGGCAATGAAGTACAGTTGCATGTGAAATCGATTGCGGAATATTGGACGCGCGATATAAACGGTATGGTTAGTCTCACGACGTTGTATGCAAAATCGCTGAACGGAACACCGAATTTCGATGATGTGGAACTAACCACCAAGTATGGTGCACACGGACTTTGGCGATCAGCAATCGTACCGGGTTGGGGACAATTCCATAAAGGCTCATATCTCAAAGGCGGTTTGATTTTGGGCGGCACGGTGGCACTGGTCGGAGGCATTATCTTTACCGAAAGCCAACGGTCCGATTATGTGAGCAAAATTACCAAAATACATGATGCCGGTATCAAGCGTGCATATGCAACCAAACGAGACCATTTTGCAACCGGCCGGAACATTTGTGTCGGGGCGGCTGCCGCATTGTATGTTTACAACTTGCTTGATGCGTTTGTCGCTCCCGGAGCGCGTCGGGTGGTAACGCTGCGGTCAAATGGCAATACATATGCGTTTGCCCCGACTTTATTGGAAGGTAATGCTCCCGGTGTGGGGATGGTGATGAGTTTCTAATGCCATTGTAAGGTGTTTTTTTTGACGTGAGTCCGATGAAACCGGAATAAAGCAAGTTGTGTGTTTAATGCCGTATTTTGTGGTGCCTTCAAAAGCATGTGCATGTTTTGGGAAATACATGTTCATCTTTTTCAGAAACATGTTCATGTTTTTCAAAAACATCAAGATGTTTTTTCGGGGGCTTGGGGCAGGGATTTTTACAGACAATGAAAAGTCATCGGACTCACGTTGTTTCTTACAGAAAAGGAATTTCCGCAAGCACCGGCTAATATGGTTATAATTGCATTTCTACCACGATGTTATGAATAAATCTTCTGTTGCAGTTCGCTTGTTTTTCCTCATATGCTTGTTATGCAGTATATCTGTAACACAGGCACAGACGTTTGATGAGTATAAGAAACGGGTACATACCAGGTTCAATCAATACAAGTCGGACAAGGAGCGTGAATTTAAAGAATACCGTGACCGCATAAACGCTGAGTTTGCCGGATATATGCGTCAGTCATGGTTTGAATGTCGGGCAAAACCCGCTGAGCCGATGCCTGACTCGCCGAAGCCGCCAATATCCTGTTCCATTTTGTTCAGACAGCATTTGAATATGCAACTGATGACGAACAGTTTGGAGCGGAACGGCCACTGTTTGCAGACGAAACGTTGTTCTATCCCTATTCCGATTGTGAGGATCGGGCAATTTTGTACTCGATATTCGTGCGTGAATTGTTGGGTTTGGATGTCGTATTGCTTCATTATCCCGGACATCTGGCAACGGCGGTATGTTTTGACACGGATGTGTCAGGTGATTATATGGTGATGGATGGCAAACGTTATATCGTCTGCGACCCGACCTATATAAATGCCGGTGTCGGGCAGGCTATGCCACAATTCAAGCAGACGGCGGCAAATGTCATTAAAATCAAATAAATGGTAGTCAGTCATATCCTGCCATGTGCACAAAAAACTCGCGAGATTTTTTGTGGTGGAAAAGACGTGTTTGTCTAATCTGATAGGGAGGAATGTCTTATTGTTTGGGGGCGGCTTCCCGCCCCCAACGCTGTGTGCTTTCAAACGGTTTGCTGCTGATGTTGTAGCGTGCGTCGATACAACATCAGAGTGTTGTCTTCGTGCGGACTTTTTCTAAACGTCGTTGCAGGCGCTTGACGGTTTTCGGCTTTTTGTCGGCGATGTTGCGGCCTTCGTAGTCCGATTGCGAAAGGTCGTAGAGTTGGGGCGCGGGGTTGTTGCCCGTCTCGATTTTCGGCCCCCAGGAAATGACAGCTTCGCCTTCGGAGGGGGAGATGTATTTGTAGCGTTGGGTGCGGAGCGACAGCACGTGGGAGGCTGACAGGCTGATGGCTTGTTTGCGTGGTTTGCTGTTCTTGCCCAACCATGTGGCGAGGTGGTTCTCGCTGTCGGGAGCCTCGCCCTCTTGTGGCTCCACGTCTGCCAGGGCGGCCAGCGTGGCGGGCACGTCTATCAGCGAGCAGAGGGCATCGGACACTTTTCCCTTGTGTATCTCGGCCGGCCAGGATACGATGAAAGGAACCATGGAGCCGGCCTCGAAAGCGCTGTATTTGCCACCTCGGAAGCCGCTCCCCGGACGATGGTCTTCTGCCAGCTCGATGGCTTGGTCGGCATAGCCGTCATCGAGTACCGGCCCGTTGTCGCTGGTGACGATGATGATGGTGTTCTCCTCAAGGCCGCGTTCCCGCAGGGCCTGTCTCAGCCGGGACACACATTGGTCGAACTGCAGGATGGCCTCGCCGCGCAGACCCATGACGCTTTTGCCGCGGAAGCGTTCATGGGGCATTCGGGGCACGTGGACATCGTTGGTGCAGAGGTACATGAAGAAGGGTGTATCCGAGTTGTCGTTGATAAAGCGGATGGCATGTGCCATGATGCTGTCGGCGATGTCCTCGTCACGCCACAGGGCTTTGCCTCCGCCTTTCATGTAGCCGATGCGCGAGATGCCGTTCACGATGCTCATGTCATGTCCGTGGCTGGGCTTCAGCTTGGTCAGCAGTTCGGGATGCGTGCGGCCCGTGGGCTCGCCGGGGAAGTTGGCGCGATAACTCACCTCGATGGGTGCGGAGGCATCGTGGTTGGCTACCTGCCCGTTCTCGATGAAGACGCAGGGCACGCGGTCGGCTGTTGCCGCCATGATATAGTGATAGTCGAAGCCGAGATTGAGCGGGGTTTGGTCCAGCGTGCCGTTCCAGTCCTGCTGTGCGGTCTTGCTTCCCAGTCCCAGATGCCACTTGCCGATGGCTGCGGTGGTGTAACCGCCGCGCTTCATCAAATCGGCCACGGTGGTCCGGTCGGGATGGATGATCATTCCCGCGTTACCGGCAGCCACATCCGTTCCGCTTTTCCTGAAAGGGTATTGCCCGGTGAGCAGACCGTAGCGTGAGGGTGTGGAGGTGGAAGCACAGGCGTGCATGTTGGTGAAACGGATGCCCGAGGCGGCCAGACTGTCGACGGCGGGAGTCTCCACGCGTGTGGCGCCATAGCAGGAGAGGTCGCCGTAGCCGAGGTCGTCGGCCACCAGCAGGATGACGTTGGGCTTTGTTTGTTGTGCCCGCCCCGCGAGGGGCAACAGGGCCAGGAGGGAAAGAAGTTTTTGGTTCATGATGTTTGGATTATTTCAAAAGATGCAGGTCTACGGCACCGCATATCTCCGTGCTGCTCTCGCCGGTCATGGCGTTCTGCTGATAGACACCGGTATATACGCGTACGAAGTGGATGCCCGGCAGACGGGCGGGTTGGCCGTCGGAGGTCACGGCCCACTCTATGTCTATCTCGCATTCGGGGGCATGGTTGGGCTGGTTGTCGGCATAACCCCATGGCAGCGCCCAAAAGGCAAAGGTGCCGTTGGACAGAGGCTCGACGTTGGAGGCCAGTCGTGTGCCGCTGAACGTGAGCTGTTCGTCGTCCACCCATTGGGGGTAATGGGGCTGGGTGTGGAAGGGACTTTGAATCACGAATCCCGTCTGCCCTTGGTTGTCTTTCCAAGGAGTGTCTCCTCCGTCGGCCGGCCGGGTGTAGGTGATGGCATAATGGGGCAGGGTGGTGGGCAGCAGATGGTCGCTGCCCTGTATCTCGTACCAAGGGTCATCGGGCAGCCCGTTGCCGTTGTCGTCGTGGCTCACCTGGATGATTCCCGGCTCTGCGCTCCCGGCTTTCCTTCCGGAACTGTCGTCGGTCTTGTCTATGAAAGCATTTCCCAGAACCTTAAAGTCGGTGCACCCTGTCCGGTTCTCCACCCTGTGGTCGAAACCGAAGGTGACGTAGCCGCCCCAGGCGCCCAGCGTGATGGTGCCGAGGGCATCGCCCTTGATGGCCTCTTCCGCTTTCTGTCGCATGTCCTCCGGCGAGTCTCCCGCCTGATACTGCGGCAGGATGCCCACGAACTGGCCGGGGGCGGGGCAGTATTCCCACACCTTGTTTATATACGGGTCGGGGCCGTCGGGTTTGATGTCGGGCTCATTGGGCATAGTGGCGGGCTTGTCCCGCAGGAAAGCGATGTGGGCGGGGATGTCTCCCGTGCGCACGTCCCACTGCTTTTCTCCCTTGGGCGTGAAGCAATAGAGGCGGCCGGGACTGACATAGTTGCGGGCATCGGTTACATAAATCTCTCGCGTGTCGGGGTTCACGGCCAATCCGTAGGGTATTTCTATTTGTCGTTCGGTGCCGTCGGTGATGAAGCTTCGGGTGAGAAGGCGGTGGTTGCGCACATCGATGATACCGAACAGGCCGTCACTGCCCAAGACATAGAGGGAGTCTCCCGCCAATGTCAGTGTGCTGACGGCAAGAGAGAGCGAATCGGTCACCTGTTCGCTTCGCATGTCCACACAATAGAGCTTGCCGTTCACGGAGCCATGGTTGCCTCGGCTGGTGACCCATAACTGGCCGTGGCCGTCGGGGACGACCTGTGCCAGGTTCAGCCCTACGCGCAGACGTTTTACCTCGCTGAAGGTCTCCAGAGGTATGATGCTCAGCTCGGTTTCGTAGGCCGGAGTCTGGTAGCCTCCGCTGTTGGCCACCCACAGCCGCCCGTCGGCCACGGTGATTCCGTCGGGCTGGTAACCTACCAGGCAGGTGTCCACCACTTGGAGTGTGGCCGTGTCTATCCGTGCCACATAGCCCCGTTGGGCGTGAGACCCGTCGAGGCTGACGGGGCCGGCATAACTGGTGACGTAGGCATAGCGGCCATGGAACGTGATGAAGCGGCAGTTGGGGATGTCGACCTGCCCGATGCGCTCGGCGGAGTTCGCACGCATCACCTCCACCTTGTTGGAGCAGTTGACCACGGCCCACAGGCGGTTGCCGTAAATCTTCAGGTCGTTGCCCACATCGCCCAGGTCCTTGGCCACGTTGGGGTTGCGTGCCCCGTAGATGTTGCGGTGATAGGTGTTGGTTTGCAGGTCGAGGAAGTCGAGCGAACATTTGTTGCTTCCCATGTTTCCCTCGTTCAGCAGCCACAGCCCCGTGAGGGTGGTGGAGGTGGTGGTGCCCTTGATGTCCTCTTCTTCACCGGGATAAAGCATCACATCGCTGCGGCAAGCAACGGCCAGAAGTGTGGTTGCGAGGAATAGAAGTTTTGCGGATATGTAGTGTTTCATAGGGAGTTGTTGTCAGATTCTTATCTGCAGTGTCACGCGCCAGTTGCGGCCCGGCATGGGATAGTTGAGCACCACGTCGTATTGTTGGTCAAGCAGGTTGTTGCATTCGAGGCTGACGCGGGCACCCACGCGGCGGATGTTGCCCTGCCAAGTAAGGGCCATGTCACTGGTGTACCAAGGTTCCTCGTGGTTGACGGCGATGTTGCTGCTGTTGTGCCATCGCTCGCCCACATAGATGAACGCGTAGTTTACGCCCCACTGTTGCCAGCTGAGGTGGGCTGTGGCCGAGGCACTATGGCGGGGAATGTAGGCAATCTGTCCGCCATAGGTGCCGGCGGGCGGTTCGTTGTCTGTGGGGTCGCTCAGGTCTTGGGCGCGTTGCCAAGTCCATTGCCCCTGGAGGTTCAGTTTCCATCCGTGGGGCCAACGCATCACGCCTTCGGCGCTCAGTTCGCTGCCCAGGATACGCACCCGCCCGATGTTCATCATCATCCAGCGGTATTGCCCGCTGCCTTTGGGGATGGCCACAATCTTGTCGTCCACCAGGTTGGCATAGGTATCGCCCTTCAGCTCCACCTTCTTAATCCAAGGATGACGTATGTATTTGCTGTATAACACCCCCACATTATATTGCGTGGCCGTCTCGGGCTTGAGGGATATGCTGCCTACGTCGGTATAGTAGAGGTCGTTGAAAGTGGGCATGCGGAAGGTCCGCTTCACGAATCCGCGCAGGCTGAGGGCTGGGTTTTGTTGCCAGCTGACCGCCAACTGGGGGGAGGCGCGGTGGTATTGTGGTGATGAGGCCGACGATTGTGAGGCATCGAAGATGTGCGTGCCCGTCAAACTGCCCAAGACGCGCAGTTTGTCCAGTTCATATGTGGCGGCGGTTGCCCACATCATGGTGTTGCGCCGGGGATAGGTGAAGCCGTTGAGGTTGGCACGCAGGCTGTTCCATTGCCAGTCCGTGCTGATGTTGGCCTGCCAGTGCTTGCCGAAAGTCAGGTGATGGGCGGTGGTGAGGTAGAGCTCGCGTTGCAGGAAGCGGTTGTCGATGTACATCAGCGTGGGGTCGGGGTTGAGGTATCTCATGCGGTCCTCCGCATATTTCGCATCCACCTTCCACTCGTAGCGGTCGCTTTGCCGTTGGCGCATCCCACCTTGGACGAAGGCGTTGCGGTCCCATTGCCGCTGGTGGTGCTTCCACACGTTGTTGACGATGGCTCCGGGGATGCCCCTCTCCGAGTCGTAGAAATAGGCTTTGGCTGTCCATTCGCCCGCTTTCCGGGTCTGCCCGAAGAGGGCGGCTTCGGCTCTCCATGCCAGGATGTCGCCGTTTTGTCTCACGGCAGTGGTGTCCCATGCCACGGTGCCCGAGGGCAACACACGGCGGTATCGGAAACGGTATTTGCCCGTTGCTCCCGTGTGCTCGGCGCTCACTGAGGCGGAAATGCGGGGGGTGAGTTGCTGTTCCCATGTGAGCGAGGGGTTGCGCAGTCCGAAACTGCCGGTGCGCATCGTGGCACGCAGGTTCCAGCGTTTTCCCTCAGCGAAGGTGGGGCGACGCGTACGGATATAGATGGTTCCTCCGGCTCCGTAGTCCTTCGCGCTCTGCATCAGGTCGCTCTTTTGCCCGTTGTAGAGCGCAATCTCCTCGATGTTGTCCATCGAGAAGCGACCCAGGTCCACCTGTCCGTTTTGTGCGTTGCCCAGTTGGATGCCGTCGTAGAACACACCCATGTGGTTCGACCCCATGGAACGTATGTCCACGGTCTTCAGTCCGCCCACGCCTCCGTAGTCTTTCAACTGTATGCCGGAGAAGTAGCGCACGGCGTCGGCCACACTTTGTGCGCTGAGGTTCTCCAGCCGGGTGCCTCGCAACTTTTGTGTGGGCACGATGTCGTGTTGCGTGGCGGCGTAGATTGTGACCTCCTGCAACGTGTCTTTCATCATGATGCTGTCTGTCTGCTCAGAGGCATGTGTGGTGAGCGGGAAGAACAGCGGGGAGAAAAGCACAAAAGAGTGTGCCCGTAATCGGCACACTCTCTCTATCGTTTTGCTGGATTTCGTTCCTTTCAAATCGTTTTTTATACGATACCTTGGGCCATCATGGCCTTGGCCACCTTGATGAAGCCGGCCACGTTGGCACCTTTCACATAGTTCACATAGCCGTCAGGCTCCGTACCATACTTCACGCAGTTGGCGTGGATGTTCTCCATAATCCAGTGCAACTTGGCATCCACCTCTTCGGCACTCCAACTCAAGCGCTCTGAGTTCTGACTCATCTCCAGTCCGCTCACGCTCACGCCACCGGCGTTGCTGGCCTTTCCGGGAGAATAGAGAATCTTGGCTTCCTGGAACACGTGGATGGCACCGGGCGTGGAGGGCATGTTGGCACCTTCGCTCACGGCGATAACGCCGTTGGCCACCAAGGTTTTTGCCTGCTCTTCGTTGATCTCGTTCTGCGTTGCGCTGGGCAGGGCGATATCGGCCTTCTCGCTCCAGGGTCTTGCTCCTTCCACATACTTGGCTGTGGGATATTGGTCGACATACTCCTTGATGCGACCGCGATAGATGTTCTTCAGCTCCATGATGTAGTCAAGCTTCTCGCGGTCGATGCCGTCGGGGTCGTAGATGTATCCGTCGGAATCACTCATGGTAAGCACCTTGCCACCCAGTTGAAGCACCTTTTCTGCGGTGTATTGGGCCACGTTTCCGGCACCGCTTATCAACACGCTCTTGCCTTCAACGCTCTCGCCCTTTGTTTTCAACATCTCTTGCAGGAAGTACACATTACCATAGCCGGTGGCCTCGGGACGAATCAGGCTGCCGCCGAACTCCAGACCTTTGCCGGTGAGCACTCCGCTGAACTCGCGGGTCAGTTTCTTGTACATGCCGAACATGTAGCCCACCTCACGGCCACCTACACCGATGTCGCCTGCGGGAACATCCACGTCAGGACCGATGTGGCGGGCCAGTTCGAGCATGAATGCCTGGCAGAAGCGCATCACCTCGGCGTTGCTCTTGCCGCGGGGGCTGAAATCGGAGCCGCCCTTGCCTCCGCCCATGGGCAGTGTGGTGAGCGAGTTCTTGAAAGTCTGCTCAAAGGCCAGGAACTTCAGAATGCTCAGGTTAACGCTCTTATGGAAACGGATACCGCCCTTGTAGGGGCCGATGGCGTTGTTGTGCTGCACGCGGTAGCCCATGTTGGTCTGCACGTTGCCCTTGTCGTCTGTCCAGGTCACACGGAACTGGTAGATGCGGTCGGGTATGCAGAGGCGTTCAATCAGGTTGGCCTTGTCGAACTCGGGGTGTTTGTTGTATTCCTCCTCGATAGTGCTCAATACCTCTTCTACCGCCTGGTGATATTCAGGCTCTCCGGGAAACCGTCTTTTCAGGTCCTCCAACACTTTTTTTGCATCCATACGCTTTTTTGTGTTTTATTTGTGTTTTATTTTAATGCTTGTTCGTGTTCTTTCTTGTGGCACAAAGATAGGAAAAAGATTAGAAACAGAACGCGATTTGAGCGAAAAAGTTGGAAAAAAGTTAACAAAAACACGATTTATGTGACCAAACGTATTATTGTTCGCCGATAAAGCTGCTTTTTTGTTACTTTTGCGGATAGGTGAGCCTGTTGTGCTTTTAGTGAAACCGCCGCCACGTCCGGTGTGTGTGAACGTGGCGGCGGTTTCACTTGTTTTCTTCAATTCCTCGAACGGTAAAAGGAAAAGTGTAAGTTTTTATTTCTGTTTGTCGAAGCGTTCGAACTCGGAGTGTTCGCTCACAAATTCGGGCACGGTCTTTTTCATCAGCTGCACCATTCCGGGAATCTCTACGGCCTCGGCCAAGGCGTTAAGTTCATCCACCACCGGCTTGATGGCGGTGTGGTCGTATTCGCGTACTTTGGCTACGAAGATTCTTTTGTGGGGAGTAGGAATGGTGTTCTCCTTGGTGGCCAGCACCTCTTCGTAGAGTTTTTCGCCGGGTCGCAGACCGCAGAACGTAATCTTGATGTCTTTGTTCACCTGCAGGCCGGCCAGTTCGATCATGCGTTCGGCCAAGGTGACGATTTTCACGGGTTCGCCCATATCAAACACAAAGATGCGTGTGCCCGTGGCAAAGGTTGCGGCTTCCATCACCAGGCGGCAAGCCTCGGGGATGGTCATGAAGAAGCGGTTGATGTCGGGATGGGTAACGGTGATGGGTCCCCCGTTCTCTATCTGTTCGCGGAAGCGGGGAATCACCGAACCGTTGGAGCCCAGCACATTGCCGAAGCGGGTGGTGACGAAGACGGTCTTGCCCTCCACCTCGCCGCGTTCGATGGCCAGTCCCAACGACTGTACGTAGATTTCGGCCAAACGCTTGGTGCATCCCATGATGTTGGTGGGATTCACGGCCTTGTCGGTTGAAATCATCACCATCTTCTCCACATTGTACTTCACGCAGAAGTTGGCTACCAAGTGTGATCCTTGCACGTTGACGCGCACGGCCTCGCAGGGATTCTCTTCCATCAGGGGCACATGCTTGTAGGCAGCTGCGTGGAACACGATTTGGGGATGGTATTTGCGGAACACGAAATCCAGGCGGTTGGATGAGCGTACGTCGCCGATTACGGGAACAAAATCCAGTTCGGAGTACTGGTCTTCCAACTCCAGCCGCAGATTGTGGAGGGGAGTCTCGGCATTGTCGAAAAGGATGAGTTTCTTCACGCCCAACTGTATCAGCTGGCGGCACAACTGCGACCCGATGCTGCCTGCGGCGCCGGTCACCATCACCACCTTGCCTTTGAAATTAGCCGTTATCTCGTCCATGGAGATTTCTATCTCGGGGCGCCCCAGGAGGTCTTCGATTTTGATGTTGCGTACGGAGCGGCTGAAGCTCTGTCCCTCGGTGATTTCATCGATGTCAGGGGCGAGGAAAGCCTTGAGGTTGGCGTTGATGCAGAAATCGACCAAGCGGTTCTTTTCGGCTCTCACGTCGGCTTCGTAGGGATAGAGGATGCCGTCAAGCATCACCTCCTCGGCCAGTTTCTTCACATCTTCGGCGTTCACGAAACTATAGACGGGCTTGCCCACCAGACTATAGCTCTTTCCGTTGTCGTAGGCGATGAATCCTGCCACGTGGTAGTTCGGGGAGTTGTGCAGGCGCGAGGAGGCGGCCACGGCCTTGTCGCTGATGCCGTAGACGAGCACGCGTTTGATATTCTTCTCGTTGTGCATACGCTTGAGCATCAAATCGTAGACATAAACCATCACCACACGGATAATCTCGAGAAAGAACACCGAGAAGAGGAAGTCGATGAGCACCATGACATAGGCACGCTTGATATTGATGTCGACGGGTATCACCAGCAGGGTGAGCAGCAACAACATTTCTTTCAGCGTCACGGCCATGAACAGACGCCCGATTTCGCGCAGCGTGGAGTAGCGGATAATGATGCGATAGAGGCGGAACGAGACGAACGAGACAACCGAAGCTGCCAGAGAGCCGCAAAACCAGATGGTGATGACGTTCCCCCCCAACGCCGGTTGCGGCAGCAGGAAATTGAAAACAGAGAACATTCCGAAAGAGGCCATAACGGATGCAATCACATCTATTATAAACACATACATCGGCCACAGATATGAATTTTGTTTCAGCTTCTTTGAAAATGTCATAAGTCTCTTTATGTATCTTTTTTTTATGTGTATAACATCGTCCGTCTCTTCGGTGTCCGTTATATATATTGGTAGCGATACAAAGGTAAACAAAAAAACATAAAAACTCCCCCCCCCCCCGGAATTTTAAAAAAAATGTTAAATTTTTTTGGGGGGGGGGGGGGGGTGTGAATTGTAAGTGGGGGGGGGTGGCAGTTAATATGAAAAATTTTTTTTGTTTTGT
>CAMWSK010000029.1 GCA_947176895.1 uncultured Prevotellaceae bacterium | reverse complement strand
CCACTGTCAGTTTGTCGGCATCTTTTTCTTCATCCTCAGAATAGATTTTCTGACAGTGCCAGCCGGTCATGTCGGGGAGCGAGGCGGTGCGGAAAAAGTTACACATAATATCCGCGGCCACATCACAGTCTACATCCGACCGCCACATGCGCAGCATATATCCGTTGACTCTGAAACACACTGCAATGCTGCCGTCCTTATAATAATCAATAGAATAAGCTTCGGCATAGCGGACCAATACCACCGGCACGCATTTTTCAAGGAATATAGCCACATTGTCTTCAATGTCCTCCACTGCCTCGACAATTTTTGCCTCGGTTACGTTTGATGTGCGTTTGGTTCCATTCTCAGTTCCCAGCACATATTGCGGCTTGCGAGCTTTAATTCCCGGGAATATACTGCGTGATTCGTTGCTCATTTTAATAGGTCGGAAAGAGCCGGCTTACAAAACATTGTCGGAGTGAACTCCACAATCCGGCAGTCGGCAATGTCGTTGATATGATTCATCAAACAATTCAGGCAGTTCGCCCGTGTTGACATGGCAGTCGTAATCGACCATCATATCATCAACGGCATTTCCGCCATATTCATAATCTTCGTAGTCCATCAATCTTTTTGCTTTTGTATTGTGTCAATCCGTTTCGAAAACCATTTGTAAATGAAATAGAATCCGGAAAACATAAATACTCCGAGGACAAACTTTGATGATTTCGTCAGCATATCATGTTCGCGTAGATACTGATTGCATAGGGCAATAATTGCTCCATAAGATCCAGCCATTAACACTAAAATGAGTATTGATGAAATGGCTTTCTTTGCCGTTGTACTTAACTTCATGTATATACGTTTTCGCCGTGAGCAAGGCAGTCCTTAACAACGGTCATAAACTGTTCGATGACGGTAACAACCGCAAATCTGTCGGTGCCGGTTGTCTTTGCGATTTCACTCGCTATTTCTGCTTTTGTCATAATCCCTTGGATTAGCTGATATTAAGACTGCAAAGTTACGAGGTCGTAGATTCCCCAAGCGATGATGGAATAGACAAATATAACTATAAAATAACGTAACCCTCTCGACTTTATAATCCTGTACTTGTCGGATACCGAGAGTAGAATGTAGCCGACAACTACATATATCAGGATGAAATACCAAGGTACATTCATGATGAATAGTGTTTTTGTTTTTTTACGTGTTAGACGCGAATTTAAGCAAAAAATGGCCTGAGGACAAGAAAACACCCCCTGAATTTATACTCTCAGACTGTCAATTTCTTTCTGAATCCCATCCGGAAAGCGGGAAGCGTGTGCTCCGTCCATTTCATATTGTGCCAATGCGGAAGTTCCGATAACCATGCTTTCCGTCAAATCGTGATTGACTTGCCTGCATTCGGAAAGTCGCAAGCCCCAACAGGGCAATCATACACAAAACCACCTTTTTCATATTTCTGTCATTTTAATTATCCATTACTTTAATTATTGCAAAACTACCGCTACCGGTATTTAGCGGGCAACATATTATACGGATTACGGATAGGAGTATAACTTTTACCGATTGGCGATTGACAGCCTATATACAAGGCACTTTGTCACAGATTGACGCTTTATGCCGAGCATACACACAAACGCGGAATCCGACATTTTTGCTCAAAATCCTTTGGCGTGTGCAAAAATCACTGTACCTTCGCACGAAATTATCACTAATCATTATAAAAAAAGAAGATGAGAACCAGGTTTATTATGATGTTGGTGTGCGGCCTGATATCGGCCAGCACATCTTTTGCACAGAAGCTTAACGACCATGCCGACAACATCATCGGCGAGTATCTTACCGACCATGGCGGAAGCAAGAGCAAGGTCCGTGTCACCAAAAACGCGCAAGGCACATACGATGCCAAGGTGTTTTGGGTTGAGCATTCCACGGACAAGAACGGCAACAAGAGAAAGGATGTCAAGAATCCGGACAAGTCCTTGCGCCATGTTGACATTGACAAGGTAACATTGGTAAGCGGACTTAAATATGATGCCAAGGACAAAGAATGGGACGGAGCCAAGATATATGACCCGACCAGGGGGATGAGAGTGAATGTCTCCATGAAGTTTGAGGAGAACGGGAAACTGAAACTTCGGGCCACCATCTTGGGAATTGGCAAAACCCTCTATTGGCAGAAAATAAAGTAAGTGGCCACAACGGCTTTGCACTGCGTTGCATGTGCCATGCAAAAGAAGCACCCCAAAAGTCCTTGCCAGACTTTTGGGGTGTTGTTCAAATACGCTCCTTTTTGATATTTAAAGAAGAGCAATTACCGGTTCGTTTAGAAGCCGACGCCCAGGCGAATCATAAAGTTTCCATACTTGCCGAAAGAATAGTCGGAATTGGTGTCGCCGTCCACCACACCAAGCTGGTAAGTAAGGTCGAGATTGAGTTTCTTCCACCACAAGCCCACGCCGAATTGCATACCGGCATCAAGAGGCATGTAGTCGTCAAAATCCCAGATGCTTTCAGACTCCGATTCCTTATCGCCATCATATTTTTCCGTATATTTCAGCTTTCCAGCATAATCAATGCTTAGGAACACGTCGGCGTGGGCATACAGAGCAAAGTCATTCTTGAGATTGTGCTTGTAGCCGAAATCAAACGGAACCCATTTCACGTTGTGGGCAATAAGCTTCAATTCCTCGCTATAGCCATCCTCGCTATCTTTTATTTTAAATCCGCGTGAGCCAAGGCCATATTCCATGCCCCAATAAAGGCCCTTATTGCCTAAGGGCTTCTGGAATCCCGCACAAAAGTCGTAACCAATGCGCGATGACATTTCATCCGTATCCTGTCACTCTTCAGCACTTTTTGTTAACTTTTCGCAGGCAAAATTAAAAAAAAACACTTGGCAAAAAAATGATGCGGATTTTATCAAAAATGATTCGTTGGGCTCACGTCAGCATACACGGGTTTCCTGTTTATTCAACGTGAGTTCGATGAAAGCGGGATAAAGCAGGCCGTGTGTTTTTATGCTGTTTTCAGCACCTTCAAAAACATGTTCATCTTTTTCAGAAAACATGTTCATGTTTTTCAAAAACGTCCTCATGTTTTCCAAAAACATGTTCATGTTTTTTCTTCGGGATTTGGAACGGTGATTTTTTATCAGAAAATCAAAAAATCATCGAATTCACGCTCGTTTACTTGCGTGTTTGAAAAAAATATGCTTATTTTGCATTTGTAATGAAGCAGAACATAAATAAATATTGGCGTTGGCAGAGCTTAGGACACGAAAAAGTCGTAAGTCAGCCCGCTATGTTCCTTTGTTAAATAGATTTTCTGTAAACCATAGAAATACACATTAAGGGAATTAAGCCTGTCGTACTTACGACAGGCTTTTTTCATTTGAATCAAATCAATATCTAACCAAAACAACAACAATGATGAGTTATCAAGTAGATGCAAATGGGTTTTACGGTGAGTACGGCGGAGCCTACATTCCGGAAATACTCTACAAGACGGTGGAAGAGTTGAAGGCAGCCTACCTGCCGATTACGGAAAGCGAAGAGTTCAAGAAAGAATACCGTCTGCTGCTGAAAGATTATGTAGGCCGCCCTTCCCCGCTCTACTTCGCAAAAAGGATGAGCGAGAAATACGGATGCCGGCTATACCTGAAGAGAGAAGACCTGAACCACACGGGAGCCCACAAGATAAACAATGCCCTCGGGCAGATACTTATTGCCAAGAAGATGGGAAAGAAGCGCATCATCGCAGAAACCGGTGCCGGGCAACATGGTGTGGCCACGGCCACGGCATGCGCATTGATGGATATGCCGTGTGTGGTCTATATGGGAGCAACGGATGTGAAACGCCAACACGTCAACGTAGAACGGATGAAGATGCTCGGCGCCGAGGTTCGCCCCGTAACCGGCGGCAACATGACCTTGAAGGATGCCACCAACGAAGCCATACGCGACTGGTGCTGCCATCCTGCCGACACATTCTATATCATTGGGTCCACCGTGGGTCCGCATCCCTATCCGGACATGGTCGCCCGGCTGCAAAGCGTCATATCGGAGGAAATCAAATGGCAATTGGAAGAAAAGACCGGCCGCGACTATCCCGACTATCTGATGGCATGTGTCGGCGGAGGGTCCAATGCGGCCGGAACCATATTCCATTACATGGATGACGAAAGGGTCAGAATCGTGCTGGCCGAAGCAGGAGGACTGGGAATAGACACAGGGATGACAGCAGCATCCATGCAGGTGGGCACCGACGGCATTCTGCACGGCTCAAAGATAAAGCTGATGCAGACAGAAGACGGTCAGATTATAGAACCCTACTCCATTTCTGCAGGGCTTGACTATCCGGGAACAGGGCCGATACACTGCAACCTATATAAACAAGGCCGCGCACAAGCAGTGGCCGTGAACGATGACGAGGCGCTCAGGGCGGCCTTCGAGCTCACAAGGCTGGAAGGTATCATTCCGGCACTGGAAAGCTCACACGCGCTCGGGGCACTGCCCAAGATGAGATTCAAAAGCAGTGACATCGTTGTTCTGACAATCAGCGGACGGGGCGACAAAGACATTGACACCTATCTGAAACATTTTAATTAAGCACGGCAACTATGGCAAGATTCACCTACCACACGGCATCAAAAAGGATTCCCGGAGACATGAACACCCCCGTCAGCACCTATATGAGGGTGCGCGACGCCTACCCCCAAAGCGCACTGATGGAAAGCTCCGACTATCACGGAAAGGAAAACAGCCGGTCTTTCATCGGGCTGCATCCCATCGCCTCCGTCAGCATAGAGCACGGCATGGCCATCGGAAAATTTCCGGATGGAAGCCGGACAGAAAAACGGGTATCAGACGAGTATCGGACGGACAACGTCATCAACGACTTTCTGAACGAGTTCCACATTTCCGGAGAAGACGCAGGCTATTGCGGACTTTTCGGATATACGTCCTTTAATGCCGTAAGATATTTTGAGAACATCAACGTGAAAGACGAGACAAGGGCCGAGAACGACGCACCCGACATGCTGTACATTTTATATAAGGATGTCATCGTATTCGACCATTTCCACGATGAAATGGTGCTGATAGAGCTGCTGGAGGAGAAAGAAGATGACGACCTGTGCCGGCTTGAGCATGACGTGTTGCACAGAATGTTCCAGATTTATGATTTCCATCCCGTGGGGAACGTCCGCAGCACACTGACGGATGAAGAACACAAAGCCAATATACGGAAAGGGATACAACACTGCATGCGGGGGGATGTGTTCCAGATTGTGTTGTCAAGACGGTTCATACAGAGATACGAAGGTGACGACTTCAAGCTCTACCGGGCATTGCGAAGTGTGAACCCCTCACCCTATCTGTTCTATTTCGATTTCGGGGGATTCCGGATTTTCGGTTCATCTCCGGAAACACACTGCCGCATAGAAAACAGAAGAGCCTATATAGACCCTATCGCCGGCACGACCCGGCGAACTGGCAATCAGGAGCAGGACAAAGAGAACGCCCGCTATCTTCAGCAAGCCCCCAAAGAGAATGCCGAACACGTCATGCTGGTTGACCTTGCAAGAAACGACCTGAGCCGGAACTGCCACAACGTAAAGGTGGATTTCTATAAGGAGATGCAATACTACAGCCACGTGATACATCTTGTCAGCCGGGTGAGCGGAGAACTTGACGACCATGCAGACCCCATCAAGGCTTTCATCGACACATTCCCCGCCGGCACACTCTCCGGGGCACCAAAGGTACGTGCCATGCAGTTGATAAGCGAATATGAACCGCACAACCGTGGAGCGTATGGCGGGTGTATCGGATTCATCGGTTTCAACGGAAGCCTGAACCAAGCAATTACCATACGCACCTTTGTCAGCAGGAACAACGAACTTTGGTTTCAGGCCGGAGGAGGAATCGTGGCAAAAAGCGACGAGGAATATGAACTTCAGGAAGTAAACAACAAGCTTGGAGCACTCAGGAAAGCCATTGACATGGCCGCCAATCTATAACCCTCAAAAAAAACGTCAGCCAAATGAAAATAGTGATAATTGACAACTACGACTCATTCACCTATAATCTGAGCCACCTGGTAAAAGAACTTGGAGCAGAGGTCACCGTGTTGCGCAATGACAAATTCCGCCTTGAAGACATCGGGCAGTTTGACAAAATCATATTATCTCCGGGACCGGGAATACCGAAGGAGGCCGGACGGATGCCGGACGTGATAGCGGAATACAAAACCAGGAAACCTATTCTCGGGGTATGTCTCGGCCATCAGGCCATCGGAGAAGCTTTCGGAGGCACACTGGTCAATCTCGGCCAAGTGTTTCACGGAGTGGCAACCCCTGTCACCATCGTTGCCGATGATTTTTTGTTCAAGAATCTTCCCCGGCAGATTGAGGTCGGAAGATACCACTCCTGGGTTATCAAGAAGGAGACATTGCCCGAAGAGATAGAAGTGACGGGCGTTTGCAATGAAGGATACATCATGTCTCTCCGGCACAAAAAATATGACATAAGAGGTATACAATACCATCCGGAAAGCATACTCACCCCCTCGGGTAAGTCCATTATAAAGAACTGGTTGGAACACTGACTTTAAACAACAACTGCATACAATGAAACAAACACTTGCATCACTCATAGAAGGGAAAACGCTCACACGTCAGCAGACACGCGAGATTATGACCGACATAATAAACGGGAAGGTCAACGACTGCCAAATCGCGGCCTTTCTCATGGCACTGCAAATGAGGGGCATCACTGTTGAGGAACTTCTCGGGCTGCGCGATGTTCTTCTCGAAACCGGAGTCACCATAGACCTGTCACCCTACCGGACCATAGACATCGTGGGAACAGGAGGGGACGGGAAAAACACTTTCAACATCTCCACCTGTTCCGCATTCGTCATTGCGGGGGCCGGCTATAAGGTAAGCAAACACGGCAACTACGGCGCCACCTCCATCAGCGGCGCAAGCGATGTCATTGAAGCACATGGTGTCAGGTTTACCAACAACGCCGACCAACTGAAACATTCTCTTGAGGAATCCGGGGTTGCGTATTTCCATGCTCCGCTCTTCGCCCGGGGGATGAAGTCCGTGGCTCCCATACGCAAAGCCTTGCAGGTACCTACTTGCTTCAACCTGTTGGGGCCTCTTGCCAATCCATGCAAGCCGGCATACAGTTTCCTGGGGGTCGCCAACCTGAACCTGCTGCGCCTTTACACCAACGCCCTCAGGAAACTGGGTGTCGGCTTCGGTGTCGTGTGCAGCTACGACGGCTACGATGAAATCTCACTTACCGGAGACTTCAAGGTGACAACCGACAGCATGGAAAAGGTGTTGAAAGCGGAAGACCTTGGTCTTGCCCCCGTCAGAAAAGAAGAATTGTTCGGAGGGAACAACAAGCAGGAAGCCAAAGCCATATTCGACAATGTGCTCCAAGGCACATCCACAGAGGCTCAAAAGAATGTTGTCGTAGCCAATGCCGCATTTGCCATCCATGTTATAGACAAAGACAGACCCATCGAAGAATGTGTGTGCATCGCACAAGAATCGATACAGAGCGGAAAGGCCCTGGCATGTCTGAGGAAATTCATCGAAATAAACAGCTGAAAGATGAAAGATATACTTGAAGAAATCATTGCATGGAAACGAACGGAAGTGGAAATGCAGAAAAAAGACATGGCTCCCGGCATACTTTATAAAAAAGTGGAAAGCATGATAAGCGATTGCACATTACAGGTACGCTCAATGAGCCATGCGCTACGGGATTCGCCATCAGGGATTATCGCCGAATTTAAGCGGAAGTCACCCTCGAAAGGATGGATAAAGGAAGAAGGGAAAGCCGAAGAGATTCCCGTCCGATACGCAAGAAACGGAGCTGCGGCAATATCCATTCTCACCGACGAGAAATTCTTCGGAGGCAAAACGGACTTTATCCGGACCGCACGTCCCGACGTTGACATTCCCATACTCAGAAAGGATTTCATCATCGACGAATACCAGTTGCTCCAGGCACGCGCCATCGGAGCGGATGCCGTCCTGCTCATTGCCGCCGGACTGGAGAAAGCCGATTGCAAAAGACTTGCCAAAACAGCACATGACTTAGGACTTGAGACCCTGCTTGAGATACACACAGAAAGTGAACTGGACTATGTGGGGGAACACATCGACATGGTCGGAGTGAACAACCGCCACCTCGGCACATTCCATACGGACGTGGAAAACTCCTACAGGCTTGCCGCATATCTTCCCCCGGAATATGTCAGAATCTCGGAAAGCGGCATTTCCAATCCCAAGACCGTAAAAGAACTGCGCGAGGCGGGATTCCGGGGATTCCTTATCGGCGAAACGTTCATGAAAGAGGACAATCCGGCAGAAGCACTCGGAAAGTTCATCGATGAAGTCATATCACATAAATGAGAAAATAGAAAAAGATGATTATCAAGGTATGCGGTTTACGCGAAGCAGAGAACATGCAAGAAGTCGAAAGGCTCGGAACGGACTGGATGGGATTCATTTTTTATCCCCGCTCTCCACGCCATGTCACCCTCCGGCCTTCCTGCCTGCCTGTCAAAGCCCGAAGAGTAGGAGTCTTTGTGAACGAACAGCAAGAGAACATCATACGAAAAACCTCCGAGTTCGGACTTGACATCATTCAACTGCACGGAAACGAAACCATGGACTTCTGCACGGATTTAAGGAACAAGATGCCTTCCTCCATAAAAATCATGAAGACCATAGGGGTGGAAAAAGAAGCCGACATAAGGAAAGCCGAATCCTACGGACAATCCATAGACTATGTGTTGTTTGAAACCAAGTGTGACACATACGGCGGAAGCGGAAAACGGTTCAACTGGCAATGGCTGGAAAGCTACAACGGACCACACCCCTTCATTCTCAGCGGCGGAATAGGTCCGCAAGATGTTCAGGCCATCAAGCAGCTCACACACCCTTACTTCCACGGCATAGACCTGAACAGCCGTTTCGAGTCATCACCGGGAATCAAAAACATAGGGCTGCTTGACCGCTTCCTGCGCGAGTTGAGAAAATGACACCCGAAGTCCAAGCCATCAACATATTACAGACAATTCAAAAACATCACAAAAAAAATGAACAGAATAAACAACCTTTTCCAAACAAAAGAGTATGGAATATTATCCATTTATTTTTGTGCCGGGCATCCTACACTCGAAAAAACGGCAGACACCATAAAGACGCTTGAAAAGAACGGCGTAGACATGGTAGAGATAGGCATACCCTTCAGCGACCCCATGGCCGACGGAGCCGTAATCCAAAACGCGGCGACAAAAGCCTTGAAAAACGGCATGTCGCTGCACACCCTGTTCTCGCAATTGTCAGACATACGCAAAGAGGTCAACATTCCGCTCATCCTCATGGGCTATCTCAATCCCATCATGCAGTATGGTTTCGAGAACTTCTGCGCCAAATGTGTCGGATGCGGAATAGACGGGGTCATCATACCGGATCTTCCATTCAAAGATTACATGGAAACCTACAAACCGATAGCAGACCGGTATGAAATCAGAATCATCATGCTTATCACACCGGAGACGAGCGAGGAGCGCATACGTTTCATAGACGAGCACACCGACGGATTCATCTATATGGTATCCTCGGCGGCCACCACCGGCGCACAAAAGGAATTCGATGATAGCAAGCAGGCGTATTTCAGCAGGATTGACAACATGAAGCTCCGGCATCCGCGAATGATCGGTTTCGGCATATCCAACAAGCAGACGCTCGACTCTGCCATGCAAAACGCTTCGGGAGCCATCATCGGAAGCAAATTCGTAACGCTCTACGAAGAAACCGGAGATGCGGAGGAGGCAATCAACCGGCTATATAAGATACTGAGAACATGAACAAATCATGACGGAAGCAGGGGCTTCGTTTGCAGAGCCGTCAAAAGGATGTTCATGTTTCGGGAAAAACGTGTTCATGTTTTTCAAAAACATCAAGATGTTTTTTTGCTGACAAAAAAGCACCCCAAAAGTTCTTGTCCGACTCTTGGGGTGCAATACATGACGATACTGTCTCTCTCTTCTTTTATTCAGCCTTCCACAATCCGTGCAGGTTGCAATACTCCCTGACCACTACAGCCGGCTCGTCCGTCAAGAACACGGCCACAGGCTGTTCTCCGGGCTTCAGGTGCTTACGCAAAACGCGGGTGGGCGTCACCAGCTCGATCCACTGGATATAATGCTCTTCAAGCATGGGATGGGGCATGCTGCCCACCGACACCTTGTAACCGCCATCCACCTTCTCCACCACGGGCACATGCTTTTCCAAAGCAGCATCCTGACTGTTGCCCTCAAGCAACGTCATGGGCTGGCCACAACATACCAACTGTCCCACTGCAGGGTTCGTAACCTCCACGATGTTGCCACAGATCGCGCAGCGATAAATCTCATGTTGTTTTGTCATAATCGTATTCTTTAAAAAGTGAATACGCAAATATGAGAAAAAACAGGGAAACAGAAAAGAGGAAAAACGTCAATCCCTGTGTTTTTTATGTTTTTTTCATCTTTCGCGCTCTTATTGAAAGCTTTGTTATCGGCATTTTCAAAAAAATGCGTATTTTTGTGATGATTATCTTACCCTAAAACAAACCTACATGAAAAAAATCAGATTTTTCCTGTTGTTGCTGTGCATCGCAATAAGCACGGCATCCGGGGCCGCCCCTAAGAACGAGAGTATAGAAAAGGTGTATGTCATCTTCAAGACCCACCTGGATGTGGGATTCACCGACCTGAGTTCTGTGGTGGCCGACCGCTATGTGCAGGAGTTCATCCCCAAGGCCATCGAAGTGGGCGAACGCCTGGAAGCCGACGGCCTGGGCGAACGCTATGTGTGGACCACCGGTTCGTGGCTCGTTTGGAAATATCTGCGCGAGGCCTCCTCCCCCGCCGTGGAACGTCTGGAAAAGGCACTCAAGCGTGGCGACATCGTGTGGAACGCCGTGCCCTACACCTATGAGTCCGAGACCATGAACCGCGACATGTTCGAGGCCAGCCTGCAGATTGCCAAAAAACTGGACAGGAAATACGGCCGCAACACCATTGCCGCCAAGATGACCGACGTGCCGGGCCACACCCGGGGCATCATCGCTCCCATGGCCAAGGCAGGCATACGCTTCCTGCACATCGGCGTCAACTCGGCCTGTCCCGTGCCCGGAGTGCCCCCCTTCTGCCGCTGGAGAGACAGCGAGGGCAACGAGATTATACTCGTCTATCAAAACGATTATGGCACAGAGGACGTGTTGCCCGACGGCAAAACCGTGCTCTCTGTCAACTTCACGGGTGACAACCATGGTCCTCACCGCTACGAGGACGTGAAACGCATCTATGCAGGCCTGCGCGAACGTTATCCCAACGCAAAAATCGTACCCGCCTCGTTCAACGAAGTGGCCGAAGATTTGTTGGCAATGAAGAACCAACTGCCCGTGGTGACTCAGGAAATCGGCGACACCTGGATATACGGCTACGGCAGCGCCCCCGTGCGCATGGCCAAATACCGCGCCCTCTCACGCCTCTACTCTCAATGGCTGGCCGAAGACAAACTGAAGGGCTATGAAGACCGGGCTCTGGACTTCGTGGCGGAACTGGGACTCATCGCCGAGCACACCCAAGGTGTGGATGTGAAAACCCACGTATGTCGCTGGGAAGCCTATGACATGGATGTGTTCAGGGCCTACCGTTCCGCAGGTTTCTTCCGCATGGCTGAGGACTCGTGGAGAGAACTGGACAACTATGTCGGCAGCGCCATCGCCTACCTGCCCGAACACTTGCAAAAGGAGGCTATCGCCGAGGTGGCAAAATGTGACGACATCGAATTGCAGGACACTAAGAAAAAGGTGAAACCTGCCGACTGGAGCCAGCCCCTGATGAAGGGGATGACGGTGGGTGCCCTCTCCTATCAGATGCTTGACATCAACGACTACAACACCTTCCAGGACAACTATATGCGCAAGCCCAAACCCGGATGGGGCATCGCCGACCTGGGCAAGCCCGGATTGGAGAACTCCAAGGCCGTGAGCGTGGCATTGAAGGCACAGACCATCGGCCGCACCGTGAGCAAAGACAAGGAAGGAGTGCGCACCGTCAGCGAACTGCAGTTCCCCGATGCGGACAGCGTGCCTGCAGGGGTCTATCCCGAACGTATGCAAGCCAGTGTGTGGGTGGCCAACGACCGGCAACGGGCCGAAATCTCCTGCACGCTGAGCCACAAGCCTGCCGTGCGCCTGCCCGAGGCCTATTGGCTCTCGTTCACGACCGAAGACATCACAGGTCTTGTGGCCGAAAAGGTGGGTGAGCGCATCGACCTGCTGGACGTGGTGGAGAAGGGCAACAGACAGCAGCACGGCATCGACCGCTATGTCGACCTCATCACCTCGAACGGCACTTTCCGCATCTGGAGTCCCGATGCCTTTCTGGTGAACGTGGGCGAACCTCGCGGACTGAACTACTCCACCGACTATCCCGACAAAAAGGGCGGAGTGCATTTCTGCCTCTTCAACAACCTGTGGGGCACCAACTTCAGCATGTGGTGGGAAGGCTCCGTCACCTACCATTTTACCGTAGAAAAAATAGATTAACCCTAAAACACCTAACAATATGAACTTTAAATCACTGATTGCAGCATTGCTGCTGACCGCTCCCACGGTGCAGGCACAGCAAGTATGGTCGCCCGACAACGGTGACGGCACCTTCACCAACCCCATTCTGTGGGGTGACTATCCCGACCCCGACGTGGTACGCGTGGGCGATTGGTTCTACATGGTATCCACCAGCATGCACTACGTGCCCGGCTCACCCGTAATGAAATCCAAGGACCTGGTGAACTGGGAAATGGCCGGCTATGCCGTGGACCGCTATGACGAGGACCCCAAATACGACATGCTGGGCGGAACACTCTACCTCAACGGCTCATGGGCCAACTCCATCCGCTACCACAACGGCAAGTTCTACGTGGCTTTCTGCACGCCTTATGGTTGGGGTACAGAGAAGGGCAACTTCAGCGTGTGCATTGCCGACAAGGCCGAAGGCCCCTGGGAGCGTACCGTCTTCCCCGAGTATCTCTACGACCCGGGGCTCTTCTTCGATGAGGACGGCCGTGTGTATGTGGTACACGGACAACACCACCTCTATGTCACCGAGCTGAACGCCGACGCCAAATCCGTGAAAGGCGAGAAGGTGCTGATCTGGGACAAGGGCGTGGACGACTTCTACAACTCCGGAAAAAGCGCCGGGATGGAAGGTTCTCACGTGACCAAGGTCAACGGCATGTACTACATCTTCTGCCCGGCAGGCGGCACCGAGGGCTGGCAGGTGTGCCTGCGCTCCAAGAACATCTATGGTCCCTATGAACACAAGGTTATCATGCAGGACGACACCTCCTACCCCGGCAACGGCCTGCATCAGGGCGGCATGGTGCAGCTGAAGAACGGCGACTGGTGGTTCATCATCATGCAGGACCGCGGCCCCATCGGCCGTGTGCCCCACCTGGTGCCCGTGAAGTGGGTGGACGGCTGGCCCATGCTGGGCGTGGACGGCAAGGACGTTCACGTCTATCAGAAACCCAACGTAGGCAAGACTGCCAAAATCAAGTCTCCCGCCACCACCGATGAGTTCAACAACAGCCGCCTGGGATTACAGTGGCAATGGAACCACAACCCCGACAACACACGCTGGTCGCTCACCGAGCGCAAGGGCTACATGCGCCTGAAGGCCTCAAAGGCCAAAGACCTGACCAACGCCCGCAACACGCTCACCCAAAGGGTTCAGGGCCCTCTGAGCACCGCCACGGTGGAGATGGACGCCTCGGGCCTGAAGAACGGCAACGTGGCCGGCTTCGGCGTGTTCGAGTCGCCCTATGCCTATGTGGCCGTGGCACGTAATAATGGTGTCAACAGCCTGGTGTTCTGCAACAATGGCAAGCGAGAGACGGTCATCAGCAACCTGAAAGAGCAGACACTCTGGTTCCGCGCACGCGTTACCGACAAGGATTTCACGGCCCGCCTCTACTATAGCCTAGACGGCAAAGATTTCCATCCCGTGGGCGATGTGCTGCAGATGGGGTTAGGCTACCCCTGGACAGCCAACCGTTTTGCTCTGCTCAACTACTCTGAGACGGAGGAAGGCATAGGCGGCATCGCCGACTTCAACTGGTTCCGCTTCATAAACAAGTAAGCTCGCCCAGGAACAGGATTCCACAAGACAAGAAAGGCACAAGCGGATTGACGAACAATCGCTTGCGCCTTTCTTTTTTCCTGATATTAACGTGAGTTCGACGAAATCCCACATAAGGCAAGCCGTGTGTTTCCTGTCGTTTTCAGATTCTTCAAAAAAAAGAACATGATTTTTTTTGGGGGGGGGGACACATGTAGATGTTTTTCAGAAACGTCTTGATGTGCTTCATTCATCGCGGCGTTTTTCAGGCTCCTCCGGTATCCATACATTTTGTTAATGTGAGTTCGATGAATTTAACCGGCCACCATGTAGGGACGTGTCTTATGTCCGAGGCCGGATGACCGTTTCAGATATATGCCGATTTCATCGAACTCATGATATTAAGTTTTTGTTAATTAACAGCGCGACATGGTGTTTGTATGAAGCAAGAAACCGTATTTTGCACCATGGATACAAAGAATATCAGGATACGGGTCGTGGACGACGAAGAGCGTATCAGAGAAGGATTGAGAGAGTACCGGAGGAGATGGTGGCCGGGCTGCGCCTGGGTGCGGATGACTACATCGCCAAACCCTTCTCCATGAAAAACGTGATTGCAAGAGTCGAAGCCGTGATGCGACGCGTCCATGTCAAAAATGCAGTTCCATCAAGGACACTCTTTCCTTCCGCAAGATGCTTTGCGCCATTGGCAAGCTCAGTCTTACGCCCTCCTCTTACCACAGTTTCTCCACGCACATGGCCCAATGATTGCTCTCTCACCTATGCGCAAGAGAGCAATCCGCAAGGCATAGGTCAACGGATGAACAGCATCTCGCGATATTTGGGCAAGGGCCAAAGCTCATCATCCACAATCAGCTCCAACTCGTCCACATGCGTGCGGATACTCTCCAACAGAGGAGCCACCGTGTCATGATAGGCCACAGCCTTCTCGCGCTGGTCGGGAATACGGTTGGCCACTCTGCGGGCCTCTATCAGTCGGTCCACGTTCTCGGTGATGAACCGGCTATGCTCCGAAATGCTTCGGATAAGTTTGATATTATTCGCATTCAAGGCGGCAGCCTCTTCGGCGGGGAAAACACCCTGCACCTTGCCCACATTGTCTATCAGCTGGCTCTGATAGCGCGTTGCCACAGGGATGATGTGGTTGAGACACAAATCGCCGAAGATGCGGGCCTCGATCTGAACTTTCTTGGTATAGGTCTCCTGCTTTATCTCGGTGCGGGCCTCCAACTCGGCCTTGGTCAATACACCTGTACGGGCAAACATCCTGACGGTGGAGGGCGTGAGGTATTGGTCGAACATCAGGGGAGCGGAGGTCTCCACGTCTAATCCTCGGCGTGCAGCCTCCCGGCGCCATTCATCGCTGTAGCCGTTGCCATCAAAGATGATAGGCTTGCACGCCTTGATATCCTCGCGCACCACCCTCAAGATGGCTTTGGTCTTATCCTCGCCCTGAGCGACAAGCTTGTCCACACGCATCTTGAAATCGGTGAGAGCCTCGGCCATGGCACTGTTCAGCACAATCATCGCGGCGGCACTGTTGGCCTGGCTGCCCACGGCGCGGAACTCAAAACGATTGCCGGTAAAGGCAAAGGGAGACGTGCGGTTACGATCGGTGTTGTCGAGCATCAGGTCAGGAATCTGGGGCACATGCAGGTTGATGGCGTGCTTGCTTCCTATATTCAGCAACTCGTTGTCGTCGCTATTCTCCAAGGCAGCCAACACATGGCTGAGTTGCGAACCCAGGAAACTGCTGATAATGGTGGGAGGAGCCTCGTTACCTCCCAGGCGATGCACATTGGTAGCGCTGATAATCGAGGCTTTCAGCAGTCCGTTGTGGCTGTGAACGGCCTTCAGGGTCTCCACCAGGAAGGTGATGAACCGCAAGTTGTCCGCAGGTGTCTTGCCGGGGCTGTGAAGCAGGACGCCCGTGTCTGTCACCAGGCTCCAGTTGTTGTGCTTACCGCTTCCGTTGATGCCGGCAAAGGGCTTCTCATGCAACAGGCAGCGGAAGCCATGCTTGCGGGCAACATTCTGCATAAGACTCATGATAAGCATATTGTGGTCGTTCGCCAGATTCATCTCCTCGAAGATGGGAGCCAACTCAAACTGATTGGGAGCCGCCTCGTTATGGCGTGTCTTACAGGGAATGCCCAATTCCAGAGCTTCTATCTCCAGGTCCTTCATAAACATGGACACACGCTGGGGAATGGCACCGAAATAGTGGTCGTCCATCTGCTGGTTCTTGGCCGAGTCGTGCCCCATCAACGTGCGACCGGTCATTACCAAGTCGGGGCGAGCGGCATACAGGCTCTCATCCACCAGGAAGTACTCCTGTTCCCACCCCAGGTTGCTGATAACCTTGGCCACTTCAGGATAAAACAACTGTGCCACGGCCGTGGCTGCCTTGTCCACGGCATTGATGGATTTTTTTAAAGGAGCCTTATAGTCAAGGGCCTCACCTGTGTAGCTGACGAACACCGTGGGAATCATCAGGGTGTCTCCCATCACAAACACAGGACTGGCAGGGTCCCAGGCGCTGTAGCCGCGAGCCTCAAAGGTGGAACGTATACCTCCGTTGGGGAACGAACTGGCATCCGGCTCCTGCTGGATCAGCTCTTTGCCCGTGAACTCCTCTATCATCCCTCCCTTGCCGTCATGCACCACAAAGGCGTCGTGCTTCTCGGCTGTGCCTTCGGTCAAGGGCTGGAACCAGTGGGTGCAATGGGTTACCCCCATGCCTATGGCCCATTTCTTCATGCCGGCTGCCACTGCATCTGCCGTCTCGCGGTCCAGTTGTGCCCCATGGTCCATCACATCCACCATGCGGGCATATACCTTTGCCGGCAGATATTGGAACATCTTCTGACGGTTAAAGACGTACTTGGCGAAGAACTCACCGGGGCGGTCTTTACGGTTGGGCACCTCGACGGGCTTCTTGGCAAAGGCTTGTTCTACCACCTTAAATCTGAGTGTAGCTGACATATATATAATGAAATGTTGTTTTCCGGTGCAAAGGTAATGTTTTTTGCCGAAGATTACCTTTTGGCACATCTATAAAATCTTGGCTATCTCGCTCAGGGCTTTCACCTGATAGGTCACTGCCCGGGGATTAGTCAGAGGCAGCCCCTCGGGATTATAGTATATCGTATGAAGACCTGCATGATAAGCTCCGGCGATGTCCGTGTCCTGATTGTCCCCAATCATGAGCGTGGACTCCCTCACGGCCTTCGTGGTCTTGAACGCATAATCGAAGAAAGCCCCTGAGGGCTTGTTGGCTCCCGCATCCTCGCTCAGCACAATGGTATCGAAGTATTGGAGCGTGTCCGAGGCACGAAGCTTGCGATACTGCACCTCATGGAATCCGTTGCTGCAGATGTGCATCCGGTAGCCCTGTTTCTTCAGATAGGCCAGCAACTCATGCGCGCCGGGCAACGTGGCCGGCTTGTCGGCGCAAAGGTTCAGGAAACAATCGCTCACCTCCAGACACTGCTCCGTTGTCGGATTCAGGCCTTTTCCCTCGCACAGGGGCCGACGGAAACGCTCCACGATCAGGAAGTCCCGGGTAATCTCGCCCCGCGTGTATTGTGCCCACAGGGCAACATTCTCGCGCCAATAGGGAACGGTAAACGCTTCCTTCGATGGGAAATATCGCTGCAGTTGATAGTGGTCAAACAATTCCCCCAAGGCAATCTGCGCGTTGCCATGGGTGTCATAGATGGTATCGTCGAAGTCGATAAACAGATCGGTATAGCGCTTCATGAAGATGAGGATTAAGCGTTGACAACATTCCGGGGAGAACCCATCAGGAAAGTCTCTAGGTTTTGATATGCCGTGGTCAGCAAACGCTGTCTGGCATCGCGTGTGGCCCAGGCAATGTGGGGCGTGACGAAGCAGTTGCGGGCACCGATAAGCGGACTTCCTTTCCGGGGTGGTTCCTGCTCCAGCACATCAACGCCTGCGGCATACAGGCGGGAGCCGTTCAGTGCCTCGGACAAGGCTTCTTCGTCCACCAAGGCGCCACGCCCCGTGTTCAGCAAGATGGCAGTGGGTTTCATCAGGGAGAGTGATTGCGCGTTGACGATATGGTGCGTGCTTTCGGTCAACGGGCAGTGCAGGCTAAGCACATCGGCCTCGCGGAAAAGTTGCTCCATGCTCCCGGCTTTTTCAATACCGAACGAAGCTTTCAGCACCTCCGCCGGCTTGCTGCTCCACGCCACCACACGCATCCCAAAAGCCTGCGCCAGACGTGCCGTGGCCTGTCCCGTGTTACCCAGGCCGACAACAGCGAAGGTTTTGCCATGCAACTCCATTTGAGGTGTCAGTTGAAAGCAGAAGTCTGCCGATTCTTGCCAGCGTCCTTCACCCACTGCCCGGCTGTGCCGCCCCACCCCATTCGTAATGTTCAGCAAATGGGCCATGGCCATCTGCGCCACCGAATCCGTACTATAGGCAGGGATATTGGTCACCACAATGCCATGCTCACGGGCAGCCTTCAGGTCCACCACGTTATAGCCTGTGGCCAGCACACCGATATAACGCAGACGGGGAGCGGCATTCATTTCGTCCTCGCCCATCATCACTTTATTGGTGAGCACGGCATCGGCATCGCAGATGCGCCCGGCCACCTCGCCAGGTGCGGTACGCGGCCACACCGTCACCTGCCCCAAAGCCTCAAACGAATCCCAGGACAAGTCAGCCTGCGTGGCAGTGGCCCCGTCCAGAACAACAATCTTCATATAAATATGTATAAGGTATGGTTAGTCACAAAGATAGGCAAAATCAATCAGACGGGCAAACACGTCATTGTTTTTCAACAAGCGGGCGTTACCCACCAGCATCAGATATTCCCGGGCACGCGTCATGGCCACATTCAGCTTACGGTCTATCACCTTGTCGTCCTCCACAAAAGTGGCATCGGTAAGAAAGCGCAGCTGATAGAAATGCTTCACCGTGAATCCGTAGATGATATACCGCCGCTGGCCGCCCTGGTAGCGTTCCACCGTGTCTATCGTGATGGGGTGCAGACAAGGAATCGCCAGCCGGTCTATCGCGTTGCGGATGGTGGCAATCTGGTTCCTGTATGGCACGATGACGCCCACGGTGTCCATTGCCGAGAAGTTTTCCTGCTCACGCTCGTATATCTCCTTCACCAGGCGGGCTATCACGTCTGCCTCGGCCTGGTTTGCCTTGTCCGCCACCTCCCCTTCCTGCGGCAGGACATCATGGAAAGTGACGCGAGGGCGAGGACTGTCCTCCTGCTGGTGGGGCAAGGGAACCGCCTGCAATTTGCCCCCGTAGAACGCCTCGTTGGGGAAACGGGCGATGTCGGGATGCATGCGTCCCTGACGGGTGAGCATATAGGTGACCGAAGGGTCTTGCCCGTACCGGTGCAGCAGGCGCTCGAAAAACGAAAGGCGGCAATCCGTCAGCCCTATCTCCCGCAGCATCCCGTCCGTCACCTCGCTCTCTTGTCGGCGTTGCTGCACCACAGCCGGCAATTGCTTATGGTCGCCAATCAAAACGAACTTGCGAATGGCACTCTCACCCTTATGCTGCATACTGAGCAGAGCCAACAGCGAAGGCTCCAATATCTGGCCGGCTTCATCCACGATGGCCAAAGAGAAGTTCCCGGAAAGGAAGAGCGGACGAGCCGAAGCGAGTGCCGTGGTGGTGCCCACGAACACACGGGTCCGCCGCACCAGCCCCTCCAGCTCCGAACGGTTTCGGCATTGCTTCACCCGCTCCGAGAAAAGATGTTCGCGGTACTCCGGTGCACAGTTGGCTTCACTGCCCACGCGAATGAAGTCCACGGCCCCATGCAGCTTGCTGCTGATCTCGTCTACGGCCCGGTTCGTATAGCTCATCACCAGCACGCGGCTGTCCGGTTCCTGCAGTTCCTCCAGCAAGGTGTTGAACATGCCGAACGAGGTTTTACCCGTGCCCGGAGGCCCGATGATAAGAAACAGTTCACGGGCCTGCTTCACCCGAAGCATCAGTTCGTCAAAACGCCCGTAACTTCCTCGCAAGGTTCGGGTTACATCACCCTCGGGCCGACGCTGCATCAACACCAGGTCGCGCCGATTCCGTGGCGCGGACAGGAAACTGTGGACACCCCGGTAGAGTGCCGTGTGGGTGCTCTCCACAAAGTCATGTTCCACAGCCCACAACCGGCCCGCATCACGGGTCAGCACTTTGGCATCGGTTTGCGCATTTCTCAGGCTGACAACTATCCCGTCCGGCGTGATGTCCTGTATGCTTCCGCGATAAAGGATGTGTTCGCGGGCATCAGGTTGTTCGTTGCCGACATAATTGTAAAGCAACACCGCATCGCCCAACCTGAAGTTGGCCGTGTCCGTATCATGTTCTTCGGGAAAGGCCAGATTTACGTGGTCCACCCACGTCACATCCCCGTCAGCCTGCGGCCAAGCAAGGCGCAACCCGTCATAGATGTTGCCCGCCTGTCGCTTCTCGTCCGTGGAGTCATGCCAAAGGGCAGCAAAGCCCGAGTTCTCCTTTGTCTGATTGCCCAACTTCGACAATTGATGCTCTAAAGCCACGAAACGCAACAGGCGAAGATAGTATTTCAATTCCAACAGCGACGCCTGGCGCAAAGGCAACAACACACTTTCCAATCGCGGCCGTACATACACGTCCCACAACTTGCCCTGAATCTGTTTCTCGTTGAGCCTGTCGGGGGTAAGCGAGGTGAGCAGGTCGAAGCCCCGGCCTGCCAGCCACATGTCCTGCGCCACCAGACGATTGCGCAGTTTGAACGCCCGGAACAGCAGTTCGGGCGCAAAGCCCAGACCCACCAACGCGTTGGGATAGGCCGAATAAAGCAGAAAGGCGTGCAGTTCCCGCTGATTCTCTTCATACGTCCGACGATGGTTATAGCGAACCAAAGCCATGTAAAGCAACATCTGCACATAATGCTCCTCGCGCGGCTTGGGGTTGTCGGGTTCCGCATCATGGGGCACAAAGGCCGCCTTGCCCGACTTCTGCTCGATAAGCACACGCATATCGGTTTGCAGAAAGTCCATACGCCCCTGCAAACCCAGCATCTCGCTCACGAAAGACGGTTCCACCACCACCCTCTCCTTATGGTATCGCTCTGCCATCATCGGCAGCTGAACGGAAACCGCATTGTGGATGTTGGTGCGTTGCTGCATCGCACGGGCATGAAAGTCCTGCCCCGGTTCGGCACACAGCAGGCTCATGGCGTTGTGCCGGTAGAAGTCGAGCGCCGTGTCGGCATAGGGTCGTTGCAAATCGTGTAGCTCCTCGTCCAATAACTGGCCGGCCATGAAGCCCAGCAACTGCGCTTCGGAAGGCTCGTCTGCCGCCAGCCTGTCCATCAGCAGGACCAAAGGACTTTCGGCATAAACGGCAAAGCACCGCGCTATCTGGGAGATGTCCACCAGATAGTCCGGCTCCACGATAATCAACTCGGGATAGAGCACCCCGTTGCGCTCGATGGAGCGAATCAGGTTCACCTGCATCCCGCGTTGCCAGAGTTTCCGCAGATAGGTCCAATCATAGGGATAAAGCTTGTTGCCGTCGGCATAGCACACCGTCACCTGCCCCACGCCATCCTTCTCCGGTGTTCCGTAGACACACCGGTCGTCCCAATGGCTCACCAAAAGACGGACACAGGGTTCGATTTCGCGGGCAGACGGAGCACGAAAAGGAATCGACTGGCGAGCAGGCAGCGGAATATCTTCAGGAACAGGAACATGATTCAGAAAGGCGACAAGCCGAGCCACCGTATAGGTATCCGACTGCCATCTTTGAAGCAGCTCGTCATCAGAGGTCAAACCACGGGAAATCTGCTTGAGTGCCACCCGCAGGTCATTTGCCGTGCGTTGAAGGTCCCCGTCGGCCCGTCCCTCCTTCAACAGGAAATCCAACCGGGCGAAAGCACCCACCAGGCGGGCCGTCGCGAAAGCCGTGTGCTCGGCCAGCAGACGATGAAACAGGCGGTTCAGCTGCTTGTACCGCTCCCCTATCCCCGCATCACTCCGAAGCAAAGCCCGCAACCCGGCAAACCAATCCTCCGCCATCAGCCCCTTACCCGTTTGCCGAAAGCCACTCGGCTGCCATCTCGGCACAACGCTCGCCGTCCACGCCGGCACTGACAATACCTCCGGCATAGCCCGCACCTTCGCCGCAGGGGAAGAGCCCCTGCAAGCGGACATGTTGCAACGTGTCGCGTTCACGCAGGATGCGCACAGGGCTGCTGGTGCGTGTTTCCACGCCGATAACCGTGGCATCATTGGTCAGGAAGCCGTGCTTCTGTCTGCCAAAGGCCAGGAAGCCCTGCTGCAAACGCTTGCCCACAAAGTCGGGAAGCCAGAAATGCAACGGACTGCTGACAAGTCCTGGCGCATAACTGCTGCGGGGAAGGTCGTAACTGAGACGCCCGTTCACGAAATCGGCCATACGCTGTGCGGGAGCCGTCTGCTTCATGTTGCCCTGCAACCAACAGAGGCGTTCCAGCTCTTCCTGGTAATGCAGCATACGCAACACACCGTCTCCCTCCACATCCTCGGGACGCAGCTCCACCACCATGCCGCTGTTGCTCCATTGGCCGCCCCGGCTGCTGGCGGACATACCGTTCACCACAATCTGCTCGGGACCACTGGCGGCGGGCACCACGGTGCCGCCCGGACACATGCAAAAGCTATAGACGCCGCGCCCGTCCACCTGCTGCACCACGCTATACTCGGCAGCTGGCAGATACTTTCCTCTCCCCTGGCGGCTATGGTATTGTATTTGGTCAATCAGCATGGCCGGATGCTCCAGGCGGACACCCACAGCCAGGCCCTTGGCCTCCAGCTCCACGCCGTTCTGCGCCAGCCAACGGTAGACATCACGGGCCGAATGGCCCGTGGCCAGAATCACGGCACGGGCGTTAAATTCCCGCTCGCCGCAGCGTATACCTTGCACCTTGTTGCCACATATCAGCAGGTCGGTCATCTTCGTTTCAAAATGCACCTCGCCCCCACAGCGCAGAATGCGGTTGCGCATATTCTCTATCACACGCGGCAGCTTGTCGGTGCCGATGTGGGGATGGGCATCGGAAAGGATGGCCTCACCGGCCCCATGCTGGCAGAACACCCGCAGGATCTTGTCGCCATCGCCGCGCTTCTTGCTTCGCGTATATAACTTTCCGTCGCTGAACGCGCCGGCTCCGCCCTCGCCAAAGCTGTAGTTGCTTTCACTGTCCACCCGCTGGTCCTCACGGATGCGTGCAATATCCTTGCGGCGCTCGTGCACATCCTTGCCGCGCTCCACCACAACAGGGCGGAAACCCAGCTCTATCAGGCGGAGGGCGGCAAACAGCCCGCCGGGACCGGCGCCCACCACCACCACGGCCTCGCGGTCGCTGACCTCGGGATAGTTGACGGGGGTGTAGACGGCATCCGCCGGCTGTTCGTTAATATACACACGTACTGCCACGTTCACCACCACCTGACGCTGACGAGCGTCGATGCCTCGTTTCAGGGTCCGCACCGCCGTGATGGTCCGCTCGTCAAAACCGAACTCACGCGCCACATAGCGGCGGATGCTCTGCTCGCTGAATGCTTCCTGGGGAAGCAGGCGAAGTTGAAATTCTTTTACCATAACACATACAAAGGTAAGGAAAGGTGAGCGCAATAGCAAAACGAACATCTTGTTTTTCTTGTTCCGAACCCTGCCGCCCCCCATTCCGTTTTGCCGGAAAACGAGGAGAAAAAGTCGTTTCATGCCCACAAATTCTATAACTAAGACTTTTCGCGATGAGTTTTGGTTGTCTGTAAAGCCCCTGCCCCCAAAGCCCCCCGAGAAAACATCAAGATGTTTTTGAAAAACATGAACATGTTTCTGAAAAAGATGAACATGTTTTTCCCGAAACATCCGCATGTTTTATTTATATGGCTCAAAACTTTGAGATATAGTTTTTTCGCGTCGAGTGACATTTATTGCCGCCATGTAAGCTATTTTTGCCCTTTCTTCCTTGGCAAATATGGGTACAGACTGTCCCGAACTCACATATTTTTCGTATCTTCGCCTCATCATGAACATATCGAGACTGATTCTTCCTTTGCTCTTTGCCTTGCCCGCCCCGGCCCAAGTGCATCTGCTGAAACAGCAAAACCTGAAGCGGTGGGGCATCGTCCCCGCCAATTACTCGGGTATCACACCCTTGGGGAACTGCCGCTACGCCCTGGTGAGCGACAAGGAAAGCCGGGACGGGTTCTACGAGGTGGAGATTGTGCAGGACAGCATCACAGGCCGGGTGACACACGTAAGGTCCGTCGCCTTTCACGGCAACGGGCTGCCCGCCCGCGATGCCGAGGGCATCGCCTACTGTCCCCAACGCGGCACCTTGTTCATCAGCGCGGAAGACGACCAACAGATTCTCGAATACACCGTGAAGGGTGAGCGGACTGGCCATTGTTTGCAGGTGCCTGCCTTATTCGGAACAGACAACCTCTACCCCAACTTCGGGTTTGAAGCCCTGGGCTTTGACAGCCTTTCGGGCACCTTCTGGACCACCACGGAGAACGCTCTCCGCTCCGACTCGCCTCTCTCCACGCAAAACGGTGGACAAGCGGTGAACCTCCGCCTGCAGCAATTCAACCTGCAGGGCGAACCCATGCTGCAACAGACCTATCCCTTGGACATTCCTCTACTAAAGAAGAAGGCCCGGACCGTGGCTCATGGTGTGGTGGCCGTCACGCCCCTGGGCGACGGTTCCCTGCTGGTTCTGGAGCGCGAGTTTCTGGTCACGCCACAAAAACTGGGCAGCTATGTATTCTGCCGCCTCTACCGCTGGGACACACGCACCCAAAAGAAGACCCTGCAGACCGAATGGTACAGCAAAGCGGGATTCAGGAAAAAGAAGGCCATTGCCAACTACGAGGGCATGTGCCTTGGCATCAAGCTGGCCGACGGCTCGCAAACCATTCTTTTAATCAACGACTCGCAAGGCGGCTATGGCAACAAGCTGATACATCTGAAAGACTACATCCGCGTGGGGATTATCCCGAAATAAAAATAACTGACTATGATTAACATCGAACACCACAGCAACGAAGGCATCTTCATTGCCAGAGAAGAGGGAAAAGAGATTGGGAATCTCGAGTACGAACGCGAAGGCCGGATAATGACCATCACGCATACCCGTTCCTTTGCACCGGGAAGAGGCCTGGGGCGCCGCCTGGTGGCCGCAGCCATAGACTATGCACGCGAACAGGGCATGAAGATAGTACCGCTATGCTCCTTTGCCAAGGCTCTGATGGAAAAGATTGACGAGTACAGAGACCTGATGGTGGAAGAAAACAAGCCATGACTCCGTAGTTGACGGAGCCATGGCTTGTAAAAGGGTTAGTTTCTGTCAAAGATAGTCCTGTACGAGAATACCGCACGAATCAGCCGTTATGCGATAGAATCGTCCGGGAAGAACACGGAAGTCGGATGTGTAATAGGGCTTAACGGCCCTCTCCGGAAGGCCGGAAACCATGCGTTTCAATGCGTCAAATACTTTTGTCGTGTTCTCGTCAGGGGTATCTGGCGACAACAACTCTAAGGAATAATGTCCCCCACGTTCATAAAGCAAGACAGAGAAGGAACATTGCTCCGGCATGATGTTCACCGAAGTGTTGATGCTGAACAACAAACCCAGCAGACGGGCCCCGTCATTTACATAATCGTACCATTCGCCGTCAAAAACAGATTTCGTGCGCTGGATATGTGAAAAGAAATCGGCATAACCGCTGTTGGAGCCCGACCGCCTCGTCACCTTGCCGTTCTCGTATCTTTCAGCGTATGCATGAGGCGATACCGTGTAACCCATGTATCGTCGGGGCTCTCTCATGGTTACAATTTCGTCCGGCTATAGAGATTGTGCCGGCCATCACCGGATAGTAACCGAGCATGAGTTTGATTAGTGTGGTTTTTCCACTTCCTGATGCTCCAACGATAGCGGTCACCTTTCCCGCCGGGATATCAAGCGAAACCCTCTCGAGCGTTTTCTTCAAAGCATGAGGGTCATATTTGAAATCAATGTTCTCAATACTGATTGATTTCTCAGAGCCAAACACTTCTGTTCGATTCTCATTGGAGTCTTCGTCTCTTACCGTATGAATCTCATTGATTCGTTCAAGAGAAATTTTCACATCCTGTAATGAATAGACGAATGACATAAACTGCTCGACAGGAGAATTGAGCTGCCCCACAATATACTGGATGGCAAGCATCGCACCGAAAGTAATCCGGCCGTTAATCACAGCCGTCGCCGCCAAAACGGTTATCAGGATGTTCTTAACCTCGTTGATGAAAATTGAACCGGCCTCCTGGGTTTGTTGTAGTTTCAACGACTTCATCTGAACTCTGAACAAGTCGACCTGTGTGTCCTCCCATTCCCAACGTCTGCGCTGTTCACAATCCTGAAGTTTTATCTCTTGCATCGACGTGATGAGCTGGAATGTCTTGTTCTGGTTAATCGCCTGTTGTTCGAATATATCATAATCAAGAACTTTTCGTCGTTGGAGAAAAGAGAATATCCATAATCCATAAATAACACTTCCAACGGCAAATACACCAAATATTATTTTGTTGTAGACAAACAGGACAATACCGAATATAATGAAACTCAAGAATGTAAATACAATATTCAAGACCTGACCGGTGAGAAAATTCTGCACACGCGAATGGTCCTCAACACGTTGCAATAAGTCACCCATCAATTTTGTGTCGAAGAACGACATGGGCAGTTTCAGCAACTTGATGAAAAAGTCACTTACCAATGAAATATTTATCCGCATGGAAATGTGAAGCAACATCCAGCGACGTATAAAATCCGTGACAGTACGTCCGGTAACAATCATCAGTTCCCCCAATAACACAAGCCATATAAATCCAATATCTCTCTGCCTGATGCCAACATCGACAATCGACTGCGTTAGAAAAGGCATCAACAATTGTAATAGGCAGCCCAACAATAATCCACAAAGAATCTGAGACAAACAAAACTTGTATTCTTTTAAGTACCGAACAATAATCTGTACGGAATTCTGTTGCTTACATGGGTCCTTACGAACACCGAATTTCCCCGTTTTTTGCAGGAATAATGCAATACCCTTACCACTTATGACATTTTTATCACTCACCCAATATTTACTAAACTCTGCTTTTGTATATACCGTTTTCCCCTTTGCAGGGTCGCATACATAGAATCTGTCTCTCTTTATTCTACATAAGACAACAAAGTGATTCTGTGACCAATAAAGAATACACGGCAACAATTCATGGGTTAAATCCTCACAACTAACTCTTTTTGCTATTGTTTTAAAACCAAGAAATTCTGCTGTATTCGCAATAGCTAACATTGAAACACCTTCATTTGTTGCTCTGCAAAGTTCATCCAAATACTGTATTGAATAATCTTTGCCATACCAACAACAAATCATGCGTAAGCATGTTACTCCGCATAGCATCGAGTCCGGTTGCAGAAATGATTTAAATGACATTTTTAATCACATATTCAAGCATACTTGTTATTCTTTCGGATAGAAACAATAGGAATCACATTCTCCTGTCTATGTTCTGCATCATCTTCTTGTGCCGGGGAGTGTTGTCCCTCAGATTATTGAACTTATAGGTAAGGGACAAGTAGACTGAAGGATAATTGTATTTGTTGTTGAAGTTGATGGTATATCCTTCACGCGTACTTTTCCCTCTATATCGCGAAGAAACCAGATTCAATCCGGACAACGACACATTCATTTTTCTATTGAGAAGATAAAGGGATAGGCCGACACCCAAGTCAAATATCGGATCAATCACAGCCAAGGCGCTCTGCTGACGTCCTATGTAATCCAAGTTAATGTATCCGTTAAAAGTTCGTTGCCTGTTGAAAACGAACCCGGCATACAGGTTTCCGCCCCATAGATTGCCAGTGGCCTTCTTTGATATGCCCGGGATGATTCCCTTGGAAACACCGTATCCCCAATATGCTTCGGCCATTAGTTCCATCCAGTTCAAACGATCGTAATAATACGAGGGCCTTATCTGGTATTCTGTTGTGTTTTGGGCATTTGTCATAACGGTATATACGTTCCCGTTATCAACAAAATTGAGCGATGCGATTTCATTTCTTTTCTGATTGATTTGAGCGGAGACGGACAAGCTGCCCTTGTATGTATAGATGAACTTGTAGTTATACCGGCTTTCGCTTTCAAGTTCCAAATTACCTTTGGCATAAGTGTATTGGTTTATGCGCCATTCGAACGGATTTATCTGATCGAACTTCGGCTCGGTGCTTCCTGACGTGAGTATGAAGGAAAGTCGCGACCCGCCTTTGCTCCACGAACCCATGAAATCCGGTAAAAAATGGGTGTATCGGATGGGGTGGTTGTCCATCTCCCGGCTATGAACATTTCTGTCTGTATGGGAAACCTGTGCCCCCAATCTGAAATACAGACTTTGGATAGGACGCAAGGTCACACTCACATACGGATTAAACTTGAATTCATTTACCTTTATATAATCATTCTGACTTTGCGTCACCTCTTCCTCCTCGGCCTGTTCATCCCACCGATGGTTACGCGTCCAGGCATAATAGGCCCGGACACCAAAGTCAAGGTTGTATTTGCTTTCCCTGTCAAGTTTCAGAGCATAATCGTTCGAGAATGTCGCTCCGTACATCTTCAATTTCTGGTCCGACAAGTAGGTCATATAGGGATTTTCCGACAGGTCATCATAACTGTCAAGCGACAAATCCGTATGTTCCCGATAAGTGTAACCGGCGACCTCCAACCAACCTTTGAAGCGTTGGTTAAAAGAGTGTTCGGCATAAACCGAGGCGTTGATCCGCGGACGATTGATGTTTATTCGGTTTTGGTTGGATATCAACCGGTCATATCTGTCTTCGCTTGACAAAAACTTGTTCTCCGTATCTCTTTTGCCGATATTGCTATTTACACCCACATATCCCTTTTTGTTATATTGGTATTGGATCGTGATGTAACTCCCGTAATAATCGAACACCCCTTCTGAGGGCGTATGATTTGTATAAGAAGTGCCATCAACGAAAGAAAAGATGGATTTTTCTGACATATAGGAATAATTATGGTTGTAAGAGGGAGTGATGTCAACAAACAGTTTGTTGTTATTATATACTCCTGAACCGTATATGCCATATCTGCCGTTATACCTGGTTCCCTTCATCAATTCAACCCCGACATTGCCTCCGGCATATTTGTTGAACTTTGAATCCATGTGAAGAACAATCATGGCAGTCGTACCTTGCGCATCATATTTAAGGGGCGGTGAAGTAATGACATCTACCGTATTTATTAACGAGGCATCATATCCGCGAAGGACATCGGCAAGATGCTCCTTGCTTACCCGTTGCACCACATTATTTACTTGCAGCAGAATCTGTTCCTTGCCCGTTACCTTTATCTCGTTGCCCTTTACCGAAATGTGCGGCAAACGTCCTAACAAATCCAAGGCATTGTTGCTGTCAGCCGTCATGCCCGAGACATTGACCGAAAAACCATCCGCTAAGGATTTTACCCGCACGGGGTGCCCCTTGACAATCACCGTCTGCATTTCCCGGGTATGAAGTTCCAGCCGACACGTTCCCACATCCTTGGTCTCTCCATCATTTAGAACAACGGGGAACTTAGCCATGGAATAACCGAAACAGGAAACACCTAACACCCGGTTTCCACACGGGGATTCTATCACAAAGCGACCATCCGGTTCGGTGATGGTGCTTGCGATGGTCATCTGATTAATCGTGTCACCTATTATAAACACAGAGGCTCCTTCAACGGGCGTTCCCTCATCATCTACCACCTGTCCGGTAACCCTACCCATACATTCCACGTCATTGGCGGCATGAGCCCAAACCCCATAATGCGATAAAAGTGCTGCCATCAACAGGCAAATGAACTTATTCATGAGTAATCTTGTTTTTGAATGCCGGAGCCAAATAACATCGCGGATCCGGATAATCACTATTTTCTATGCCGTATGCCTTTATTATATTTGCAAAACATCTATTGCCATTTACGAAGCAATCTTCGAAAACCTTGCATGTACGACAAGGACTCTTTGCGTTAATTGAACTTTGTTTCCTTCTCCACAATTGAAGAGCCTTATCCGATTGCCATATTGACGAGATTGTATCAGTAAACACATTTCCGATAATGTATTCCGGATTCCAATATAGTTGCTCACATATCGTGACATTACCATCTGGAAGTACTACCATATTTGTCATATTTGTCGGCCAATCTCCCTCATAGGTAACAATGATTTTTGTTCCTCCTCGTACTTCTCTCACTGCCTGCAAATCATGTGCCATTACCATAACGCGGTCATAAACATATGAATCGCTTTCTAATTCTGTATACGTCTGAGCCCATATGGGAGCACTCAAAAAACAGACAAATAAAGTTAAATAAATTTTCATACGGCAATTTTTCTTATGATGTTTTTATTGTTGTTCAATAGAACCTTTATGATATATATACCTTTCTTTAAGTCTATCTTTACCTCATTGCTTAAATTGTTCATTTGTTTGATTTTAGTTCCGTCAGTATTATAAACAGAAACATTCCTTACATTCCCTTTGATTTGTATGCCATCTTGAGTTTTGTATATTGTACATAAGGAGTCACCATCTTGCGGAAACGATGTAATTCCGGTAGGTTTCAAACCTAAAGCATCCCTTATACGATTATCTGTTATATAATCACTTATATAAATAGAATCCGTTGAGGTTGAAAGTCCATAGGAATTTTTGACATAATAAATAACGCATTCGTACGGGGCAAATGTAGAGGAAGATACATCGTAAACGGATTCATGCAATTTCTCCACTATTGGTTCAAATTCAACTTTTATAGTTGGATTGGCAGTACTATGAGGATCGAAAACAATTCCGGCAGACGGAACAGCGTCTGAAGTCATTATTAGGACACTTAACTCGTCATTATCACATAACAACGCGTCATAATCAAATTTTTCATAAGTATATTTAGTCATCAAGATTTCCGGTTTTATAGGAAATACATCGAAAAGAACCTTTATTGTATCTTTTGAAACACAATCGTTAACGACCAGATAAGCAGGAATATACGGTTTCCCCTCCGCTTTATATACCTTTATGTCGCTCCATTTAAGAGACAGGCTGTCACTATTGATAGATAAAGATGTTCCTGACCCCAATTCGATTCTCGCATCCTTCTCATTACGCCACTTTTTTTTAAATATTAGGCTCCACTGCTTGTTTGAATTGTCACAAAAACGTACGGTCTCTCCTTTGGGTATGATTATTCCAGGCTTTGTTTTGAGGATTGTCGCATTTCTTTGTTTTACAAAAAGCTTATTCTCAACCTCAGATAGTTGAGAATTCCCAAATTGAGGTGCAGGTAATGTTAATTCATAGGTTGCGTTACCATACTTGTTTTTTGTTGTCAGAGTAAACCATGCATCTCCCCAAGAATCAACCGTCTTAAGGTTGAAACGTGTAAGATATGACGCGCTGGAGTTGTAATAGGAGACACCGCTAAAATACTCCTCCTCCAGTAATCCTGAAATATAGTTGCTACCTTCATATCTTACTTCAACCGTTGCATCGTAATAGGTTGAATTGTTTTTATTCGGAGTAACATCTAATATCTTTACAGATAAAATCCTCGGTTTTAACTCAAATGTTATTGCATAAGACGCTTCAACTTCCTTACCGTTCATAATCCCTGTGCACACAATTCTGCCAAGTATATCTCCATCAATAGTATGTTTATACGAATCAACATTTGTTAGAGCTGCAATAATAAAGGATTTCGAATTGGATACTTGTGATGTGATATAGTCGCCATTTAAATCCGGCAATTCCATTCGCCACTTTATATTTGATATGGATGGTGCCCCGTCCAAATAAAACGTATAAGGAAGGTATGCAGAAGCGATACCTGTTTCATCCAAACTGTCACATTTGATTCGTATTGGGGACTCATATTCGAACAACCATCCAATATGGTTAAGCACTTTTTGAGTGTTTGAGTCAATTGCCAAATTCATCGGACTTACACGGTGTGAATCAATACACATGATAGATGTGCTATCTAAAGAATACTTTAATGAAGCATATTCATCAAATATCTCAGGCAAATACATCTTATTTCTATCGCTTGATTTATCAATCACATAGGCTTCTCCATGATTTCCTGTCGCAAAAGCATAAAGCTCCTTAAAATCTCTTGGATTAATATCGGATAATCTTGTTCCATCATCGGCAATAATGATATTATCAAAAACCGATTTCCATTTCGTTGAGAGAAAAGAGACCCTGCCATTGGTTTCCTTTAATGTCGACCCATAACCTAAGCACCTGGCGATATTTTGAAATATGGCAATTGATAATTTCTTGGAATCATTAGAAGCTGAATTTCCTATGCACCAATTCGTGTTAGAATTTATTCTTATAACATTTTCGTGGTTCTCATCGGCATTTGTGGTTTTTCCCCATAGTTTCCTATATAATATATTAGGATACATAAGATTATCACCCGAATATTGGTGAAACGTCACATCTGTTCGGATGTCTGAATTTTGCAATGGTTCATATATAATCTCTATATCTAAAGAATCATTATTGCCAAGATATCGCTGCCAGGCATCAACAGCTGCTTCAACAGCAAACATTAGTGAATCGGGTAATTCTCTGTCGTAAGTAATACTAATTTTTCCGACCCCCCTACTATTGGCACGATGTGATTTTGTTTCATACAAATTTGTTAGATTGTCTTTGCTATAATCACAAATCTGGTAAAACGTAAAAACTTCTGAGGTTTGCGCAAAACATGTAGGAGTTCCACCATTTAACACTAACAGGATAAATAATAATAGTTTTTTCATAAGCCAAATAATAAAATAAGTTTGTAAAACGGTTTTACATCCATGTCACCTTAATTTCGTTAATATCAATGGTGGCTTCGGAGGTTGTTATAGTTCCTTTTTCTCTGTCCATATTTTTGATATGTGCAACGTAAAATACCATTTGTTCTGTTTCCTCATTCGTGTTGCTTCATCTCCTTTTTCCACAATGCCTCAAAAGGCGTTTTGCAAAAGGCGGTCTCGTCTATCTCGCCCGGTGTGGAAGGCAGGTTCACGTAGTTCAACGTCTCACAGCCATAGAAAGCGAAGAAACCTACTTGGGGGCTGCATCTTGACATGTCTACATAGTATAACTGCTTACAATCGGCAAAGGCTCTCTCCTTTATTTGTTTCAACGAGAAAGGCAGTTGTACAGAGTTTAGCTTGGTAGCGCTGAACGCCTCTTGCCCGATTACCTCAACGCCCTCGGGAATCACCAGATGAGGAGGCAGGTAGTAGACCATATAGAAAGCGGAATCTGCAATCTCCTTCGTGCCACCCGGTATCCGGGTGCGGCTGCACCCTTGCACCAGCCGTGCGGATGCCGTCTCAATGATGGCGTTGCAGTCGTCCTTCGAGTCGTACACCGGATTGCCGGGAGCAACGGATATGGCACTGAGAGACCGACAACAATGGAACGCCCCGCTTCCAATCTTCCGGACGCTCTTGGGAATCCGTATGGCCGGGAGAGCGCTTCCAAAAAACGCAAGCTCGCCAATGGCCTTGATGCCTTCCGGGATGAAAGAGGTGCCACAACCAGCCACCAGGACATCCGTCTTGCTGTCGATGATGGCGTTGCAGTTCTTTCGGGAATCGAATGTGCGGTTCTGCCTGTCCACCTTTACCTCTTTCAGATTATAGCATCCGGCGAACAAATTCCAGTGGGTGCCCCAGTCGTTACCCAGTATCTCGGAGACGTTCCGGGGAATGGTGACGGATTCCAGGCTCATGCAGTCATCAAACATGCCATAGCCCATGCTCTCTAAGGAAACAGGCAGGGATATCTCTTTCAAGTTGATGCACTGCGAGAAGGCGCAAGGCTCGATGCGCTTCACGCCCTCGGGGATGATGATTCGCTCCAGATGTTGGCAGCATTGCCTGAAAGCACCGAAACCGATGGTTTCGACCGAAGCGGGTATCCGGGTGCCCGTACAGCCAAAGACAAGCGTGTTCTCATCCGTTTTGATGATGGCGTTGCAGTCGTCGCGCGAATCGTAGCGTTCATTCTGTTCCGACACGGTGATGCGGCGCAAATTGCTGCAAAAGTCGAATGCCCACTCATCCCAATAATCCAGCGTAGAAGGAATACTGATGTCTGTAAGGCTCAGGCATCCGTTAAAGGCTCTTTGGGCAATCTGTTCCACACCTTCGCTGACAACAAGATGCTTTATCTCCAGCCGA
>CAMWSK010000028.1 GCA_947176895.1 uncultured Prevotellaceae bacterium | reverse complement strand
TAATAATAAGAGTGATGAATCGCCGTACCGGGCACGTGTGCCGGGTGCGGCGGTTCTTTATCTCCAATCGGTCTAATGACGATTTGGGTTTATGAGGGGGAGAGCGTATAAAGTTGACGACAGGCAAAAAAGAAGCGGGAGCCAAGCACCACAATCCGGTGCTTGGCTCCCGCTAAGTGTATGTGTCCGTTCGGCCGGAAAGGATCAGGCCTCTTGGCTCCAGTCCTCCTGAGTCTTGCGGACGTAGCTCTGGTAACGGCGTTTGGCAGATGCCTTGCAGGCATCGAACAGTTCCTGCGCCTCGGTGGGAGCGGCTTTCTTCAAAGAGAGGAAGCGGACCTCACCCTCCAGGAACTCCTGGAACTTGTCCCAATCGGGTTCCTTGCTATCCAGCTGGAAGGGGTTCTTGCCTTCTGCGGCCAGGGCGGGGTTATTGCGCCACAGATGCCAATAACCGCAGGCTACTGCGCGTGCCTCCTCTTCCTGGCTTTTGCCCATGCCGCCCTTGATCTTCAGACCGTGGTTGATGCAGGGGGCGTAGGCGATGATGAGTGAGGGACCATGCCAAGCCTCGGCCTCGCGGATGGCCTTCAGACACTGGCTTTGGTCGGCACCCATGGCAATCTGTGCCACATACACGTTGCCATAGATGGCCTGCATCAGACCCAAATCCTTCTTTCCTGCACGCTTTCCATTGGCTGCAAACTGGGCGATGGCACCGATGGGGGTGGCTTTGGATGCCTGGCCGCCCGTGTTGGAATATACCTCGGTGTCCAGCACCAGGATGTTCACATCCTCGCCGCTGCCGATGACGTGGTCCAGACCGCCGTAACCGATGTCGTAGGAGGCACCGTCGCCACCGATAATCCATTGCGAGCGTTTCACCAGATAATGGTCAAGTTCCTGCAACTGCTTGCAGGTGGGGCAACCGGCCTCAACGCCTGCGGCGATGCAGGGACGCAGCACCTCGGCAGCCGTCCGGCTACCCTCGGCATCGTCCTTGTTCTCAATCCATTGTTGAGCGGCGGCTTTGAACTCGGCAGGCGCCTCGCCCTCGATGACCTGCTCCAGCAGAGCCTTGATGCGGGCACGCATCTTCTTGTTGGCAAGCACCATGCCCATGCCATATTCGCAGAAGTCCTCGAACAGGGAGTTGCTCCATGCGGGTCCCTGGCCTTTCTCGTTCTTGGTGTAGGGAGTGGAAGGGATGGAACCGGAATAGATGGACGAACAGCCTGTGGCGTTGGCAATCATCTGACGGTCGCCGAACAGCTGGCTGATGAGCTTCACGTAAGGAGTCTCACCGCAACCCGAGCAGGCGCCGCTGAACTCGAAGAGAGGCGTGGCGTATTGGCTGTTCTTTGGGCTTTGCTTGATGTCCACCAGGTGTTGTTTGCTCTTCACCTGCTTCACGGCATAATCCCACTTGCGGGCTTCCTCTGCCGTTTCGGCGCTGTTGTCGTCATAAGGTATCATGCTCAGAGCCGGTCCGCCGAGCTTGGGATTGCCGGGACAGATATCGGCACAGTTGCCGCAACCCAGACAATCCTTCACACCCACCTGGATGGCGAAGTGCATGCCCTTCATGGGGGCGGGAGCCTTCATTTCTAAGGTGGTGCCGCCAAAGCCCTTCACTTCCTCGTCGTCCATCACCACGGGACGGATGCAGGCGTGGGGACATACATAGGCGCACTTGTGGCACTGGATACACTTCTGCGAGTCCCAAACTGGCACGAAACCGGCCACACCGCGCTTCTCGTAAGCGGCAGTGCCCTGCTCCCAGGTGCCGTCTTCGATGCCCTTGTAGGCACTCACGGGCAGCAGGTCGCCGTTCTGCGCGTTGATGGGGCGCACCAAGTTGGTCACATAGTCGGGTTCGTCGTATACGGGTGTCTCGTCGGCAGGCAGGTTGGCCCAAGCCGGGTCGATGGCCAACTTCTGATACTCTGTGCCGCGGTCCACGGCAGCGTAGTTCTTGTCCACCACGTCCTGACCTTTCTTGCCATAGCTCTTCACGATGGCCTTCTTCATCTGCTCCACGGCCAACTCCACGGGAATCACCTCGGTGATGCGGAAGAAGGCGCTTTGCAGAATGGTGTTGGTACGGTTGCCAAGACCAATCTCCTGAGCGATTCGGGTGGCGTTGATATAATATACGGTGATGTCGTTCTCCGCAAAGAAGCGTTTGGCGTTGTTGGGCAGGAAGTCAACGAGTTCCTGGCCTTCGAAGATGGTGTTCAGCAGGAAGGTGCCTCCCTTGCGCAAGCCGCGCAGCACGTCGTACATGCGCAGGTAAGCCTGCACGTGGCAAGCCACGAAGTTGGGAGTCTTGATCTGATAGGTGCTGCGGATGGGTGTGTCGCCGAAACGCAGGTGCGAGCAGGTGAAACCACCGCTCTTCTTTGAGTCGTAAGAGAAGTAGGCCTGACAATACTTGTTGGTGTTGTCGCCGATAATCTTCACCGAGTTTTTGTTGGCGCCCACGGTGCCGTCGGCACCCAAACCGAAAAACTTGGCCTCGAAGATACCCTTGCCGCCCAATGCCATCTCTTCCTTATGGGGCAGAGAGGTGAAGGTGAGGTCGTCCTCGATACCGATGGTGAAGTGGTCCTTGGGTTGAGGCAGGGCCAGGTTCTCATACACGCCGAGAATCATGGTGGGGGTCACGTCGGCACTGCCCAGTCCGTAGCGGCCTCCCACGATGACGGGAGCATTCTCCACGCCATAGAAGGCATCCTTAACGTCCAGCAGCAAAGGCTCGCCGTTGGAGCCGGGTTCTTTGGTGCGATCCAGTACGGCTATGCGCTTCACGGTCTTGGGTACGGCGGCCAGCAGGTGCTTCACGCTGAAGGGACGATAGAGATGTACGCACACCAGACCCAGCTTCTCGCCGTTTGCGTTGGCATAGTCAATGGCCTCTCGTGCGGCCTCGCATGCACTGCCCATCATGATGATGATGCGGTCGGCATCCTCGGCACCGTAATAGCTGAAGAGCTTGTATTCGCGACCGGTGCGCTCGCTGATTTTGGTCATATACTTCTCCACGATGGCAGGCACGGCCTCGTAGTAGCGGTTACAGCTTTCGCGGTGGGCGAAGAACGTTTCGGGATTCTCGGCCATGCCGCGGGCCACGGGATGCTCGGGGCTGAGGGCGCGGGCGCGGAACTCGGCCAAAGCTTTCCGGTCTACCAGGTCACGCACATCGTCTTCCTCGATTAGCTCTACTTTCTGATATTCGTGGCTGGTGCGGAATCCGTCAAAGAAATTCACGAAGGGCACACGGGCTTCCAGGGCGGCCAGGTGGGCAACGGCACTGAGGTCCATCACCTCCTGCACACTGCTCTCCGAGAGCATGGCGAAACCTGTCTGGCGGCATGCCATCACGTCGCTGTGGTCACCGAAGATACACAGGCTGTGGCTGGCCACGGTGCGGGCACTTACGTGGAACACGCTGGGCAGCAACTCGCCGGCAATCTTATACATGTTGGGAATCATCAGCAGCAGACCCTGGCTGGCGGTGAAGGTGGTGGTCAGCGCGCCCGCCTGCAACGAGCCGTGGAGGGCGCCGGCCGCACCGGCCTCGCTCTGCATCTCCTGCACCATGACGGTGTCGCCGAACAGATTCTTTCTGCCTTGGGCAGCCCACTCGTCCACATGCTCGGCCATGGGCGAAGAGGGGGTGATGGGATAGATGGCGGCCACCTCGGAGAACATGTAAGCCACATGTCCCGCACAGGTGTTACCGTCCCATGTTACGAATTTCTTTTCCTTTGCCATAATTGTATGTTTTGTTTGTTTCATGGTTGCTATGTCTAAGTAGCAAAATTACATAAAAAAGTTTTTGGTTGTGCAGCCTTTAACGTCAAAATCTTGCAAGTTATTTTCTGAACCATCCCACGGGCGTTGTGGTGCCTTGTTTCCCCACGGCGCTCAATTTGTAGATGCCGGGCTTCAGTCCGGCCACATTGATGTGCCGGCTCCAAGGCCCCGTTTGCAGGTTTTTGCCTGCCATGTCGGTAATCTGGTAGCGGGGTGCTATTTCTGTGCCTGTCAGTTGTATTTCCTCATTCTCCATCGTCAGGAACCTGTTTTGCAGAGCTTCCGTTTCGTCCGGTTTTTCGCTCAGCTGCAGCGCGGCACTTTCGTTTCCGCAGCGGTCCATGGCCGTGATGGCGATGTATAGTCCCTGAAAGGGATTGAATGTGTAGGTGGTGTCGCGTAGCCCCGTGGCCACCAGATTGCGGGCATCCGTCACGTCCACGGGCCATGTGCGACCGGCATACACGTTATAGGTAACGCCTGCCTCGGGGTGGTTGTCGGTGCTCGCTGCCCAGTGTACCCTGCACAGTCCTTTCTCCATATTATATATAGGAGATGTGGGAGCCGTGGGCTTTTCGTTGTCCAACCAGGGCATGGGGACGGGCAGGGACGGACACGCATAAAAGGTCTGTTGCAACAGCGTGTAAAGGTTTTTGGTGTTGTCTGTCAGAAATTTGCTTCGGAAGAAAGCCTGTCCGCCAAGTTCTTGCCGGCGCACCACGTTCAATTGTGCGCTTACCGTCTGCAGGGGCCAGTCCTTCTCGCCGGGACTTAGGAAGTAGATGCCCAGACCCGGAACCACGGGCCGTCCTTCCGTGCCCTCGGTCCAGTCCGTGACGAAGGGATAGAAATGTTCGCCCGTGAAATACATCATGGGGAACAGCATATCCTGCCACCCCTCTCTCAGCCATCGTTTGGCATCCTGCGACACGGCGTCGTAGCAGTTCCATCCTTTCGAACTTTGGCGTCGTGTGTCGCGATATTTGCCCACGGGACTGCTGCTCAGTTTCACCCAGGGCTTCGCTTCGCGCACGGCATCGTGTACCGCTTTCACCATGCGGTTGATGTTGTCGCGCCGCCATTCGTCCTTGCTTTTGCCTTTGCCCATGCGCGAGTAGCTCAGCGCATCGGGATACTTGCGGGCGTTTTCGGGGTAGCGTATATAGTCGAGATGGATGCCGTCCACATCATAGTCCTGCGCGATTTCCTTGCAGATGGAGGCCAGATAGGTGGCACTTTCGGGCATCGAGGGGTCCAGATAGTACATCCCTTCATGCTTCTTCAGCAGCTCGGGGTGCGTGGCCAGCAGACATTTCCTGCCCATCTTCCTGGCCACTTCCATCTTAAAGGCGGGCACGCTCACCACCCACGCGTGCAGCTCCATGCCTCGCCGGTGGGTCTCTTCTACGGCAAAGGCCAGGGGGTCATAGCCGGGGTGGCCGTTGTACTTGCCCGTGAGACACACATCCCAAGGTTCGATGTCGGAGGGATAGATGACCGAACCGCGCACGCGTGTCTGCAGAATCACCGTATTGATTCCGGCCTCTTGCAGTTTGTCCAGCATCCGGCACAACTCTTCCTGCTGTTGTTTTCTGCCGGCTTCGTTTGTAGCCTTGGTTTGCGGCCAGTCCAGCCCGAACAGGGTGGTCACCCACACGGCACGCGTCTCGTGTTTGGGGTAGGTGGCGTCCAGGTTCCAGGGCATCTGGCCATGGGCTGTCATGGAGTACCACAACCCCGCAATCAACAGGGCTGCCATCCTCAGCGTGTTATGCCTTTTCTTGTTCATGTGCCTCTGTTCTCAGTTTCCTGCGCCGGTGTTCACCACGGGTTGTGCGTTGTCGTCGCCGCAGAGCACCACCAACAGATTGCTCACCAATTGGGCTTTGCGCTGGTCGTCCATCTCCACAATCTTCTCACTCGAGAGCTTGTCCAGTGCCATCTTCACCATGCTTACGGCTCCCTCCACAATCTTTTCCCTGGCGGCGATGATGGCCGTGGCCTGCTGGCGGCGCAGCATCACGGCGGCAATCTCGGGGGCATAGGCCAGATAGTTGATGCGGGCCTCGATTACCTCGATGCCTGCCATGGCCAGCCGTTCGTCTATTTTTTCCTCCAGCTTGCGGCTTATCTCGTCGCTGGCGTCGCGCAAAGTGGGTTCGGACGGGTCGTTTTCGTCCAGGTCATAGGCATATTGTCCGGCCACCTGGCGCAGGGCGGCATCGCTTTGGATGCGTACGAACTGCTCAAAGGCCCGCATGATGCTGGCTTGGGTCACGGTTCCTGTGGCATCCTTGCCCGCCATGGTCTGCGAGTCGATTTCAAACATGGCCTTGTAGGTGTCTTTCAGTTTCCACACGATGACCATACCTATCATCACGGGGTTACCCGTCTTGTCGTTCACCTTGATGGGCTCGGCGTCCAGATTGCGGGCACGCAGGCTCAGCTGTTTGGTGTTGATGAAGGGGTTGACCCAATAATATCCGGCTTGGGTGAACGTGCCCCGGTATTTGCCGAAGAACATCATCACGCGGGCTTCACCCGGTTCCACCTTCACGAAACCGGCCATCAGGAAGAAGCTGCATATAATGACAACCGCTCCGGCCCCGATAAGAAGACCGGTGGCGGCATCACCCTCGCAAAGCACTCCCCAGGCAATCAGGCCCGGCCCAGCCAAAAAGAGCAGTGCCAATGTGAGCAGGAGCATGGGAATACCGGCCAACACCGTGCCTTGGAATTTGATTTCTTTCGTTTCCATCTTTGATACATTTTATTATAAGGTACTATGCGAAGTTAGGGAAAAAAGTGAAGCAAACGCTCTTTTCCCCTTCGTTTTTAGTATCATTTAATCTTTCCTCCTGTGCTCTTCCGCAATGCCGCTAAGGTGCCGTTTCGTGAATTATCGTTATCTTTGCGGTGTGGAACGGACTTATATTGCCATAGACTTGAAGTCGTTCTATGCCTCTGTGGAGTGCGTGGAGCGGGGGCTGGACGCGATGAGGGCGCGGTTGGTGGTGGCGGACGAGAGCCGCACGGACAAGACCATCTGCCTGGCCGTGTCGCCCGCCCTGAAGGCTTATGGCATCCCCGGCCGCCCGCGGCTGTTCGAGGTGGTGCAGCGGGTGAGGGACATCAACCGCCGCCATCCCGGCCTGCATCTTGATTATATCGTGGCACCCCCGCGTATGGCGCTCTATATGCAGTATTCCACCCGCATCTTCGGCATCTATCTGCGTCATGTGGATGCCGGAGACATTCATGTCTACAGCGTGGACGAGGTGTTTATCGATGCCACACCCTACCTTCCCGCCTTGGGTATCACCGCCCGCGAGTTCGCGCTCCGGATGATACGAGAGGTGTTCCTCGAGACAGGCATCACGGCCACGGCAGGCATCGGTACCAACCTTTATCTGGCCAAGGTGGCCATGGACATTGTGGCGAAGCATGTGGAGAGCGACAAGGACGGGGTGCGCATAGCCGAATTGGACGAGGCGGCGTTTCGCAGACAGTTGTGGAACCATCGTCCGCTCACCGATTTCTGGCGCCTGGGGCATGGCACGGAGGCGCATCTTCAGCGGATGGGTGTCCATACGATGGGTCAGCTGGCGCGGCTCAGCCTCACGCACGAGGAATGGCTTTTCCGCGAGTTCGGTGTGAATGCCGAGCTGCTGATTGACCATGCCTGGGGATGGGAGCCTGTGACCATCGCCGACATCAAGGCCTATCGCCCCGCCACCAGTTCGCTCAGCAGTGGTCAGGTGCTTGCCTGTCCCTATGAGGCCGGAAAGGCTCGCGTGGTGGTGCAGGAGATGGCCGAGGGGCTTAGCCTGGAACTGCTGGAGCACCGTTGCGTGTGCCGCGGCGTGGACCTGTATGTGGGCTACGACCGCGAGAGCCTGACCCGTCCGGGCATCGGCTATGCGGGCGATGTGGTGGCCGACCGCTATGGCCGTCCGGTGCCCAAACCGGCCCATGGCAGCCGCATGCTCTCGCGCCCCACGAACAGCCGTCGCGAGCTGACCGATGCCGTGCTGGATATCTTCGACCGTGTGGCGGACACGCGCCTGCTTGTCCGCCGGTTGACCCTGGCCGTGCAACAGGTGGTGACGGAGCAGGAGGCGGCGAAGGAAACAAACACCCCCCGGCAACTGGACCTCTTCACCGACTACGAGGCCGAGCGGGAACAGGAGAACCGCCGCAATGCCCGCCTGCAGCGCGAGCGCAAGGTGCAGGAGGCCATGCTCAGCATCAGGAAGCGCTTCGGAAAGAACGCCATCCTCCACGGCATCAGCTTCGCCGAGGGAGCCACGGCACGCGAGCGCAACAAGCAAATCGGCGGGCATCATGAATAAAATCACAGAGAAATCCATGGACGACTATTCCGACATCATCCATCTTCCCCATTACCGGTTGAAACACCACCGCCCCATGTCCATGGCTTCGCGGGCGGCCCAGTTCGCGCCCTTTGCCGCACTCACGGGCTATAAGGAGCGGGTGGACGAGGAGGCACAGCGCAGGCAGGGTGAATACGATGCGCAGGGGACTCGCCTGGGCACCCGCATTTCCCCCGACGAATGGGAACGGTCATAGCATTTTTTCACTATCTTTGCACTTACATAACAATCAAGGTTTCATGCAAAAGAACGTCTCTTTGCAGTTGAATCATTTTTACACCATTATAAATAATATGAAGACATTAGACGAATTGCTGGCCTGGCGCCGCAGCATCAGAAAATTCGACGCCGCAAAGGGCGTCAGCCGTGAGGAAATAGAGCAAATGGTGGCCGCAGCCATCGAGGCTCCCTCGTGGAAAAACTGTCAGACCACCCGCTATCATGTGGCCATGGGCGGGGCCGTGGACCGTGTGAAGGCCTGTCTGGCTCCCCAGAACGTGACCGCCACGGAGGGTGTGTCCGTCCTGGTGGTGGTGACCTTCAAGCATAATATCGTGGGCTTTGAGCGCACGGGCGAGCCCACCAACGAGCTGGGCAACGCCTGGGGCACGTATGATGCCGGCCTGAGCAATGCCCTGTTCCTGCTGAAGGCCGCCGAGCTGGGCATCGACACCATCGTGCTGGGGCTGCGCGATGCCGAGGCCTTGCGCCGCACGCTCGACATCCCCGAGGAGCAGACCGTGGTCTCCGTCATCGGGCTGGGGCATCGCGTAGAGACGCCCGAGCGCCCCAAGCGCAAGACGGTGGACGTGGTGGCCACCTTCCATGAATAGGCCGGGGAAAACATCAAGATGTTTTGACTGAAACATGAACACGTTTCGGAAAAACATGAACATGTTTTCCCGAAAACATCTACATGCGATGGCATTGATTAAAACGACCGCATGTTTCAATAAAAAAAGAACTGCGCCCCAAAAGTTTTGTGTCTGACTTTTGGGGTGCAGTTCATCATTCACCGTGGCGTTTTTGCTTATCTTTTTCTCTTGATTTTGGAGACGTCGGTTTCGCGTATCGCCTCTTCGCCGTTCCACTTGCCGATAATCAGATGGTCGTCAATGGTGAAAGTGGCTCCGTAGCCCTTTCTCACGTTGTCTTGGTAGACGCCGAACCAGATGTCGCCATTGGCATAAAAGTAAATGCCCAGCCCGTGACGCTTTCCGTCAAGGGTTTCACCCACATACTGGTCGCCATTGACATAGGTCAGCGAAAGGAACTTGTTGCCGCGCAGGGCTCGTGTGTCGAACAACTGGCGGTGACTGCCCTGGAACACATAGTCCAACTGACCCGTCGTCAGGTTGTAGTTGGCATAGTGGGTGGCGTCGCCCACGCTGGCCGAGGCGCTTAGCAGCGTGATGCCCTGGATGAGTTTGCCTTCGCGGAAGAGGCCGAACACTTGGACACCGTCGGCACGTACATAACGGCCGAAACCGTAGAGGCTGCCCTTGGAATCGGTCTGGCCATAGTATTGGTCCAGCCCCATGCTGATGGTTGTGGAGGGGAAAGCCTGTACGTGGTCCAGAAACACTTCGACCAAAGGATCGGGCAGCATCGCATATTTCTGCAGTTCGGTACCTTGGGCGAAGGCTATGCTACCGGCGCTTAGGGCCAGCGAGAGTAAGAATGTTCTCACGTTGTTCATTTGTAATATCCTTTTCTTTTGATTTCCTCCCACACGGAAGGTTTCAATCCTTCTCCCAGGTAAGTGGAAGTATGAAGCTTGCGGCGTATGTCTGTGCCGGAGATGTCGATGAGAGGCGTCTCTGCAAGGGTTACTCCTGCCGGCAGGGTGGCGCGGTCGATGGGGTAGCCCGGCCTGGGATACACGATAAGTGGGTGCCGGGAGAGAATCTCTTGCCAGTGGTACCACTTTTCGAATGCAAGCCAGTTGTCGGCACCGATAACCAGAATGAACCGGCGGTCGGGGTGCTCCTCTCTCAGTGTGGCCAGTGTGTTGGCCATATAGCTGGGGCGGGGAAGGTGCATTTCCACATCGCTCACCGCCATCCGCGGTTCGTCTGCCACAGCCAGACGCGTCAGGTGGAGGCGAACATCATCGGGCAGCAGGTCCGTGGCGGTCTGCTTAAACGGGTTTTGCGGCGACACGACGAACCATAACTCATCCAGCAACCCTTGGCTGATGAGGCTTCGGGCCAGCGAGATATGCGCCGTGTGGATGGGGTTGAACGACCCTCCGTAGATGCCTGTGCGCGTCATTCGTCCAGGAAGTCCTGCAACAGTTGAACGGCTTTCTGCTGGGCTTCTTCCAACTTGTCGTTGACCAGGATGACGTCGAAGCGGTGGGCAAAGCTCATCTCATACTCGGCTTTGGCCAGACGTTGCTCGATCTGTGCGGCATCGTCCGTGGCCCGGCCCACCAGGCGGCGGCGAAGCTCGTCCACCGAAGGGGGCTGGATGAAGATGCTGAGGGCTTCATCGCCGTAGAAGTCCTTGATGTTGCATCCTCCCTTCACGTCCACATCGAACACCACGTTCTGGCCCATCCTCAGTTGTTGTTGCACCTGTGATTTGAGCGTTCCGTAGAAGCGGTCGGTGTAGACCTCTTCATATTCCAGCAACTCGTTGTTGGCAATCTTTTTCTTGAACTCACTTGCGGTGAGGAAAAAGTATTCCACTCCGTCTTTCTCCGTGCCGCGTGGCGGGCGACTGGTGGCGCTGATGCTGAAAGCAAGGTTGAACTCGGGATGCTCCCTCATCAAATATTGCACGATGGTGCTCTTTCCGCTTCCCGAGGGAGCACTGAAGATGATACATTTGCCCATACCGGTGTTACTTTGATTACATGACGTTGAGCACTTGCTCTTTGATTTGCTCCAGCTCGTCCTTCATCTTTACCACGATGTTCTGCATCTCGGCCTGATTGCTCTTGCTGCCGGTGGTGTTGATCTCGCGTCCCATCTCTTGGGCGATGAAGCCGAGCTTCTTGCCCTGACCGTGTCCTTCTTCCATGGTCTGTTGGAAATATTTCAGGTGGTTGCTCAGTCGTTGCTTCTCCTCGTTGATGTCCAGTTTCTCGATGTAATAGATCATCTCCTGTTCCAGACGGTTGCGGTCATACTCTACGTTGGGTATGGAGGCCAAGGCATCGGTCAGGCGCCGACGGATCTTTTCGGTGCGCTGTTCCTCGTAGGGGGCGATGCTTGCCAGCAACTCGCCGATGTTGTGCAGTTTCTCTTCAAATTTCTTTTGCAGTGCCGCGCCTTCCTGGATGCGGAAGTCCACCAATTGCTTGATGGCTTGCATCACCACGTCGCGCACCACGTTCCATTCCTCCTCGGACAATTCGGCCTGTGCCTCCTGACGGTTGAACACATCGGGCATGCGCAGCAGGGTGAGCCAGGGGTTGGTGGGCTCGGGGATGTCCTGCTGCTTGCAGATGGTCATGATCTGGCGGTAATAGGAACCCAGCAACGCTGCGTCCAAGGGCAGTTCATTATCCTGACTCTCTTTCTCCGTCCATAGGCTGAACTCCACCTTTCCCCGCTCCAGCGCCGTGGCGATGGTGTTACGAATCTCCATCTCCTTCTCGCGATAGAGGGGTGCGATGCGTGTGTTCAGGTCCAGCGCCTTGCTGTTGAGTGACTTGATTTCCGCGGTTATCTTCTTTCCTTGGAACACGACCGTACATTTGCCGTATCCCGTCATTGATTGTATCATGTGTTTTATAGTTGTTGTAAAATTACTTCTTCTTGATGGGGCTTATCCTGAAAGTGAACGTGCGGGGCTCACCGGGGATGCAATATTCTTTCAGCGTGCCGGGGCCACAACTGGCATTGCCCAGTCCGCGCAGGGCGGCATCCAGATGGAGATAGATGAAGGGCCGGTCCTTCAATTCCCATGTGTGCTGTGCGTTCATCAGGTCGGCATCGGTGTTGCGGCTCACGCTGAAGTAGAGACCCTCGGGGCACTCGATTTTCACTCCCTTGCCTTGTGCGTCGGTCATCTCCAGCTCCCATACGAAACGCTCGCCTGTGGTCTGGGGCTTCACGTTCTGTTGCTTGCTCAGCTCGGCCACGGTGGAGGTGTAGGTGCCTGTGAGCGCTCCGGCGTTATGGTCGGGGTAGTTTTCCCAAGGCCCCTTGCCCACGTAGGTTACATTCTGCAGGTCGGGGTTCAGGCGAAGCACGATGCCCAGACGACGCAGTTCGGCGGTGTGGGGAGTGAGTGTGACGGTCACGTCCAGTTCGCCCGTGGAATAGTTGAGGGCATACTTGATGTCCTGATCGGCCAATGAGCCCTTGACGGACGATGCGGCTGTTTGGATGAGGCGTTTGCCGAAACGCAAGTCTTGTGTGTAGCAGGTGGCGGTGGAGGTATCCAGACCGTTGGAGGTGTTGCCGAAGCGGTCGTTCTCAATCCAACGATGGTTGTCGAACACGAAGCTCTCGCCGGCCAACATCTCTTTGAATCCCATGATGAGGCTCTTCACGTTCTTGGTCTTTTCATCGAAGACCAAGGTGGTGTGTTTGTTGGACATGGGGCTGATGCCTTCCACTATGGGGTCTTTGTCCGTCTTGACGAAGGGTTTCAGTGCGGCAGAACCTGCCTGCAGTTCCAGTTCGCTTTGGGCAATGATGTGACCGGCCTCACTGTACGTGGTTGCCACGGGGTCGGTGATGATGATTTGTGCCGCGATGCGCTCTGTTTCCTGCTTTACTTTGGGCAGATTGATGCTCATGCTTTCGCCGGGTTTCACATCGGTCAGTGTGATGCGTTTGGTCTTCTTTACCTTATTGCCGACAAGCATACGAATCTCTGCCTTCAGACCGCTGAGCGAAAGGAAGCTGTAGTGGTTGGTCAGCTCTGCTTTTCCGTCCTTCAAAGCGAAGGCGATGGGTTGGTAAGCCATCTTCACTTCGTTGAGTTTGCCATTGGCCTCGCGTTCGACAGAGACAATGCCATTGCTACAGAAATTGCCTTGGTGAGGGCCGGGATAGTCATATCCGGTGTGGATGCGGCGGATACCCTGCTTCATCTCTGCGGGGTCGTAGATGGCTTGGTCCACCCAGTCCCAGATGCAGCCGCCGATGGTGGAGTTGGCATTGCGGAACAGCTCCACATATTCGGGCAGATTGCCGATAGCGGTGCCCATGGCGTGGGCGTATTCGCACAGGTACATGGGCTTGTCCAGGTCGCTTGAATTTTGGCTTACCCATTCCACAGAGGGGTACATCTTGCTGTACATATCGCTGTAGGTGACACCTCCGCGTCCGTTGTAGCCGTGAGCACCTTCATAGTGGACAGGTCGTTTGCCGTCCAGTTTGTGTGCCACGTCGTAACATTCCTTGAAGTTTTTGCCTCCGCCTGCCTCGTTGCCCAGGCTCCAGATTATCACGCTGGGGTGGTTGATGTCGCGGATTACCATGCGCTCGATACGGTCGTTGAAGGCGGGCTGCCATGAGGGCATCTCGGAAATACTTTGGTTGGCGTGGTCCTCCAGGTCGGCCTCGTCCACACAATAGAGGCCGTAGTAGTCGAACATCGCGTTCATGCGCTCGTCCTTGATATAGTGGCTGGTGCGGATGCAGTTCAGGTTGTTCTGTTTCATGATGCGCACGTCCTGTTCCATACGTTCGGCGGTCATGGTGCGTCCGCCCACGGGGTCGGTGTCGTGATGGTTGGCCCCCAGCAGAATCACCCGTTTGCCGTTGACCATCAATTGGCTGTTTTTGATTTCCACCCGGCGTACACCCACCTTGGTGCTGAAGGCCTGCCCGGGCTGAATCACATCGAGCGTGTAGAGGTTTGGTTCTTCTGCGTTCCATAGGTTACGGTCGGCCGGCAACTGTATGGTGGCTTCGCCGTTCTTGGTCTCGGTGGTGGCAAAAAGGTTGCCTTGCGGGTCATAGAGTTTCAACGTGGCGGTGGGCCGGTCAGCCTTGAAGGTAAGCAGTGCCCGGTCACCCTGTATTGTGGTGGAGATGAGGTTGTAGCGGATGGCATTCTTGGGCTGGGCATAGAGCCGAACGCTGCGATGGATGCCGCTCATGCGGAACATGTCCTGACATTCCAGATAGGAACCGTCGCACCAGCGGTGAACCTGCACCACCAGCGTGTTGTCGCCCACCCGGGCCACATCGGTGAGGTCAAACTCGCTCACGTTGTTGGCGCCTTGTGTGTAGCCCACGAACTTCCCGTTCACCCATATCTGTGCGGATGAATAGATGCCGTTGAAGTGGATGATGATGCGTTGTCCTTTCCATATCTCCGGGATGGCGAAGGTGCGCTGATAGGTGCCCACGGGGTTGATGGCGTAGTTCTTGCCTCCGTCGTTGAAGCCCGGGCGGGCCTTGATGAAGGGAGGCGTGTTGCTGTGCGGGTACTCCACGTTGCAGTAGATGGGCTTGTCGTAGCCCAGCATCTCCCAGCACGAGGGCACGGGTATCGTGGCCCAACTGGGGCAGCCTTCGGAGGAGAGAGCCTCTTTCATGGCGGGGCCGTCCATCACTTGTGTGCCGTTAATCTCCTCAATCGTGGGTTCGGCGGTGAAACGGAAGTTCCATTCGCCGTCCAGACTCTGCACCTGTGAGCTGAGAGGGTTTGTCCAGGGTTTCACGCGGAAGTCTGTATCGGCCAGCATCTCCTGTTCGCTGGCGTAGGGGATGAAAGTGGGCACGGCGGGCAGTTTGTTGATTTCAAACACCGTCTCATCTTCCCAAACAGGTGATTTTATCTTGGGTTTCTCCACCTGCTCGATGGTCCACCAGCTTTCTTTGACGGTTTCGTCGATGGTGGCCTGAACCAGCTTGTCGTCTTTGGCCACATACATCAGGTTCTTGTTGGCTGATTCAATGCGATAGACACCCTGTTGTCCCTTCACAGGTTGGATGCGGAGCAGGGCATTGCCGGGGGCGGCGGGTAAGGCAGGCCATTGAATCAGATAGGTGAGGCGGGCATTGTCGCCGCCGTCATCGATGCTTGTGCTGAAGAAGGCTCCTTCTATCATGTGCTTGCCCAAGCCCAACGTGTGGATGCGCCAGTATTGTCCCAGCGCAATCGTGTCTTGTTTCTCGGCACGAACGGCCACGTTGTTGCCTCCGTTGTCGCCGTCACCCAACACAAAATCGGGGCGGCTGACGCTGCGGAAACGATAGGTGGCATTCACGTCGGCACCGTAATAGGGGCTTTCCGTGATGGCGATGCGGGTGAGCTCTCCCTTTCCGTTGGTCGACTTCAGCGTATAGGTGCCTTGCTTGTTGGTGGTGATGGTCCACTTTTGCAATTCGTCCGAACCGTTTTCCTGGGCGAACTCCACGCCCTTGGCACCCATGCGCAGGGCACGGCCCTTGAAGGGATCGACGATAATCCATGAACCGCTGAGGTTTTTCAGCGTGAAAGTCTGTTCTTGGTATTCAGTGTTCAGCGGACTGACATTGTAGAGTGCGCCGGAACGGAACTGTGCGCCGGCAGTTGTGCATACCAGCGTCAGAAGGGTTAAAAGGACGTTCTTCATAGTATTTGTTGATTATGTTTCGTTTTCATTTGCTTTGTTCAGAGTGAGTGTGATCATTTGTTTTCGGTTGTCAGTCCCATTTCTTTGGCCTTTTCCATCATGTAGTCTCTGGCAGCTTCGTAGGTGTTGGGAATCTGGCTTTCCCAGATGGCGTCCTTCACCAATTGCTTGAGTATGCCGATTTCCTTGCAGGGCTGCAGATGGAAGGTCTGCATGATTTCCTCACCCGTGATGGGGTTCTGCCAGGTGCGGTAGTTGTCGCGGGCCTGCAGGTCGGCCAGTTTTTCGCGCACCAGCCGGAAATTGTCCAGGAAGTGCTGTTTCTTTTGCTGGTTCTTGCTGGTGATGTCGGCTTCGCACAGGGTCATCAGGTCGTCGATGTCCTCGCCGGCCTCGAAGAGCAGGCGGCGGACAGCCGAGTCGGTCACCTCGGCATCTGCAATGGCAATGGGCCGCATGTGCAGGTCAACCAGTTTCTGCACATATTTCATCCGCTCGTCCAGGGGCAGTTTCATGCGTCGGAAGATGTCGGGCGTCATGCGTGAACCGATATAATTATGGTTGTGGAAAGTCCATCCGGCCACGGGCTCCCAGCGTTTGCTGCGGGGCTTCCCTATGTCGTGAAGCAGGGCTGCCCAACGAAGCCACAGGTTGTCGGTCTTGCGTGCCACGTTGTCCAGCACCTCCAGTGTGTGGAAGAAGTTGTCTTTGTGGGCGCGTCCGTTGCGTGTCTCCACGCCTTCCAGCTTGCTCAGTTCGGGGAAGATGAGCGGGAGCAGGCCGCAACGGCTCAGTTCCACGAAGCCGATGCTGGGTTGTGGTGAGGCGATGATTTTGTTCAGCTCGTCGATGATGCGTTCCTGTGAGATGATCTTGATGCGATCGGCGTTGCGCTCCAGTGCCTCGGCCGTCTCCTCCTCAATCTGAAAGCGCAACTGGGTGGCGAAGCGCACGCAGCGCATCATGCGCAGAGGGTCGTCGGAGAAGGTGATGTCGGGGTCGAGGGGCGTGGCAATGATGCGGTCCTCCATGTCGAGAAGGCCCTGGAAGCGGTCTACCAGTTCACCGAAGCGTTGCTCGTTGAGGCATACGGCCAGGGCGTTGATGGTAAAGTCGCGGCGGTCGAGGTCGTCCTCCAGTGTGCCGTCTTCCACGATAGGTTTGCGCGAATCGCGCTGATAGCTTTCGCGACGCGCTCCCACGAACTCCACCTCGATATTGCGCCATTTCACCTGGGCGGTGCCGAAATTGCGGAACACGCTGACGTGCGCTCCTCGTCCCAGCGTCTTGCCCAGGGTCTGGGCCACGGCAATGCCGCTGCCCACCACCACGCAGTCGATGTCTTTGGAGGGACGCTCCAAAAAGAGGTCGCGCACGAAGCCGCCTACCACATAACACTCCATTCCCATCCCGTCGGCTACCTGACCGATTTGCCGGAAAATGGGGTGGGAGAGAAGCTCCGTCATCTGGGTGCGTGAAATATGTCGCATAAGATTTACTTCAACTTGTCTTTAAGAGAAATGAGGTCTTCCTGCAACTTGCGCTCGAAGAAGACTTGCTTCAGGGAGTCCTGTGCCTGGCGGGCATCAAGCAGTTCGATGCTGTCCAACGTGAGGATGGCCTCAAGGCGTGCCTGCTTGGCCAGCTTGTGGCTGTCGCGCAGTTCTTCGATGGTTTCACGGGCAGCGGCTGTGTTTCCTTCGGCCAGTTCTTGGCGGGCCCGGGTGAGCAACGTCATTCCGGCCTGCTCTTCAGAGGATGTTTGTGAAGCGTCTTGCTTCGATTCTCCGCATGATGCGAGGGCCATTGCGGCCAACAAGGTTGTCAGGAGATGTTTCATGGGTTACCAAAATTTATTTGTTTCCGGGTTGTATTCAAGTCCGATGGCCGACAGGCGTTGGCAGAGCTCCTCGCGGTTTACGCCTGTCGAGGCGCAGAACTCATCGAGCGAGTTGTACTGGTCACGCAGTTTCATGTTCACCACGCTCATCAGCATGAAGGGGTCTTGGGGAAGTTCGTTCATGTTTCAGAAAATGTTGTTCATGTTTTTGAAAAACGTGTTCATGTTTTCAAAAAAGATGTTCATGTTTTTCCTGAGAGTTTAGAAGACAAATCTCAGCAGGTCGTTGCCCAAGGCCAGCACCATCAGCGCGATGAGGAGGCCCATACCGATGTACTCCAGCCAGACCATTACTTTCTCGCCGGGTTCGTGCCCGGTGACGGCCTCGTAGAGCAATAGCATGACATGGCCGCCGTCCAGTCCGGGAATGGGCAGGATGTTCATCACAGCCAGGATGATGCTGATGAAGGCGGTCAGGTTCCAGAACATCTGCCAGTCCCATGTGCTGGGGAAGATGCTGCCGATGGTGATGAACGAGCCTACGCTTTGTGCTCCTTTCTTTGAGAACAGGTATTTCAGGTCGCTGACATAACTGGTGAGTTTGTTCCATCCCGAGGCAATGCCCGCGGGGATGCTTTGGAAGAAACCGTAGTCGATGTGGTCAAACATCTCGGCGGTGATGGGGTTCTTCCAGTAAAGCCCCATTTTCCTGTTGGCGTTGAGCCCTACACTCAGGGTGTCTTGTGCGCCACCTTCCGCACGGCTTACCACCAGCGTCACCTCGTCTCCGGTCACTTTCTCCATGGCCGAGAAGAAGTCGGCTGTGGTGGGGGTGGCCACACCGTTCAGGCTTAACACGTGATCGCCTTTGGCAATTCCGGCTAAAGCGGCGGGCATCTCAGGAATAACGGAGTCTACGACAGACAGGGCATTGATGTCGATAAAGGCGGGATTCATCTCGGTAAGTTCGAGCAGGTTGAGTCCGTCCTCGGGCATCTTGATGTCAACCTCTTGACCCTGGCGCAGCACGGTCACCTCCTTGGCGTTGGAGAAGTCGCGCAACAGGGCAGGGGAGTAACTCTCAATGTCTTTGCCGTCAACGCGGATGGGGGTGTCGCCATCGCGGAAACCCAGTTGCTCGGCCTGGGCGTTGAATGCAAGTCCGTTGGGCAGGTTGCGCATGGGCAGGATGTCTTTGCCCCAGGTGAACATGACGATGGAATAGATCACAAAGGCCGTGATGACGTTTACCAGCACGCCTCCCACCATAATCATGAAACGCTTGGGAATGCTCTGACTGCGGAACTCATCGGGACGGGCAGGCTGTTTAAGCTGTTCGGTGTCCATGCTCTCGTCCACCATACCGGCGATTTTTACATATCCTCCCAAAGGAATCCAGCCGATGCCATACTCCGTTTCATTGTCCTTGAAGTAGGGGAACAGGCGGGTGAACCACTTGTCACGTGTGCTGAAAAGATGAAACTTGGGGTTGAAGAACATGTAGAACTTTTCTACTTTGACGCCAAACAACTTGGCAAAGAAAAAATGTCCGCCTTCGTGCAGGAGCACGAGCAGGCTGAAGCAGCAGATGAGCTGGAGTGCTTTGATGGCAATGAGTGAAATGTCCACTGTGATGTTTTGTGTTGTTAGTGAATGAATGAACGGGCCACACGGCGTGCTTCGGCATCAATGGCCAGATAGTCGTCTAACGTGGGCCTGCTTTGGTATGGAATCGTGTTGAGGGCGTTTTCGATGATTCTGGGAATGTCCGTGAAGGTGCATCGCTCTTGGCGGAAGGCCAGGTTAGCCACCTCGTTGGCAGCGTTCACCACACAAGCCGCGTTTCCGCCCCGGCGGATGGCCTCATAGGCCAATTCCAGGCAAGGGAAACGCTTGGTGTCGGGCTCCTCAAAGGTGATCGGTGGCATGTCGTACCAATTTAAGCGGTCGAAGGGGCTGTGTAAGCGTTTGGGGTAGCTGAGAGCCAGTTGGATGGGGACCTTCATGTCGGGTACACCCAATTGGGCTTTTACCGCTCCGTCGGCAAATTGAACGGCGCTGTGGATGATGCTTTGGGGATGCACCACCACGCGAATCTTATCCTCTCCCACGCCAAACAGCCACTTGGCTTCTATCACCTCAAAGCCTTTGTTCATCATCGAAGCGCTGTCGATGGTAATCTTGGCTCCCATGTCCCAGTTGGGATGCTTGAGCGCCATGGCGGGTGTCACGTTCTGCAGTTCCTCCAATGTCTTCTTGCGGAAAGGACCTCCCGAAGCGGTGAGGATGATTTCCTCTATCTCGCTCTGCTCGCCCATGATGCTTTGGAAGATGGCCGAGTGTTCGCTGTCTACGGGAAGAATGGCCACGCGGTTGTCGATGGCCATGCGGGTAATCAGTTCGCCGGCCACCACCAACGTCTCTTTGTTGGCCAGGGCAATAACTTTTTTCGCCTCGATGGCTGCCATCGTGGGGCGAAGACCGGAGAAACCGACAAGGGCGGTGAGCACAACGTCCACGTTCTCGTTCTGCACAACCTGGCACAAGGCATCTGCCCCGGCATACACGTTGACAGGTAGGTCAGCCAACGCATCGCGCACGTAGTTGTAGCAGGATTCGTCGGCAATCACCACGGCGGCCGGCTGAAACTCACGTGCCTGCTGAATCAACAGGTCGGCCTGCGTGTTCGCCGTCAGGATGTAGGCTTCGTACAGGTCGGCGTGCAGACGGATGACCTCCAGTGCCTGGGTGCCGATGCTACCCGTGCTTCCAAGTATCGCTATTCGTTTCTTGTTCATAGTTCAGTCAAGCCCTCAGGCAGTTGCATCTGTATGATTTTTTTCTCGTGGTCAATATTGACAATCAGTTCTTCTGCGGCGGGAATCAACAAATCCCCTACCTCAAAAAGAACATTTTCCGTGGCATCGTCAACGGAATCTATCACGCCCAACCCGTTTCCTTGGGCATCCTCGATGTGAAAGCCCTGGAAATATTGCCAAGTGTAACCTTCTTCTTCTTCGTCTTGTGGAGTGAGGCTGTGGGGGAAGTAAACCTTCAGTCCTGTCATCTCTTGTACGGCCTCCACCGTGTCCATGCCCTGAAACTTCAGAATGGCGCTATGATCGGTGCGGAAACGATACTCCTCAAGGAAGAAGGGAACCAAGATACCGTCCACCTCGCAGATGAGGTAGTCAGCCTCCACTCTGTCCCACACGTCGCTGGTGAATGTGAAGGTGATTTCTCCCTTCACACCGTGTGGCTTGTTGAGTATTCCTATGGGGTAAACTTCACTTTCCTTTATCATATTATATATGTGTAGGGGAATGGGGTATCAGTCTTTGCGCATGATGCGAGCACCTAAAGCGGACAGACGGGCTTCGATGTCTTGATAGCCACGGTCAATTTGTTCGATGTTGTCAATCTCGCTCACACCCGTGGCGCTCATGGCGGCAATCAACAAGGCGATACCGGCTCGGATGTCGGGACTGGTCATCCGTCCGCTGTGCAGGGAAATCTGGCGGTCGTGCCCGACTACCACGGCGCGGTGAGGGTCACAAAGGATAATCTGAGCACCCATGTCAATGAGTTTGTCCACAAAGAACAGGCGGCTTTCAAACATCTTCTGATGAATCAATACGCTTCCCTTGGCTTGTGTGCTTACCACCAGCAGGACACTCAGCAGGTCGGGAGTGAGACCCGGCCAAGGGGCATCGGCAATGGTCATGAAACTGCCGTCGAGGAAGCTCTCGATTTCATAGTGAGGCTGATGGGGTACATAGATGTCATCACCTTGTTGTTCCAGTTTGATGCCCAGGCGTTGGAAGGTGGCAGGGATGATGCCCAATTGGTCCCAATGCACGTTTTTGATGAGTACGCCTTCACCGCAGATGGCGGCCATGCCAATGAACGACCCCACCTCAATCATATCGGGCAGTATGGTGTGCTCCGTTCCGTGCAATTCATCCACTCCCTCAATGGTGAGCAGGTTGCTGGCTATGCCTGAGATCTTGGCACCCATCCGGTTCAGCATCTTGCACAATTGTTGCACATAAGGTTCACAGGCGGCATTGTAGATTGTGGTGGTTCCTTTGGCCAATACCGCCCCCATGACGATATTTGCCGTCCCGGTCACACTGGCTTCGTCCAGCAGCATATAGCAACCCGAAAGTCGCTTGGCGTGGATGTCGAACACTTCGCGTTCTTGATTATAGGTGAACTCGGCTCCCAGCTTTTTGAAGCCCAGGAAATGAGTGTCCAGGCGTCGCCTGCCAATCTTGTCGCCCCCGGGTTTCGAAATCAGTGCATGCCCCAATCGGGCGAGCAGTGGACCGATAAACATCACGCTACCGCGAAGCTTGCTGCAACGCTTCAGGAACTCATCGCTTTTCAAGAAACTCAAGTCCACTTCATCGGCTTGGAAGGTGATGTCGCCGGGAGCGTTTCGCTGGATTTTCACACCGATGTCGGCCAGTAACTGAATCTGATTGTTTACATCAGCAATGTTGGGGATATTCTTTATGCGAATAGGCTCACTGCTCAGTAAGGTGGCACATAAAACCTGCAGGGCTTCATTCTTTGCGCCCTGAGGTTCAATCTCACCTTTTAGGGGGTGGCCACCTTCAATAATAAACGATGCCATAGATTGTGGTGGGTATGTGTGGACTATTTGCGCTTTTTCTTTTTCAAGGAGTCGTATTTAGGCAGGCATTGGACTGCGTTGAAGTGAAAATTGTCCATGTCCAACTGTACTTGTCCTTTGGTATATTGTTCGATGTCTTGGGCAACCTTCTCGTTGTCCATGCTGTCCTTGTTCCAATTAAACAAACTCAGTTTCATTTGGTTGGCAATCATTTCCATGAGCTCGTCCCGTTCTTCGCCTTCCGGGTATTCTGCCAGTTTATGGAGCGATTCTTCCAAAAAGTGGCCGTATTGGCGTTGCCCGATTTTGTGTAGCGGGTAATTTAGGGTCTCGGGCTTGGTTGATTCATCATCAAGGCGGGTGATGGGACAGGGGAAATCTACATCAAGTTTATATTCCGATATGTAGGCGATGTGATTCCATATAAGTTGTTCATAGTCGGGCTGTTCGCGTATTTCGGGGAACATGTTGACCATGATGTCCATGATTGTTTCAGCGCATCGTTGCCGTTCATCGCGATCAGGCAAACTGACGGCCAGCATAATCATCTCCTGCACGGCCCGTCCGTATTCCGGCATGCGTAATGGGTCTCTTTTTGTGTTATATATCATTTCTTATAGCAGATTCTTGGGTGTACTTGCTTGAAAGTCTTTCAGGTAGAACGGTTCGGAGTAGGCTACGTCGGCATACTCGTTCCGGGCGATGCATTGCTCGGCCAGTGGTGTCATGTTTTTCGCCAGTGGCTTGACGCCTTCAATAAAATGTGCGTTGGGATGGTTGATTACCTCTTTACATTTGGTGGCACCATCTCCAAAAAAATATACCGGGCCTTTGTCCAAAAACTCTTTGTAGGTGTCAGCTGTTACGATGTCTGCCGCCACGGGGCGTATCTCTTTCAGTGCGCGGCTGTAAACGGCAGCATACACTTCCATGCGACGCGCATCAATCATGGGGATGAGCAGAGCGTCTTCGGGCAGGTCTTCATAGAGAAGAACAGGCACACAAATCACTTTCAGGGTGGGGAGAGCTATCAGAGGCACGTTGCGTCCGTAGGCTACGCCCTTGGCCATGCTATAACCGATGCGCAGTCCTGTATAGCTGCCGGGCCCCATACTTACGGCTACGGCATCTAAAGGTATGGCGTGGCTTTCCGCGAAGCTGAGACCCTCCTGTACAAACACGCCACAATTCACGGCATGAGAGGGACCGTTGTTATCTTGTTGCTCAAAGATAACGGCACCATCCTGACTGACAGCCACGGAACAGGTCTTTGTACTGGTTTCTATATGCAAAATGCAAGACATATATCTTCCTTTTGATACTTTGGGACAAAGATACGATTTTTCCTCAAGGTTTCCCAATCTTTTTATTTGTTTGTGACCGGGTCATTGGTGAAAGAATTTGCAGAAGGCCTTGATGCAATATTCGTGATCAAGGGTTGCTCCTGTTTCTCTGGCACTGTGCATTCCCCATATGGGGTTGCCCATGTCCACTCCTCGCAGGGGAAGCGACGAGGAAAGAATATTGCCCAGCGTGCTTCCTCCCGCCACATCGCTGTGATTGACAAAAGTCTGGCAAGGAACATCGGCCAAGTGGCATAATTCGCGGAACACGGCTGCCGAGGCGGCATCGCTTAAGTATTTCTGTGCTGCGTTCAGTTTCACCACAGGCCCCCCGCCCATGTGGGGATGGTTCGTGGGGTCATACTTTTCGCTATAATTGGGATGCCAGGCGTGAGCGTTGTCGGCTGAAATCATGAAGGATTGCTCCACGGCGCGGAAATAATCATCGGCAGTGCCCCCTTGCGCGGTTACCAGACGCTGTAGGATGTTGCTTAGGAAAGGACTTCCTGCTCCCTGTTTGGTTTGCGAGCCGGTTTCTTCATTATCGAACACAGCCAGTACTTTTGTGGTTTTGGGCGTTTCTTGGATGCTCAGCAATGCCTCCAGTCCGGCATGCACCATGCTCAGGTCATCCAGCCGACCGGCAGAGATAAACTCGTCATTCTGTCCCACTGTGCAAGCAGGAGTGGTGTCGTAAAGGTAAAGGTCGAAGTCCAGAATGTCCCCTTTCTTTACATTCAACTCTGTGGAAATGATGTCAAGGAGAACGCTGTCTTTTTCCATCCGGTCGTTCATGTAGCCTAAGATGGGCAGCATATCCTTTTGCTTGCTCAGTTTCACGCCGTCGTTTACTTGACGGTTGAAGTGGATGGCCAGGTTGGGAATCACCAGAATGGGGCGTTTTACGTGCAGCATGCGCGTCTCGGGTTTCAATGGATCGGCTGAGCGCAGTATCACGCGTCCGGCGATGCTCAGCGGGCGGTCGAACCATGTGCTGAGGATGGCTCCTCCATAGGCTTCGGTGTTCAGCTTGACGCTCCCGTCGCTGTTCACTATTTCCGCGTTGGGTTTGATGCGGAAGGTGGGTGAGTCGCAATGGGCGGCTATCAAGTGGAAACCGCTTTCACCCGGTGTGCGGCTGCCTATGTGAAAGGCATAAATGCTGCTGTCGTTTTTCGTTACGAATAACTTGTCACCGGCCTTCACGGCGGGCATGGGCTTTGTGGCATCCAGCTCGTTATAACCGGCGGCAACCAGTTGACGCTTGATTTCTGCCACTGCCAGGAAATTTACCGGCGAGTTGTTCAGGAAGTTTATCAGTTTTTGTATCATAAGGCTCAATGTATATGTGTTTAAACGTTATGTTCTTCCGTCAGATTGTCCAATTCGGGTCGGGTACCCAGTTTCCCGTTTATCAAGCATACGGTGTCTACTTTAGCCCGACAGGCCAAGCGCATGTCAGGCAGACGGTGGATTTGTTGGTGAAAGACGTACTTGATTCCGTCTTTCTTCACTTTCAACTGACAAAGAAATTCATCGCCACTCTTCAGCGGCACTTTGAAATCTATCTGAATACGTGCCACCACGGCATCGATGCCCTCCTGGTGCATTTTGGCAAAACTTACCCCCTGCTCCATCAGGAACTCATGGCGGGCATGTTCGAAGTAATGCTGGTAGTTGGCATTGTTTACGATGCCTTGCAGGTCGCACTCATAGTCGCGCACCTTCATTTTCAATTCATGTGTCATAGGAATAGTCTGGTGTATCCGACAGTCGTTTTCTTCAGTTCCTCGGGCGTTCCTTCAAACAACAATTGTCCGCCGCCCTGTCCGCCTTCGGGACCCATTTCAATCAGGTAGTCGGCGCAGCGTATCACGTCCAGGTTATGTTCAATCACCACAATGGTGTTGCCCTTGTCGGCCAAGCGGTTCAACACACCCAACAGCACGTTGATATCCTCGAAGTGAAGTCCTGTGGTGGGCTCGTCCAGAATGTAGAGTGTCTTTCCCGTGTCTTTCTTGGCCAGTTCTGTGGCTAATTTCACGCGTTGGCTTTCCCCGCCGCTCAGGGTGGTGCTGCTCTGCCCCAGTCTGATATATCCCAGGCCCACATCTTGTAACACCTTTATCTTTTGCAGGATGGCAGGTTGGTTCTCGAAGAACTCCACGGCCTGGTTGATGGTCATTTCCAGCACATCGGCAATGCTTTTGCCCTTGAAGCGTACTTCCAGTGTCTCGCGGTTGTATCTTTTTCCTCTGCAGTCTTCACAAGGCACGTACACGTTGGGCAGGAAGTTCATCTCGATAGTGCGGTATCCGTTTCCGCCACATGTCTCGCATCGGCCACCTTTCACGTTGAACGAGAAACGCCCGGGCTTGTATCCACGGATTTTTGATTCGGGCAGTTGAATGAACAGGGCGCGTATGTCGTTGAAGACCCCCGTGTAAGTGGCCGGATTTGAACGTGGTGTCCGGCCTAAAGGACTCTGGTCCACACAGACCACTTTGTCAATGTTTTCCAGTCCTTCGATGGATTGGAATGGCAGAGGGTCGCGCAGCGATCGGAAGAAATGTTGCGAGAGGATGGGTTGCAGCGTATCGTTGACGAGCGTACTCTTACCGCTTCCGCTTACTCCGGTCACGCAAATCAGCATGCCTAAGGGGAAGGCCACATCCACGTTTCTTAGGTTGTTTCCCCGGCATCCTTTCAGCACTAAGGTTTTTCCGTTGCCTTTGCGTCGGGGACCTGCAGGTTCGATTTTCTTTTCTCCGTTGAGGTATTGGCTGGTTAAGGTATGCTGATTCAGCATGTCTTGATAGGTGCCCTGAAACACCACCTCACCTCCTTGCCGGCCTGCTCGCGGACCGATGTCTACAATCCAGTCGGCGTTTTCCATCATCTCCTGGTCATGTTCCACCACAATGATGGTGTTGCCTTTGTCGCGCAGTTGCTTCAGCGAGTTGATAAGTCGTTGGTTGTCTCTTTGGTGCAGACCGATACTTGGCTCATCGAGTATGTAAAGCACGTTTACCAATTGGCTCCCGATTTGTGTGGCCAGGCGGATGCGCTGGCTTTCTCCACCCGACAGACTGGCCGAAGCACGGTTAAGTGCCAGATACTCCAATCCTACGTCCAGCAGAAATTGCAGGCGTGTCTGTATCTCCTTTATTATTTCATGGGCAATGGTGTTTTGCCTTTTGTCTAATTTTTCCGGCAGATGGATCATCCACACCGAAAGCTCTTTCAGGTCCATGGCACTCAGCTCGCTGATGTTCTTGTCTGCCACTCGGAAGTGCAGGGCCTCTTTGTTCAGGCGCTGGCCTTTGCATTCGGGGCAGGCACATTGGCGGCTGAACTGATCCACCCATTTCTGTGCAATGGAACTTTGTTCATTTTCGGCCACGGATTGGATGTGCTTGATGATGCCGGCGAAGTCGCAAAAATAGTCGTTTGTGGTTCTCGTTACGGAGGCGGGAATACGCAGCCGCTCATTACTTCCCTCAAGGATTTCATTGATGGCCTCCTCCGGTACGGTTGAAATAGGGTCGTCCAAAGTGCAACCGTAGCGCTTGACGATGGCTTCCACTTGCCAGAAGATCATCTGATTCTTGTGCTTTCCCAACGGTGCCAGACCGCCTTCACGTATGCTTCGGTTGGGATCGGGGATTACCAGATTGCGGTCAATCAGGCTTACCGTGCCTAATCCTTTGCACCGCGGACAGGCACCTTGAGGGCTGTTGAAGCTAAAGTTGTGGGGAGCGGGGTCGCGGTAGGCAATGCCCGAGGTGGGACACATCAGTCGTTTACTGTAGTGTCGCTCTTCTCCTGTCTCCAAATCAAGCACGGTTATCAGTCCCTGACCCTGTTTCATGGTGTTTTGCACGCTGTTTTGCAATCGGTGGTCGTCGGTCTCTTTCACGGCCAGGCGATCCACCACCACCTCGATGGTGTGGTTCTTGTAGCGGTCCAGTTCCATGCCGGGTGTGATTTCGCGCAGTTCGCCATCCACCCTCGCGTGCAGATATCCTTTCTTCGCAATTTGTTCGAAAAGGTCTTTGTAATTGCCTTTTCTGTTCTTTACCAGCGGAGCCAGCAGATAGACTCGGCGTCCCAAGTATTGCTTCAGTAGCAGGCCGAGTATCTGTTCTTCCGTATATCGCACCATCTCTTCCCCAGTTACATAGCTGTAGGCCTTGCCGGCACGGGCAAACAGCAGGCGGAGGAAATCGTATACCTCCGTGGTGGTTCCCACGGTGCTTCGGGGGTTCTTGTTCGTTGTTTTCTGGTCGATGCTGATAACGGGTGAAAGCCCCGTGATTTTGTCTACGTCGGGTCGTTCCAGATTGCCCAAAAAATTGCGGGCGTAGGCTGAAAAGGTCTCGATATAACGGCGCTGCCCCTCGGCATAAATGGTGTCGAAGGCCAGACTGGATTTACCGCTTCCGCTGAGTCCCGTGATGACGGTTATGCTGTTGTGGGGAATTTCCACATCCACGTTTTTCAGGTTGTGGACACGGGCTCCCAGCACACTTACTTTGTTCTGTTGCTCTGCCATGACATCATTCGATAGTGCTTCCACCCTGATTTTGGTAGCCGGTCAGCACATTCACGTCGCGTCGGATTTTATATTTGCGTCCGTCTGCTCCCAAAGCATCCACTCTCACGTAATAGACGCCGTCTTTCACCGTCTTCCCATGCCATTTCCCGTCCCATCCTTCTGCGGGATTGGTCCAGGAGAAGATTTCCTGACCCCAGCGGTTGAAGATGGTGGCCTTGAACTTCACAATACTTTGGTAACCTTCTTTGGCTTTATAGATGTCGTTGTAACCGTCTCCGTTGGGGCTGAAAGCGTTGGGCATCTCCAATTTGCTCTCGCTGATGTTTACTATAATTGGATTCTCTTCCCCCTCGGCCGGATAGTCGATGGTCTCGCCGTTGCGTGTAAAAGTTGCATAAAGTTGAACGTAAAACGTACCGCTTTTACTGAACACGTAGTCGATGTCTTCCTCAAAACGGTGCACCAAAGGCGATTGTTCGTTTCCCGGTTCAAAAATTTTCCATTCGTAGCGGGCGGTGTATTCGCCCACATCGCTGGGATTCGCCGTAAACACAGCGGTCAGAGGGGCGTTCTGTCCACCTGAGGCATCGTCGGTTTCTTCTCCGTCCGCCGTGGTGAACAGCCCCTGCGGATTCACCGTAGGATATTGGGCGTGAGCAGATAGAGCCCACATGATGGCTGTCAGATAGATGAATAGTCGTTTCATTTCAGTCTCGCTATTATATATAAGGACAAATGTACAAAAAAATATGCCAACGAACCGACAACGTCCCCGCTTTTTTTGTTTTTTTCGAGGCTTTGGTTTACCTTTGTCATATTGATTACACGTATAATTATGGCGATATTGTCTTTTAAGCGTTTTTTCGGCTTTCTTGTTATGAGCCTTTTGTTGGTGCAGATGGTTTCGGCTCGCCGCATTGGCGTGTTGCTTCCTTTCGGTGCTCAAGGGAAAATGAGACAGACGATGGTGGAATTCTATCGTGGTTTTTTGATGGCTGCAGACAGCGTTCGCGCCGAGGGCGTTTCTTTGGAAATATATGCGTTGGATAGTGGCACCACACCTGCCGAGATGAGTGAGGTGCTTCGTCGTGGCGAGATGGCTCGGATGGATTGTATCGTGGGACCCGGGATACCTTCTCAGGCGGCTGTTCTGGCCAAGTTCTGCAGTCAATGGGGCATTCAACTGCTGATGCCGTTTAATACTCCTGTGGCCGGAGACCGCAATCTTCCGTCTGTTTTTGAGAATGTGGCTCCGCAGGAGGTGACCTATGCAGGTGTTGTCCAATTGCTTCTTGAGAACTTTCCCGATGCCAATTTCGTGTTCCTGACCACCAAGCAACAGGAAGCCCGTGGTGTGGCACTTCAGCAGAATCTGAAGGAACGGTTGGATGATTATGGTTTGTATTACAGCACGCTGGATGTGAGAGATGGCTATGATGAGGCTCTGGAGACATTGGACAAGACGCATAAGAATGTCATCCTGATGGATACGCCGGGGGGGGCAACTCTTAGCAGTGTCTCATCTTTTCTGTTGACGCTGAAAAGCGAGCATCCCTCTTACGACATCTCGCTGGTGGGCTTTCCCGAGTGGTTGTCGCTTGGCGCTCAATATACCGCGCAACTTCATGCCTTGGACACTTACGTGTTCAGCACCTTTTATAATAATCCCTTGAGCGGCCATTCGTTGCGTTTCAATCAATCTTATCGCAGCAACTTCAAACAAGTGCCCTTGTCCTCCAACCCGTCCATTGCCATGACGGGGTTTGACCTGGGACTTTTTGCTATGCAGAGCGTGAGTGTGAAGCCCTTGCAACATGGTTTTGCCTTCCGGCAAGAGAGTGCGGATAGTCCTTTTGTTAACCATTTTGTGCAGTTGGTCCATTTCCAGCCCAACAAGATTGTCAGTTTGGTTCGATGAAGAAGATTCTGTTTTCGGCTTTTCTTTCTCTTCTTGTCTCATCTGCTTGGGCACAGGTGGGCGAGTATCGCAACCAATTGGCCTTGGGAGTCAATGGCGGTTATCTGCTGAATAAGGTTTCTTTTAGTCCCAGTGTCAAACAGGACTTTCATGGAGGGGTCACGGGTGGCCTTACGCTTCGCTATACCAGCGAGCGTTATTTTAATATCCTGTGTGCCCTGCAGGCTGAGTTGAACTATGCCCGGATGGGTTGGAAGGAAGTGATTGAGACCAGCGATGACACATATAGCCGCACGATGCACTATGTTCAGTTGCCTTTGTTGGCACGGCTGAGCTTTGGTAAGGAACATCGTGGTGTGATGGGATATTTGGTTCTTGGCCCTCAACTCGGTTTTTTCTTGAGTGACCAGGAGAACAAGTCGGGTGAATGGTCCGATGAGACTTTGGGCAAGCGTCCGAATAATGTCACAGGACAGTATGGCATGGCCGTGGACAAAAAGTTTGAATATGGTCTGACAGGCGGACTTGGTCTTGAAATTAACACCAAGGTAGGGCATTTTATGTTGGAGGGCCGTTATTATTATGCCCTGGGCGATATGTTCAGCAACGGTAAATCCGATTATTTCTCCCGCTCTGCTAACGGAACGATTATTGTGAAGGCCGGCTATCTTATCGATATAAGGCGCAAGAAGAAACAGTTTTGATGTTTAAGTGGGTTGATATACCGCAAGGTATTACCTTCATCAACAGAAAAACGTCCGAATGTTTGAGCAAAAACATTCGGACGTTTTGGTTGACACATTCGGATGTTTTGGCAAAGACATCCGAATGTTTTTTCTTTTGTTACCGCAGTCGGTCTAACGAGCGCACCAGCATCTCGTCTTTCAGTACGCGTCGGAAAGCCAGATAATCCAGTACAATAATGATAAGAGGGAAGGAACTGGTCAGCGTGGGACGGAAACTCAAGCTGTTTGCTATCACCCATACATAGAAGGCGAAAAATGCATAGTAGCCGATGAGGAAGAGAATGGCTACCACCAGCGTACGCATCTGCCAGATGCGGTTGCGGTAGGCAAAGATGGTAATGCCGTTGAGCACGGTAGAAAACAACAGGATGGCAAACAACGCCCATGGGCTGTTGCTTGATTCTCCCGTTGTCAGTGTCAGTTTCAGATTGGTCAGCGTGCCCAATCCGTCGGTCATGGTCAGCCGACCGACGGGCATGCACAGGCATAGAACACCCAGCATTGTGGCCACAAGCATGTAGACCGATTGAATGCGTTGAATCATGGTTCGCCGATGTGAAGGGAGTGTTGTGTTTAATCCTCGGTGTCGGCACTTTGGGCGGCATTGCGGAAATACACCTTGCCCTCCAAAAATTCCTCGGTGGCAATCAGGGATGGTTTGGGGAGCTTTTCGTAGAAACGGCTGATTTCTATCTGCTCGCGGTTTTCAAACACCTCGTCCAGGCTATCGGTAGTGGTGCTGAACTCCTGCAGTTTCTTGCTCAGTTCCTGCTTGATTTCTACTGAAATCTGGTTGGCACGCTTGCCGATGATAGCAATGCTTTCATAGATGTTACCGGTCTCGTTGCACAATTCCATTGTGTTGCGTGTGACGGTGTTGGTGGGTGCGTTTGTTTTTTTGTAATCCATTTATTTATTGTTTTTGTTTTTTCAAATTCGGTATCGGCTAATCCTCGACAAATCCTCCATTGTTTTTTACCACTTTTTCTGCCTTCCGGAGTATTTCTCGGGCATTCTTCATGTATTTCGACTCGGGGAAATCGTTTTCAAAAGCGTAAAACTCGTCGATGGCGTCGCGGAAGCGCTGCACGCGCTTGGATTCAATACTCTCATTTGCCAGTTTGTATTTGGAACTTAACATCAGCCACGAAAGTTTTTCGCGCTTTTCCTGTGCGGCAAAGGGATAGTCGTTCAAAGCGTTCCGCGCAGTAACGATGCAGGCGTCGTAATTGGTGCCACCGTAGAAGCAATTGACCGCGTAGGTGCCCAAATCATAGTAAAGCTGGGCTGCCAACACTTCCTTTTCCACCAGTTTGTCCTGCAGTTGCATCACCTTCTCCTGACACTCCGCTTTCAGAGGACTGAAAGGATAGGCGTCCATGAAGGCTTGCAGTTCGCCCATGGCTTTGATGGTGTTGGTCTGGTCCAGTCGGGTGTCAGGTGTTTGGTTGAAGAGTGCGAGGCCGCTTTGGTAGAAAGCCGATTCGGTATAGATGCCATTGGGGTAGCGTTGATAATATTTCTTGAAATAATCGCCGGCCGTCTCGTAGTTTTTGTTTTTATACTCACTCATAGCCAGCAGATACATGCACTCTTCCCCCCATGCGGTACCTTTCAGTGTGGCCACCAGGTCGCCCAGCAATACAGAGGCTTTGGTGTATTTGCCCTCGGCGTAATAGGCTTTGGCGGCTTCGTAGCGATATTCATAATCTGCGCTCTTCATCAGACTCTGATATTCGTTACAACTGGTCAGCAGCAACAAACCTGCAGTGCATAATATCAATAGATTCTTCATTTTGCTTTGTTACCACATATTAGGTGCGCAAAGTTACGAAAAAATCCACACATAGCCAATGCTTCTTGTTTTTTTGTCCTTTGGGGAACGGCCATAGGTCGTTTTTTTGTCATATTTCACTTTATTTGTCGTACTTTTGCAAGTCAAGATATTGTTTACATGGATCAATTTGATTTGCAATCGGCATACAAACCTACGGGCGACCAGCCTGAGGCCATTCGCCGGCTCGTCGAGGGGCTGGACCAGGGCGAGCATGCTCAGGTACTCTTGGGCGTGACCGGTTCGGGCAAAACGTTCACCATGGCCAATGTAATTGCCGGGGCAGGCAAGCCTACGCTTATTCTTAGTCACAACAAAACGCTTGCGGCTCAGCTCTATAGCGAGATGAAGTCCTTCTTCCCCAACAACGCTGTGGAATATTATGTCAGTTATTATGATTATTACCAGCCCGAAGCTTATATCCCCAGCACCGACACCTATATCGAAAAAGACCTGGCTATCAATGAGGAAATTGACAAACTCCGTTTGGCTGCTGTCAGCGCTCTTCTTTCGGGACGTAAGGACGTGATTGTCGTTAGTTCTGTTAGTTGCATATATGGTATGGGCAATCCCGGGGCTTTCTATGAGAGCATGATCGCGCTGCGCGTGGGGCTGGAGATTCCCAGAAACGAGCTGCTTCTCAGGCTTACCGATTCGCTCTATGTGCGCAACGATGTGTCGCTCGGTCGGGGAGAGTTTCGTGTGAAAGGCGACACCTTGGACGTTGCCTTGGCCTACAGTGACAATCTCCTGCGTATCACCTTTTGGGGAGACGAGATTGAGAGTATCCGGGAGCTGGATTCCGAGACTCTTGAGATGATTGATAGTTTCGATGAATATCACGTTTATCCGGCCAACCTCTTTATGACCAGCAAAGAAACTCAGGAGCAGGCCATCCGAAAAATACAGGAAGACCTGCATGCCCAGACTAAGTACTTTTCGGAAATGGGGAAAATGCTGGAGGCCAAGCGTCTGGAAGAACGCGTGACCTATGATATTGAAATGATTCGCGAGTTGGGCCATTGCACGGGAATAGAGAATTATAGCCGTTATTTCGACGGGCGAGAGGCGGGTACACGTCCTTTCTGTCTGTTGGACTTTTTCCCGAAGGATTACCTCATGTTTATTGACGAAAGCCATGTCACCGTTCCGCAAATTGGTGCCATGTATGGGGGTGATCGTGCCCGCAAGGTCAATCTTGTGCAGTATGGTTTCCGTCTGCCCGCAGCTATGGATAACCGGCCCTTGAAGTTTGAGGAGTTTCAAGAACTCACTCACCAAGTAATCTACGTCAGTGCCACGCCTGCAGATTATGAGCTTGAGCAGGCGGGGGGCGTTGTCGTGGAGCAACTGATACGTCCCACAGGTCTGCTCGACCCCATTATCGAAGTGCGGCCACGTGAACATGAGGCCGATGACTTGTTGGAGGAGATCTATCAACGAATAGAAGTGGGCGAGCGAGTGCTCGTAACCACGCTCAGCAAACGCCAGGCGGAGGAATTTTCAGACTATCTGAAGCGTTGCGACATACGTGCATGCTACATTCATAGTGATGTGGATACCATCGAACGTGTGCAGATAATGGACGATCTCCGCTCGGGAGTCTATGATGTGTTGGTCGGGGTCAATCTTCTGCGTGAGGGCCTGGATTTGCCAGAGGTGTCGTTGGTTGGGATTCTTGATGCCGACCAAGAGGGGTTCCTGAGAAGCAAGGTCAGCATCACGCAGACCGTGGGCCGTGCGGCACGTCACGTCAATGGGAAGGCCATTCTCTATGCCGACCGCATTACGCGTTCAATGGCAGGCTGTATCGAGGAAACCAATCATCGCCGGGAAGTGCAGATGGCTTATAATCAGGCACACGGAATAACCCCGACACCTATACATAAGGAACGGAATCTTGTGGGTCTGGCGGCAAAAGCAGCACCCTCTGAGCAAAAAAACTATACGCCCACAACGTCCATTCCGCATCTTCAGGTGGCGGATCCCGTGATGTCTTACATGTCAGTGGAGCAGCTTAAGAAAAGCATAGAACATACGCGTCGCTTGATGCAGCAGGCCAGTAAGGAACTTGATTTCATGACCGCGGCACAATATCGTGATGAAATGCTTTCCATGGAGGAACTCTTGAAGCAGGCCGAGGCAGATTTAAGATGATATATGCGTGCGTACATTATTTAATTGTGATGTGATTGCAATGAAGTCAGACTTGTATGTGTTGCGATTGTTTTTGTTTTTGTGTTGTGGCATGTTGGTGTGTTCATCCTCATGTTTTTCGAAAACATGAGGATGTTTTTGGGGAAACATGAGGATGTTTTTTCTGTTGTTTTCG
>CAMWSK010000027.1 GCA_947176895.1 uncultured Prevotellaceae bacterium | reverse complement strand
CCCTTTCCCCGAAAAAATTCTTGTCATTCTTGCATTTATTTACGACATTTACGTAACGCAAACATCGTAATGAGGATTTTTCTCATTCATACCACACCATTATATTAGTCGCTCTAACCTTATATATATATGCGCAAACCATATGAGACTTCCCCCAAAGTGAGACAGTGTCTCACCCATTGAATCTGATTGATTTTGACAGCTTTCCGGCAGAAATACATAGAACTATCAATTACGCAGCAGGGGCGTGCCATACGGCACGCCCCTGCTATATTTATAGGATAAGGAATATCCTTCGATTACTCGGCGCTCAGTGTGAAACGCTTGAAGTCGGTCACGGTGAGGTCCTTGGCCACGCTCTGCAGATACTGGGCCACGGTCTGGTTCTTGTCCCAGATGTACTCCTGAGAGAGCAGGCAGTTTTCCTTCAAGAACTTGTTGAGACGACCCTTGGCGATGTTCTGAATCATCTGCTCGTTGAGGCTGGCAGCCTTCTCCTCGCGTGTGGTAGCGATAATCTCCTTGGCGCGGACAACGTCTTCGGCTGTAATCCAGCCCTTGCCGATGTTGCTCTCCATGTGATCCTCGCTGTCGAAGTGCGCGGGGTTCAGGCCGGCCTTCTTCAGGGCAGCCTCAACGGCCTTCTGCACCTGCTCCTCCTTGCTCTTCTCGATGGCCACACTCAGCTCGTTATCCTTCACTGCCTGGCTTACGCCGCTCTCGTCGATGGCAACGGGAGCAGAAGAAGCAATCTGCATGGCAACGTTCTTACCCACCTCGGCATCGGCAGCCTGGCTCAGCGCCAACATTGCGCACAGACCGTTGCGGTTCATGTGGTTGTAGGTGTAGATGTGCTCGGCCTCGATTACCTGGTAGCCGTCCAGCTCCATCTTCTCGCCGGTCACACCGCTACGCTCGGTAACGGCCTCCTGCACGGTAACATCGCCCAAGTGCAAGACCTTCAACTCGTCAAGGCTCTTCACCTTGCCGGCTACAGCCAGGTCAAGAATCTGCTGGGCCAAAGCGATGAAGTCAGCGTTCTTGGCCACGAAGTCGGTCTCGCACTTCAAGGCTACGATGGCACCGAAGCCATTCTCAGCCTTCACCAGCACGCAACCTTCGGCGGCCTCGCGGTCGCTGCGCTTGGCAGCCACGGCAGCACCTTTCTTGCGCAGGTATGCCACAGCACCATCCATATCTTCGCTCTCGGCCAGCGCTTTCTTACAGTCGGCCAAACCGGCACCTGTCATCTCGCGCAGCTTCTTGATATCATTCATTGTAACTTCCATAGTAGCAAACTATTAAGTCGGTTTTTGTTCTAAAAATCGTTTCTCTTACTCGGCACTTTCCTCGCGTGCGGCCTCGGCCTTGGTGTCGTCCTGCTGGGCGGCAGCCTCGGCATCAGCCTTCTCCACCTTGCGCTCCTCCAGGCCCTCGGCAATGGCGGCGCAGCAGGCATCGAGAATCACCTCTACGCTCTTGCTGGCATCATCGTTGGCGGGAATCACGAAGTCCACGGAGTCGGGATTGCTGTTGGTGTCGACGATAGCGAACACGGGGATACCCAGACGGTTAGCTTCGGCCACGGCAATATGCTCCTTCAGCACGTCCACCACGAACAGGGCGCTGGGCAGACGGTTGAGGTCGGCGATAGAGCCGAGGTTCTTCTCCAACTTGGCACGCTGGCGGGTAACCTGCAACATCTCGCGCTTGGAAAGGTTGGCATAGGTGCCGTCGGCGGTGAGCTTGTCGATGGTGGCCATCTTCTTCACAGCCTTGCGGATGGTGGGGAAGTTGGTGAGCATACCGCCGGGCCAGCGCTCGATCACGTAAGGCATGTTCACGCTGGCAGCCTTCTCGGCCACGGCGCTCTTGGCCTGCTTCTTGGTGGCAACGAAGAGAATCTTCTTGCCGCTCTTGGCAATCTGCTTCAGGGCCTCTGCAGCCTCGTCCACCTTGGCCACGGTCTTATGCAGGTCGATGATGTGGATGCCGTTGCGCTCCATAAAGATATAGGGAGCCATGGCAGGGTTCCACTTTCTCTTGAGGTGGCCGAAATGGCAGCCAGCCTCCAACAAAGTATCAAAATTTGTTCTTGACATAGTCGTTTGTTTTGTTTGTTTACGTTCTTTTTAATTCTTGGTCTTAGAACCAACGGGCGGGTAGTTGTCGGAAGCCCATTGCTCATTCTGCAGGGTTTTCCGCTCGTCCTGTCCGTTTAGATGCTAAACTTATCCGGTTCTTTGGCGTATATATGATAATGTATATATTAACGCTTGCTGAACTGGAAGCGACGACGTGCTTTGGGACGTCCGGGCTTCTTGCGCTCCACCTCGCGGCTGTCGCGGGTCATGAAACCTTCGGCACGCAGGGCCTTCTTGTCCTCGGCGTTGATTTTCACCAATGCGCGGGCGATGGCAAGACGCAGAGCCTGGCTCTGGCCGGTGAAGCCGCCACCCTGCAGGTTGGCCATGATGTCGTATTTCTCCACAGCGTCCAGGGTGGTCAGGGGCTGCTTAACCACGAACTGCAGGATAGAGCTGGGGAAGTATTCGGTGATATCGCGCTTGTTGATGGTAATCTTGCCGCTACCCTCAGTAACATATACGCGAGCAATGGCGCTCTTGCGGCGACCTAATGCATTAACTTTTTCCATCCTTTATATTATTTGTAGAGGTTAATATCAATTGCCTTGGGAGTCTGAGCCTCATGCTTGTGCTCGGCACCCTCATACACGTAGAGGTTGGTGATGATGCGGTCGGCCAGCTTGTTCTTGGGCAGCATGCCCTTCACGGTGCGGCGGACCAGCTTGTCCCAACCGTTCTTCTTGCTCAGGATGCTGGCAGGAGTCTCTACACGCTGACCGCCGGGATAACCGGTGTAGCGGAGATATTCCTTCTTCTCCATCTTGTCGCCGGTCAGGATAATCTTGTCGGCATTGATGATGATGACATTGTCGCCGCAATCCACATGGGGAGTGAAATTGGGCTTGTACTTACCTCTCAGCAGCTTTGCCACCTTGCTGGCCAAGCGACCCAGAACCTGGCCGGTAGCGTCCACTACCACCCACTCCTTGTTCACAGTCTGCTTGTTGGCAGAGATGGTCTTAAAACTCAAAGTGTCCATTTCCTTGTTGTTTGTTGTTACTTTGTTGTTATTTTTAATTTACTGTCTTTCTGCGATTCTCTAACCGTCGAAGCCGACCAAAGCCCCGACTATTAACACGCAGTTTGAGGGCGTTTTTGGCGCTCCTCGATAATAATCGGCTTGCAAAGGTACTATTTTTTTATGAATCAGCAAAGCCCGCCCAAGGATTTTTGCGAAAATCCGGTCGCTAACGGCCCCATGGGTGTTCTGCCGTCCGCCGAAATCCGCGAAGGCTCTTCTCCTTATTTTATATGTCAACGTGCGTCCGGTAGCTTTTCATGGCTTACCCCCGGAAAAAACATCAACATGTTTTTGAAAAACATGAACACGTTTTTGAAAAAGATGAACATGTTTTTTCCAAAACATCCACACGTTTTTTGAAGACTCCGCAAACGGCATTAAAAATTTATCGCGATATTCATCGCCCAAATTCATAAGAATCATATTCTTTTGCTTACCTTTGAACGTAGAAACACATTAAAACATCTGATATTATGAGAAGATTCTGTTCCTTCCTGCTTATGATTTGCTGCGCCATCGGCGCGGTATCCGCGAACCCGGATGGCGAGCCCCGCGCCAAAAAGCTGCCCGCCGACAGCCAAGGGGCGCTGTACCGCTTCGTGAACAAGCGTGCGTCCACCAAATATGTCACCGCCGAGGGCGACGGCATCACGGGAGCCAACCTGAAGAGCCTGACCGACCTGTCGCAGATTTGGGCGGTGGTGCCCGACGGCAACGGCTACAACATCCTGAACGCCGCCACGGGCAAGTACCTGGGCGGCGAGGAATACAACATGCTGACCTCCACCGCCACCAGGTACTACATCCGCTACAAGTTCGCCTACGGCAGCACCGACGACTTCTACGAGGTAAGCACGGACGCGAAATTCGCGGGCAAGACCCTGATGAACATGAGTCCGGAGTATAACATGGCCACATGGACCACAAACGACGAGGGAAGCCTGTGGACGATGGAAGAGGTGTATGACGTGTCGATGGACGACGTGAGGGAACACGTCCTGAACAACGGCCCCCTTGCCAAGGAGCTGCAGGAGGGTGTCTACTACCGCATCCAAAACATCAACTATGGTTCCTATCTGACCCAGGACGAGTCCACGATGATATGCCGGGACAAGGACGCGGCGCTCTTCGACCAATACTGGACGGTGAAGAAGAGCGGCACCGGCTGGCAGATTCAGAACCTGCTGAGCGACGACTGCATCGGACGGCAGAGCAGCATCAGCACCCCCTTCCCCGTGCAGGCAACGGCCACGACCCTGTACATCAACCGCACCAACGACACGTGGCGCAGCACCTGGAACATCACGAACACGGCCGGCAGCGGCACGGGCATGCACTGCGACGCCGCCATGAAGGTGGTGCTGTGGTACAATGACAACCCCAGCAATGCCTGGGGCTTCGAGGAAGTGGAACTGAGCCAAGAGGAGATTGACGCCGCCAAGGGCAAGCTGAACGAGTTCAAAGACATGGTGGCCAACCGGGACGCCATCCAGGCCGCCCTGGACGCAATCTTCGCCGACAAGGGCGCCACCACGCTCAACGACACCTACGCCGCCATGACCGACGGGCAGCTGACGGCCGACAAGCAGTACCGGGCACTGCCCGCCGCCCTGCAACAGATGGTCCTGAAGGTGAAGAACAACACCTGGGGGCTGAGGAGCACGGGCACGACAGCTGCCGTGCCCGACGGCAGCTATGAACGTTTCTTCCGCGTCAACAGCTATATGCCATACAGCAACTACGATGCCATGGCCCGGGAGACGGGGCAGAGCAACCAATACGGCAAGCTGAGCAACCCCACGGGCATCAAGGCCGGCAAGGGCGAAATCATCTATGTGTTTGTCAACGAAGACATCCCCGCCGGCACCACGCTGCAGGCCGAGGCCGTGAACATCACCCCCGACAACTGCGGCGGCAACCGCACGGGCAGCGTGACCACGCTGAAGAAGGGGCTGAACCTGCTGCGCTATAACCAGGAGAAGATGCTGTTCATCTTCTACCAGCAGGAGAGCACCAAGCGCAGCCTGGCCAACCTGCCCAACCTGAACATCCACATCGAGGGCGGCGACATCTACGGCACCTTCGATGTCACGCGCGGCATGACGAACCAAGACTGGACCAACATGATGCAGGCAGGCCTGCTGCAGAACTTCGGCATACTGACACTCAAAAGCCCGAACCTGGTGTTGCTGATGAACAGGGAGAAAGCCATGAGCGCCCTGGAGAACGCACGCCGCAGCTCGGGCACCGACCACACCGACGTGGAGCTGCTGATGTATGTCTGGAACACCATCGTGGCCAACGAGGAGCATTACCAGGGACTGGAAGAGAAGTTCGGAGGCCGCTACCGCAACGTGTGGAACGCCTTCTCCATCGACCACAGCTATATGTACGCCACAACCAACGGCACCTACTATGAGAACAGCACCCTCTCGACCATCCTGAACTATCATTCGATGACCCACGACCCGGGCAGCCTGTGGGGACCCTCGCACGAAATGGGACACAACCACCAGGAACTGATCAACTGCGTGGGATGCACCGAGGTGTCCAACAACCTGTTCTCGAACATCAACGTATTCGAGGCCGGCATCAGCAACACACGCGGCACCACGCCCAAACGCAACTTTGCCTATCTGGCCGACAAGACTCCCTGGCCGGGCCGCGACATCTGGACACAGACCAAGATGTATTTCCAGCTCTACCTTTACTTCCACGCCCAGGGCGCCGACACCCGTTTCCTGCAAAAGCTGTTTGCCGAGCTGCGCAAAGACCCCATGACCAAGGAAAACACGTGGGAAACCGTCACGGCCGAGGGCGAACAGAAGAACTGCCGCGTGGTGTATGGCAAGAACGACTACCTGAAGTTCGCCGAGAAATGTTGCAAGGCCGCACAGATGGACCTGAGCGAGTTCTTCGAGGCCTACGGATTCTTCATCCCCGTGGAAAAACGCTACGTGGGAGACTATGCCGACTATGTGGTGACAACCACGCAGACCGACATCAACCTTGCCAGAACACGCATGCAACGGTACAAGAAAAAGGGCGGCAACATCATGTTCATCAACGACTATGCCGTGCAGAACCCCGCCGACCCCGACAACAAGTTCAAGGCCGTGCCTGATGCCAACGGGCTGAAGAAAGTGTACAGCAACGAGTCGCAACACTACTACGGCAACGAAGTGACAACAGGCAACCACCTGCTCTACGGGCAGACCGCCGACTACCGGGTGACCGGCGACTACTACACCCTCAGCGGCTCCACCATCAGCTTCAAGGGCAAGGGCTATCTGGGCCACAAGGTGTATGACCTGGAAGGCAACCTGATTTGGGCCGTGGCCAACGAGCAGGAGGAGATTCCCGCAAGCATCAGGGGGCTGTTCCCCGACAAGGTGGTGGTGACAGGCGCCGACCAGAACCTGGGCGATGTGCCCTGTCCCTACTTCAAGTCCGGCACCAGTCCCCTCGTCCGCGTACAGGTGACATTCCCCACGGGTGCCGGCATCCAGTGGAACGTAAACAAGAACTTCGACAACTGCATGCCCGCGAATGCCGTGGCCGTGGTCACTTCAGCCACGGTGAACGACGAGGTGCTGGGCACCAAAAACGTGGTGAGCAAGAGCGGCATGGCCCGGCAGGTGGTCATCGACGGCAACCAGGAAATGGTCATCCCCCGGGACTTCACCGCCCAATCCCTCACCTTCACCAAGAAGGGCACGGGCTTCCAGGCCCTGCAACTGCCCTTCGACATGGCAGACACGCTCACCGTTCAAGAATGCAAACTGATTGAGAAAGACCTTGTCGCTGCCGGCGAGCCCGTGGTGACACAAGGCAAAGTGAGCCTGGAGCTGCAGGACATAGCCGTCAAGGCCGGCGAATTCAAGACCAAAGAGAGCGGATTTGCCCTGAACACAGCGGGCGACGCCGTGCAGGCCGCCACCGACCTCTCCCCCTTCACCTACTGCTTCGGCGGCCCCGCCGACATCACCATTGCCACCGGCATCGGCGAAGTGACCGCCCGCCCCAATGGCGGGGAGGGAGACGTGTTCGATCTCTCGGGCCGCCGCATACACAACGCAGGCAACAGCGGCCTGTATATTCTCAACGGCAAGAAGGTGCTGGTGAAGTAACCCAAACGCAGTAAGTTACATGCCGCAGCGCTCCATCAGGTGCGCTGCGGCATTATTTTTATCCATCCGCACGCATTTGAAACGGACAAACAAGGACTCTATAACGTGATTGTTACGGTCCGGCCTTCGTAATGCCGGTACTCTCCGGGATAAAGCGGGCCGGCAAGAAGGATGGCGAGAAATTTACGAAACCTTGTCAGAAACAACCGGTGTTTTTATATAAATCATGTGTGTCCGAAACGACCCTGACCGAACCGGGTATTCCCGGATAACGATACAAATTTAACGAATATTCCCATTGTGTCCAACATGGTTTTAAACAAATTACCCAAAAACATGTATTCACTTTGTAGAACCCTTTTGAAGCGCTATCAGAAGAAACATCGGGTGCCTTCCTCCGGACATCAGGGAAATACCCTTGTTGCGACAAACCAAAAAAATCGTTATCTTCGCAGAAAGAAACCCAAAAGACAGAAGAAATGATAATCAAAAAAGCCGAATATGCCATCAGCAGCCCCCGCGTGGAACTTTGCCCCAAGAGCGTAGAGCCGGAGTTCGCCTTCATCGGGCGCAGCAACGTGGGCAAGTCAAGCCTCATCAACATGCTCACGAACCAGAAGTCACTGGCCAAGACCAGCGCCATGCCGGGAAAGACCATGCTGATCAACCACTTTAAAATAAACAATGAGTGGTATCTGGTGGACCTGCCCGGCTATGGCTATGCCAAGCGGGGCAAGAAGGCGCAGGACGAACTGACACGCATGATTAGTTCCTATATTCTGGAACGCGAGCAGATGGTGAACCTGTTTGTGCTCATCGACATTCGCCACGAGCCCCAGCGCATCGACATGGAGTTTATCGAGTGGCTGGGCGAGAACGGCGTGCCCTTCAGTATTGTCTTCACAAAGGCCGACAAGTTGTCGGGCGGAAAGGCTGCAGGCAATGTGCACCGTTTCCTGACGGAGCTGAAGAAACAATGGGAGGAACTGCCCCCGCACTTCATCACCAGCAATGTCACCCGTCAGGGACGTGACGAGGTGTTGACCTATATCGAGGAAATCAACAGGGGATTGGGCGAGGGTCAGAACTTGTAGGTAAGTCCCAAAGAAAGATATTCCTGAAGCATCCAATAGGTATCTTTCTTTTTGCTTCGATAGTTTTTACTGGAGTCATCGAAGCGGGGATAAACGTACAGCGTGGCATCCAAGTATTTGTTGATGGTGAATTTAATTGTGTTCTCCCATTGGAACTGCGCCTGGTCGAAGTTTGTGAAGAAGTACATATTCCAGCCCCAATGTATGTTTTTCATGACGTTCCAATCAAACGTCCAACGGGCATAAGGACCGAAATTATGTAAAGTGCTGTGGCCGTCCTTGATACCATGGCGACGACGCAGGTCGATGGAGTCGTTGGCCACATAGCGCATCTCATAGGAGACGGGAGCCAAATAGAGTTCGCCCCACACCTTTCCTTTTTTGCTTCGGTAGGCGTACTTCATACCGACTGACACATTAAGGTATAAGGGGTCAAAGAAGCCGGAGCTGTAGGTATCCGATTCCCAGTTGTAGTTGCGCATATTCTGGGTGGTGGCCTTCACCTCGGTCGTGTAGTGCCAATTCTTGATCGCCTGATAGCTGAGAGAACTGGTAAGACGGAGCAGGTTGTTGGTGACACGTACCTTGTGTACTTTGTCATCGCTTGTCTGGAAGCCTAACTCAAAATCCAGACGGTTGTGCCAAGTAAACTTGCGGCGATTGTCGAACATCGACTCCAGTCGCAATACGGTAAGCGCGGAATAGTTATCGCTGCCTCCCTTATACCAGTTCTCGCTATAATAGTTCTGTTGGAATCTGAAGGAGCCCTCTCCCCAGACCTTCCAGAAGTTGGGCCGATGGGCCTTCACGGCCACCGGCTCGGCCATGTCGTTGCCCAGGTCGACAGGCACGGCCATCTTACCCAAGCCGTCGGTGGCGTCGATGGGTTGTTTCACCTCCTGACGCAACTTATCCTGGCTCTGTATGTCGGCATCGGTATGGTCGAAAAGTTCGGGATGACGCACATACATGTCGGCAAGCGAAAGTGACGAGTTGTCTATCAGCTGATAGATGCGCTGTGACGCGGCCAACGGCACCCCCTGCGCCGAATCCCTGCCGGGCATCCATCGCAACTGCAGGCTGCTGCTGACGGCATCGTTATACAGAGTGCCCGGAACAAGCATACGATAGAAATACGGATTGAGCTTGGTACGCTGCATGGACGATGCGGCTTGCGCCTCGGCACGTTTGCGCACACGCATGAGACTATCGAGTCTTGCAGAATAAATGGTGCCTATGCTGTCGGCGCGAGTAAGCTCCGATACCGCTTCCGGTCGGACCTGAGCCGAGGCCGCCACGAAGCAAGGAAGAAAAAGGATAAGGAAGAAAAATCTCATATTTTCGTGCGATTCTTTTCTATTATGCCACAAAGATAAAGCAAAAGACAGAAAAACGCAAAGCACATACCATAAATTCCGATTGCATTTATTCGTTGTAAATGTTTATTTTTCGTATCTTTGTCTGAGGCTTATCCCAAAAACCAACGTTTTAAACCTTAAAAACAAACCTGTCAACAGACAAACTTTATGAAAAAAATCACGTTCATTTTATTGGGGCTGCTGCTTGCCGTAAGCATGTCGGCCCAAGACACGAAGAAAACCATCACAAGTGCCACAGCGACGAGTGCCCAACCCGGCGAAGAAATCAGATTGGCCATCGACGGGAACAAAAACACCTTCTGGCACAGTTCGTGGGGGTCCACTTCCTTCCCCGTAACCGTGACCATCAGCTTTGCCGCAGTGGAGCACGTGGACTATCTCCGCTACACGCCCCGGCCCGGAGGCGGCAACGGAGACTGGAACGAAGTGACACTCTCCTACTACGACCAAGAAACCAAGAAGTACCAGCAAATCGGCAACTACGTGCCGGGCAGCAAGGGTACCACTTTTGACTTCGAACTTCCCGACGGCGGCATCGACACCCAGCGGTTCCGCTTCACCATCAAGTCAGGACATGGTGGCTTTGCCTCGGCTGCCGAGATTGAGGCTTTCGCACGCAATTATGAAAAGCAGAATGCTTTTGCCGCAGTCTTTCAGGATCCCCTGTGCCTGGAGCTGAAGCCCGGCATCACCGGCAGCGAAGGTATTGAAGACCCCGATGTGAAGCAATTGGTAGACAACCTGCTGACCGACCCCGACAAATATAAAAAGTTCCGCGTGGGCGAGTATGAGCCTTACATGACCGTAGAGACGCTGAACAGCATTCTGAAGAACAGCGGCTATTACAACCAATACGAGAACCCCACCGGCATCTATCTGAAAGAGGGCGAGTCCTGTGCCGTGATGGTGGACGGCATCACCGATTATCCCGTGGGGCTGAGAATCAAAAACGGCATCAAGGATTTGGGGTCAAGCAGCTATACCCTGAAAAACGGATACAATTGGATTACCGCAGCCAATGAGGGCAATGTGTTTGTAAGCTATTATACCGATGATTACGAGAAAGCCCCCAACGTAAAGGTGCACCTGGTCAATGCCCCCGTGCGCGGCTATTGGGATCAGGAGACCATGACCAACGACGATTGGGTGGAAATGCTCAGCAAACTGGATGCCAACGACTCCACCGTCATCATCACACGTTCACAGTATGCTCAGTTGTTCTACCCGGTTTGCGCATGGAAGAGATATTGCCCCGTCAACATCGACTCCACCATGACCCTCTACCAACGAATCCAGGAGGGAGAGCGCTACATGATGGGACTGCCCAAATATGGCTACAAAATCAAGAACCGTCATAACTTTTACGGTATGGTCGGCGGTTTCCTGCACGCCGGCGGCGACGGTGCCTATGCCACCATCGGCACCATGGCCGACCTGATGGTCCCCGATTCCAAGAAATTCGGCTTCTGGGCCATCGGCCACGAGTGGGGACACAACAACCAAATCCAAGGGTTTAAATGGAGCGGACTGGGAGAGACTTCCAACAACGTCTATTCTTCCTGGGTGCAGATGATGTACACCGGCAATCCCAACTGGCTGACGCTGGAGGACGAGAATACGGGTGTAAACGACTACGCCGGCATGCGCGGCGGACGCATGGAGACCTATTTCGAGGAAGGGTTGCGCAAGGGAGTGCAGTGGCAGATGCAGGACGGCCCCGACTATCACGGCAGCGAGGATGCGACGGTTACCGTGCAGGGCCAGGACGCCAATGGCAACCCCACAGGCACGGTAACCACCACTTCGCGCAACTTCGACCATTTCGTGAAGGTCATCCCCTTCCATCAGTTGAACCTCTGGGGCACACGTGCAGGCAAGTGTCCCGACATCATCCCCATGGTTCTGGAATCCCTGCGCACCACCGACAACTATACCCGGACCTACAACACCGTGGGCAAACAACAGATCAACTGGATGAAGCTGGCCTGCGACAGCGCACAAATCAACCTGCTGCCCTTCTTTGAGAAGGCCGGTATGCTGAAGCCCATCAACCGCTACATCGAGGACTACGGTGCAGGATGGAGCGTCATCACCGAAAAGATGATCAACGACCTGAAGACCTACGTGGCCGAGAAGGGTTATCCCACTCCCAACGAGGAAATCAACTACATCAACGGACACAACTTCCACATCTATCGCGACAACCTGAAACTGGAAGTGCCCGCCACGCTCGGAACCGGCTGTACCCTGAACCAGAACAACACGGTGACCGTGCGACACGACGTGGTGAAGAACGCCGTGGCTTTCGAGACCCACACGGCCAACGGCGAGCTGCTGCGCATCACCATGTATGGCCTGGGCAGCGACGACAACCATACCTACACCCAGGTGCTCTATCCCGGCCACGCCGACGAAGCAAAGGCTGCCGCATATATCATGGCTGTGGGCTACGACGGCACACGCATGAAGATTTTCGAGCAATCCAACGTCCGCATAGGGCTTGCCGACAACGGCTACTACCGCATCACCTCGAACGGAAGAGGCAACGCGCTCAGTTGTGGCGCCTCGACTTTTGCGGACGCATCGGGAAAAATCACATGGAAGCTGAACCGCGAAGCCAAATCAGACAGAAGCATCGAGCAGATATGGATGTGGCAGCAGAATGGTGAAGACACCTATCTCCTCTACAATCCCCAAAGCGACAGCTATTTCGCAAAGAAAGCAGATGGCGCACAAACCCAGCTTTATTCCAAAGCCGAGGCACCTGCCTGGGAGGCAACGTGCGTGGATGAGGCAAAGAAGACCTTCACCCTCTGCATTCAGGGTTCAGGCAACTACCTGAACGCCTACAGCGAAACGCAGACCGGATTCTACGGAGGCGGCTCCGGCGACCCCAACAACATCTGGACAGTGGAGCGGGTGACCACCGTGCCCGTGACCATACCCACAAGAGCATACCTCAACATCTGCTATCCCTTCCCCTTGGAAATCCCCGAAGACATGACCGCCTATGTGGTGAGCACCGTCGGCACCTATGACTACGAGGGCACCGACTTTGACTATGCGCTGCTGGAGGAAATCAAGGGCAACGTGATTCCCGCCCGTATGCCTGTAATCCTGAACGGAAAGAGCGGCACCTACAACCTGACAATCGCCGAAAGCGATGGTGAGAAAACCACCACGACCAACCTGCTGCACGGCGCAACGCTGAGAACCTCGCTTGAAAAAGGTTCCTTCCTGGCCACCATGACCACTTCTACCGAGGCAGGAACCACCGCAGCCATCAAAACCGGCACAGCTACATCCGTGACAGCCAACAAGTCTTATCTGCTGAAGCCGGAAGTGAACAACGCCGAGCAACTCTACCTCAGCCCCCAATCCCTCCACGACGGCATCAGCGACATCAAGGTAGAAAAGGGCGGCGACAAGTTCTACGATCTCAACGGCGTTCAGACCGACAAACCGCAGAAGGGACATATCTATGTCACCCCCGTAGGCAAAAAGATTCTGGTAAAATAATCCCCCAGGAGGAACTCACAAAAGAAACATCCCAACGGACAAGAGTGTGGCCTCACGCCACACTCTTGTTTTCCCTCTTGTCTAACCATAAATCAAAAAAAACAACATCACACATTTATGAAAAAACTTGCATTCATGCTGGCGAGCCTTCTGCTGGCCATGGGAACACAAGCACAAGACAAAGCCAAGGAGCAGGCAATGAAACGCTACTTTGCCGACCCGCTCTTCACCCGACTCAAGCCGAAGGTGACTACCGCCGAGGGCATCAAGGACACCGATACCAGACTGCTGGTGGAGCATCTGCTGGCCGATGCCGAAGGCTACAGCAAATTCCGCGTGGCCGAATACGAACCCTACATGACCACAGCCACCCTGCGCCGCATCCTCAAGACCAGCGCCCAATACAACCGTTATGAAAACCCCACAGGCGTCTACCTCAAAAAGGGGGAGAGCTGCATCGTGATGGCCGAAGGCATCGGTCAGGACACGGTGGGACTGAACATCAAGAACTGGCTGAAAAACGAGGAGGCAAGCCACTACTCCCTGCACAACGGCTTCAACCACATCACCGCCACCACCGAGGGCAACGTGTTTGTGGACTACTACACCGACAACTACCAAAACGCCCCCAACGTCAGGCTCCACTTCGTGAACGCTCCCGTGCGCGGCTACTGGGACCGGGAGACCATGACCAACAGCGATTGGAAGGAGATGCTGAAAGCCTTCGACAAAAATGACTCCACCATCCTCGTCACACGCTCCAGGCACGCCCAATTGGCCTTCCCCGTGTGCAAGTGGATTGAGAACTGCCCCGAGAACATCGACTCCGTGATGACCCTTTTCCAGCAGGTACAGGATGCCGAACGCAGCATGATGGGGCTGGAGAAATACGGACGTCAAGTCAAGAACCGCCAGCTATTCTACGCCACCTCCTACGGCTTCATGGCCGCAGGAGGCGAAGGAGCCTACTGCCACATCGGCAGTCTGAATGCCCTCTGCACACCCGATGCCAAACGTTTCGGTTTTTGGGGAGTCGGCCACGAGTGGGGACACAACAACCAAATAGAAGGCTTCAGATGGAGCGGATTGGGAGAAACCTCCAACAACGTCTATGCCTCATGGGCCGAGCTGCTCTACACCGGCAACCCAAGCGGCCTGCGCCTGGAGGATGAGGTCACGGGTGTAAACGACTACCGCGGCATGCGCGGAGGACGTATGCAGACCTATTTCGAGGAGGGCCTGCGCAAGGGCGTGCAATGGCAGTTGCAGGACGGACCCGACTATCACGGCAGCACTCCCGAGAAAATCACGGTCGACGGGCAGAATGCCGAAGGCGACAACACCGGAAAGGTGACCACCACCAAACGCAACTACGACCACTTCGTGAAACTCACCCCCTTCCACCAGTTGAACCTCTGGGGCACATGGGCCGGCAAAAGTCCCGACATCATCCCCATGATCATCGAATCCATCCGCTCAACCGAGGGATACGCCCGCACCTTCAACACCATAGGCAAGAAGCAAATCAACTGGATGAAGCTGGCCTGCGACAGCACGAAACTCAACCTGCTGCCTTTCTTCGAGAAGGCCGGAATGCTGAAGCCCATGCACACATACATCGAGGACTACGGACCGGGATGGAGCATCATCACCCCCGAGATGATCAACAAGCTGAAAGCCCACGTCAAGACGCAATGCTACAAGACACCCGAAGAGGAAATCAACTACATCTGCGCCCACAACGCCCACATCTACCGCGACAACCTGAAACTGCAGGTGCCCGCCACCCTGAACAAGGGTTGCACACCCGAGAAAGGCAAGGTGGTCGTGGACCACAACATCGTGAAGAACGCCGTGGCCTTCGAGACCTACACCGCAGACCACCGGCTGCTGCGCATCACCATGTATGGCCTGGGCAGCAACGATGCCCACACCATCACCCGGGTGCTCTACCCCGCCGCCACGGAGACAGCGCCGGCAGCCGCCTATATCATGGCCGTGGGCTACGACGGCACACGCATGAAAATCTATGAAAGCACGGCCACACAGGAGGTAAAATAACAGGCCTGCCTTCCCACCCCCTAGAAAAAACATCACGGCGAACCGTTTCAAACGCCGCGATGTTTTTTTCTATCTCCGCATCGTCCATAGAAACCACCCAAGAGCTTTCACGTCATTTCTCGTATTTTCCTCGTTAGTTCCACAGATTTATCGTATCTTTGCACACTAAGTTGCAATAAAAACAAACATATACGTACATCAAATGGACAAGAACACCATCACCGGCCTGGCACTGATAGGCGTCGTGCTGATAGGCTTCAACATCTGGAGCCAGCCCAGCCAAGCGGAACGGGAAGAGCAAGCCCGCCAAGACTCCATCCAACAGGCCGCCGAACTGAACAGAAAAGCTGCACAGCACGATGTGGCACAAGCACCCGTGGCGGCAACAAGAAGCCAAATCTTTGCCGCCAACGCACGGGGAACATCCCAACTCATCACACTGCAGAACGACAAGGTGGAGGTGAAAATCGGCACACACGGAGGCACCATAGAGTCCGCCATCGTGAAAGGATATAAGGAATATGGCAGCGAGCAGGACGTGCGCCTGCTGGAAAAGGAGACAAACACCATGGAGCTTACCCTGAGCGCCAAGGCGGAAAACATCTACCTCAACCAACTCTACTTCACGCCGGCCGAACAGACCGACAGTACCCTGACCCTCGAAGCCACCGCAGCCAACGGCGGAAAGTTGAGCATCCTCTATACACTGCGGCCCGACAACTACGTGCTGGACATGGAGGTGAAGGCCGACGGGCTGGCCAATTACTTCGCTCCGGGCGAGAACGCCATGGGCATTTTCTGGGCGGGCAAGCTGCGCCAGATGGAGAAGGGCTTCTCCTTCGAGAACCGCTACAGCCAGCTGACCTACAAGGAAAAGGGTGATGACGCCGAGATGCTGAGCTTCACGGGCAAGGACCGCAAAGACCCCGACACCCGGCTCGATTGGGTGGCCTTCAAGACCCAGTTCTTCAGTGCCGTGCTCATCGGCCAGCAAGATTTCAAGAACGCCCAGCTCTATAGCGAGGAACAGGAGGAGAACAGTGGCTACCTGAAGCAGTACATCGCCAAAATGCAGACCCCCTTCGACGCCACCGGCAAGCAGCCCACACAACTGCAGATGTACCTCGGCCCCAATGATTTCCACACGCTGAAGAGCATTGATGGCCAAAGCCTTGCGAAAGAAAACCTGGACGTGGAGGAACTGGTGGACTTCGGATGGCCCGTGGTGAAGTGGATCAACCGCTACTTCATCCTCTACCTCTTCGACGGTCTTTCCGCCCTCGGTCTGCACATGGCACTCGTGTTGCTGTTGCTCACCCTGATCGTGAAGGTACTGGTGTTCCCCGCCAACCGCAAGAGCTACCTCTCCACAGCCCGCATGCGTGTGCTCAAACCCGAGGTGGACAAGATTGCCGCCAAATACACCAAGCCCGAGGATGCCCTCAAAAAGCAACAGGAAACCATGCAGCTCTACAGCTCCTACGGCGTTTCGCCCATGGGCGGCTGCCTGCCGATGCTCATCCAGATGCCCATCTGGATTGCCTTGTTCAACTTTGTGCCCAATGCCATCGAGCTGCGCGGCCAGAGTTTCTTGTGGGCCGATGATCTCAGTGCCTATGACTCCCTGATTTCCTGGAACACCCACCTGCCCCTCATCGGCGACCATATCAGCATCTTCTGTGTGCTGTTCTCGGTCACCAACATCCTCACGATGGTGGTGTCCATGCGCCAGCAACAGCAAAGCGCCATGATGTCGGCCGAACAGGAACAGCAGATGAAGATGATGCGCTGGATGTCCTATCTGATGCCCGTGGTGTTCTTCTTCACGTTCAACAACTACAGTGCCGGCCTGTGCTACTACTACTTCCTCAGCGCCCTCTCTTCCGTGCTCATCATGTGGGCACTGCGCAAGTTTACCAACGAGGACAAATTGCTGGCACAACTGAAGGCATACAAGGAGAAGAACGCCGGCAATCCTAAGAAAATGAGCAGCCTGGCCGCACGCCTCGAAGCCATGCAGAAGATGGCCGAGGAGCAGCAACGCCGCCAACAACAGAAATAACATCCCAACATGAACATACTCAAGACAGGCATCATGGCATTGGCTATGACAGCAAGCGTGGAGGCAGCCGCACAAACGGCTGCCCCCATTCGCAAAAACGAAATCAAGCTCACATCCGACCGCATGACACCCGAGGCTCTTTGGGCCATGGGACGCATCGGCTCCACGGCCGTCAGCAGCGACGGCAAGCAGATTGCCTACACCGTGAGCTATTATAATGTGGAACAGAACCGCTCGCGCACACGCATCTTCCTGATGAACGCCGATGGAAGCAACAAACACGAGGTGAGCCACAATACCGATGAGAACGTGAGCGAGACCGATCCCACCTTCATCAAGGGCGACAGCGAGCTGGCCTTCCTCTCGGGCGGACAACTCTGGAGCATCTGCCTGGCCAACGGCAAAGCCCGGCAGCTGACCCATGGAGAGGACACCGAGGGCTACCTGTTCTCCCCCGACGAAAAGCACGTGATACTCATCCGGCAGATTCCCTCCACCACAAGCATCGCCGCACAGGAAGCCGACCTGCCAAAGGCAACGGGCCTGGTGATCAACGACATGAACTTCAAGCACTGGGACCAATACGTGCAGACCATTCCCCATCCCTTCCTGTATGACTTCGACGGCGACCGCGTGTCCGCCAAGGGGAAAGACCTGTTGGAAGGCGAACCTTACGAATGTCCCGGACTGCCCTTCGGAGGCACCGAGCAACTCTGCTGGAGCCCCGACAGCAAGCAGGTGGCCTACACCTGCCGCAAAAAAACAGGTGTGGACTATGCCATCAGCACAGACACCGACATCTACCTATATAATATAGAAAGCGGACAGACCCGTAACCTGTGCAAGCCCCAAGGCTATGTGGAGCCAAAGGCCGACACGACCCTCTCGCTGGAGCATCAGGCCAAGAACCAAAGCGCCACGGACATCAACGCCGGTTACGACCAAGACCCCCTATTCTCGCCGGACGGGCGTTACATCGCATGGAAGAGCATGGAGCGGGACGGCTACGAAAGCGACAGGCTGCGCCTGTGTGTGCTCGACCTCGCAAGCGGCCAAAAGACCTACACCACCGAAAGCTTCGAGAGCGGTGTGGACGAGTTTGCTTGGGCACCCGACAGCAAAACTCTCTACTTCATCGGTGTGTGGCACGCCCGCACCCACGTCTACAGCACCAATCTCCAAGGCGAGGTAAAACCTCTGACCACAGGCGACTACGACTATGCCGGGCTGAGCGTGATGCCGGGCGGAAAGCAATTGCTCGTCAAGCGCCACAGCATCTCGGCACCCGACGACATCTATGCCCTCACGCTTCAGAAGAAAGGCATGGCCAAAATCAACAGACTGACCACAGAGAACGAACATATCCTCTCGCAACTCGCCTTAGGCAAGGTGGAAGAACGCATGGTCACCACCACCGACGGCAAACAGATGCTCTGCTGGGTCATCTATCCCTCGCACTTCGATCCCACCAAGAAATACCCCACCCTGCTGTTCTGCGAGGGTGGTCCTCAAAGCCCCGTGAGCCAGTTCTGGAGCTATCGGTGGAACTTCCAGATTATGGCGGCCAACGACTATATCATCATTGCGCCCAACCGTCGCGGCCTGCCCGGCTTCGGCATGGAATGGTTGGAACAAATCTCCGGCGACTATAGCGGCCAATGTATGAAAGACTACCTTTCCGCCATCGATGACATCTGCCGGGAACCCTACGTGGACAAGGAGCATCTGGGCTGCGTGGGAGCCTCCTTCGGCGGCTACAGCGTCTATTGGCTGGCCGGTAACCACGACAAACGCTTCAAAGCCTTCATCGCCCACGACGGCATCTTCAACACCCACCAACAGTATTTCGAGACCGAAGAGATGTGGTTTCCCAACTGGGACCTCGGCGGCACACCCAGCCGAATGACCGATAGCAAGGTGTTCCTTGAAAGCCCCCACCTCTACGTCGACCGCTGGGACACCCCCATCCTCTGCATACACGGCGAGAAGGACTACCGCATCCTGCACAGCCAGGGCCAAAGCGCCTTCTCGGCAGCACGCATGCGCGGCATCCCCGCCCAGCTGCTCCTCTATCCCGACGAGAACCACTGGGTATTGCGTCCCCAAAACGGAATCCTTTGGCAGCGCACGTTCTTCCGCTGGCTGGACAAGTGGCTGAAAAAATAAACTAAGGAAAAAACATTCACCTAAATCCAATGAATAACAACACAAAAACACTCAGAGACAGCGCTGCCATGCGCTGGTCGGCCCTGTTCATCGTGGCCTTTACCATGATGGCCGCCTATTATGTCAACGACATCATGGCACCCTTGAAAACCATGCTCGAAACCCAACTGCTGTGGACCAGCGGCGAGTTCGGTTTCTTCACGGGTGCCTACAGCTTCCTCAACGTCTTCCTGCTGATGCTCATTTGGGGAGGCCTCATCCTCGACCGTTTCGGCATCCGGTTCACAGGCCTCACGGCAGCCATCCTGATGGTGGGCGGCACAGCTGCCGAATACGCAGCCATCACCACCTTCGGCGGCACATCCGAGACCGTGATGGGCTATAAGCTGGACGTGTTCCTGGCATCCGCCGGCTACAGTGTATTCGGCGTGGGTGCCGAAGTAGCGGGCATCACGGTAACAAAGATTATCGCCAAGTGGTTCCACGGCAAGGAAATGGCCTTGGCCATGGGCGTGCAGGTGGCCCTGGCACGCATCGGTTCGCAGGTGGCCTATGCCGTGGCCCTTCCTTTGGCACGCGCCTATCGGCTGGACACTCCCCTGCTCATCGGCGGCATCCTGCTGGTGGGCGGTCTGGTGGCCTTCATCATTTTCAGTTTCATGGACAAGAAACTGGACACCCAGGTGAAGCTTGCCGCCGACGGCAACGAAGAGAAATTCTCTTTTGCCGACGTATTGTCGGTGGTGAGAAACCCCGGTTTCTGGCTCATCGCCCTGCTTTGTGTCCTGTTCTACTCGTGCGTGTTCCCCTTCCAGAAGTTCGCCACCGAGCTGATGATTACTAAATACAGCGTGAGCGAAAGCGTAGCCGGTGCCGTAGCCGGCCTGCCCGCCTTGGGCGCCCTGCTGCTCACCCCCGTGTTCGGCGGCATGATCGACCGTGTGGGCCGCGCCGCCAGCATCATGATGCTGGGTTCGGCCATGCTCATCGCCGTGCATGCCATCTATGCCCTTCCCTTCATCCACTCTTCTTACGTGGCCATCGGCCTGATGATTGTTCTGGGCATTGCCTTCTCGCTGGTGCCCAGCGCCATGTGGCCCTCCGTAGCCAAGATTTTCCCCGTGAAACAGCTGGGCACCGCCTATGCGCTGATCTTCTTCATCCAGAACATCGGTCTTTGGGGCATTCCCGCCCTCATCGGCTGGACTCTTGAAACCTATTGCCAACAGCCCGGGGGAGGCTACGACTACACCCTGCCCATGATGATTTTCACCGGCATCGCATGTCTCTCGCTGGTGGTGGCCCTGTTGCTGAAGGTGGCCGACCGCCGCTTCGGCTACGGATTGGAAAAACCCAACGTGAAGGAATAAGACAAACAGAAAACACCAAAATTTAAGGAGGGGTCGTGCTATCTTGTGGCCATGAAAGCCGAGGCACAACCCCTCATTCATTTGTAGACAGAGAATTCATATCCCGGAAATCATCATGATGCAACACCGTTGGCTGAACGAGGAAAACATTCTGCGCTCCACCTCCGAGGTGGAATACCACCCTCTGCGCCCTTTCCTGCCACCCGATGCCCGCGTGCTGTTCTTGGGCAGCTTTCCCCCGCCACGCAAACGCTGGTGCATGGATTTCTACTACCCCAACTGGATCAACGACCACTGGCGTATCCAGGGAGCCGTGTTCTATGGCAATCGCGACCGGTTTGTAGACGCGGAACGCAAGACTTTTCTCCTGGACGAAATCATCAAGCACTGCAACACGCTCGGCATCGCCTATTTCGACACCTGCACAGCCGTGCGCCGTCTGGCAGGCAATGCCAGCGACAAATTTCTGGAGGTGGTGGAACCCACCGATGTGAAGGCACTGATGAACCGTCTGCCCCGCCTGCGTGCCGTGGTATGTACGGGCGAGAAGGCCGCCTCCACCTTGTGCCAACGGCTGGAAATAGCCCAGGTGCCCCGGGTGAACTTTGCGGCCGACATCCCCGGAACAGGGGTACAGCTATACCGTCTGCCCAGTTCGTCACGAGCCTATCCCCTGGCTTTCGACAAGAAGGTGGATGCCTACAGAACCATGTTCGACAACTATTCGAGATGAGAAAGAAAGACAATTCGTACAAGGAAGCCAATGAGTTCTTCCTCACACAAAAGGCCCAAGAAGAGGGTATGCAACGGGTAGCCAACAGCGGTGTGCTCTATCGCTGGCTCAAACGCGGTGACCCGCGTCATCCTTTGGCCACGCCGGGCAGCATCGTGTTCGTGCACTATACGGGCAATTTGATTGACGGACGCGTGTTCGACACCACTGACGGAGCCTCTCTGCCCGCCTGTTTCGTGGTGAAGGAGTTGATACCGGGTTGGCAGATTGCCCTCACACGCATGCGCCAGGGAGACCGGATGGAGCTTTACATTCCACAAGAATACGCTTATGGAAAGCAGCGGGTGGGTGACATTCCCCCTTATTCCACACTATGCTTCACCCTGGAATTGGTGAAGGCCGAGGTGCGCTGAGAATACATCCCGGAATAAAGCAGTCTGCATGTGTTTAACTCCGTTTGTGGAGCCCTCAAAGTCATGTAATTGTTTTGGGGAAAACATGTTCATCTTTTTCAGAAACGTGTTCATGTTTTTTAAAAACGTCTTGATGTTTTTCCCGAGGCATTTGGAGCGGGATTTTTACATACAAAGAAATCCATCGGACTCACATTAAATAAAAAGAAATGTCATGTTCTGCTCTGCCGGTCGACGAAACGTCGCAGGTCGGCCCGGAGGCGCTGGAAGATGGCAGAATCCTTGAAGGCCGTGGCCTGTTTCAGCGCCACTTCCAAAGGCAATTGGCTGTGGCGGTAACTGCTCAGTTCATTTTGCCGCTGCACACCATGGCAGGCCAATTGCTGTATCTCCACCTCACGCTGGTGGCGGAGTTGGCTGCACACGGGCAGCAAGAGAGGCGTCACCACACCCTCCATCAGTTTGTGTCCTTGCATGAACAGATAAGCCGTCTCGGGCGTCAGGCCCAATGACAAAAGCTCGTTGCGCAGGGGAATATAGGTTTCCTTACCCTCGGGATAACGTTTCTGCAACTGCGCCACCTGCCGGTTCACCTGGCGCCGCACAAATTCCAAGGTGCGTTCGGGATGTGAGGGGAGCACATCGCGGAAGCTGACCAGATTGGCAAAACCCATCAGCGTGAAATGGTGCTGATGTTCGTGGCGATACATCCACACGCTCCACACCAGCAGGGGCCATATCGTGCGCCCATATTCCTGCATGAAAGCGGACAGGGAGAAAAGCTCCGCATCATTGAGCGTGGCCATCGTGGCCACCTCGTGCAGGCCCTCGTGGTAACACATCAGGCTCTCGATGGAATAGGCGTAGGTGTGAAACACATAAGGATTGTCGAGCATACGGCGCGAGGCCTCGTTGTGTCCTTGCATCACATAGTCGTAATCGGCATCCACGCAGGCAATCATACATCGGCCCAGACCGGGTCCCAGGTCGTTCATCATCGCGCTCTTCTTGCCTTTCTCCAACGAGGTGCGCGAGGGAAGCATCACTTCAAACTTCACCTGATCGTTCTCAAAGTCCCTGAGCACACCGCGCCAGAAGGCCACATCATCATAGCTCTCCACATAGGCCACCACCCGCTTGCGTGCCGTCTTGGGACGGAGCAGGTTGGCCGCTTCGATATAATGCGAGTTCAGATTGTCCTTGAGTCGGTTGCTCATGACACGATATCCTCCACATCCGTCACACAATCGCCCCACCCGTCCATGATAACGGCGGGCGAATGGGTGGTGATGATGATTTGTATGTTCGGGTTCAAGTCCAGCACCAGGCTGATAAGCCGCTGCTGCCATTCGATGTGCAGGCTGGCCTCCGGCTCATCCATCAGCAACACGCCGGGCCGCCGGTTCTGCAGCAACACGGTGAGCATGATGATGAGTATCTGCTTCTCACCACTGCTCAGTTGATAGGGTTGTATCTCTTCGCCGTGCTGCAGGAAGACAAGCTCACTCTTGCCACGCATGATGGTCTTATGCGTTTGGCGGAACAGGCTGTCCACCAGGTCAAAAAAATGCGTCTTCTCGTTAGCGATCTCAGAGGCACGCTGTTGCGCGTCGGGTGCCCCTTGAGTAAACAACTCCAGCATACGGTTGCTCAGGTTCACCTGATACTCCAGATACCCGCGCTGCAGTTGGTAAAGACGAAAGTCCAGCTCGCTGCGGAACACGCGGTCGGCCAGTTTCTCCACCATCTCGTTGGTCACCATCGGGCTGTCGAACGAGCGTATCACATCGAAACGCACACCATCGGCCTCAGGGTCGTTCAGCGTGACACGCACACCATCGTCTGTGCCATCCAACCGGCCCATACTCATAAGATGGCGAACCACGCGGTTGAGTATGGTGCTCTTCCCCACCCCGTTCACACCACTCAGAATGTTTACATGGCGGTTCAGTTTCCACACCACACGTTTTCGGCCGCTCCATAGCGACTCTATCTCTATCTTTTCGATGTAATCTGCTGTCCTTGTCATGGCTGCGCAACTTCTCTTCTTTACAAAGTTAGGAAAAACAACATGCTTCCGATGCTGCCGTGACGTTAAACATGGTTAATTCCCTTTGTTCCTTCCACAAAATATGGCTACCTTTGAGGCCATAATCTACACATTGTTTATAACAAATGACCAACCCTTCCATTGATTTCGTGCCCGTAGGCGGACTGGGCAACCGCATGAGAGCCATTGCCGGCGGCATCGAACTGGCCCGGCAAACGGGCCAGCCGCTGCGCATCGTATGGTTTAGGGATGCCGGACTGGGATGCCGTTTCAACCAGCTTTTCCTCCCCTTGCAACACGAGGGTGTGAGCCTGCGCGAGGCCTCTCCGGCAGATTACCTGCTGCTCGACCGACCGCGCCCACGGAACCTGTTCATCCCACGGCTTTACCAGCGCCTCGCCTATGATATTCGTATCGAAGAGCGCACCACAGCCCGGGGCATGTATGACGGCAAGAACTTCGTGCAATGGACAAAAGGGCACCACACGTGGATGGCTTCCTACCACTACTTCCACAGCCTCACCATACCCCAAGGCATCTATGCCCCCTTCCGTCCCCTGCCTCATCTGGAACAACGCATCGATGCGATGGCGCATCAACTTGGCGACCGCCCCGTGGGCATCCATATCCGCCGCACCGACCACACGCAAGCCATTGCCGAGAGCCCCACGGAAGACTTCATCAGCCGCATGAAACAACTATCCCCCGACACCCGTTTTTACCTGGCCACCGATGACGAGCAAGAGAAAGAGACACTGCGGAAGACCTTTCCCGGACGCGTGTTCACCGCCGAGAGCAAGGCCGAGCGTGGCAGCCTGCGGGGCATGGAGGACGCACTGGTGGAGATGTACATCCTGAGCCGCACCTCCCTGATATTGGGTTCCGCAGGCTCTTCGTTCAGTGCCACTGCCGCCAACATCGGAGGCATCCGGCTGGAGATTGTGAGCGGGGAAAAATAACATCGCGGCGAACGAATCAAAACGCCGCAGCGAATTGGATGGATGCTTGGTCAATAACTCCTTATTTCTGTAAGATTGTAAACTTCAGTGAGTTTCTTCAGGGTTCTACGGCCAAAGATTTCTTCTGTTCTGTTACTTGGGAGGATATCGTGCCTCAAAATATAGGAGAAGTAAGCTCACGTGCTTTTGACAATTTCGATGGAAGGAAAAGAAAATATATAGACGTGATTCATTTACAACTATTAACCTTTATTCTGAAGAATATGCAAAACGTTTAAAATTGGCGGCTGAAGTGATGTGACAATTTCGCCAACCAGCTTTTTATCACAACCTTCACTATTTTTGTAAACGGCTTTTAAACAGCATCCTTCTTTATCTATCCATTCTTTCCATCCATTTGCTATCCTTCCCAGCACAAATGATGCCGCAACACCAGGCGATTTACAAATGATATCTCTTGATTGAATAATAGAATCAGCTATAACTTTGCAGTTCTTTTTGATATAAATTCTTCTTTGCAGCTCTGAAGCCGTAAATAAGTATCCCCTCGTCACTTCTGAAACCCATTTGCTACCTTTCTTTAAAACGAATGTGCTTGTTTTTTCATCAAAGCATCCTATAGCATAACAATTTCTTCCAACTCCCCCATCCCTCTCTATATAAAAAAGGTGCATGGTTTCAACTTCCGAGAATGGGAGATTTTCTTTTTCGAGCGAAATATAGGGCTGAGCAATGATGTATTCGCGGAAACTTTCATAGTCTTCGCTATCGTCGAAAAGACTTTTGCGTGGGGTTAGGGGAAAAATCCTTTCAAACTCCTTATTGATATTTATATCTTCAGTTTTTGATTTCATCTGCCTTGTATGCGATCAATCTTTTCTTTAGTGACATCGATATTACCAATTACAGGAACAATATGGATAAGGAAACGTTGGTTCTTACTCTCATCCGCAATCCATTGTTTCATTTCCTCCGGATTTTGTGGATTGGCAATCGATGGAACAACTCGCGGCACACCATCTTCACCGCTACCAGAAATGATCAGTTCGCATCGAGGTATAGAGGCTAGGTCGATGCCACTCTCTTTCCAGAACTGATTTAAGAACTGAGCGCGGAGATACGACAACGTATAGTTGTTATGATAGTCGTCAATAGCATATCTAACTCTTGAAGACTGGCCTTCGATGACAACGAGGAACTTTATATTGTCATCAGCAGATTCTGAGTTTTCAAGTTTCAATATGGTTTCTTTCACTATCCGTCCTGCTTGAATGATGCTGTCGCGTTTGTTGTCAGCCCCTTGTTTATCCGTTTGGTCGAGTTTTAACCTGTCTATGCGGTATTCTTTTTGCTGGTATTCTACATCAACAGTAAACAGATGTTTCAGGTATTGAGCGTTATATCCGAAATACCTTGTGGAGTCAATGGCACTAACCGTAGAATATACGTTAATGATGTCTTCGTATTCATTCACGAGAAGTTGCAACTGTCGTTCCTTGATTTGTAACTGTCGTTCCTTGATTTTGAAACGGCTGAACGAAACAGCAAATAGGATAAGTGTTATGGCAAACAATGTCGTCATAATATCTACATAGCTTGGCCAAAATGAGCCGTTATTTTTTCCATCCATAGGCTTTAATTACGCTTACCGAATGGCCACCATCCACCACCTTTATTCGGTTCTACTGTTGGTTTATCTTTAGTCTCTTGTTTTGGTGATTCAGGCGTTACAGGAGAAGACGGATTGGAGACAGGCGTGTGAATTGGATCCGATTGTTTTCCTGCTACAAGTCTATTAACTTGTCTTGTCAACCGATCTATATCTCCGTGCAGTCGGATATTCTCAGATTTCAACTTGCTAACCTCTGTTGAGTTTGATGCACCTCCACCAAAGATGCTACCCAAACCGGAAGATGGAGCCTTGCTGACATCAATTTTAATTATCTCCTCCAGAATCTTCTGAAGCGTCTTGTAGAGTTCGTCAGCCTTAACAGAGTCAGCAGTCAGACGCTTCATCTGTTCAAAAATTTCAGTCAGTTTCTTCAGGTTGGAGAAGTCCTTATGAATTTCTTCAACATTCACAACTAGCCTCATTTCTTCAAGAAATTCCTGATGACGTTTCTTCAGTTCTTCCTTTTGTTCTTTCAGCATCTGCTCGAAGCCCTCAATATGGTCAACAATGGAATCCTTATAGCGTTTATTCAGCCGGTCAATCAACTTCGTCTGTTCTTCGAAGAGATTGTCAAGTTTCGCATCTGCTGTTTCAAAGTATTTCATTGCCACTTTATCCTTTTTGCGAATCTGGTTTATTTGATCACGGATGGTTTCAATGACATCATTACCGAGAATCTGACGGTTTTCAAGGCTTCCGCCTATGCGATTGACATTATCCTCAAATGTTTTGATGCGGTCAAGAATTTGATTGCAGCGAACGGCCACTTCGCGCGGAATCTTCAGGGCATCCGAGTAGGAGTTCTGGAGATTGATAGCCTCCTGTGCCGCAGCCAGCATCATGCGGCGAGCTTCCTCGAACTTATCAAGCGACTTAGTGATGCCGACGAAATGGTCGACAGCTTCAATGTACTTATCCATACCCTTAATAAGTTCTTGGCTTTTAAGGGTGGAAAGCAACTGTTGCTGAAGGCTGATGTTCTCATTGATTTTATTCATATTCTTACCCATCGTATCAACGGCTTCAGCCACGGCACGCACATTTGTCTCGAAGCTATTTCCAAACGCACAAGTACAGTTGTCGAAGGTGGTTTGGAAGCGAGAGATAACGCGGTCAAATGCCGGTTCAAACCTATCCACCGTCTCATGTAAGCGAGTGATGGCCAGTACCATGCTCACGTCTAATGACGGCATGAGTTCGGTCTGCACAAAATCGTAAAAATCATTTTTGTCTTCCTCGATATTTTTGCGCGATTCGCCAGCAAGCGCGTTGTTGATAGTGGTAAGGAACAAGCCAATAAGACTTGTTGACATTGAAACAAGCACACCAAAAAGCAAGTTCTTGATGGATTCATCTGTAATGTCGCCAGCACCATCAAAGCCATCTATAAACATGGATATTCCAAGGAATACACCGGCGAATGTACCCATCAGACCGAGATAAGTGGGGAATGCAAGTTTGGCTACAGATTGGCCGTAGCGCATATTCAGTTTGCGCTCGACCTTATTCTGAATCACTGCAAAATCCGTAGTTCCTTTAGTCTTGGCTACATAATGGTTGATTTCAGCAATCAACGTATTCAAGTCGGAGCCTTCCGCTCCGACTTGCTTTAGTTGTGAAATCGCTTCGTCATTGATTCCTGCCTCATAGGTACCATACTCTTCTTTTTTGGAGAAGAAATTGGTAAACAGATTTCGATAATGCTTTACCTCTAAAAAGTATTTAATCTGGAAGCAGATGAAGATCAAAAACACTATGGATGAGATAATTATCGTAACTTGAAAAGTATTCATGTTTAAATTTTGGTCATATTAAAGATTTTGTTGATGACAGGCAAGAAGAATACAGAGTCATTGAAAATGACCTCGTCTGCATACTTCTCTTTCACTTGCGTCTTGTAATAGGTAGATAGCGGTGTCCCCATATCTTCCTCCGCAGCAGTAACATACTTCGTAGTATTTAGCATGCTGTCAATGATGCTCTGTTGTTTGAGCATATTCAGTACATCTTTGTACAAAGCTGCCAAATCCTTGTACTTGGCAAGAAGGACAGACTTCAGCGTATCGAAGTTGGCATTGATGTCACCCACCTTTGCATAGTCCTTAGACTTGTCACCCTGATATACCACATCACATACAGTTGTGGCATTCGGGTCACGATACAAACCACCATAGCAAGTAGATTCCTTTCTTTCCTCTGGCAGTTTGATATTCACATTATGCTCTCCGCCAAATACTTTCTTAAATACCAAATCAATGATATTCTTTAATGCAGAAATCTCAGACGAGATGAAGCGGTCAATGTATTTACTGCCGTTGCCGCTGAACACGATAGTCTTTGGAGCGACCAGACCATTCTCTTTGTACATAGATGCCATGTAGAAGAGAATTGAGGTGAGATGGTAGATAAATACCGGTTTGAAATCATTGCTGAGATACCTTGTAATCTCACAATGCTTTTCATTCGTCAGCCAGAAGTTGATAATGTCCTTTGTCTTCATCGCGTCCACATGCTTATAAGAGTCATTCAGCGTTTCGAGGTCATCGCGTGTAAAGCAAAGCGTATCTGCATATCTCAGATAGATACCATTCTCTTTGACATTGGCAAAGTCATTGAAGCCATTCTCCCAAAGTACATCACAGCCGAAGTGAACAGAGTTCGCCATTTGTGGCTGGTTATCTTTGAAATATACGAAGTCAGTAGAACCACCGCCAATATCAATGACCGTTACTGCATCCGAGTCAGCAATATAGTCCATCTTCTTGTAGTAGTAATACGGAGCCTCGGACTCGGAGAATCTACGGATTTGGTTAGTAGGAATGAACAAGATATTTGTCGGTTCCGTATTCCAGATTCTTTGGTAGATTTCCCTCGTTTGTCCCATGAAGCTCAATGGGCTGAACCAAACGAGGTGTGTGCGGTCAAGGTCGCCATCCCTTTGGAGGATGTCGCACTTGATGATAAGCAGCAACTCGCGCACAAATACACGAAGCCTTTTCTCATCCTTGTCCCATTTGATGTCAGTCATTACATCCTGGTCGTCGTTTGCCATCATCTTCTCATAGAAGAAAGCGATGTTGTGATTGTCAAACAACTTAGGCTCCTTTGACCTGTCATGGATGCCACACAGTGCGGTGCGGATGGGGAACTTATAATCTGTCCCGTCAATGATAGCCGGAATAAATTCAGTCTTGATTTTATTCTTCGCTTTCGCAAAGATTGAGCCCTCAATGCGCCGTGTAAGCGACAGTTGCCTGTCTTCTGGAATTTCGTGCATGAAGTTCACCATTGGGCGTTCCATCTTGAAAAGTTCTGGCTTGCGGCTCAGGTCTGGCTTGCCGTCGCTCTCGTTCTTACAGCGTGAGATGAAGGTGTTTGATGTGCCAAGGTCAATTGCGTAAGTGAATGTCTCGTTGGTAGCTTTGCTTGTCTGCCATTTCGGAATCAGCAAGCCAGTGTCATTCAAGATTTTCACTTCAAAGAAGTTGAAAGCGGTGTTGAACAACTCATAGAACTTCGTGCCGCTCTCTTCCTCATCGGTTTTTTGCCGTGAACGAACCACTGCAGGCTCAACGCCAAAGTTGGCTTCATGTGGAAGCCTTTCTTTGATGGGAATGATTTCATTACCTTCCCTTTTGAAGAAGGACAAAGAAATCTCGTCAATGTTAAAGACGGGACCTTCTGGGTCTTCATCTGCGCCTACGACCAGAATCTTGAAGTAATTATTTTCCTGCTCCTTGTGTGAAAGAATATTTGGGAATATTCCGAGGTCGAAACTAATGCTTGCTTTTTGCAGGTCAACAATTTTTCCCTGTCCAGAAATAAAATTATCATTTGTGTACTCTTTTACATACTCCTTGCCATTATATTTAAGTATAACAGCCACAGACATTTTCTTAATGTGGAAATTAACGTCAATATCAATGCCGCCAAACAGAGACATCACATCAGGCTTGAAGGGCAGTAGGAAATCGTAATCGCGTTCCTTGCTATCATTCTGATACTTAATAGTGACATAGTTGTCACGAGAGATGCGATACGGCACACGAATCATGGTATCTGTAAAGAAACTCATGATGTCGATTTCGTCCGAAGACTTGATAGCCAGCCCATTGACCACAAGAGAGTCATTTTGGTCAGTCTTCACATCTGCCAGTTTCAGCTGATAATCCTTTTTGATATCTTCGTTCTGGTCGAAGCTGCGGATATATTCTTTGATAGCTTTGAACCTTTCATCCACTTCATCGGAAGCGAAAAGATGATTGAACATATAGTTTTTAAAATCTATATCTCTGTCTTCAAACATCTTCACGTCCCAGAAGTATTCACCACCAGATTTTCTGCGAAGGTGGAGCGAGTCGTATAGAGAACCTGTGAACTTAATATGCAAGCGCCCATCTTTCCGGATAACAGCCTTGTCCATATCGGGAGGAGTAACAAAGCCCGTAATAGGAGAACTGCAAGCCAGCAGTTTCTCCTGACCGTCCTCTGTAAAGATGAGGAAGTACAGTTTTTCTTCCTTGATGTCCGACTTATAGTATTCACTCACAGAGTTATACAAGATGGGCATTTTCTTTTTGATATATGTCAGATTTTCTAACATTGACCATTCCCGTATTTCCAGTTTCTCACCATTCTTCCAGGAGTTGTTCCGATGGTAGTTAAGGTTGAATAGAAGTTCGTAAACATCAAGAATGTCTGAAACCATTTGCCTATATGTAAATCCCGCTTCCTTATTTGCATCCTTATGTTCCTCTGTTGCTCTGCGGAACGCTTCTTTAGCAACAAAGAAACGCGCAAAAGGAGTAGGAAGAGAGTTAAGGGCACCGCTATTATCGGTTTTCTGCTCCATCACTTTATCAAGATGGTCGGCTGTTAAAGCGACATCTTCTTTCGTCCATGAGGTACTTGATGTACCCCTGTCAACTATGCTAAGGTCTATGCGTGCCATATCTTACTTCAGAATTTTCTTAGTGTAGTAATTGATTGCCTCATGTGCAAATTGCAGGAAGAACCTGAATTTGTTATTATGGTCTTTTTCCTTATTGGCATTGCTTGCCTGAATCATTTTCAGCAAGTAGTACGAGTCATCTTTGGCATCTAGTGAAATGGTTTTCACCCAGCCTTCCATATTTTTCAGACTTTCGGTGTTCAATGGTGCGAAAGCTCGCTTATTCGTAGATAATTCCTGATACCAGCTATCATAGATTTTAGTAAATCTCTGTAAAGCCAGGAAAGCAGCGTCTTTATAGAAACACTCGTTAAAGCCTCTATTCTTACTCAACGGGAAGAAGGTTTCTTTGGGGAGGGTATTGATAAAGGCACTCAGCAGTTTATAGTCTGCCACACATTTAACGATGTCCTTATATCCTGCTCCGAGAGAAACCAAATCCAAAGAATTCTTTGCATCCTCAATGGCACGAGTCAGGAACTGTTGCGTTTCGGGCTTCTCCCTCTGGAGGAAATCAAACAAAGCAGATGCAGCCACCAATTCAATGAAGTGTGCTTTGTCATCTTGCTTTTTCTCGTCGTTTTCATACACCTGTATCAGCGACGTTTCACCAGCATAATAGAGATAGTCAGATTTGACGGTCTTCTCATAGTATGCGAGTGCGGCTTTGGTCTTTGTGTAGAAGTTGGCTGAGTCAATATCGCTGCCAGTCGTTGATGGGTCTTTCAAACCATAATAGGGAAGGACTGTGACAGCACCCATCAAGGCGTTCTTCACAGCAGGTTGCGAATCCGCATTGCGTATTTTCTTTTCAAGAAGCGGATAGCCAGATGCTCCCGTTCCTCCGAAGATAGAACTAATAATGAAGATCCTATCTCCCTTCTCACAATGTTGCTTGAAAGCCTTAAACCAGTCAGCTCCTTCAATCATTTCACCCAGAACGACTGTTCCTACGTTGGGATTTCCTTTGAAGCCAACAGATAGTGGGCTATCAAGGTTCTTTGTGGAAAAGAGGGTTTGAATGAAGTATTTATTTATATCATGTGCTGCGATGTTTGCTTCATTGATATAAGAGCGGAAGCGTTCGTTGGCACCCGTAGCCTGTTGAGTATCATTCAACTGGTTATTCAATTCGTTGATGGTAATAATCTCAGAATTGAAAAAGCCGTCAAGGTGATTAAGCGAACCGCCGCCACCTTGCGTAGATTTCTTGTATATATCTTGATAGCTACCAAACAGGGTATGGAGGTTTTTCTTTTCTTCCAAATCAAGATGTGGGTCAAGGATGACAGGAACAACGGTGTAGCCGTTGGTACTCATACCACTTGCCATAAGCATGGTGATACTCTTCATCACGCGAATGCCCGTTCCTCCGATACAGAAAACAAATACTTTTTTCATAGCGAGCTAAAATTTGAATAGTCTATACGCGTTAGTGGGAAGTGCGAAGCACCAAATTACAGAGACGAAGAAATACAGGAAAGATGCGTATATAGCATTTCCTAATGCAATCTTCATCTGAAGGATAGTAGTACCTGTGAGCTTTGATGGAACTGCGAAATACTCAAATCCCCAAGTCATTAGGAAAGAGAAGATGAACGTACCAGCAAGGAAGAACAGCCAATGTTTAGGTGTGTAATGCCTTCCTGGACGGTTGTTGTACGGTTGGTAGTAGCAAATCGTCATAGCGATGCCCAGCACAATGAAAATAAGCAAGATTATAACAGATGAACTTTCCAAATCCTTCCAATACTTTCTTGCCTGATTGTAAAGTATCTCATTGTTCTTAAACTGATTGGTAAAATCAGTCATGGAACCAGCAATCCACTTGTAAAACGGTAGTATTTTCATATCTTATGATTTTTTAGAAACGAGTATGTAATTCGGCTTAAGGCATTTGTTTACGACTCCGCCATAGAACATTCCTTTGACGAAATCTTCCAATGAGTATGATTTGGAAACATCATTCTCATTAGTGGCGTCCAAGAAATAAGGTGCAAAATCTGTAATATCAAGATCAGGAAGCTGAAGTGTCCATTCGATAACTTCAGAATCCATAGCCATATTGCAGATTTTAAGGTCTATAATAGCGTAAGCAGTTCTAACCAAATCTTTATTTGTAATGTTTTGAATTACATATTCGACATTTCCGACTTTAACTTCCGAGCCATATAGTGCTTTGCATTGAAAAATAGAGTCGGCGAACAAATCTTTACGAGCAGTTGCCCAACGGTAATTAGCAAGATTAACTTTCAGTTTAATGACACAAGTATCTCCATCGGAATCGTCATATCCCAAGAAGGTAGGCTCGTTGTCAAGTTGGAAGCAGTTTTCGGGAATGCCAAAGGAGTAGGATGGCTTACCATAATTGAAACCGCTTTCAATATTTCCAATAAGACTTTTATTGTTATCAAGTAGTGTAGAAATGCCATTACGAAGGTCTGCTACATTTTCTTGATCTCCCATGATTAGGAAGTAGTAAGGGGATTGGTCACAAAGAGATGTTCCACTTTTATCAAGATATTGAGAAGTGGCGCCGACTAAGGAAATAGCCTTTCCAAATTTTCCAAAGATAGAACTGATGTCCGTACTATATTGCGTAAGCAACACATTAGGTGCGGCGGCACCTACAGGACTATATTTCATGTCAGAAATAAGGACTGCAACTTCGCCTTCATCAGTATTGATGCCGTTGATAATAGATTGAAGCATAACGGGAACTTTTGTTGAAGCCGTAGCAACAAAAGCTCCAGTGTTCATCTTTGCTTGGAAAGCGGATATAGGTATAGATGCAGCAGCTCCACCATCATTGGTGAGAATGGTAACATCATCTACAACAGGTGAATAGTAGCTTAAAATCCGCCAAACATCCTCTTTGAATTTCGTAGGGGCATTAGCTCTAAAGAATCCGTTCATGCTCCCAGACACTTCAACAAAAAACTTAATTTTTCGGGGATGAACTATAACAAAGTCAGATGATTCAGTGGAATCTTTTTTCAGACAGCCATCCTCCTCAAAGTGACGGTCGTTAACTGTATTAACACCACCTCCACAAGAAAACAATGCCGGAATAAGTAATACCACCAACACGATAGTTGCAAGGAGTCCTTTTCTCATATCCAAAATCTTTTTTTTACTATTACCACTTAATAGAATGATCTTCCAACATAGAGTCTCAACAGGCGACCAAACCTTTTGTTACACTACGTGAGAGTCTATATTATATTGTTTTACCAATACTGACATCTTGGGTTCTTTGTCAAGCAATATCCATTCGTCTCTTTCTAAGAGACGAAGAAGCAAGAAAGACCATTGAAAATCAATGACATTTTAAACATTTGCCTATCAAGATGCCAAACATTGTCAAAAAAACGAAGACTAAAAATCATTTTTATTTCCCCAAAAAGGTGTATTTGCAATAAAAAATGTATATTTGTACCCAATATTCGTCTCTTAGAAAGAGATTTAGAAATTTGCTAAACAGTTCTCGGTTTACAACA
>CAMWSK010000026.1 GCA_947176895.1 uncultured Prevotellaceae bacterium | reverse complement strand
AAGAATAAAAACAGGAAAAACTTCTTCAAAAGCATCAGAAGCATGTGGATGTTTTTGGAAAAACATGTTCATCTTTTTGAAAAACGTGTTCATGTTTTCAAAAAACATCAACATGTATTTTTGAAGTGCACTGAAACCAATCGTCCGCTTTTGCTATTATTCCTGATATGCTGACGGGTTACACGGCAACGGACACCGATTCCCGTTCCGAAAAAGGACAATTTAAAGTTTGCGGGTATGGGGATAAAACGCTAACTTTGCATACTAAGGAATCTACAAAAGGAAACGATGAGTAAGACAGACTTCATGCGCCTTGTGCTGTCGCCCCGGCTGCGCCAACTGGACAAATATGCCACACAGGCCGAGGAGTTGCAAATAAAAGCCCTGCGCAGGCTCGTCCGGCTGGCCCGCAACACCGAATGGGGACACCGCCACGGTTTTGCCAACATATCCACCTATGAGCAGTTTGCCACCAGCGGCCCCGTGAACACCTACGAGGAACTGAAGGGCTACATCGACCGCATGCGCCACGGCGAGAGCGATGTGCTGTGGCCCGGACGGGTGCGGTGGTACGCCAAAAGCAGCGGGACGACGAACGACAAGAGCAAGTTCATACCCGTATCGAAGCAGGCGCTCCACGACACACACTACCGGGGCGGCACCGATGCCGTGGCATGGTACCTGCGCAACAATCCCCGCTCCAACATGTTCGCGGGCAAGGCGCTCATCCTTGGGGGCAGCCACCAGCCCAACTACAACGTGGCCGGCTCGCTGGTGGGCGACTTGAGCGCCATACTCATCGAAAACATCAATCCGCTGGTCAACCTGCTGCGTGTGCCCAAGAAAAGCACGGCGCTGCTGAGCGACTTCGAGGAGAAGCGCGACCGCATAGCCCGGGAGGCCATGAACAAAGACGTGACGAACCTGAGCGGGGTGCCCTCGTGGATGATGAGCGTCATCAACCGCGTGCTGGAAATCTCGGGCAAGGACACGCTGGACCAGGTGTGGCCCAACCTGGAAGTATTCTTCCACGGGGGCGTGGCCTTCACACCCTATCGCACACAATACGAGCACCTCATCCCAAGTGCCCGTATGCACTATATGGAGACCTACAACGCCAGCGAAGGGTTCTTCGCCCTGCAGGACGACCCACAGGACAAGGCCATGTCGCTGATGGTGGACTATGGCGTGTTCTACGAGTTCATCCCCATGACCGACTTCGGGTCGCCCGAGGCCACGGCGGTGCCCTTGTGGGACGTGGAGACCGGCAAGAACTATGCCATGCTCATCTCCACCTCCAGCGGGCTGTGGCGCTATCAGATCGGCGACACCGTGCGCTTCACCTCCACCGACCCTTACAAGATCGTCATCAGCGGCCGCACCAAAAGCTTCATCAACGCTTTCGGCGAAGAACTGATTGTGGACAACGCCGAACAAGGACTGCTCTTTGCCTGCGAGCAGACGGGAGCGCAGGTGAGCGAATACACGGCGGCACCCGTGTACATGAACGCCGAGGGGCAGTGCCGCCACCAGTGGCTCGTGGAATTTTCCAAGCAGCCCGACGACATGGAACGGTTCGCCCGGTTGCTGGACGAACGGCTGCAACAGCTGAACAGCGACTACGAGGCCAAACGATTCAAGAACATCACCCTGCAACGGTTGGAACTGATTGCCGTGCCACAGGGCACCTTCGAGGCCTGGCTGAAATCGAAAGGCAAGCTGGGAGGGCAACACAAAGTGCCACGCCTGAGCAACGAGCGCACCATCGTGGAGGAGATACTGGCCAAACTTTAAGCTATGACACACAAGACACCCACACCTTATTATACAAAGGGCTTGGCCATTGCCGTGGTGGTGGCCCTGGCCTCCTGCGCCAGCATCGGCTCGCCCGACGGGGGGCGCTACGACGTGGAACCGCCGCGCGTGGTCGCCAGCCATCCCCTGAACGGAAGTGTCAACCAAAGAAGCAAGAAGGTGGACATCCGCTTCAACGAATTCATCAAACTGGAGAACGCCAGCGAGAAGGTGGTCATCTCGCCGCCACAGAGGGAAGTGCCCAACGTGAGGGCCGACGGCAAAAGCGTGAAAATCACCCTCTACGACTCGCTTCGAGCCAACACCACCTATACCATCGACTTCTCCGATGCCATCGTGGACAACAACGAAAACAATCCCATGGGGCAATACACTTTCAGCTTCAGCACCGGACCCGTGATTGATACCATGGAGGTGAGCGGCACCGTGCTCAATGCCGAGAACCTGGAACCCGTGAAAGGCATACAGGTGGGTCTCTATCCGGCTGATTCCACCTGGCACGACAGCTTGTTCCGCAGCCGGGGCTTCCTGCGCGTGGGCCGGACAGACAGCCGCGGACACTTCGTCATCAAGGGTGTCAAGCCGGGAAACTACCGCACCTATGCCCTGCAGGACATGGACGGCAACAGCTTCTTCAGCCAGAAATCCGAGGTCATCGCCTGGGACACCGCCGTCATCACCACCTCGCAACGCCCCGACCTGCGCCCCGACACGGTGTGGATCGACACCGCGACCATCGACAAGATACGCATGGTGCCTTACATCCATTACTTCCCCGACGACATCGTGCTGCGAAGCTTTCTGGAGGAAGGACAAGAGCAGCACCTGTTGAAAACAGCACGTCCCGACCCCTACACCTTCACCCTCTATTTCACCGCACCACAAGACTCGCTGCCCGTCATCACGGGAATGAACTTCGATGCCCGAACAGCACTGGTGCCGGAACCCTCGCTGCACAACGACACCATCATCTATTGGGTGACAGACACGCTGGTGGCACAGGCCGACACGCTGGCCTTCACGCTCACCTATCCCGATACCGACACCACCGGAGCGGCCGTGCCGCGCACCGACACCATGGAACTGGTGCCCAAGAAGACCTATGCCCGCATCAAGAAAGAACTGCAGGACCAGCTGGACGAGTGGAACAAAAAGGAGGAGAAAAGAAAGAAAAAACTGGGAGAAGCGGCCTTCAAAGCGGAAGAGCCTCCCTTCCTCACCACCTACCTGACCATGCAGATCAAGGGACGTTCGTCGTTGCCTCCGGACCCCAACCGCCCCATCATGATGGAGTTCAGCGAACCTGTGGAGGAAATCGACACAACGAAGCTTCATCTGGCCATGAAGGTGGACAGCCTCTACAAGCCCGTGCCCTTCCTGTTCCTGCCCGTAGAGAAGGACCAACGCCGCTTCCGGCTCTATGCCGAATGGGAAGCCAAACAATCTTATCGTTTCACGACGGACTCGCTGGCCTTTCGCAGCGTGATGAACCACTACACACGCTCCACGAAAAACACCATCAGCATAAAGAGTGAAGACGAATACGGAAGCATCTTCGTGAAGTTGACAGGCGCAAAGGACGAGCAACAAGTGGTGCAACTGCTCTCGACAAGCGACAAGGTGGTGGCACAGGAGACCGCCAAGGACGGCCAAGCCGACTTCTACTTCCTCGACCCCGGACAATACTACATGCGCCTGTTCATCGACAAGAACGGCAACGGCAAATGGGACACGGGCGATTACGACAGCGGACGACAACCCGAAGAGGTGTTCTACTTCCCGCAACCCCTCCCCCTGCGGGCACGCTTCGATGTGGAACAGACCTGGAACTACCGATCCATCAAGCTCACGGAGCAAAAGCCCCAAGCCATCACCAAGCAAAAGCCGTCCGGCAACAAGAAGTCGGCCATCGAACGCAACAAAGAGCGCGAACAGGAGAGACAAAATAAAAAAAAGCGATAGGCATCACCCCCGACACGCAAACCACATAACCATCCGGCCATGAACAGACTGCAAAAGATAGCCGTCACCGCCCTTCTGCTGGGCGGAGCCTTGTCGCCCGGCACGCCGGCACACGCCCAGTGTCCCGAAGTGAACACAGCCTTCAGAAGCGGTGAGAAACTGGAGTACAAACTCTTCTTCAACTGGAAATTCGTGTGGATAAACGCCGGCACGGCCACACTGCTCACCAAAGACATTGACCACAATGGCCAAAAGATGCTGCGCAGCCACCTGCTCACACGCACCAGCAAACGGCTGGACCGCCTCTTCTCCATGCGCGACACACTGGAAAGCATCGTCACGCAAGACCTCGTACCCGTATATTATAGAAAAGGAGCCGTCGAGGGAGGCAAGTATCGCGTGAACGAGGTCTCCTACTCCTATCCCGACGGAACCTGCCACATGGAGATGATGTACCGGAACCCCGCAGGCAAACAAACGCGCAAAATACTGGAAAAGGCCGAATGTGTCTACGACATGATGAGCATGATGCTGCGTGCACGCAGCTTTAACGGCAGCGACTTCAAGGTGGGTGAGCGCATCTACTTCGACATGGCCGACGGCAGGGCCATCGAACCGCAACAACTGGTGTATCGCGGCATCAAGAAGTTCACCACAGAAGAAACGAAAATCACGTATCGCTGCATGGTGTTCTCCTTTGTGGAGAAACAAGGGAAAAAGGAAAAGGAAATCATCACCTTCTATATCACCGACGACGCCAACCACCTGCCCGTCCGGCTGGACATGTTCCTGAAATTCGGCGTTGCCAAAGCTTATATGAAGCAAGCGGAAGGAGTTCGCAACAAGCAAACCGCCATCATCAAACAGTAAAAAGAAGGGAAACGGGGGCTACAACCACCCGTTTCCCTTATACCACTCCACCGCCAGATGAACACCACGTTCCAAGGGATACTCGGGCTTATATCCTAAATCCCGGCGGGCAGGCTCTATGTCGCACTGCCAGTTGCGCTGGCGCAAGATATGGTACTTGTCCATATTCAAAGTAGTCAGCTTGCCCAGCCATCGCATCACCATACCGTTCATGGCACACACGCCATGCAGGAACCACAGCGGAGCCTTGATATGAAGCACCCAAGGGTTGCCCAGTTCTTTCTGCAACAGGTCGCTGAAACTTCTACTATTATATACACACCCGTCGCTCAGGAAATAGCCTTTGCCCACGGCATTCGGCGCATCAAAAGCCTTGAACACGGCCTGCACCACATCCATCACATACACAAACGTTATCTCCTGAGGCTTGTAGCCTACAGCAAAATCCACGTGTTTCCTGATGCTCTTCGCCATCAGGAAATAGTCTTTCTCGCGCGGACCGTACACCCCCGTAGGCCGCAAGATGACATAAGGAAAATCCGTCAACGAGGCCAGATACCGCTCGGCCTGCAGTTTGCTCTGCCCATAGACCGTGTTGGGACATGGCACATCGGTATCCATAATGGGAGCATAAACCCAAGGACTATCTGCCGTAGGACGACAGACAGCCTGTTCGCGAACCGCGCCAAACACGCTGAGCGAACTGACAAACACAAAGCGCCTGGGCTTCATATCGGCTTGTATCAGCGCCTCCACCAGGTTCTTCGTCCCTTGGGTATTGGTGCGGAAGAAGCCCTCAGGTTTCAGGCTCTTGGTGGCTCCCGCGGCATGCACCACATAATCCCACCCCCGGCCGTCCATCCGGCTCTTGAGTTCTTCCAGTTGCTGTCTGAGCACCTCGGGGTTCGACAAATCCAACGTAGCGAAGTTCAAGCGGGAATCCGTAAGATACCCCTTGCTGCTGGTGCCTCGCATACCTGCCCACACTTCATACCCTTTGTCCAAACCCTCCTGACAGATATAGCTGCCGATAAAGCCACTGGCTCCCGTTACCAATATACGCATCATGCTTTGTTAAATACTCCCTTTTGTTGTTCTTTTTTGTTGCTTTTGCACAAAGATAAGGTATTTCTTCGTATCTTTGGATAAGATTGATATTCAAAAAACACAAGAAGGCTATGGGAAAAAGCAAGCAACTGAAGGATAAGACCAAGGCCGGCAAGAGCCGCCATATCTCAAAGAAAGAGTTGACCCGCCTGCTGATCGAACTGTTTGAGCAGCGTCAGAGCGAACCATTGGAACTTCGCCGCATCTTCCGCGAGTTGTCTCTCACCACCCATCCGGCCAAAATGCTGTGTATGGATGTGCTGGACGACCTGTTGGCCGATGACTTCATCACGGAGAAGCCCGAGTACGTCTACAGTTTAAAGCATCAAAGCCAGCAGATGGAGGGCACCTTCCACCGCAAGGCCAACGGCAAAAACACTTTTGTGAGCGACGAGGGAGGCGAGCCTTATCTGGTGCCGGAGCGCAACAGCCTGCACGCTATGGAGGGCGACCGGGTGCGTGTGGTGATGGTTGCCCGTCGCAAGAATCATGTGCGCGAGGCACAGGTGACCGAGATACTCCAGCGAGGCACAAAGACTTTTGTGGGCACTCTGCAAATCAACAACAACATTGCCTTTCTGCTTACCGAAGACCGCACCCTGGCCAACGACATCCTCATCCCCAAAGACAAGTTGCACGGGGGCAAGAACGGAGACAAAGTGGTGGCCAAAGTCACCGAATGGCCCGAGAAAGCCAGGAATCCTATAGGCAAGGTGATTGCCGTGTTGGGCAAAAACGGAGACAATGACACCGAGATGAACGCCATCCTGGCCGAATACGGTCTGCCCTACGTCTACCCAAAGCATGTGGAAGAGGCCGCCAACCATATCAGCAGCGACATACCGCAAAGCGAGATTGACAAGCGCGAGGATATGCGCGACGTGATGACCTTCACCATCGACCCCCGCGATGCCAAGGACTTTGACGATGCCATCTCCATCCGCCAGATAAACAAGAACCTGTGGGAGGTGGGCGTACATATTGCCGATGTCACCCATTATATACACGAAGACAGCGTGATAGACAAGGAGGCCGTGAAGCGTGCCACCAGCATCTATCTGGTCGACCGCACCATCCCCATGCTGCCCGAGCGACTGTGCAACGAGATTTGTTCGCTGCGTCCCGACGAGGACAAGCTCACCTTCAGTGTCATCTTCCTGATGAACGCCGAGGCAGAGGTGAAGGACTGGCATCTGGCAAAGACCGTCACGCGCAGCAACCGCCGCTTCATCTATGAAGAAGTACAGCAGGTACTGGAAGCACACGGGGAGGCAAGTCCCGAGGACTATCATCATCCGGGCGACCACGTTGACCCCGAACGACCCGAATATGAACCTGCCGAACATTTTGCCAAGGAACTCATCACCCTCAACCGTCTGGCCAAAATCCTGCGTAAAAAACGCTTCGAGCATGGAGCCGTAGATTTCGACCGCTTCGAGACCCGCTTTGAAATCGACCAAAAGGGACATCCCACAGGTGTATATTTCAAGATAGCCAAGGACGCAAACAAACTCATCGAGGAGTTCATGTTGCTGGCCAACCGCACGGTGGCAGAGAGCATCGGGCGGGTACCCAAGAGCAAAAAGCCCAAGACTTTCGTCTACCGCATCCACGAACTGCCCGACCCCAACAAACTGATGAACCTGAGCGATTTCGTGAAGAAGTTCGGCCATCGCCTGAAGACGGGCGGAAGCAAGAGCGAAACCAGCAGAAACATCAACCGGCTGCTGGCCGAGGTGAAAGACAAACCCGAACAGAACGTGGTGGAAACCATAACCCTGCGTGCCATGATGAAAGCCAAATACAGCACCATCAACATCGGTCACTATGGCCTGGCTTTTGACTTCTATACCCACTTCACCTCACCCATCCGCCGCTATCCCGACATGATGGTACACCGTCTGCTGACACGCTATGCCGAGGGAGGACGCAGTGCCATGAAGGCGAAGTACGAGGAACTGTGCGACCATTCCAGCGAGATGGAGCAGCTGGCCGCCCAGGCCGAACGCTCGAGCATCAAATACAAACAAGTGGAATACCTGCAAGACCACCTGGGCGAGGAGTACGACGGCACCATCTCCGGTGTCACCGAATATGGCATCTACGTTGAAATCAACGAGAACAAATGCGAGGGCATGGTGCCCCTGCGCGATTTGGACGACGACTACTACGAATTTGACGAGAAGAACTATTGCCTTTGGGGCCGGCGCAAGCACCATCGCTACAATCTGGGTGACCAGGTACGTATTAAAGTGGCACGTGCCAACCTCGACCGCAAGACGATAGACTTCGTATTGGTAAAAGACTAAAAAACACATCCGTTTTGACTGACTACGAAATTATGGCGCCGGTAGGCTCGCGAGAGAGCCTGGCCGCCGCCCTGCGTGCCGGTGCCGACAGCATCTACTTTGGCATCGAACGACTGAACATGCGCTCCCACAGCGCCAGTGCCTTCACCATCACCGACCTCAGGGACATCGCCCGCGAGTGCCATGCTTTCGGCGTGAAGAGCTATCTCACCGTGAACACCATCATCTATGATGACGACCTCGACCTCATGCGCCGGATTCTGGATGCAGCTTCGGAGGCGGGTATCACCGCCGTGATTGCCAGTGATGTGGCCGCCATGACCTATTGCCGCCGGATTGGCCTGGAGGTACATCTCTCCACCCAGCTCAACATCTCCAACGTAGAGGCGCTGAAGTTCTACGCCCGCTTTGCCGACGTGGTGGTTCTGGCACGCGAACTGAACATGGACCAGGTGGCCTACATCCACAGCCAGATTGAAGAGCAACAGATACGCGGCCCAAAAGGTGACCTTGTGCGCATTGAGATGTTCTGCCACGGGGCCCTGTGCATGGCGGTGAGCGGCAAGTGCTACCTGTCACTGAACAACGTGGGGCGCAGCGCCAACCGCGGCCAGTGCCAGCAGATATGCCGACGCGCCTACACAGTGCGCGACCGCGAAACGGGTACCGAGCTGGAGATTGACAACCAATATATCATGTCGCCCAAGGATCTGAAGACCATCCGCTTCATCGACCGCATGATGCAGAGCGGCGTGCGTGTGTTCAAGATTGAGGGACGCGCACGCGGACCCGAATATGTGAGCACCGTGGTCAGTTGCTATCGCGAAGCCATCCGCCACGTGCAGGAGGGCACGTTTACCGAGGAAGTGAAAGACCGGCTGGACGAACGCCTGCGCAGTGTGTTCAACCGTGACTTCTGGGATGGCTACTATCAGGGCCAGACGATGGGGGAATGGACCCGCAAGCCCGGCTCAGAGGCCACCGAAAAGAAGGTATATTGCGGCAAGGCCGTGCGATACTACGGCAAGTTGGGCGTGGCCGAGTTCAAGATAGAGGCCTGCGAGCTGCACCAGGGCGACAAGATTCTGGTCACCGGCCCCACCACGGGTGCGCTCTATGCCACCGTCGAGGGGATGCGGCACGACACTCCCGACCCCATCGAGGTGGGCCGCAAAGGCTGGCACATCTCCATCGCCATGCCCAAGGTACGCCGTGGCGACATGCTTTTCGTTATCGAACCCGCCGAAAACGTCCAATCATGACACACGAAGAGACCGTAACCGCATATCTGCACGCCCACGACATCCCCTTCAGCCTCTACAACCATCCCGAGGGGAAAACCATCGAGGAGGCCAAACGATGGTGGAAAGACGACGGTTCGGTGCACTGCAAAAACATTTTCATGCGCAACCACAAGGGCAACCAGCACTATCTCATCTGCTTCCACTGTGACCACGACCTCAGCATCCACGACCTGGAGCAGCGCCTCAAAGCCCGCCTGCAAGCCCAGGGGCGGCCATCCTGCGGCAAACTCTCCTTTGCCTCGCCCGAACGCATGCAGAAACATCTCGGTCTGGAACCGGGCAGCGTATCCCCCTTCGGCCTCATCAACGACCAAGAGCACCACGTGCTTCTTTTCTTGGACAGCGCACTGCAACAGGCCGACACCCTCAGTTTCCACCCCAACGACTGCCGCGGAACCGTGGTCATCCGCCGCCAGGACTTCGAGCGTTACCTGAGCCTCGTGGGCAACACCTACGAATACATGGATTTGTATTAAGGCGACCGCCGACAGGAACCGCAACAAAAAGACAGAAATTCCGCAACTTCAGCTTACAATATGGCAATCCCGCGACATCAAGGCTCGCGGGATTTGTTTTATCCGCCCCTCATAAAACCCGAAAATTCCGGAAAACTTTCAACCCGCTTGTTATCAACACGTAACAAGCATCTCTTCAAAAGCAGAAAAAACATCGCGGCGAATTACCCGAAACATGCGGATGTTTAAACCAAAACATGAGCATGTTTGGCTCGATACATCGTGACGTTTTTGCCGAAACATCCGAATGAATGATTCTGAACGTGCCGATGATGCAGAAAGCCGCAGCAAAACCGAATCAAAAAGAAAGCGACAAGCACACTTTTACTTACAAAAAGGCAATCCACATGGCCACAAGAAAAAACCGGACAAACAGCCCGCCGTCTTCACCCGCCATACATTCCCATCCCGTCAAACTCTTAAAATCAGCAACGAAACGCCCCTTTTGTTTGGGTATTTCCCCCGAAAAGCGTAACTTTGTGGCTTGGATGTTTATTTAATAAGGTGTACAACAAATAGAATGAGCGCTGACAGCACTATTGCCCGACTGGGGGACGTAATCAGGGAATTGAGCAAAGAGAGTTCGCTGAAAGGTTTGTTTCACGAACACAGAGACGGCTATCCCTTACCTTCCGGCAAAGTACTTAACGAGATTATCGAACTGTGCCGCAGTCTGCTTTTTCCGGGTTATTTTGGAAACAGCAACGTAAGCATCAGCACATTGCAATACCATATCGGCGTAGAGATCGAACGCCTGCACGCCCTGCTCTCCGACCAGATTCAGGCAGGACTGGGCTACGATGAGTGCTGCGAATGCACACGTCAGCGTTCGCAGGAACTGGCTTCCCGTTTCATCTCGGCACTTCCCGCCATGCGTCAAGTATTGGCCACCGATGTGGAGGCGGCCTTCAACGGCGACCCTGCCGCCGAAAATTTCAACGAAATCATCTGCTGCTACCCCGTAATCCGCGCAGTGACCAACTATCGCATCGCCCACGAGCTGCTCTCGCTGGGAGTGCCCCTCATTCCCCGCATCATCACGGAGATGGCACATAGCGAGACGGGCATCGACATCCATCCCGCGGCCCAAATAGGCCATCACTTCACCATCGACCACGGTACGGGCGTGGTGATTGGCGCCACGTGCATCATCGGCAACCACGTGAAGCTGTATCAGGGCGTCACCTTGGGCGCCAAGAGTTTCCCGCTGGACGAGAACGGCAACCCCATCAAGGGCATTCCACGCCACCCGATACTGGAAGACAACGTCATCGTATACAGCAACGCCACCATTCTGGGGCGCATCACGCTGGCCAAGAACACCGTGGTGGGCGGCAACGTGTGGGTGACGGAGAGCACCCGGCCGGGCGAACAGATTCTGCAAGCACGGAAACGAGAAGACCGGACCTCTCCTCAAAAAAAATAATCAAACACAATAACAACATACATGGAATTTGAAATGATTGCCAAAACCTTTCAGGGTCTGGAAGGTGTGTTGGCAGAAGAGTTGACAAACCTGGGTGCCAACAATGTACAGATAGGCCGCCGAATGGTCAGCTACACAGGCGACAAAGAGTTGCTCTACCGCAGCAACTTCGCCCTGCGCACGGCCATCCGCGTACTGAAACCCATCAAGCACTTCCGAGCCACCAGCGCCGATGAAGTGTACGAGGCCGTGAAGCAGATTGACTGGAGCCAATATCTGGACATCAAGACCACCTTTGCCGTAGACAGCGTGGTGTTCAGCACCGAGTTCCGCCACTCGAAGTTCGTGGCCTACAAGGTAAAGGACGCCATCGTGGACCAGTTCCGCGAGCGCACAGGCGACCGCCCCAACATACGCATCACCAACCCCGACCTTCAGCTGCACATCCACGTGGCCGAATATGACTGCACCCTCAGCCTCGACTCCAGCGGAGAAAGCCTGCACCGACGGGGCTACCGTCAGGAGGCAGTGGAGGCTCCCCTGAACGAGGTGCTGGCAGCCGGCATCATCCTGATGACCGGTTGGAAAGGCGAGACGGACTTCATCGACCCCATGTGCGGCAGCGGCACACTGCCCGTAGAGGCCGCCCTCATCGCCCGCAACATCGCGCCCGGAGTCTATCGCCAAGGCTATGCCTTCGAGAAATGGCCCGACTATGACGAGGAACTGTTCCAGCGCATCTACAACGACGACAGCCAGGAACGTCCCTTCGAGCATCATATCTATGGCCGCGACAACAACCGCGAGGCCGTGAGCATCGCCACACGCAATGTGAAGGCTGCAGGCCTGAGCAACGAAGTGACCATCGAATTCATGGATTTCAAGGACTTCAAGAAACCCGAGAATCCCAGCATCATCGTGACCAATCCCCCCTATGGCGAGCGCATCTCCGCACCCGACCTGCTGGGACTCTACCGCACCATCGGCGAACGGCTGAAACACGAGTTCATGGACAACACGGCTTGGATACTGAGCTACCGCGAGGAATGTTTCGAGGCCATCGGACTGAAGCCCTCGCTGAAAACACCTCTGTACAACGGCAGCTTGGAGTGCGAGTTGCGCAAATACCAGATTTTCGACGGCAAGTACAACGCCGTACGCGGCGCAGGACGCGAAATCAAGAGCGCAGATGACCGCCGCCAGATGGCACAGAAGCGCCGTTTCAAGGAGAAGCGAGGCTTCAAGCAGGGGCTGGACGAGAGCGACGACGAGTTCCAATTGCGCATGGAGCGGCACAACGACCGCAGAGGTGACCGCAACTTCCGCGATGACAACCGCGGTTTCCGTGGCAAAGACCGCGACTTTCATAGAGGCAGCCGCGACTTCCACAGCAAGGACCGCGACTTCCACAGCAAGGACCGCGACTTCCACAGCAAGGACCGCGACTTCCACAGCAAGGACCGTGACTTCCACAGCAAGGACCGTGACTTCCACAGCAAGGACCGCAGCTTCCGCGGAGGCGACCGACGTGAAAAGAACTTCAAACCAGGCAGACCCGACAAGGGAAACTGGAGCAAGAAAGGAGGACGCAATTATGAAGATTAAGCACATAATGATGGCGATGACCATGATGGTGGCAGCAAACGCCACCGCCCAAAAGCTGCTGACACTGGAGGATGTGATGTGGAGCGGCAACAACTACTACAACCTGATGCCCGAAAACAAGTACACCGCCTGGTGGGGAAACCAAGCGGTGGAGACCACGGCCGATGAGGTGCGTGACCTGAAAACAGGCAAGACCATCGTAACGGTGGAGCAGGTCAACAAGTGTTTTCCCGAAAAGATAGCTTTCAGCGGACACAACTTCTCTTTCCCCCTGTCCAAAGAACCTGTGGTGATGCTGACAAAGGGACAACGAAGAGCAATGCTGAATTTCCACACCGGTCAGGTACTTCTGGATGTCACCCTGCCCCAAAATGCTGTGGCACGTGACTTTAACGTGGAGAGCAAGCAGACAGCCTATACCATCGGAGGGAATCTGTATATTCTCACTCCGAAAGGCGAATCCCTCACCGTAAGTTTGGATGGCAGTACCGACGGCAGTGACAATATCGTGTATGGGCAAAGTGTGCACCGCGATGAATTCGGCATCTCAAAGGGAACCTTCTGGAGCCCCGACGGCCACAAGCTGGCCTTCTATCGCATGGACCAAAGCATGGTGCCCAACTATCCCCAGGTGGACATCACAAAGCGCATCGCCCAAACCTATGCCGACCACTATCCTATGGCCGGTGAAACCAGCCATCAGGTGACCGTGGGCATCTATGATGTGGACTCACAAAAGACCACCTGGGTGAAAACCGTAGGCGAAAAAGACGATTATCACACAAACATCTCCTGGGCACCCGATGGCAAGACCCTGTACATCTTCGAACTGAACCGTGACCAGAACGATTGCCGCCTGGTGGCCTACGATGCCGAGACGGGCGACAACCTGGGCACACTGTATCAGGAAACCCACGAAAAATATGTGGAGCCGCAAAACGGACTGACCTTCCTTCCCTGGAACAGCCAAAAGGCCGTGATGCAGAGCCAGCGCGACGGTTGGAACCACCTCTACCTGCTTGATGTAAAGACAAAAGAACTGACGCAGCTGACCAAAGGGCAATGGGTGGTGCAGCAACTGGCGGGCTTCAACCTCAAAAAAAAGTCGGTCATCTTCCTGGGCAACGCCTCCGACCCCCGCAGACGCAGCGTCTATGCCGTGGACATGAAGGGCAACATAACGCTGCTGGGCGAGGCCGACGGCGTGCACAGCGTGAAGTTGTGCGATGACGGCTCCCAGTTGCTTGACAGCTATACCAGCCCCACCACCCCACGCAGCATCAACCTGGTGAACACAGTCAACGGCAAGGCCGTGAACCTGCTCACGGCCACCGACAAGTGGGCCGAACAGGGCTATCAGATTCCCGAAATCACCAGCGGAAGCATCACCGCTGCCGATGGAAAGACCCCTCTCTATTACCGCATGGTGAAACCCGTCGACTTCGACCCCGCCAAGAAATATCCCACCGTGATATACGTCTACGGCGGCCCCCATGCCCACAACGTGGACGCCAGCTGGCGCTGGGGCATGCGCGGATGGGAGGCCTATATGGCCACCAAAGGCTATCTGCTCTTCATCCTCGACAACCGGGGCAGCGAGTGGCGCGGCCGCGATTTCGAGCAGGCCACCTTCCGCCACTTGGGCGACGAGGAGATGAAAGACCAGATGAAGGGTGTGGAGTATCTCAAGACTCTTCCCTATGTGGACGCCGACAGAATGGGCGTACATGGCTGGAGCTTCGGCGGATTCATGACTACCAACCTGATGTGCAGCTATCCCGACGCGTTCAAGGTGGGCGTAGCCGGCGGCCCCGTGATTGACTGGAAGTACTACGAGGTGATGTATGGCGAACGCTATATGGACACGCCCCAACAGAACCCCGAGGGCTACGAGAGCAGCAGCCTGCTGCCCAAGGCCAAGAACCTGAAAGGAAAACTGCAAATCATCTTCGGATACAACGACCCCACTTGTGTGCCACAACACACACTCTCGTTCCTGCGTGCGGCCATCGACGCGGAAACACAACTCGACCTGTTCACCTATCCCGGCGACGGGCACAACATGTACGGGCGCGATGCCATCCATCTGCACGAGCGCATCACCCAATATTTTGAAGACTACCTGAAATAACGACCCAACCAAAAAAAAGACAAGACTATGAAAATATTGCTCCTCGGCAGCGGAGGGCGCGAACATGCCCTCGCATGGAAGATTGCACAAAGCAAAAAAGTGGAAAAACTGTTCATCGCTCCCGGCAACGCCGGCACGGCACAGGAGGGCGAGAACGTGAACCTGAAAGCCGATGACTTCGAAGGCATCAAGGCTTTCGTGCTGGAGAACAAGGTAGACATGGTGGTGGTGGGTCCCGAAGATCCCCTGGTGAAAGGCATCTACGACTATTTCAAGAACGATGATGCCCTGAAGAACATCCCTGTCATCGGTCCCTCGAAACAAGGTGCCGTGCTGGAAGGCTCGAAGGATTTTGCCAAAGGTTTCATGCAACGCCACGGTATTCCCACAGCCGCTTACCGCACTTTCAACGGCAACACCCTGGAAGAGGGATTGAAATTCCTGGAGACGCTGAAAGCCCCCTACGTATTGAAGGCCGACGGCCTGTGTGCCGGCAAGGGTGTGCTCATCCTGCCCACACTGGAAGAAGCCCGGAAAGAACTGAAGGAAATGTTGGGGGGCATGTTCGGCCAGGCCAGCGCTCAGGTGGTAATCGAAGAGTACCTGAGCGGCATCGAATGCTCGGTGTTCGTACTCACCGACGGCAAGAACTATAAGATTCTGCCCGAAGCCAAGGACTATAAGCGCATCGGCGAGGGCGACACCGGTCTGAACACCGGCGGCATGGGCAGCGTAAGCCCCGTGCCTTTCGCCACCAAGGAATGGATGCAAAAGGTGGAAGACCGCATCATCCGCCCCACAGTGGACGGACTGGCCGAGGAAGGAATAGACTATAAGGGATTCATTTTCTTCGGACTGATCAACGTAGAAGGCGAACCTATGGTCATCGAATACAACGTGCGCATGGGCGACCCCGAGACCGAAAGCGTGATGCTTCGCCTGAAGAGCGACCTGGTGGACCTGTTCGAGGGTGTGGCCACGCAAACGTTGGAAAACAGAAGCATTGAGTTCGACCCCCGAAGCGTGGTGTGCGTGATGATGGTAAGCGGAGGATATCCGGGTGCTTACCAAAAAGGATTCCCCATCAAGGGCATCGACCAAGTGGAGGGAAGCCAGGTGTTCCATGCAGGAACGGCTCTGTCGGACGGCAACGTGGTGACGGCCGGAGGACGCGTGATAGCCGTCAGCAGCTACGGCGGGAACAAGCAGGAGGCTTTGGAGAAGAGCTTCCGCGAAGCACAAAAGATACAGTTTGAAGGGAAGTATTTCCGCAGCGACATCGGCGCCGACCTGTAATCTTTCCAACGGCAGATGAGAAGCAAGAGAATACAAAACCGGATAGGCGAAAGCCGATTGCTACTGCCCGTGAGCCTGCTGGTGGCCGGCGGGCTGTGGTGGTTGCCCCGGCGTCCCTACACCCATTGGGATCCGGGTGCCTTGGGAGTGTGCTTGCTGACCACCTACCTGCTCACGGAAATGAACAACCGGAACGCCATCATCCGCGTTTATTCACGTAGCATGTGTTCTGTCTTCCTTTTGCTGGTGAGCTGCATGGGCATGTTACACGGATGGACTTGGCAATGGCCGGCGGTTCCGGCTCTCACAGCCTCGCTGTTCATGCTCACACAGATGGACAGCGTGGGGAACATCGTGGCCCACACGTTTCACATCTTTGTTGTGCTGGGTGTGGCAGTACTGTTCACGCCCGCCTATATATGGTTTGCCTTGATTCTTTACTGGCACATAGCCGTATCCTTTCGCAAGCTCACTCCAAAAGGATTCTTCGCCGGCCTTATCGGACTGGCCGTGCCCGTTTGGGTGGCAGCATGCGTATGCCTGCTCACCGACCATTGGACGATTGCGAGGGAGTGGTGGGACGAACTGACAAACATCCACCCTCTGTGGACAGAGTCCCTCAGGCAAATCGATACGGGTGTTGTCGTCTGTTGGGGTCTGCTGGCTTTGGTGCTTGCAACAGGTTCAATCTATTATCTGGTCAACTGCTACGAAGACAAAGTGCGAACACGCATGCTTGTCCGCATGTTCATCACCCAATCGGCTTACACCCTGTTGTTGGCGGCTCTTCAACCCCACCGGAGCCAAAGCCTGCTGCCGGCCATGGTCATGAGCATATCGCCTCTGCCGGCCCATTATTTCACCCTGCATAGAACGTGGTGGGCAAGCAACATGCTTTGGCTCTTCATCATTTGTCTGGTGTTGCTGGCCGTTTATACGTGCTATCCGGAAGCAAAAGAAGTAATAACAGAAATAATCAAACAATAAAAAAACACCGAGATGAAACAATTCAAGTTAATCGACAAACTGATTGGGTGGCTCGTGTTTGCCATAGCAGCCTACGTGTACTGCAGTACCGTGGAGCCGACGGCAAGCTTCTGGGACTGCCCGGAGTTCATCACCACAACCTACAAGTTCGAAGTGGGTCACCCCCCCGGCGCACCTTTCTTCATGGTTATGGGCAACCTGTTCACCCAATTGGCAGGCAGTCCTGCCCAGGTAGCCTTCTGGGTGAACATCATGAACGCACTCTTCAGTGCCTTCTGCATTCTTTTCCTCTTCTGGAGCATCACACACCTGACCCGCAAGCTTGTTGCCCCCGAAGGCATCGTAGCCACAGCGGGGCAGACCATAGCCATCGAAGCCAGCGGCCTTGTCGGCGCACTCATCTACAAGTTCTCCGACACGTTCTGGTTCTCTGCCGTAGAGGGTGAGGTATATGCCTTCAGTTCATTGTTCACCGCTCTGGTGGTCTGGCTGATGCTGAAATGGGAGGAGAATGCCGACCGGCCCCACTCCGACCGTTGGCTGGTGCTCATCGCCTATCTCACGGGCCTGAGCGTGGGCGTTCACCTGCTCAACTTGCTGTGCCTGCCCGCCCTGGTGCTGATTTTCTATTACCGCAAGTTCCCCAATGCCAACCTTAAAGGCAGCGTGGCAGCTCTGCTGATCAGCTTCGTACTGATTGCCGTGGTGCTTTATGGTATCGTGCCCGGCATTGTGAAGGTGGGCGGATGGTTTGAGCTGTTGGCTGTCAACACGCTCCACCTGCCATACAACACGGGACTGTTCCTCTATATCATCGCACTCGTGTCCGCTCTCGTCTGGGCAATATGGGAGAGCGTGAAACAACGCAACCGTAAACTGATGACCGCCAGCTACTGCCTCACCGTGGGTCTGCTGGGCATCCCTTTCTATGGTCATGGGTTCGGCAGCTTTGTCATTGCCATTATCGTCCTTGCCTTGTTGGCATACGCCCTTAGTCGTCGCGTGAACGACGGCTATTGGATCAGCCCTCGACTGATAAACACATCTTTGCTGTGCATGATGATGATTTTCATCGGCTACAGCAGCTATGCCATCATCATGATACGCTCGGCCGCCAATCCTCCCATGGACCAGAACTCGCCCGAGGACATCTTTACGTTGGGCACCTATCTCAATCGCGAACAATATGGCGACCGCCCTCTCCTCTACGGACAATCCTATAGCTCGGAACGATCAATCAAGATGGGAGACAATGGTTACGAGTATGACATCTCCAAGGGCGAGGACGTGTATATCCGTAATCCCCAAACGGAGGAAGATGCCGAGGACAAATACGTTGTCGCCTACACCAAGAAAAACTACAAATACGACCAGAACATGCTCTTCCCGCGCATGTACAGCGACCGCCCCGAGCATGTCAAAGCCTATCAGGCCTGGATGGGAGGCATCGTTGGGAAAAGCTATACCTATCCCGCCAACGACCCCCACGGCAACAAGACGGTGACCGTTCCCACGATGGGAGAAAACCTGAAGTTCTTCTTCACCTATCAGGTCAATTTCATGTACTGGCGCTACTTCCTGTGGAACTTCGTGGGCAGGCAAAACGACATGCTGAACACCAGCGGAGACCGCGAACACGGCAACTGGATTACAGGCATCAGCTTCTTGGACGACGCACGGCTGGGAGACCAGGCCAAGCTGCCCACGGAGTTGAAAGAAAACCGGGGACGCAACGTCTACTATGCACTGCCTCTGTTGCTGGGTCTGCTGGGGCTGGCATGGCAAGTGGCAAAGAAGGGAAAGAGCGGTGCCGACGGTGTCAAGCAGTTCTGGATTGTCTTCTTCCTCTTCTTCATGACCGGTCTGGCCATCGTGGTCTATCTGAACCAGACACCCCTCCAGCCCCGTGAGCGCGACTATGCCTATGCCGGTTCGTTCTATGCCTTCGCCATTTGGTGCGGCTTGGGCGTGGCAGCCATTGCCGATGTGTTGAAGAGGCTCACGCACAAAGAGCTGGCCGCAAGCCTCGCTGCCTGTGCAACCCTGCTGATACCCGTGCAGATGGCCTCGCAGAACTGGGACGACCACGACCGCTCAGGCCGTTACGCAGCACGCGACTTTGGCTTCAACTACCTGAACACGTTGCCCAATGGAAACAATGGCATCATCTTCACCAACGGAGATAACGACACCTTCCCCCTGTGGTATGCTCAGGAAACCGAAGGCGTACGCACAGATGTGCGTGTCTGCAATCTCTCGTATCTGCAGACCGACTGGTACATAGACCAGATGCGTCGACCCGCCTACGACTGCCCGGGAGTTCCCATCACATGGCCGGACAGCTGCTATCGCGATGGAGGATTGCTCGATGCCCTTCCCATAGAGGCCGACCTGCTGGACCAGTTTATCCAGCAATATGGTCTGGAGAATGTGAAGAAGGTGTTTGGCGAGAACCCCTACGACCTGAAAAACATCATGGAAAAATGGGTGCTCAATCCCGACCCGCAGTTCAAAGTGATTCCCACCGACCACTTCGAAATTACCATTGACAAGGAGGCCGTACGCCGCAGCGGCATGCGCATCATCGGCGACACCATCCCCGACAAAATGGAGATTTCACTCAAGGGGCGCCGCTACCTGACCAAGAGTGATCTGGCCATGTACGAGATGCTCCTGCGTTGCAACTGGGAACGTCCCCTCTACATTGCCGTCACCGTGGGCAGCGGCAGCCACAACGGGCTGAGCGACTATCTGGTGAAAGAGGGACTGGCCTATCGCATCACCCCCTTTAAGGTGCGCGGAACATTCGACGACATTGACAGCGAAAAGATGTACGACAACATCATGAACCGCTTTAAATTCGGCAATATCAGCGCCCCCCGCGTCTACCTTGACGAGACCATCAACCGCATGAGCCTTACCCACCGCCGCGAGATGAGCGGTTTGGCCATGCAACTGGCCCTGGAAGGCCAGCGTGCGGAATTTGAATTTGCCGACACCGCCACGGCCATCAGCAAAATGCAAAAGGCCATCCAAGTGTTGGAAAAGATTGAGAAAATGATTCCCGCAAGCAAATTGCCGCATAGCTTCGAGAGCGGAAGCCTTGACATGGCACGCACATGGCATGCCGTGGGACAAGCCGACAAAGCTTTGGCAATCTGTGACGACCTCATCAAACAAAATACCGAGTATATCAACTGGTACACCGGTCAAAAAGACGGATATGCCGTCAGCTGCCTCTCCGAGTGCGACTACCGGGGAAATATACTGAAGGGCATCTACAAGTTTATGAACCAGTTCGATGAGGAACAAGGCGAACCGAGAAAGATGAAGATTGAAGAGGCCGTAGCCAAAATCATGGCACTGGAAGACCGCTTCGCCATCAATCAAGAACCGGAACCAAGCAACAACCTCCTTCCGCCCCTCAACTGATGTTCATAGAGCAACCCGCACGTTGGCTTCGCTGGCTCTATCCCCATGCGCTTTGGCGCATGGGGAAGGGCGAGCGTGTCGTCTACCTTACCTTCGACGACGGCCCCATTCCCGAAGCCACACCTTATATATTGGATGTACTGGACCGCTTCCACATCAAAGCCACCTTCTTTATGGTCGGCGACAATGCTTCGAAATACCCTCACTTGCTCCAGGATGTAAGGGACAGAGGGCACCGCATCGGCAACCATACCTTCAACCACATCGGGGGACTCAAGTGGAGCGCCTGGAAATATCTGGGCAATGTCTGCAAGGCCGAGGATGTGTTGCACACCGGCCTACTCTTTCGCCCGCCACACGGGTGGATGGGACCTTTCCAATACCGAATCATGCGAGCCACCGGATGGCGCGTAGTGATGTGGGATCTGGTCACACGGGACTACAGCAAACACCTCACAGACCAGGACGTGCTCCGAAACGTGAAACGATATACCCGCCCGGGCAGCATCATCACCTTTCACGACAGCCTGAAAAGCATCGAAAAGCTGAAAAAGATTCTGCCGGAGGCACTGCAATGGCTGATAGACCAAGGTTATGAGTTCCGTACATTTGATTGACACACAAGCACTGAAAGCCGAGGCCCTGCGTCTCGGCTTTTCTGCCGTGGGCTTCAGCGTGGCCGAACCCGTCGATGCCGGGGTGAAGCAAGCCTATCAGACCTGGCTTGCCAAGGGCTATCAGGCAGACATGCACTACCTTGAAAACCACCCGGACCTGCGCTTCAATCCCACGTTGCTGGTGCCGGGAGCACACACCGTGATCAGTCTGGCACTCTGTTATCATCCCGGCACCCGGCCCACCCAGCCGGCCATCGCCTGGTATGCCCAGGGACGGGACTACCATGATGTGATGAAACAGCTTCTGCAACAGCTCATAGAACGGTTCGGACTCACGGGGCGCTGCTTCTGCGACTCCGCTCCCGTGCTCGACCGTTATTGGGCATGGCGCGGGGGACTGGGGTTCATAGGAAAACACACACAGCTGGTAATCCCCCGGCTGGGCAGCACCTTCTTCCTGGGGGAAATGATTGTCGAGCAGGAAGCCGACCGTTACGACACGCCCCTCACACCCGCCTACTCCGACAATCTCTGCGGCCAATGCCGGCGTTGCCTCGACGCCTGTCCCACCCGGGCCATCAGTGCCGGCCGCCCCATGGTGGCTGAGCGTTGCCTCAGCTACCAAACCATCGAGCACCGCGGTCCGATGACCGAAGGCATAGGCAAGCATCTCACCCCCTGTTTCTACGGTTGCGACCGATGCACCAATGCCTGCCCCCATCTCCATGCGCCCGCCCACCCAATCCGTTCCGAGCTACGCCCCACCGAAGAACTGCTGAAGATGAAAGCCGGGGACTGGAAAGACCTCACCATAGAACAATACCGCACCCTTTTCCGGGGCTCAGCCGTGAAGCGGGCCAAGTACGAAGGGCTCATGCGCAACATACAGGCGGCACAAGAAAGCAACGAAACGATTTAATAATTTTGCGGTTCAACTCCGATTGCTTAACTTTGTACCCTTGACAAGCAGAATATTAACAACACATTATAACCCATTCGATGAATTTCGTAGAAGAACTTAAATGGAGAGGCATGATTCACCAGATGATGCCCGGAACAGAAGAACTGTTAAACCGTGAACAGGTGACGGCCTACGTGGGCATCGACCCCACAGCCGACAGCCTGCACATCGGCCACCTCTGCGGCGTGATGATGCTGCGCCACCTGCAACGCTGCGGCCACAAGCCCCTGGCCCTCGTGGGCGGAGCCACCGGCATGATCGGCGACCCCAGCGGCAAAAGCCAGGAGCGCAAGATGCTCACCGAGGAGACCCTGCGCCACAACGTGGAGTGCATCAAGGCACAGCTTGCCCACTTCCTCGACTTCGAGAGCGGAGAACCCAACGCCGCCGAACTGGTGAACAACTACGATTGGATGAAGGACTACTCCTTCCTCGACTTCGCACGCGAGATAGGCAAGTGCATCACCGTGAACTATATGATGGCCAAGGAAAGCGTGAAGCGCCGCCTGAACGGAGAGTTCCAGGACGGCATGTCGTTCACCGAGTTCACCTACCAGCTGCTCCAGGGCTACGACTTCCTCCACCTCTACCAGACCAAGAACTGCAAACTGCAGATGGGCGGCAGCGACCAGTGGGGCAACATCACCACCGGCACCGAACTCATCCGCCGCAAGCTGGGCAACGACAACGAGGCCTACGCCCTCGTATGCCCCCTCATCACCAAGGCCGACGGCAAGAAGTTCGGCAAGACGGAGCAAGGAAACATCTGGCTTGACAAGCACTACACCAGCCCCTACACCTTCTATCAGTTCTGGCTCAACGTGGCCGATGCCGATGCCGAGCGCTACATCAAGATATTCACCTCGCTTGACAAGGAAACCATCGACACACTCATCGAACAGCATCGTCAGGACCCCGGACAACGTATCCTGCAAAAGCGTCTGGCCGAGGAGGTGACCCTCCTGGTACATGGCAAGGAAGACTTGGACGCCGCCATCGAAGCCTCCGGCATCCTCTTCGGCAAGGCCACCAAAGACAGCCTTACCAAACTTGACGAACAAACCCTGCTCGACGTGTTCCGCGGTGTGCCCCAGTTCGAGGTAAGCCGCAGCCTGCTGGAAGGCGAAGGTACAAAAGCCATCGACCTGCTCACCGAGCACGCCGCCTGCTTCGCCTCCAAAGGCGAGATGCGCAAGCTCACCCAGGGAGGCGGCGTGAGCATCAACAAGGAAAAGTTGGCCGATGCCAACACCCTCATCACCACAGCCGACCTGCTCGACGGCAAATACATCCTGGCACAGCAGGGCAAGAAGAAGTACTTCCTGATTATCGCGAAGTAAAATTCTTCTTTATAGCCACATAATGAATGCAGCGAGCGGACCATGGCCCGCTCGCTGCGTATACGTATCAACAGCATTTCCGCAAGGCATCATTAATTACTCGCGGCCTGATGACCGTTTCGGTTTTATTCCGATTTCATTGAACTCTCGTTAATGAACATTCGGCGATACAAGGATTTTTTTCTTCTCGCAAGTATTCTCACAAGCCATGCAATCAATGTCTTATCCTGGTATAGGTTGACACATTTTTCTTCCTTGTATTCAAGAATTTGCACCGCATGATTCCTGATAACCCGTTCCGACATCATGAAACACCCGGTTTCAAACTCGCAGAGAAACCGAACACAACTTCCGGAAAATCCCTTTACGCCGACAAAAAATACACGTGGAGACCACTTTTTCCCCCGCATTTTTTTTTATAACTAAAAAAATATATACCTTTGCACACCGAAACCCGGCTGTCAGGCTTCTATAATAAATAAGGACAGCTTACGAGGATTGGACTATGGTGTAATGGTAGCACAACAGGTTTTGGTTCTGTTTGTTCTGGTTCGAACCCGGATAGTCCAACCAACACGAGAGGAGGCTTGCCCATGGCAAGCCTCCTCTCGTATATATATATCGCACCAGTAAAAAGAATAGCTGACGGGCATCGAGCCTCATCAGCTATTCTTTTCATTGGTGCCCGGAACGGGACTCGAACCCGTACAGCCGATATGGCCAAGGGATTTTAAGTCCCTCGTGTCTACCGATTCCACCATCTGGGCTACCTTGCGGGTGCAAAGGTAGTGAAAGGCGAGAGCAAATGCAAATAAAAACGCAGTTTTTAATTTGCATTTACCGAGCCGCATTCCATCTTCGACGAAGTCAATGGTACGGAAAAAGCATGAGAAGGCAACTAACTTTTGCTCCTATTTTTTGTTACTGCTCCTCTGCCCACTGTCTGCCGGTAAGCAATTGTCCCGCCGCATCCATGCCTTCGGCACTGAGGTCGAGACGCGTCTGCTGACTGTTGTTGTAAAACTCCACCGTTGCCTTTCCCTCGGCATCAAGCCGGATATCCGGCTTCCAATACAGAGTGCGACGATAGTCGGTGGGGGCGCCCAAGGGCTTGTTTTGATAGTCGGGACTATAAAACTCGTCGGCCACGGCAAAACCCGTAAGCTTCTTCCTGCGGTTGCGCCACACCATACGTTGCCCCCCGTCGGCAAAACGGCGAAGGTCCACGGTGACGCGAGGCTGGTTGGACAGGGAATAATGTTCGCTGCCCTCGTTGCGGGGGGAGTAGTCGGTGTAGACATACACCTTGTCCAGGTTGGTCAGTTGATTATACTTGTCCTTCTGCGTGGCGGGGATGTTGGCGGTGGAAGGGCGCGTATCCCAGCGCTGCTCCAGGTCGTAGGCCCGTTCCATGTTCATATCTCCCACAAACGTGCGTGCGATGTCCTGACAGAAACGCCCGCTACCCATATAGTAACCGGGGCACAATCCTGCATCCACCACCGCATTGAAGGCATCATAGGCATCCAGCACGAAAGCAGGCTTCGAACTGTCAAACCGCCTCATCCCTCCACGGTCGGCACCAATCACCACCTCCTTCATCACCACCACGTTGTCTACCCCTCCGGCCTTTTGCCGGGCGGCATGGGTGATGACGGGCTGATTGGTTTGATAAAAATTGTAGGGCTTCACGAAGCGAGGATGGGGCAGGTCAAACTTTACATAGAACTCCGGGTATTCCAATCTCCCCTTCCTGTCCTCGTTGCTTTGTATCCATGTGGGCGCAATGCCATTTTTCCATTTGGTGGAGTCACTGGCTTCGAGGAAGAGGAAACATGCCTCATAGAAGCGGGGAGCCTGTATGCGGAACAAACCGCCCCCATAGGTGGGCATCTCGCCTTCTACGGCTCCGTTCTTCACCCCCGGTTGCACAAACTCGGCATGAACCAACATCTCGCGTTTCAGTCCGCCATGACCGGCATAGAAGCGTTCGCGGCTGAGGGCGGCATTGGTTTGGATGGTGGTTCCTTGGTGGGTGGCATCATCCCGGAAGGGGTCGTTCTTTTCCTCACGTCCCTCCTTGTCGGCGGCTCTCACCTCGGCATCCACGTCCATGTCGGCCTGAGCCAAGCCCTCGCGTCCGAACTTTGTCAGCTCGCTTTCCTCCTCCTGCGCCTCATAGTTGTTGACGCTCCCATAAAGCCACTCCGTACGCTCATAAGGATGGTTGAGGGCAAAGGCACCCGGCGCGGCCATCTCCACCCACTTGTACCGACGCCATCCCTGCACCATCAGCAGGAGGTCCAGGTGACGTCTGCGCTCCTCATCGTTCTTCTCAAAATAGTATTCAGGCTGTTCCACAAAACCGCGTATCTGGCTGCACAGGAGCATCTCGGTGAGCACATTGCCGGTGTCGAAGTTGCCGGCCGTGTGTCGGCTGTCGCGCACCGAGAGGCTGACCGTGGCATCGGGAAGGCCCCGGAGCTGCACCTGTACGGAAGCATAAGGCTCATATCCTTCGGAGCTGATGCCCCCGAAACTGATGTTTTGGGATTGAAGTGTGCCGTCGTTCCAAAAAATCAGGCGGTCGGCCCAGATGCGTCCCTCGGCATTGAAGAGGGTGAGCTGCATCACACCCGTCTGCAGGCTGTCGGCCGGCACCGTCAGGCTGTGTTCCCTGCCTGCCGCAAGTTCTTGGAAGCAGAGCACACGCCCGTGGCTTTGAACCGTAAGTCCCAACGGTTCCCGTGAAGCCTGTCCGGCAGTTTTCATCCGCAGTTGTATTCCTTCGTCCGAGGTGGATGCCTGCAGGGCGATTCCCTCCTCCACCGCTTTGGGCAACGATGCCGCACTCTCTCCGTCGGTCCATTTGAAGGTAGCCTTATAGCTTTCGCCCGGCTGTGCGGTAATCAGGAACGAACCTCGTCCGCGATTTTCCGTAACAGCCGTGGCCACCGGACTGCCCTTGCTGTCCGCCACCGTCAGTTCTCCCTTCAAATGCTCGCCCGTCTGCGCATCGTTGGCTTCAAAGGCCACCCGCTGCTCCACGCCGGCCACAAGCGCACCGCCTTCGGGGAAGAAAGCGACTTGGGCCTCGGGCTTTTCCTGCTTCGCACGGAAGTAGCGCTGCAGGGGACGCATGGTCATCTGTTCGCTGTAGCGACCCGGCTCTTTTGGCTTATCGAAAACGGGAAACACGCGTGAATAGAGTTTCTCCCAATCACGATAGTAATGGTGCATCATCCGTTGGCTGTAGAACCATTTTTCGGCATCGCGCGTATGGGGATGCTCGGTCTGTCCCCAATTCAGCTGCCAACGGGTGTAGGCTCTCAGCTCGTAGTACCCACCATACAACGTATCGGGAAGGGCCATGGAGCCGTAGCCTTGTCCGCCGGTCATTTCCACCTTCTGCCGCTCCACCAAGTAGCCGTCCTGGTTCAGAAGCTCCACATAAAGCAACCGGCTGATGCGCGAGGGCAACCCGTCGCTCTGGCGCATATAAGCCTTATAATACAATGTGTCACCCAGGTAATAGGCTTGATTGTCGAGATGGACGAACACCTCTTCTTGCGGAACACTTTGGCCGAAGGTGCGCAAGCGTTGTGCCCATCCGTCCAGCGACGCAGGCGTCTGCGCGTTGGCGACAAGGGAAAGGAGCAGGAAAGCCCAAAGGGCGGAAAGGATTTTTTTCATGATTCGCAGATTATTTATCACTTATTCAAGGATTTGCTTACACACATAGCAATGCAAATATAAACAAAATCTCCGTAAAGTTACACTTTGACCACGTTTTGGGGTTACTGTTTGGCAGAAAACCCTTCTCAAACACACGGAGAACACCCCTAACCTTTGTTTTGCCTCATTCACTCACAGAGTCTGGCCGTCTTCCACTCGCGAATGTCTTTCCACGGGCGGCATCCACACCCATCATATAGGGAATCTTCTATCGGGTACGCTCGGAAAGCACATGTGCATGTTTCAGGAAATACATGTTCATCTTTTTCAGAAACATGTTCATGTTTTTCAAAAACGTGTTGATGTTTTTCCGCCAACAAAAAAGCACCCCAAAAGCCTTTGTCCGACTTTGGGGTGCCATAGTTAAGAAAAATGGGGATGAAGCCCGTCGGGCCGGGTGCGCAGGTCTTACTTGCGCAAACCGTTGGCCTGGAAATAGGTGCTCTCGCTCAGGGGCTTGATGCTCTTGAACTTGCCCCAGACGGGATCGGCCTGGAAGGTGCCCACCAAGTGGTCCATCACATAGAGGTCTACCTGTTCGGCGGGGAAGCCCTTGGCGCCCTCGGGGAACTCATAGAACTCACCGGCAAGCAGGTACACGGTCTTCAGGTTCTTCCGGTCCTTCAACTCGGAAAAGAGCAGGCGGTTGAGCTTGTGGGGGATGCTGATTTCCTCAATGTTATCCGAACCCGTGAAGGCGTTGCCGTCCTTATAATCCTTCAAAGGCTGGGCCAGGATGACGGTCTTCAGATTGGGGCAGTTGGCAAAAGCCGCACCACGCACCTGGCTGAGGTCGTCATAGGTGATGACGGTCTCCAGCGACTCGCAACCGTCGAAAGCATTCAGACCGAAAGCCTGCACATGGCCGTCCACCTTCTTCAACTTGGGACAACCCTTGAACGACTCGTCGTTGAACACATACACCACGGCATCATTCACGAAATGCAGGTTCTCCAGATTGGGGCAGGCCTCGAAGGCACCCACGCCCACGTTCAGGAACTCCTTGCCGGCGAAGTAGACATCGGTGATGTTGGGATTGCCGGAGAACTCGCCGTCGCCGGCATCCTGAATCTTCGAGTTGAAAGCCAACTTCTGAATCTTCACGCGCTGCCCCTTACCCTCGCTCCACTTGGCGTGGTCGGCCTGGCTATAATAAACGGCATCCTCGGGAACGGTTTCGCCGGCCGCAACCTCCCGGGCATCGCCACTGCCGGTCTCTGTCTGCTTGCCGCCGCAAGAAGTGAGGCCGAGTCCGCATACAAGGGCAAAGAGAGATGCCCACTGAAGTGTGTTCTTTTTCATAATCTTTTTAGTTTAAAAGTGATAGCTATGAGACAAAGATACGAAAAAAAGCCTTGCACAAACAAGCAAACCGCCGGGAAAGTGGCTTTTAAGGGGCAAACCTTGGCCATTTGGGCGGAAATGTTTATTTTTGTATTATACAATTTTCACCGCCTGAATGGAATCACTGCATATCATCACCCCGGTAAAAGACTCGATAGAGAGCACGCTCCGCACGGCAAAAGCCATTCTGGACTCGCACATCGACGTGCCCTTTCTCTATACCATATACAATGACTTCAGCACGGAAGAGAACACACTGTTGCTGGAAAAAGCCTCGAAAGAAATGGGATTCACACTTGTGAATCTGGCCGACCTGACCACACACCCCTCGCCCAACTATCTGACCGTGTTGCGCCGCGAACAACAGATATGCCGGGAAAACGGCAACCACCTGCTGATTGTGGAAAGCGACGTGACGGTGAAGCCCGACACGCTGCAAAAGCTGGCCGAGGCCTCCACCCGGCTGCCCGAGGCCGGCATCATAGCCGCCGTGACCGTGGACGAGAAAGGAGACATCAACTACCCCTATGAATTTGCACAAAAACTGGAGGCCGGGGTCCACGACATACACAAGCACCTGAGCTTCTGCTGCACTTTGCTGACGAACGAGCTGCTGGAAAAAGTGGACTTCAACCTGCTGGACGAGACAAAAAACTGGTTCGACGTGACCATCTCGCACGAAAGCCTGGAACAGGGAATGCACAACTACCTGCTGACCGATCTGCCCGTGCTGCACCGGCCTCACGGAAGCCGTCCCTGGAAAAAACTGAAATATTCCAACCCCCTGAAGTATTACCTGAAAAAATACATCAAGGGATGGGACAAAATCTGATGTGCATGGAGAACAAAACCAATGCCTCTATGAGCTGGACCATCAGCCCCGACTACGACCACATAAGGCCCTTCCTGGAAAGCATTCCCGGGCGATTTGCACGGGAAGAGGGGCTGTTGATACACAACCGCCGCAACCAATTACGCGTGTTGCAGGCACCCGACGGCACACCGATGGTGGTGAAAGCCTTCGCTCTGCCCAGCCTGCCCAACCGGCTCATCTATGCCCTCTTCCGCCGAAGCAAGGCGGAACGTTCTTACCGCTATGCCCAACGGCTGAACCGACAGGGACTCGGCTCGCCAACTCCCGTGGCCTTCGGCGAAGAAAAAAAGAATGGTGTCTGGTTCAAAAGAAGCTATTACGTGAGCGTGGAGAGCACGCTTCCCTACACCTTCTTCAACGTTTCCGACGGGATGTTCCAAGGAACAGACACCGAAGACAAGTTCCTGAAAGCCGTGGGATGCTTCACCGCACGCTTTCATAACGCCGGCATGCTGCACAAAGACTACAACAACGGCAACCTGCTGCTGGGCATCGACGACAAGGGCGAGGCACACGTGGAGCTGGTGGACCTCAACCGCATACGCTTTCACCGCGTGGGACAGAAAGAAGGATGCAGGAACTTCGCCGAACGCATCACGGCATCGCCCCGGCAATGGAGCGTGATGGCACGAAGCTATGCCGAAGAACGAGGCATAGACACACAGAAGTGCCTCGAATGGATTATGGAAACCCTGAACAAAGCGGTCAAAAGATGAAAAAGATGTGGGGAAAACTGCTCAATATCGTTTGGCACATCTTGTCCAAACTACCCCTGAAGGCACTCTACGCTTTCTCTGACATTCTCCTCTTTCCTGTCATTTTCCATCTGGTGAGGTACCGGCGCAAACTGGTGGAAACCCATCTGCGCGACTGCTTCCCCGAGAAAACCGCCGGCGAACGCCGGCAGACAGAGCGGCAGTTCTACCATTTCCTCTGCGACTACATCGTGGAAACCGTCAAACTGCGTTCGATGCCACCCAAAAGAATGGCCAAACACGTGGAATGGGTGGGGATGGAAGACATGCAACAGCGCATGAAGGAGAACGACCATTTCTTCTCCTTTGTCTATATCGGACACTACTGCAACTGGGAATGGCTGGCCTCCTTTCCCATGCACCTGACCGACGAATTTGCCGGAGCGCAAATATATCACCCGCTGAAAAACGCATACATCGACCGGATATTCCTGGACATGCGTAAACAATTCGGAGGTGAGTGCATCCCCATGAAAGAAACCTTGCGCCACATCCTCAACCTGAGAAAACAGGGGAAACGCCCCGTGGTGGGCTTCATTGCCGACCAATGCCCCAAATGGGAGAGCATGCACCAGTGGTGTGAATTCCTGCATCACGACACAAGCTTCTACATCGGAACCGAAAAGCTGGGCAAGACGTTGGGCGCAGAAATCTATTACCTTGACGTGACACGCCCGCGACGGGGATACTACCGCGCCGAACTGAAGCACATCGCCGACGCAAACAAAGACATTCCCGACTATCAACTGACCGACACCTACGCACAATTGCTGGAAAAGACCATACGGAAAGAACCGCACCTTTGGCTATGGACGCACAAACGATGGAAGCGGACAAAGGAAGAGTGGCTGACCGTTAAGGATAAAAAATAAGGGTGCGTCCGGTGAAGTTCTCCCCTTTCGAGGTATTCACCTGCTGACACACCCTTCTCTCTTATCTACTCTTAGAACCAATCTGTCTATGCCTGGCGCAAAGCTTCTTCCTCGGCCTGGGCAATAATCTCCTCACGCGTCTTGGGACGAGCCGTCACATCGCTGAAATCAATAGGCAATTCATCCTCGGCCTGAGGTTGACCTTCCCGTTCTCTTCGCGCTTTCTCGGCTCTTCTTGTCCGGCTGTTCCCTTTTTGCTTGCGTTCTTTCGGCTTTACTTTTTTCTCAGGAACAGACTTCGTTGTCTCATCGGGTTGCAAAGAATCCCCGTTCCGAGGTGCTTCGTCAGGTCTCAACGAACTTGATGACTGCGAAGACTCCCCGGACCGCGATACATCCTTTGACCGCGAAGTTCCCTTTGATTGCGTCTCTCCCTTTGATTGCGAGGAAGTTTCTGAAGTTTCCTTGGCACCTTTTCCCTTTCTCTTCGCGGAAGGTCTGGAAGGAGTCTGGACTTTCTTCTCTGCCGAAACCGCATCCATAGGAACATCAGGCAACAGAGCTATAGGTTGCTCGTCCATTGCCGTTCGTCGGCTTTTGGCAAGAAACACTTCTTTTTCCAACGTCCTTTGGCGCTTAAGCTTCTGCAAGGCGTCCTTCGATGCCAACTGCTGGCTCTCTCTCTTGGTGTAACCCTTACCTTGGCCACACTCCACGCCCTCCAACACAACACGACTTTGGAATGTTGGCGAGGCAGCATTCTCTTTGCCCTCGGCCACCAGCTCAAAGTCGAAGTGAAGTTTGTTCTTCTGACACCACTCGATGAGCTTGCTCTTAAAGTTAACCTCCTTATAAGCAATCTTATCGATGTTCACCAATGATTTCAGAATACGGCGTTCCATGAAGCGCTTGCAATAATCATAACCGCGATCCTCATACACGGCACCCACCAAAGCTTCGAAAGCGTTTCCATTCAAATTGCTGTTGTGGGCGTTATGCACGGTATCGCTGCTCTTGACCAATCGGTCGATACCCATCTCGGTAGCTATGCGATTGAGGCTCTCACGCTGGACAATCTTGCTTCTGGTGTTGGTCAGGAAACCCTCCGGCTTGCCTTTAAAATGGTGATAGACGATATCACCTACCACAGCATCAAGCACGGCATCTCCCAGGAACTCCAAACGTTCGTTGTTTTGGTTCTGACCCTGAAAGCGGCGACCCAAGGCACTCTTGTGCACCAACGCCTGCTTGTAAAACGCAATGTTTCGGGGATAGAAACCCAAAATCTGATACAAGGAACGATAAAGCTCCCTGTCCTTTCGGAAAGGGAGCTTTAGCTTACTAAGAAAATCTTGTGGACTCACAATAATATCAGTCTGCGTACTTCTTAAAGATGGCACACGCATTGTGTCCGCCGAAACCGAAGGTGTTGCTCAGAGCCGCACGTACAGTGCGCTTCTGAGGCTGGCCGAAGGTGAAATTCAACTTATAGTCGATGTTCTCATCCTCGTCACCTGCCTGGTGGTTGATGGTGGGGGGCACAATGTCGTTCTGCACAGCCAGCACGCTGAACATAGCCTCGATAGCTCCGGCTGCACCCAAAAGGTGGCCGGTCATGCTCTTGGTAGAGCTGATGTTCAACTTATAGGCATGTTCACCGAAGAGGGCCTGGATGGCCTTCACCTCGCTGATGTCACCCACAGGGGTGCTGGTGCCGTGCACATTGATGTAGTCGATGTCCGTGGGCTGCATGCCGGCATCCTCCAAAGCATTCTCCATCACAAGCTTGGCGCCCAAGCCTTCGGGATGTGAAGCGGTGATGTGGTGGGCGTCGGCACTCATGCCTGCGCCGGCTACCTCGGCATAAATCTTAGCACCGCGGGCCTTGGCGTGCTCCAACTCTTCGAGAATCAGGCACACACTACCCTCACCCATCACAAAGCCGTCACGGCTTGCACTGAAGGGGCGACTGGCCGTCTGAGGCTCATCGTTGCGGGTGCTTAGAGCGTGCATGGCGGTGAAACCACCCACACCACCGGGATAGATGGCAGCTTCGGCACCACCCGTCACGATGGCGTCGGCCTTACCCAAACGAATCAGGTTGAAGGCATCGGCCAAAGCGTTGGTGCTGGAGGCACATGCACTGGCAGTGATATAGTTAGGACCGTGAAATCCGTACTTCATGCTGATATGGCCGGCAGCAATATCGCCGATCATCTTGGGCACAAAGAAAGGATTATACTTGGGACCCATGGTCTCGCCGTTGCGGGCATAGTTCCACTCCTCCTCCTCGAAGGTGTGCATGCCACCGATACCCACACCCAAAACCACACCGATGCGATTCTTGTTGACAGTCTCCAAATCCATCTTGCTGTCATCTACAGCCATGGTGGCTGCAGCCATAGCAAACTGGCAGAAAGGATCCATCTTGCGGACTTCCTTGCGGTCGACAAAAGCTGTGGGGTCGAAGTTCTTCACCTCGCAAGCAAAAGTTGTCTTGAACTTGCTGGCATCGAACCGAGTGATGGGAGCGGCACCGCTGACACCTGCCAGACAATTCTTCCAAGTCTCCTCAGCGGTATTGCCTATAGGTGTCACGGCTCCAAGTCCGGTTACTACAACTCTTTTTAATTCCATCCTATCGGAAAGTGTTATTTTTTTAGTTCTTGTGCTCCTTGATGTAAGCGATAGCGTCACCTACGGTGGTGATCTTCTCGGCGTCATCGTCGGGAATGGTGATACCGAACTCCTTCTCGAACTCCATGATCAGCTCTACGGTGTCCAGAGAGTCAGCACCCAAATCCTGAGTGAAGTTAGCGGTTTCCACTACGTCAGCCTCATCAACGCCCAACTTGTCTACGATAATTGCTTTTACTTTTTCTTCCATTTTTCTATAGATTTATAGATGTTTGTAATTAATTTTTATCCTTTCTCTCTCTATTTCAAGGTGCAAAGTAAACATGTTTTTCGCACATGACCAAACTTTTAATGTAAAAAGTGCTATCTTCTTGCACAACCGCTATAACATTGTGCAATTTTTACGGCCCTTTATTCCGCTTTTTCTCTTCTCAAAGGATAATTTCCCCGTTGCCTTTCAAAGCCTTCGGGACAGCTCTTCAGCAAATCGCTGTCACGTTTGGGGTTGTAAAGCGCCAAGGCCCTGTCCTCGCTTGACGCAGGCAGTTTACCGGCATCGGGCAGCAGAGGGGGAACGATCGAGAAAGTGAAGGGACGCCCCAGGTAGTGGCAGAGTGCCTTCAGCACCATCCGTGTGGCATTGGCCTTGCCATCCGCACTATATCCGGCGATATGCGGCGTACCGATGAATACCTTTTTTAATAACGAGAGGCGGATATCGGGTTCGTTCTCCCATGTGTCGATGACAGCCTGCCGGATGCGTCCGTCATCCAAAGCCGCCTCCAAAGCCTCATTGTCCACCACTTCGCCGCGGGCGCTGTTGATCAGCAGAGGGCGGTGTCCCAACGCATGGAAGAAACGTCCGTCAATCATGTGGTGCGTGGGCCATTGCCCCCCCCTTGTCAAGGGAGTGTGGATGGTGATGATGTCAGCCTCGCGGGCAATCTGCCCAAGGGTGACAAACCGACTGCCACCCTCCTTCTCCGCCCGCGGAGGATCGTTGAGCAGGACACGGCAGCCCAGCGTCTCCAGGGCTTTCACCACCTCCTTGCCCACGTGGCCTACACCCACCACTCCGGCAGTGAGACGGCTCAGATCGCAACCGGTGTGGCGTGACCAAAGTATCAGGCTGTTGCGCACATACTGAGCCACCGATGTGGCGTTACATCCGGGGCAATTCACCCATTGGATGCCGGCCTCGTGAAGATAGTCCGTATCCAGATGGTCGAAACCGATGGTGGCCGTGGCGATGAACCGGACACGGCTGCCCTCAAGCAAGCTGCGGTCACAGCGGGTTCGGGTGCGTACGATGAGCACCTCGGCATCCCGTACGTCCCCGGCTGTAATCCGGTTGCCGGGCAGATAAGCCACCTCGTCCATCAACTCGTCCAGTGCGGGGCGGATGAACGGTATTTTGTCATCACATACTGCCTTCATGATTCTGTCTTTATTATTTCACCTTTTTCAAAGTCTGCAGTGCACCCTCCATGCGCCGCATCAGGTCGCGCTTCTGTCCTTGCGGGTTATACACGAACCCCTCGGCCACCACCACACGGCGGTTCACGCTGTCCACATCGGCCAAAGCCACGAAGGGGCCTCCCATGAAGCCGTTGTGCAGTTCCCACAGCCCCCGCACCTCAGTAAGCCTGCGCCCTTTCAATGCCACGGGACGCGCCCACACCACGGGTTCCCCGTCCCGTCCTTTGGCCGTGGTCATCCACTGCGTGGGACGGGAACCCGGCACGTTTTTCTTCAGCACACTGTCGCGCTGCTCCACAAAACGGCCTATGGGATTCGTCTCCGCCTCATCCCAAGGGAACGTATAGAAAAGGAAGTTCATATCCTCCTGCACACGGTTGGTGCCCGCCCACAGGAAGTCGGTGCCGCGCTTGGTGGCCCTCAGCTCGGCAGGCACACTCACCGAATAGCCGGCCACGGCTCTCAGCTCCTTGTCCACGCGCTCGCTGGGATTGCTGCGTGCCACACGTGCCAGGCGCCTCACCTGAAAATCATAGATCAACTGCTGCACTTCCTTGCCGCGCTTCTCCAGCAAATCGCCCATCGCCTCCACGGACGGAGCTTCCACGGTGACCATAATCTGGGGGCGGGCCTTGGTGTCATAGGCCACCCTCACCTGCCCCTCCTTAAGCTTTTTGTTGAGCCGGAAGAACACCTGGCTGTGCATCATGCCAAAGGCCGGAATATACTGGGGCGTGGACAGTTGGGTGGAGCGGAACACCATCTCGTTGGCTCCCAAGCCGGGAACCGGCCCTTCGGTAATGGCCAAGACACTATCGTTCACGCCACACTTGCGCAGCGTTTCGTCGCACACCACCACCAGCTCACAAGGCTGTCCCTTGCTCTCGAGCAAATCTCCGCCCGTGCCACCCTCGAAACAGGCCACGGGCAACAAAGCAGACAGGGCAGACAGGCAGGCCAAGACAATTCTTTTTCTGTTCATTTTCTTCATTCGCGTGACAAGAACCATACACAAAGATATTAAAAAGTTATGTACCTTTGCAACAGAAAACACGACAAAAAAACGCAATGGAAAAGGAATATCTGGACAAATACGAGCAGAATCTGACGCAGAAACTGGTGCAACTGCTCACGGGATGGAATCGTCTGAACGGCGAACTGCTGGCCTCGGCGGACTTAGACGAGTTGTGGAACACGCTGGCCGAGGGCTATCTGCCCGACGGCGTGCGCGAGATTGCAAAATATCCCACCGTGTCGCTCGGATGGATGATGTACGTGGGCATGGCCGTGGCACATCTGTGGGACAAAGACTGGGACACTCTGCGGAAACAGCCCGACGCCTATGCCCGGCTACGCGCTCCCCGCGGTTTCGATGCCATGGACGAGCACATCACGGAAGACATCCTGAAGCTGAAGAAGGAAGAGGTGACATCGGCCGAGGAGGTCGTGCGCACCTGCGCCACCCTGGCCCTGAACCAAATCCGCCACGAGGGCGTTGAGCCCCAAAGCCCCATGGCTTTCCACATCTACGTGCGCAGCATCCACGCCCTCTATCTGGTGGGCATCAGTACAGAATTATACCGCTTAGGCTACAAGAACTGCCCGGCCTGAACGACTTCTACAGCTAAAAGTTTTTATTACTGTCCGCTAAACTTTTTTAGATTCTGAAAAATAAGGGCTGATTCCATT
>CAMWSK010000025.1 GCA_947176895.1 uncultured Prevotellaceae bacterium | reverse complement strand
GTTTTTCAGAGGGGTCCCGGACTGAAAGCCAGTCCGGGACCCCTTTTTTCGTTTTTCCTTACTTCCTTTCCCCCTCCACTTCCTTTCCCCCTCCCTCACCTTTCCGTTTTATCACCATCGATGGTGAGAATCTGATTCTTGACCGTGTGTTTGACAATGTCGGCTGGTTGGACATTTTGCATGGTAAGACCTATTATAATAGGTTGATTATTATATCTTTGTAGTATATTATCATTGATATGCTAAAAAAGATGCTTTTTCTGTGGTTCTTCTGACGTGATTCGTTATGGTCACAGAGGCCGTAAACAATTGTACAAATGTAAGTCCTGTGGCCGTCAGTTTGTGGGCGGTAATCGTCGTGATCAATCCCAGGTTATCACCGATTATGTAGAAGGCAAACAGACCTTATCCCAGCTTGCGGCCAAGTACGGTGTGAACGAGAAGACAATCCGTCGTGACCTTGCAGGAATGCGTTACGTCCATAAAATTTCCAAGGATAAGGATGTGACAATCCAGATGGACACGACCTATTGGGGCAGGAACTTCGGTCTTATGGTCATCAAGGACGCAGTGCGAGGCAGGATTCTGTGGCACAAGTATGTTCATCACGAGACTATCGCCCAATACGTGGAAGGTGTAGAGTGGCTTAAGGAGAATGGCTTTCGTATATATGGGGCGGTGATAGACGGATTGAAAGGTTTATCCCTGGCATTGAGGCCCATACGCGTCCAGATGTGCCAATTCCATCAGATACTCATCGTGCGTCGCTATCTCACTCAGGAGCCTGATTTGGAAGCGTCAGCGGAATTGTTTGGACTCGTCAATAATATAACCGGGATGGACAAGGAGAGTTTCATCGGCGCATTCGAGGAATGGCATGAGAAGTACAGAGAAGTCATCAATGAAAGGGTCCATGACAAGAGGATAAAACGAAGGACACCTCCGTATATGCGTCCGAGACTACGCAGTGCATACCTGAGCGTGAAGCGGAACATGCCCTTGTTATGGACTTTCTACGATTATCCGGAGACGGGACTTCCTAACACAAACAACGCACTGGAGGGGACTTTTTCTGATTTGAAGAGTAAAGTCAGAGTACATAGTGGCATTAGCAAAGAGAACAGGAAGAAACTGTTGGACGAATACATCAAAAGGCACTATTAAAAAGGACCCATCCTTCAGCGCCCATGGGCGCTGAAGGATGGGTCCACCATGCAAAGTGTCCACGTGACCGAAGAATCTGATGTCGCCGACTCCCCGGAAGTGGGTTCTGAACGCCTTGATTTTGGCATTGAAGGATTCCGCCGACGCATTGGTGAGCCTCCGTCCGAAATAGTTTATTATTGTGGTGTTGTGGTTCTCAAAAGTCTCAAGGACCTTGTTGAATTCATTATTCCCAAAGTCCTCCACTTCGTTGTACCATCCGGCGAGGTTCAGTCTGGCAACTCTGGCAGAAGTTTTCCCGTTGAATATGTCCACAAGTTTTAGAAACAGACTGTATGCCTTTTTCCGGATCGGGGAAGATCCTGAACAATATCCGGGCGCGTATTTTCTGTTGTTCGTTCCATTTTGACTTGTGCTTGAGGATAATATGCCGGCTGTGCGCCATGATCTGCGGCATGGTCTCGCCGTTCTCCATCCTCCCGGGTTCCCCTTGTCCGACCAGTTCGCGTTCTTCTTTTGACTTTGCTTCCTTTCGCTTCTGACGATGCTCCCCGATTGCCTTGTTCTCGGCATCGAGGACTTTCCAACGGTGTCGTATCCTCAGTTGGTCGACGGCTTCGGAAGTGAGCTGTTGGACATGGAACCGGTCATTGACAAGCGATGCGCCCGGAAAGACGTTCCTGACGGTAAGCATCATGGCCGAAGAAGGGTCTGTCGTGACGGTTCTTACCTTAAGCCTCTGTCTTAAAGGAACTTTTCGCAGTATTGCCGACACCGTGTCACTTGCCACGCCACGAACCATAGCCGCAAGAGCCCCTTTGCCGCCACACGCGCCCTTGTTGGTCAGTATGGTATAGACATCGCCATTGCTCAGACAGGTCTCGTCAAGACTCATGTCAGAACCGAAATTGTCAGGATACAAGATGTATTCATCGGCATGGCCAAGCTGATTCCACAACCGATAGCCGCTGATTACTTCCTTGTATTGCCTGCGCAGTGTCTGTCCGTTCAGCCCGTTGCGGGCGGCAAGAGTGAATATGCTGACAGGAGTGCTGTCAATCTTCCTCTTTTTAAAAAGCGACAAACTCGGCGTTAAGCCTTGTGCCGTCGAACTCGGATACATCCCATTCGTAGCTGAATATCTTGCCGGTGGCTTTGTCAAAAGCCACTTGCGCTTCCGCACATGGAGGTGGGCGGCACGCCCCCGTATGGGATAATCCTGTATCGTGCGGTAATCGCCGAATCCGTAGGAGATTATATTATTATTATTATTGTACTTGTCTTCGCGAAGTTGTTCTTTCTTCTTGTCAAGCCATATGTCGAAACGGCTATCGCTTTTTTCAAATCGGTCTATGTCGAAGTTGTCTATCAGGACTTCGGGCAGGATGGCTCTGAGCAGTTGGTCTGGTTTCATTTTGCAAATGTATAAAATAAAAAATACGAGACTCAAACTTGAATCCCGTATTTCCATTTACACAAAATTGTGGACTGTGTCGCCACACTATACTCTTGACATCCCCTCCGCCCACCCGGAAAATCCGCTGACCCGTTATCCCAGCGCGTGCGTCGCCGGCCCGCACGGTAAACGTGGGGGTGAGCATGTGGCTTTGAAGGTCTGAAGGGGAAGAGGGCATCCGTATCCACGGGAAAATTATGGTGTGGCGCTTTTTTGATTCTCCATTAGGATTTTGCCTTTGCGTCATGGACAATGAAGGCATGCCGGCATTGGCACAGTTAGTACTGCCATTAGGGATACCCTCTTTTTCTTCCTCCTTTTCCCTCTCTTCTTTGCTCATCCCCTCTTTTCTTTTTTCTTATGTTTTTTGGGGGAATGGGGAACAATCGCCGGGTCAGAGGCTTGTCCGGAATATAATCAATGCTTACTTTTGCTTTCCCTTTTGTTTTTCAGGTCAGTGGATTTTTCCGGAGGGTAGTATGGCTGATTACCGTTAACTTATAAGGAAAGTGTCAGGTCTGCCAACACTACAGCCGTTTCCGGTTCATTCTTTGGCGCATCTTTGGGTTTCCATGCCACAACGAACCTTACGGATGCGGATGTCACTTTATAACCTCTTTCCGCCCACTCGGATAGCGTATTACGCATTTTAGATGATAACTTTGCCACAGGTCTGTTTGTTAGTGGATTATACAAAGAATAGTCACTATAGGTTAGTGTATCCCCACCTCTCAATGCAAGAATCTCTTGTTTCCGTTCCTTGAAAAATCCCAAATAGACATCTTTGTGAGAAAGTTGTAGTACAATCTCTTCAGGCAAATCATATTGTCGTTGGTCGATAAGATATCGGTCTACATGTAGATAGTCGAAGCAGTCTCCATTTGTATGTACAAACAGCCGGTTTTTTGCCCGTGTTATTCCTACGTAATACCGGCGCATCAAATGTGCATCTTTTGAAAATCCATCGGATACGAGCAGATATACATCATCATACTCTCTGCCTTTGGCCTTATGAATGGTTGATACCACAACATCACTTTCCGATATGTCGCAGAAGTCCTCTACTGACGATTCAAATACAAATTCTTTGAAGTCCGTGAGATATTTTGTCCTGTTGGTCTGCTCAAATTGTTCCACACATCGCTTCACATAGACGATACTTAGACTTCCACTATACGTAGAAAAGGTTACATGCTTGGCTTCTTCCCATAGTTCTTCTGTAATTAACGGTGTTTTTATCCGTTTGTCTATATACTTCAGGAAATATCTCATTTCCATCATGTTCAAGAATCGTATACCCTCCATTGATTGTATCAGTTTGCTGCTTAAGCCTTGTTTTCGCATAAGAGCTACAAGGACAGCGGCTTCTTCATTCGTTTGGGTGAGTACACATGAAGTGCTTTTGTCCTTGTGTAGAATCAGGTTCTTGATCAGTGGCTGATACATATATTTAGAGTGATGACGCGTTATTTCCACCCATCCTTCTTCTTTTCTCATGGAGATGATGGGCGTATTTTTTATCCTATTATCAATGGATTTCAAAAATTCGTTAGCAAAATCCACCGGATGGCGTGCACTGCGATAGTTTTCGGTCATTTCGATAAATGTACTTCCACCTTCTTGTGCCAGCCGGTACATGTAAGCAGAGACAGAACCGCGAAATTCATAAATGTTTTGGTCATCGTCTCCTACTGCTATCACACGCATGTCCTCATTATTCGTCATTAAAGCCTTTACAAGTGCATGTTCTTCAGTTCCCATGTCCTGTGCCTCATCTATGACCAACACCGTTTTGCCAATCTTGTTGGGTTCCACCTCTCCTTGGCAGATCATCCCGGCAGCCTTTGCAACAATGTTTTTTGAATCTTCAAGGTTGCCTATCCGTCCCAAAAGATCGAAGCAATAGGAGTGGAATGTCTTTATTTCGACAAAATGGGCGGCGTTGCCAATCAATTCCATGAGTCTTTGTTTAAATTCCGTGGCGGCTGCCCTTGAGAATGTCAGCATCAGGAGTTGTTCGTGTTTTACGTCCTCAAGCAACAGAAGTGAGGCCAGTTTGTGGACCAGCACTCGTGTTTTTCCACTGCCCGGACCTGCCCCGACCACAATGCAACGTGAATCCTTATTGGAAATAATTTCCATTTGTCGTTTGGATAATTGTCCAAACAATTGGTCGTATTTCTGTGGTGTCAGGTTGCGTTGTATCTCGTTTGCCCTGTCTCCTTTAAAATATTTTGTGACAAACTTCCTGTAGTCCATCTGGAAATAGTCTTGGACATATTGCAATGCAGCCCGATAGTCTCTCACCATCAGATTGGCATATTCGCCCACGATATGCACCTGTTGAATTTTCTGTTTGTAAAATTCGTTCAGCATCCGATAGTCGTCTTGCTTGTATCTCGACTTGTTGTCCTTTATCCTTTGGATATTCATGGCATTGTAAAGCACCAGAAAGCCCCCTTCAAGTTTTAGCGCCCCGATTTTCGACAAGTATAGAAGAGCCTCTTCCACATCCTCTAATTGAATGTCGTCAAGTTTGCCGAAAAGGGACCGGGTGTTTGATTTTATTTGGTGCAGAAGTTCTATCACGGAGAATTGGATGGCTTTGTCGGGCTCATTTCCTCTTTCAGCATCAGACGCTAATTTGTATAGCCAATCTACGGTAAACCGGCTTATCTCCAATCGTTTTTCAAAACGCCTGATGGTTGACTCCAAGTCTGTCTGCCGACTTATCTCCATGTTGTGAACCGCATCCTCTTTCTTGTGTGTATATCCCTTGATGGTGAGGAAATAGAGTAGGGTGCGGATGTCTTTTTCCTTGGATGTGCTGATTCCCTCGTTCACCGCATTTTCGTTCAGTTGCTTGTATGATATCCGCAACGTTTCATCGGGAATGTGATTGAGGATGTATTGTTCAAGTTTTGCAAAGCGTTCCAGAAGCATCTGTGACTTCCGTTCCGAATCACCGGCATCCTGCAGATAGGCGGATATGTCTTTGCTGTCTGCCAATATGCCTTCCTGCCGCATGCGCTCTACTACGGATATCACTTCTTTTTTGCTAAGCCCCAGGATGTCGGCCAGATAATCGATTCGGGATTCTGCTTCCGAGTCCCGGTTTTTGGCGGTGTGCTTTTGGGATATCAGTGATTTGATGATGCGGACGGCCTTTTCCATGTCATCGTTGTCAAAGAGAACAGATGCGGATATGCGTGTCCTTGCCTCTTCCATGTTCTTCACCGTGATTCCTGTGGCATATACATGGGGCACATTGTTTCCTCTTATCAAATATCCGTTTTGTTCCAAAGCCGCCAATGCGGTTCGTACACGGGTTTCAATATCAGAGACCGAATCGTCCCATCCCGCTTGTCGGGCAATCTCCAATGCGGAGCAGCTGACTTTCATCCGAGACCTGGTAAGAATCTTGACGGCTTTCCACACCTGCTGTATTTCGCTGATGCTTAGTTTCGTTTGGTTTATTAATATAAAATGTTTGTCCAAATCGTTGTCACCATACAGCACATAACACCGGGCGTTGAGATTGGGGTCACGACCTGCCCGCCCGGCTTCTTGAACATAATTCTCCAGCGAATCGGAGATATCATAGTGTATCACAAGACCCACGTCTTTTTTATCAACTCCCATGCCAAATGCGGATGTTGCCACGATGATGCGTACCCGGTCGCCCATGAAGGCTTCCTGGTTGGCAATTTTCTCGTCCGCTTCCATGTTGCCATTGAAAGGGAGAGCCTTGTGTCCGTCTCGGGTCAGTTTCCGGGCCAGTTCTTCGGTTCGTTTTGTCCGCGAAACGTATATGATTGTCGGGCAATCGGATTCTGCCACCAGCTCTCTCAGCCTCAGGTATTTGTCATTGTCATTCTCTGTGTGTATGACGGAATAGTGCAGGTTTGTTCTTGAAGCCGTTGATGCGAATAACTCCAAGTTCAAATCCAGGGTTTGCCTGAAGTAGTCGCAGATATCTTGTATCACTTTCTGCTTTGCCGTAGCCGTAAAACAGGATACGGGTATCGGATTGTTGCAGTTTTTCTGTTGCTGGTATTTCCGGATGAATTTACCAATGTAGAGATAGTCAACCCTGAAATCCTGCCCCCATGCAGAAAAACAGTGTGCTTCGTCTATAACAAACCTTACGACATGCCGTGCGAACAGTATTCTTTCAATCGTTTTGGATCGAAGCATTTCGGGAGAGATGTATAACAACGAGGCATCTCCGTCTTGTACCCTTTGTATGGACAGTGCCCTTGTGATGGGGTCTGACATTCCATTGATGGTTACGGCATCCGTGATACCCTTGTCGGCAAGGTTGTCCACCTGGTCTTTCATCAGGGACTGCAAAGGGGAAATGACAACCGTAAGTCCGTGCACGGAGCGTCCTGCCATGAGCGCAGGCAATTGGAAGGTAAGGGATTTCCCACCACCGGTGGGAAATATCGCCAGCAGCGATTTGCCTTCCACCGCGGCCCGGGCGGCCCTTTCCTGCAAAGGTTCGCCTTCGTATGTCCGGAAGCGTTCGTATCCGAAAAACGCTTTTAGGTTATGGAGCACGTCCAATTGCGTATGGCAGTAATCACAACCCTCATGACAATTCGTGTGACGCAGGAGCTTTACAATAAATTCCACTTCCGGATAATTGTGGAGTACCCATCCGGGAGTAACAGACCGATAATCGGTGGTATCTATCAGAGCCAATGCGTATGCCAATCCACATGGATATTGCCTGATGAGTGTGTCAAAATCGGCGTGTTGACAAATCTTTCCGGCATAGAGCTTTTTGATCAAATCTGGTATTCCTTCGTGGATATAGTCCGCATGAACCATGCTGAGAAATCCCTCAAATTCCTTTTTGTCTTTCAGCAGCGACGCGAAGAGTATACGTTTCTCCTTCGGAAGTGAGTTCCAGCGTGCCATTTCATCCAGTAATAAGTCTTTTGCTTTTTTGCAATCGTTTACCGGATTGTTCATTTGTTCGCATACCAGTTTGTCATCTTTCACAAGCCTGTGGTAAGGGCGTTCCGGGAACAGCAAAGGTGAGAGGTAAAGTGTATCGACTAAAGCCCATCGACAGGTCTTGCCCGGAAATAGATATTTGGCATCATGGTGAATGATATTATGGCCGCAGATATAATCCGTGTCGTTCAGAAAAACAAATAGTTCTTCTTTTGAGTTTTTATGGAACACCGTGTCATTATGTTTGAGCGCTCCGATGTCATGGATTCTGTGGTCATTCAAGCCCACCTCTACATCTACTATGGCATAATTAGGGGTAGGGCATGGTACAGAGGGCGTATTACCGCCAATGGGATTGTTTTTCTCCTCGGTTCTCTTAATCCCTATGAGTTTGCTCCATATCGACATGTATCCAATAGAATAAAACGGTTCGGACGTATGAACAGGTTGTTTTTCGGCATCGTTTTCTTATTGTCATTCAAGTATAACACTTTCGATGTCACATACAAAGATAAGAATAAAAATAGAGGAATTTGTTTGATTGGAGACAATTTTTACTTCCAAAGAGGATTGTTTTTTCCATCCGGTAAAAACATGTTGATGTTTCAGGCAAAACATGTTCATGTTTTTGAAAAACGTGTTGATGTTTTTCTTGCTTTGTTGACATATTCCATGATACCGTTTACGGAAGATGACTGTTTGTAAGAAAATTGTCTTATTTTTGTAATCGTAAATATAGCGGATATGGGCGGAATCGTAAAAATTAACACGGTCAAGGATTATAATGAACATTGGGGGCTTGAAAACCGTCATCCTTTGGTGAATGTGCTGGAGGGCTCGCAAATAAAGCGGCCCATCCCTAATTGTCAGAAAAACTTCGGGCTGTATGTGATATTCCTGAAAGATGTGTTGTGTGCCGATTATCTGAAATACGGACGAAGAGAGTATGACTATCAGGAGAACACGCTTGTGTTTGTGTCGCCGGGGCAGATTCTCGGACATCCGGCTGACGGTTCCACCTATCAGGCGAAGGGCTGGTGCCTGTATTTTAGTCCCGAATTGTTGCGTGGCACACAGCTCGGACAACACATGCGGGACTACACCTTCTTCTCATATGATGTCAATGAAGCGTTGCACCTTTCGTTGCAAGAGCGCGAGACCGTCATCGATTGTCTGAGGAAAATAGATGATGAGATAAACAATGGTGCGGATAAGCACAGCAATACGATTATTGCCTCTGCCATTGAGTTGTTACTGAATTATTGTATGCGTTTTTATGACCGTCAGTTCACCACCCGCAAAAAAGCAAACAAGGATGTGCTGTCGCGTTTCGAAGAATTGCTCGACGGGTATTTCTCATCAAACAAGCCGCAATCGTACGGGACGCCTACGGTGGCCTGGTTTGCGGAACAGTTGCATTTGTCGGCCAATTATTTCGGCGACCTGGTAAGGAAGGAGACCGGCAGGTCGGCCCGGGAGTATGTGCAGCGGAAAATCATGGATACGGCAAAGGACATGTTGGCAAATCCGGAAAAGAGCGTCAGTGAGATTTCGTATGCCTTGGGGTACCAGTATCCGCAGTATTTCAGCAGGGCGTTTAAGAAAGCGGTGGGCTGCACCCCCAATGCGTATAGGGAACAAAGATAGAATGTCGGATGGTCGCCGCGCACTCGTTGCGGCAGGTTTCATAGTCCCAAGTTCCGTTAATCGTTTGTCAGACGATGATGTCCTCCGTCGGCACCTTTCCCCGACTGAAATCTTTCAATAGCGTTTCGGGGCGCAGGGGGACGGGCTCCGGAATGAGGCCGGCCAGGTGGGCCAGCCGGCCGGTGACGGCCTGCGGGGATGTGCCGTTGGCACGCAGATATTCCAGGTCCATGGCCTTGTCCCGCTTGCACAGGCGCAGGCCTTGGGTGTTGCACAGGAGGGGATGGTGGAAGAAATGCAGGTCGGAGGGAACGGACGGGTCATCGGCGAAGAGCACCCGCCTCAGATGAATCTGCTGGGGCGAGGAGAGCAGAAGGTCGCGCCCGCGCACAATCTCCGTCACCCCCATCAGGGCATCGTCCACCACCACGGCCAGCTGGTAGGCCCATGCGCCATCCTTGCGGCGGACGATATAGTCGCCGCAATGTTCCGTGAGGTTGATGTCGTGGCGGCCATAGTGGCCGTCGCAAAAGGGGATGACGGCATCCTGCACCATCATGCGCAAAGTGGCAGGCGTTGTCGGCTCTTCAGCAAGAGCGCCTCCCTTGGGTCGGCAAGTCCCCTTGTACACCACCCGCCCGTCACTTTCATGCGGCGCCTGCGTGGCCATGATGTCGGCCCGCGTGCAAAAGCAAGGATAAATGAGGTGAAGCTCCCGCAGCTTTTGCAGATAATGCTCATAGATTTCTCCCCGATTGCTTTGCCACACGGGCGTGTTGTCCCACGTCAGCCCCAGCCATTCCAGGTCGCTCATCAGTTGGTCGGCATATTCCCTTCGGCTGCGTTGCGGGTCAAGGTCCTCGATGCGCAACAGCCATTCGCCGCCTTGGCTTTTGGCCGACAACCACGACAGTAAGGCGCAAAACACGTTGCCCAAGTGCATCCGCCCCGTGGGCGAAGGGGCAAATCTTCCTTTTACCATATCCTGATTTATTATATACAACAAGGAAGGGCGTTGCCAAATGACAACACCCTTCCAGAAATAGTCTGTCAACCCTTGTGCCTCGCCGCACGCTTGCGCCGGATTTCGGCCTTCATCTTGGCCGATCCGCTGCCGTGGGCGCCGGTGATGTACTGCTTTTTCTTGGCTTTGGTCTTCACTTTCTCCTGCGTCTGCCCGGGCTTGCTCTTGGCTCCGCCGCGGAAGGTGATGCCCCCGAGGATTACGGCATCAATGTCGTCGCCTCCAAACTGTGACATGGTGGGGTGCGGATTAATGGTGGAACAAACGCACACCCGTGAAGGCCATGGCAATGCCATACTTGTCGCAGGTGTCGATCACATGGTCGTCGCGCACCGAACCTCCGGCCTGGGCCACATACTGCACGCCGCTCTTATGGGCACGCTCGATGTTGTCGCCAAAGGGGAAGAAGGCGTCGCTGCCCAGGGCCACGCCCGTGTTTTGGGCAAGCCATTCCTTTGTCTCCTCCTCGCTCAGGGGTTCGGGGCGTTCGGTGAAGAACTTCTGCCATTCGCCATCGCGCAACACATCGTCGCGCTCGGGACCGATGTAGATGTCGATGGTGTTGTCGCGGTCGGCACGACGGATGCCGGGCACGAAGGGCAGACCCATCACTTTGGGATGCTGGCGCAACCACCAGATGTCGGCCTTCTGTCCGGCCAGACGGGTGCAGTGGATGCGGCTCTGCTGACCGGCTCCGATGCCGATGGCCTGACCGTCCTTCACATAGCATACGCTGTTGCTTTGGGTGTACTTCAGCGTGATGAGGGCAATCATCAGGTCGCGCTTGGCCTCGGGACTGAATGTCTTGTTTTGGGTGGGGATGTTCTCGAAGAGTGTGGGGGAGGAGAGGTCCACCTCGTTGCGTCCCTGCTCGAAGGTGATGCCGAACACCTGTTTGCGCTCGATGGGGTCGGGGCGGTATTCGGGGTCAATCTGAATCACGTTGTAGGTCCCCTTCCGCTTGGCCTTCAACACTTCCAGGGCCTCGGGCGTGTAGCCGGGGGCAATGACTCCGTCGCTCACCTCGCGGTTTATCAGGCGTGCGGTGGCCTCGTCACACACATCGCTCAGGGCGATGAAGTCTCCGTACGAACTCATGCGGTCGGCACCGCGGGCACGCGCATAGGCCGATGCGATGGGGGTGAGGGGCAGTGGCGCGTCGTCCACGAAATAAATCTTCTTCAGCGTGTCGTTCAGGGGCAGACCCACGGCGGCGCCTGCGGGGCTCACGTGCTTGAAGCTGGCGGCGGCGGGCAGTCCGGTGGCCAGTTTCAGCTCGCGAACCAATTGCCACGAGTTCAGAGCGTCAAGAAAATTGATGTAGCCGGGGCGACCGTTCAACACCGTGATTGGCAACTCGCCTTCTTCCATATAAATCCGTGAAGGCTTTTGATTGGGATTACACCCATACTTCAATTGAAGTTCTTTCATCGTCGGGGAACTTTTACCTTGGTTAGTTGTGATATTTTTGTCGTTACGGGTCCAAAGTTACACAAAAATGCCGTAATAACCTTATAAAAAAAGGTGAATGACATTAAAAAACAGTACCTTTGCAGTTCAAAACCGAAGGACTTGTCCGACCCGATGAGGCCTCGGGAAGATTGCGTAGACAGAAAACAAACATCACAATTCATTCCTATGCCACTGCAAAAGTTTTTCACCGAACACCAGCGTCAGACCATTTTCATCATCCTGTTGCTGCTGGTGCCGTTTCTCAGTCCGGCGACAGCCCTGTTCTCGGGCTTGGTTGTAGCCTTCACCATCGGCAACCCGTTCATTTCCCACAACAAGGTCTTCACCAAAGTGCTGCTGCAGGCCTCCGTGGTGGGGCTGGGCTTCGGCATGAACCTGACCGAGGCCTTGGAGGCCGGCAAGACCGGATGCGTCTTCACCGTATTCTCTATTGCGCTGACCATGGGCCTGGGTATCCTGTTGGGCAAGTGGATGAAAGTAAACGAAGGCACACGCACGTTGATTTCCGGTGGCACGGCCATCTGTGGCGGTTCGGCCATCGCGGCCATCGGACCGGTGATTGATGCGCACGACAATGATATGACCGTGGCCCTGGGAACAGTGTTCTCGCTCAATGCCATCGCCCTCTTTGTCTTCCCCGTCTTGGGCGATATGCTTGGCATGAGCGACACGGAGTTCGGCTATTGGTGTGCCATCGCCATCCACGACACCTCGTCGGTGGTGGGGGCTGCGGCCGAGCGGTCGGAGGAGGCCTTGGCCATCGCCACCACCACCAAGCTCATCCGTGCCCTGTGGATTATCCCGCTCTCGCTGATCATCGCCGTGGTCTGGAACCGGCGGTCGGCCTGCAAGGGCAAGGGCCGGAAGACCAGGATCAGCGTTCCCTGGTTCATCTTCCTTTATATCATAGCCATGATTATCGCCACCTATGTTCCGCAAGGCAAGGACCTTTATTGCGATGCCGTGAGGATTGCCAGGATGGGCATGATATACACGCTGTTCCTGATTGGTTCGGGACTGACCTGGAAAAGCCTTCGCGAGGTGGGATTGCGCCCCATCCTGTTAGGCATCCTGCTTTGGATTGTCATATCCGTGGTGTCGGCTGTAGCGATACTCACCATAGGATTTTAAGCGTTGCCCCCGAACCGTGGTAAATAAAGGGGGTATCCAAAAGGTGACTTCATCGAACTCGCGTTAAGTTGTATGTGTGCAGGACAAAGCGGCAAAAATGGTGCTGAAATAAAGGCCGGAAAAAGTCCTTCAACGGGAATTTACAAGAAAAGCTCCGCGCGTTAACAAGCTTAACGCACGGAGCCTTTTGTTTTTTACGACAGATCTATAAGCGGTTTTGTGCAGAGAGAAAAAGACGTGTCTTTAATATCCTTTGCGGTATTTCTCCTCGTCCTTGTCATCGAGCATGCTCAGGTAGCTGTTGTAGCGCGAAAGGGCGATGCGGTTTTCTTTCACGGCCTGCATCACGGCACAGCCGGGCTCGATGGTGTGGGTGCAGTTGCCGAAGCGGCACTCCGCGCCGGTTTGGAAGATTTCGCGGAAGAAGTGTCCCACCTCCTCGCGTTCCATGTCAAAGGTGCCGAACCCCTTGATGCCCGGCGTGTCGATGATTTCGCCGCCCGAGGGTAGGGAGAACATCTGGCTGAACGTGGTGGTGTGCATGCCCGTGTCGTGGCTCTCGCTTATCTCTGCCGTGCGCACGTCCACTCCGGGCAGCAACGTGTTCAGCAGGGTGCTCTTGCCCACACCGCTGTTGCCGCTGAGCAGCGAGGTCTTGCCCTGCAACGTGTCCAGCAGAGGACGGACGGAAGTCTCGTCCGGAGCCGAGAGGGCGAAGCAGGGATAGTCCAGACTGCGGTACAGTTCCATCAGTTGCTGCATGTCCTGCCGTTCGGCCTCGGTGTAGAGGTCCACTTTGTTGAAGACAATCACCACGGGCACGCGGTAGGCTTCGGCCGAAGCCAGAAAGCGGTCGATGAAGGTGGTGCTGGTTTGCGGATGGGCGATGGTCGCCACCAGCAGGGCCTGGTCCACGTTGGCCGCGATGATGTGGCTTTGCTTGCTCAGGTTGCTGGCCCGGCGGATGATGTAGTTGCGGCGGTCGAGAATCTCGGTGATGAGGGCTGTCCGGCCATCGTTGCCGGGCAGGATGGCCACCCGGTCGCCCACGGCCACGGGGTTGGTGCTCCGGATGCCCTTCAGGCGGAAGTTCCCTTTCACCTTACAATCAAAAAGCCGGCCGTCGTCCGTGCGGACAACGTACCAGCTTCCTGTGTTTCTGATGATAGTTCCTTGCATCAAACGGTCATGATTTCCTTTTCCTTTGCGGCCAGCAAAGTCTCGATCTGTTTGATGTATTTGTCGTGCACTTTCTGCAATTTGTCCTCGGCATCCTTCTGTGCGTCTTCGGCCAGACCGTCCTTCACGGCCTTCTTCAGCTGGTCGATGCCATCGCGGCGGGCGTTGCGCACGCTCACCTTGGCCTGCTCCTCTTCCTTGCCGCACTGCTTCACCAGTTGTTTGCGGCGCTCCTCGGTCAGGGGGGGGATGCTCAGGCGGATGAACTCGCCGTTGTTGTCGGGATTAAGACCCAGGTCGCTGTCGATGATGGCCTTCTCGATTACGCGGAACATGTTCTTGTCCCAGGGCTTGATGGCGATGGTGCGGGCGTCGGGGGTGTTCACGGCGGCCACGTTGTTCAGGGGTACCATGCTGCCGTAGCTGTCCACGCGGATGCCGTCCAGCAGCTTGATGTTCGCCTTTCCTGCACGGATGTGGGCCAGTGCCTCCTCCAAATACATCACAGCCTCCTCCATTCGTTCTTCGGCTGCGGATAGAATATCTTTTACTTCTGCCATAGTGGTATGTGGTTTTTATGTTGTTTGCTTTGGCAAATGTAGTTCATTTTTTTAATTTTACAAAGCCGTGGACTTGCTTTCATTACATTTTTCTGTACCTTTGTGTACAGATGTGTGCAGAACGTGTACGGAAGAGTCCTTAAGAAGTCCATGAAAGATAAGAGCAATTTTGAAAATATAGATCTTCTGATTTCCCAACGTGTGGCGAGTCTGGAGCCTATAACGCTGGACCAGATGTCGGCCATCAAGCTGATGAACCGTACCGACACGAAGTTCGTGACCAACAAGCAGACTCTGGCCCGCCTGCTTGAGATGACCCAAGGGAAATATTATGCCCAGTTCAACAACGGAAGTTTTGTGGCTACCTATATGACCACTTATTGGGACACGGATGACCATGTCTACTACATGGAGCACCACAACGGACGTGCCAACCGCCGGAAAGTGCGCGTGCGCACCTACATGGACAGCGACACCACCTTCCTGGAGGTGAAGAGAAAGAACAACCACGGGCGGACAAACAAGAAGCGGATAGAGGTGCCCTCGCAAAAAGATTTGCGGGATAGCGATGACTTCCTGATGCAGTATGCCGGCCGCACGCTGGACACCATCCGCCCCACCGTGAGAAACCGGTTCCACCGCATCACGCTGGTGAACAAGGGCAAGACGGAGCGGCTGACCATTGATTTTGACATCAGTTTCCATAACTTCGAGACCAACCGGGATCGTGGCACGGGCAATCTGGTGATTATCGAACTGAAGCGCGACGGCAATGTGTTCAGTCCCGTGCTTGACCTCCTGCGCCAACTGCGCGTGAAGCCGTCGGGCTTCAGCAAATATTGTATCGGAAGCGTGATGACCAACCCGTCATTAAAAACCAATCTGTTCAGACCCAAGCTTATACGTGTCCGCCGATTGGTGGGGGATGATGCTGTGACCTTGGCATAAAATAATAATTGAAAAAACGAAAAACAACTCATAGACATGCAAGAATTTTTTCACACAATGAACGAGTTGTGCGTGGAGCACATCGGCATTAACTTCGGCGACACCATGGAGTTTACCTCCCTCTTGGTACGCTTTCTCATCAATTTGGTCGTGGTAGGAATCATCGCCCGTTGTTTCTATTATCCCCGCGGCCGGCGTCGCGACTATCTGTTCATCTTCATCATCATGTCCATGAGCATCTTCCTGCTCGTCAGCCTGATGGGTGCGGGTAGCATGGAGACGGGAGCCGCACTGGGGCTTTTCGCCATCTTCGGCATCATACGTTATCGCACCGAGGCCATCCCCATCCGCGAGATGACCTATCTGTTCATGCTGGTCAGCCTCAGCGTCATCAATGCCATGGGCAAATACCAGCACCACCGCAAACTGGATTATTGGGAGGGTATCGGATTGATGACCCTCATCTTCAGCAATCTCATCTTTATCGGTCTGGCCGCTATCTTCGAGAGCAGCAAGATATTGAACGAGCATTGCTCGAAGTATATCCAATACGACAATGTCAACCTGGTGCACCCCGAGAAGCGTGACGAGCTGATAGCCGACCTGGAGAAGCGCACCGGACTGAAGATCTTGTCTGTGGAGGTGGGCACCATCGACTTCCTCAAAGACAGTGTCATCCTGCGCATCTTCTATGACGAGACGTCGGACAAGGGCAGCAGCATCCAGAATATCGGTCGCCTGCCCAGACTGAAATAGCGGTTTTCCCCCGATGTTCAACAGGATTAGCAAAAACGGTATTATGGTAAAGAAAATTCTATGGGTCGGTGCACTCTGCCTGCCCGCCTTGGCAGCCACGGCACAAGACAATGACTATGAAAGCGATTTCGGCACGTGGTGGGAGCTGGGAGCAAAAAAAGAACTGACAAAGCAATGGTCCGTTTCTTTGGAGGGAGAGTTGCGCACGAACGACATGGACAAGGAGGTTGACCGCCTTGGCCTTGGTCTTGGAGCCGTTTATAAGGTGAACAAATACCTGAAGGTGGGTGCCGGATATACGTTGAACGGCCTTCACAAGCAGGAAAAGGTGAAGACCAAGGGAGAGTACAATATTTTGGGGGAACTTGAAGGCGAGGTAAGAATACGCACCACACCGGGCTGTTGGAGCCACCGCCACCGTTTCTATATTGATGTCACCCCCGGCATCAAACTGGGCAAGGCTTGGCATCTGTCGTTGCGCGAGCGCTATCAGTACTCCTTCACGCCCCTGCACCACCACACGCGTGATACGCGCTACTATGAAGTGTTTGACGGCGATTGGGATTTGGACAGTGAAGTGCTTGGTGAAAGAATCACGGACGAAAGGGTGCATAGGCATGTGCTTCGCTCGCGTATCAAACTTGAATATGACAAGAAAAAGGTGGATTGGAAGCCTTTCGTCAGCGTGGAGGCACAGAACAACCTGACCGAACACATGCACATGCGCAAGTTGCGGGCTTCGGCAGGCACAGAGTATAAGATCAACCGCCACCACAGCGCTGGACTCGCCTACGTCTTTACACTTGCCAACGAGGGCGGGGATAAAGAATTGTTCCATGCACTGAACATCAGTTATAACTTCAAATTCTAAGGCAGAACATGAAAAAGCATCTGGCATTTCTGGCCTTGACAACCGTATTGTCAATACCCCTGCAGGCTGATGACCTGCAATATCTTACCGCCGCATGCAATAGTCGTGAAAAGAGCATCGGGCTGGCCACCATACAGAAAATCACTTTCGAGAACGGAAACGTGGTGGTGAGCACCACAGGCGGACCGATTACTTTCCCCATCGCCGAGATGAAGAAACTGGCCTTCACCTCCACGGCCACCGCCATCGGCGATCTGAAGAGCCAATCCAAGACATTGGCCTATGTGGACGGTGCCCTGTATGTACAGGGAAGCGGCGTGTTGCGCGTCTACAGCATGACGGGCAACCTGCAGCGGCTGGCTGACATCCGCGGTGGTGCCATCGTTTCGCTTAACAATCTGCCCAAGGGTATCTATGTCATTCAATTGGGCAACGAAACCATTAAAATCCAGAAGTAATCATGAAGCGACTTTATACTTTGATACTGGCTCTTGCCGCCGTCACCGCCCTTCAGGCTCAGACCTACATGCGATTGTGGAGGGGAGGCGAGAGCACACGCATGACTCTCAGTGAGGTGGGTGATATGACTTTCCTTGGGCAGTCTATAGACATCAAGGGCACCAACTACGCCCTTGCCGAGATAGACAGTCTGGTAATCATGCCCCAGATAACGGTGAACTGGAAAGGCGGCATGGCCACCGTGAACGTGCCTGCAACCATTAAAGACGACATCGAGGTAAGCACCCTGGCCGGCCACGTGACCATTACAAACAAGAATGTGTGGAACGAGATAGAACTGACACTCTCAGGCAACTGCAACAACGGCAGTCTGACTTATGAGGGTGCCTATAAGTCCACCATCCGCCTCAACGGACTGAACCTGACCAGCAAGTCCGGTGCGGCCCTGAACATTCAGAACGGCAAGCGCATCGACCTGGTGCTCACCAACGGAACCGTCAACAGCCTGACCGATGCCGCCGCAGGTACCCATAAGGCTGCCCTCTACTGCCGTGGCCACTTGGAGGTGGAGGGTGGAGGAAGCCTCACGGTGAAAGGAAACACGGGGCACGCCATTGCCAGCAAAGAGTATATGCTGCTGAAGAAAAGCACCGGGACCATCACCGTCTCCGGGTCTGTGAAGGACGCTATCCACTGCAGCCAGTATTTTGAAATGCGTGGCGGAACCGTCACTTGGGACGAGAACATGAAGGGCGACGGCATACAGGCCGAGCTGGATCTGATGGCCGATGATATAACGCCCGAGCCGGACCCCGAGAACACGGGTAACCTGACCATCACGGGCGGAACCGTCACGGGTGTTATGACCGCAGAGACCGGCGACGGCATCAAATGTGACGGCCTGATGACCATCAGCGGCGGTACTATCGGCTTGCAAGCCACGGGAACCGGATGCCGGGGTATCAAGGCTGACATGGGGCTCACCGTATCGGAGGATACTGCCCCCACCGCCATTACCGTTGAGGCTTCCGGCGCGGAGTGGATTAACCCCGCCGATCCCAACGATACCACCAAAAGCACGTGTATCCGTGTGAAAGGACAGATGACCGTAAATGCAGGCACCATCAGCGTGACCTATACCAAGGGATGCCGTGGCATCAAGGCGGATGTCTATACGAAAAACGGTGGAACGGTAATCAACAACGGCACGGCATCATAACATATCGCTATGCAGAAAATAAATCACCGCGGCGTTTACAAAAAACGCCGCGGTGAATGAGGCAAAACGTCGCGGTGATTTAATCCACTCACTGCGGCGTTTTTTTGTCAGTTTAATGTGATGGTGCGCGAACCGTCGGCTTGCTCTTCGATGGTCACGTCCACGGTGTCCTCGGGCAACAGGTCCTGCACGATGTCAGGCCACTCGATCAGGCACAGGTGGCCGCTGTAGAAGTACTCCTCACAGCCCATGTCGTAGGCCTCGGCCAGCCGGCGCAGGCGATAGAAATCGAAGTGGTAGACGGGTTCGCCGTTGCCGTCCTGATATTCGTTGACGATGGCGAAGGTAGGCGAACAGACGGTGTCGCTGACACCCAGGCTGTGGCAAAGAGCCTTGATGAACGTGGTCTTTCCTGCACCCATCTTGCCGTGGAATGCAAAGACGCGGCGGTCGCCGATGGCCTCGACGAACTGCCGGGCAGCCTCATCGAGGTGTTCTATGGAAGGGATGTTTATCTGCATGATTCAATCTGTGTTATAGTGGTGTTTCTGTTTTTATCGTTTCTTTCCCTTTAAGGTGATGAGGGGGATAAGCATTTCCTCGAGCGAGATGCCACCGTGCTGGAAGGTGTCGCGGAAATACGTCACGTAGTAATTATAATTGTTGGGGTAGGCGAAGAAGTTGTCGCCGGTGGCAAAGATATAAGAGGTGGAGATGTTGGGCGCCGGCAGCTGGGCCTGGCGTGGGTTGGTGATGGCGAACACCTCTTTGGGATTGTAGCTGAGATTCTTGCCCAGTTTGTAGCGCAGGTTGGTGTTGGTGTTCCGGTCTCCGATGACTTTGATGGGATTGCCGCAACGGATGGAGCCGTGGTCGGTGGTGAGCAGCAGGGTGCGATCGGTCTGTGCCAGGGCACGGAACAGGGCACTTACGGCACTGTGCTGAAACCATGACAGGGTGATGCTGCGATAGGCGGCCTCGTTGTTGGCCAGTTCGCGCACCATGCGGCTCTCCGTGCGGGCATGCGAGAGCATGTCGATGAAGTTGAGCACAATCACGTTCAGGTCGTTCTTCATCAGGTTGGGCAGCTGTTCCACCAGCTTTTCAGCAGCCTGTGAGTCGTTGATTTTGTGATACGAGAAAGTGTGACGCCGGCGATAACGCTCCAGCAGTGTTTGGATGAGAGGAGCCTCGTTCAGGTTTTTCCCCTCCTCGCTGTCTTCGTCCACCCACAATGTGGGGAAGAGGTGCTCGATGTCCGCGGGCATCAGTCCGCTGAAGATGGCGTTCCGGGCATATTGCGTGGCCGTGGGCAGGATGCTGCAATAGAGCTGTTCGTCATAGGTGAACAGTTCTGAAAGCTCGGGTGCTATGGTGCGCCATTGGTCGAAACGGAAATTGTCGACGACCACCAATGTCACTTTCTCGCCGTTGCCCAAGGCCGGCAACACTTTGTGCTTGAAGATGTCGGGACTCATGATGGGGCGGGGACGGGTGCCGTCAATCCATCCGAGATAGTTTTTCTTTACAAATTTGGCAAACCCCTGGTTGGCTTCGGCCTTCTGCATGGTCAGCATCTCGCGCATGGCGCCGTCGGCCTGCATCAGCTCCTGCTCCCATCGGGTGAGTTTCTTGTACACTTCCGTCCACTGCTCAAAGGTGGAGGCATCGCCTATCTCCATAGCCAGCGACCCGAAACTCTGTTGATAACGGTTCTGTGTCACTTCTGCCCGTATGTCCTTTTGGTGGATGTTCTTCTTTAGTGACAACAGAATCTGGGTGGGATTGACCGGTTTGATCAGATAGTCTGCAATCTGAGAGCCGATGGCCTGGTTCATGATGTTTTCTTCCTCGCTTTTGGTCACCATCACCACCGGCACCTGGGGCGCTTTTTCCTTGATGCGTTTCAGGGTTTCCAGTCCGCTGATGCCCGGCATGTTCTCGTCCAGCAGAATCAGGTCATAGTTCTCGTTGACGCACTGGTCCAGCGCGTCCCATCCGTTGGTCACGGTGTCCACTTCGTAGCCTTTCCCTTTGAGAAAAAGGATGTGGCTCTTGAGCAGTTCTATCTCATCATCGGCCCAAAGTAGTCTATAGTTTGCCATTGTCGATTGTCCGTTTTAGAAACCCCAAGGGAAGTCGTCTTCCTCCTCTTGCTGCGCTTCGCCTTCGCTCTTCTGCTCAGTTTCCTCCACCTCCTCGGGGTCGATGACGGGGATGTCCTGCAGTTCGTCAAGAATCAGGTTTTCGGGTAGATTCAGGGGAGCGAAGGTCGTCTGGTAGAAATCGTCGTAATCGTCTACGCTGACGCTCACACCCAGCTTCTTCAGGTTGTCGGCGGAGATGAGCAGAGAGCGTATGCCCTGCAGCCGCTCGTGCATGTGTTTGTCGGAATAGAGACGCTGGGCATAGGCATGCACCTCGTCGTAGCTGAGGAAGCCGTTGACGCACATCAGGCTCAGCCCGTTCAGGTCAAGCAGCTCTATCTCGAAGTTGCGCACCATATAGCTGGAGAAATTGTAGCGGGCCATCTCAAAAAGCAGTTGGTCCTCGTCCAGTTCGCCGGCTGGATAAGCCAGTACAAAAGAGAAGGTGGCGAAACGGTCGGTCGAAAGGCTGTCGGTCCGGATGCTGTCGCCCGTAAGGGGGTCGAATTGTCTCCGCTTCCATATATTGTTATAGTCGTACTTGCTGTCGCTGAGCAACCGTCCCTCCTTCACGCCTTTCACTATTTCTTCGGCCATTTTCGACACTTCCTCCTCGCCATAGTTCTTGATGAGTTCCTCCAGCATTGTCAGAAACTCTTTCCGGTTTCCGCTGTAGAGTTGGCTCATGGCTTGCACGAAGAGGATACGTGCACGGTGGTTTCCCGTGGGGAAATTGTCGGTGTGCAACTTGAAGAGCCGGTCCACCTCGGCATATCGGCTCTGTTGATAGGCGTCCCAGGCCTGCACATAGGTGGTGTCCTCCAGGTGCTTTCCGTCTCGGGCTATCTGGTCGTAGAGCGGGTTGGCCAACAACTTGGCCCGCTCGTGTTCGGGGTAGGAGGCAATCAGTTGCTGCCGGTGTTCGGCTGCCTCGTCGTCTTTTCCCATACGTCCGCAGAGCAGGAACTGGTGATAGAGGGCATCAGCCCGTTGGGCGGCATCGAAGTCGGGGAAATCGGCCAGCAGGCGTGTAAGCATGCGATAGGCCATGGGGAAATTCTGAATATCACGCATCACGATAAGGCTTCCGTTATACAGCCCGTCGCTCAACAGTTGATTGCTCTGCTGCATCTGCTCCTCGGTGAAGGGCAGTTGTGCCAGATAATATTCGTGTTTGTGTGGGTCATTGGCCAGGGAGTCGCGCCGCGCTTGTTCTTCCTCCGAGAAGGCGTTGCCATCGGTGTCGGCAATCGAGTCGGGCGTCTCATCATAATTGTACCCCTCGTCCTCCGCGTTCTCCTGCGTTGCGATGCCTTCCTTGTTGCTCCATCGCCACAGGTCTTGATTGGCCCGTTTGCCCCATTTCTTTTGGAAGTCTTGCGTCCCGCGGCTTACGGTTTGCGGGTTGTAGAAGTACCAAGCACCCTTCTGCCCCGGTGTGGCGGGTGTCTGTGTCTGCGGCTGGTCGGATGCGGGAGTGGCTGCGGCCGCAGCCGCAGCCGCAGCGTTCTTTTTGGCCTCTTCCTTTTCTTTCTTTTTCAGAGCCTCGATCACACGATTGATGGCCTCCATACGTTTGTCTTCGGGTAGGCGGACCAGCAGTTGCAAGCTGTCCTGCAATTCTACTGCGCTCAGGTGTGGCTCCACCTCGGCCAGCATCTTGCTACGGAGTTCGCTTTGTTTATAGTCTTCGTGCTCTTTGTTGAGGATGGTGACACACTCCTGGTAGGTGCGTGCGGCATCGATGTAGTTTTCCTTTTCCCAATACAACTGGCTCAGCCGCAGCAGTATGGTGGCTTTGGCACTGCCTTTGCGGGTACTTTTCTCTACGCCTGTTTCCCAGGCTCCTATGGTGTGGGTCGTGTCGCCTTGGTTCAGGTAAATGGAACCGATGGCATAATACAATTGGTCCAGATAGTCTTTGTTCTTATCACTCTTGGCCATCCGCTGCAGCTTTTTGATGGTGCTCTTGGCTTTTCCCGGGCTGATGGCACCTGTCACTTCACTTTGCTGGATGCGGGCATTGAAAGCCAGTTCGTAAGGTGGGTTGCTGCGGATGACGCGTTGAAAATGCTTATAGGCTTCCTGGCTATGGCCCAGCAATGCTTCTATCTGTCCGGCCAGGAAGTTCAGCCGGGCTTTCTGCAGGCGTCCGTCGGCATGCTTGATGGTTTCGCGCAGATGAGGCATGGCTTCGGCGTACTGCTTGGTTTGCACATAAAAGGCGGCTTGGGTGGCTTCGCGCTCGCGTCGGCCTTCGGTGCTCATGCTGTCGCGCTTGGTCTTGTCCAGAATGGTCTCGGCATCGTAGGGCCAGTCCATGGCTACGTAGCAACGTGCCAGCCAGGCGTTGGCCACACTGGCCACTTCGGGCTGGGTCTGATACATGCGTGCGATATAGTGGAAGGTGCTGGCGGCCTCGATAAACAAGCCCTGTTGAAACTGGCTCTTGCCAATCATCAACCAGGCATGGCGCAGATAGGGGTTGAACTCCTTGCGGTTGCGGAACTCCTTTTCTTTGGGGGTCAACCGCTTTCCGGTCTTCACTTCGGGTTTGCGCTTGATGCTGTGCAGCTTGATGGCTTTCTCGCTTTTCTCGATGGCCGTCTCATATCCGGCTTTGCCTTGGTCTGCCGTGCTCTCGTTTTGGGCGATGTTGACCGGAAGCAGGCGGGTGTAGTCGTCTTGATGGGCGCGTTGTTGGCTCTCCAGTGCTTCGTTGAAAGCCTTCTGCCCGTTGTACATGATGTTGAAGCGGGAGGCAAAGCTATGATAAAAGCGCGACCCCGACGTGTTCTTTTTCGTCGAGCAGGCCGCCAGCACCATCATGGCCAGCAGCAAGCCGGTTATACGCTTCGCTTTCATCATTTATTTATAAGGTACTATTTATTTACAACGTTCTTGGAGCATATTTATTGCCGGCGCTCGCCCACAATCAGCAACACTTCGTCTTTCAGCTCCTCGGGCAGCATCACCTCGCGAAGCATCAGTGAGCGCATCCATCCAGCCACCTCGTCTTCGCGCATCGTTTCCAGCACATAACGGAATTCCTCTATCTCGTCTTCGGTGTAGTCATAGCCCGAGCGGCCTCGATAGGTGTCCAGTTCCTCGTCGTCATAGTACTCCACGTCTTTGCTTACGGCAGCCAACAAACTATCTTTCTCGCAAATTTCATGCTGCCCGCAACACTCCTTGTCCACATTCACCAATTCGCTCATCTCTTTTCTCCTTGTCAGACTTCAGTAATCTGGAAACCAGCCCTGCGCAGCGTGTCCCAATAGCCGGGGTAACTTTTTGTCACCACTTCGGGGTGGTCGATCTCAATGCTTCCCCGTACCAAAGCGCAAGGGGCAAAGGCCATGGCCATGCGGTGGTCCTCATATGTGGCGATGCGCGGTGCAGGAAGTTCTGCGGTTCGTTTCCCGTCCCACAAGAGTTGCAGGTCGGTTTTCCCATCGGGCAGTTCCACCTGACGGTCGCGTAATGGATAGCCCAACTTGGCCAGCTCTTTTTGCAAAGCGGCTATGCGGTCGGTCTCCTTAATGCGTAACGTCTGCAGTCCTCCGAACGTGAAGGGACGGTTCTGCATGGCACAGGTCACCACAAGAGTCTGGGCCAGATCTGGCTGTGAAAGCAGGCTCTCTGTCACCGTCTCCCGGCTTGCCGCACCCTTGGTCAGGCGTACTCCGCTTTCCACATACTCGGTGCTTACTCCCAGAGGTTCAAACAGACGTGCCACGGCACTGTCGCCCTGCGTGCTTTCGGCAAAAAGGCCGGGCAGTTCCACGCAAGCCTGTGCATCTGGACTGATGGCCACCATTTGGTACCAGTAGCTCGCGGCACTCCAGTCGTTTTCAATCATGAAGGGTACGGGACGATAAGTCACCGGCTCCACCTTGAGTACGTTCTCATCCGTCCATGCTGCCCGGGCACCGTAGCGTGTCATGATGGCCAGCGTCATGTCGATATACGGACGGCTGATGATACCGCCTACAAGTGTCAGTTCCAAACCATACTTCATGGTGGGAGCGATCATGAGCAGAGCACTGATATATTGGCTGCTCACGTTGCCGGGCAGGCTCAGCTTTCCTCCCACCAGCCGACGTCCTGTGATGCGGAGGGGCGGGAAGCCCTCTTCGCCCGCATACTCGATTTCGGCGCCCAGACTGCGCAGGGCCTCCACCAACACCTCAATGGGGCGGTGTTGCATGCGCTCCGTACCCGTAATCGTATGGATGTGGCCGGGCATGGTACTCAGATAGGCCGTAAGAAAGCGCATGGCCGTGCCTGCCGCCATAATGTCGATGACGGGGGGCATAGTACCCAAGGCTTCCACCATCACACGTGTGTCATCGCAGTCTGACACATTTTGCAAAGGGCAAGTGCTACCACTGAGCGCATTGATAATCAAAGCTCTGTTGCTGATACTCTTACTTGCAGGCAGCGATACGGTGCATAGAAGCCGATGGGGCGGGAATACCTTATAAGTGGTCATGACAGGAATTATTTTGAAATTTCCTTGAACAAAAGTACGAAAATATTTGCACATGAAGAAAAATAGCCATAACTTTGCACTCGCAAACAAGGAACGGGATGTAGCGCAGTTGGTAGCGCACACGTCTGGGGGGCGCGAGGTCGCAAGTTCGAGTCTTGTCATCCCGACCTAAGCAAAGCGGTGAATCTTTAGGTTCATCGCTTTTTTGTATTTTCCGGATGTGCTTTAGATAACTTACTATGCACAGAAGAAGAGACGCTGCAACGATTCGGATTGTTCGTTGCAGCGTCTCTTCCATATAATCAGTGTGTGCGGAGAAGTTTATAGTTCACCAGACTCCATGCGGTCCCAATACTCCAACTCGCCTTCCACAACCCAGCGTACGTCATCGGCCGAGAAGTTACCCATCTTTTCTTTTCTGGCCTGATTGGTCAAGTGCAGAGCCACGGCCTCCACGTCAATGTCCACTTCCTCCTCATTGGCACCGGCGCCCTCGCTGAGGTCGGCATAGTATTCGGCCAGCACATCAAGGAAATATTGCAGGTCGTCATCGCTGAAATTGTCTTTCAGGTCTTGGGGCAGATAGGTGTGGATGAACTCGATGATGCGGGCGTCTTCCTGAGCGTCCTGCAACAAATCGTCTTCAAATGCCATCGTGTGTATAACAGGTTATAGGGTTAAAGCAATTTGTCCAGTTCTTCCTGTATCTTGGCCTTGGGCTGTAGCCCTACCTGTCGGTTCACGTTTTCGCCCTGGGCGTTGAAATATACGAGGGCGGGAATGCTGGTGATGCCGAACGTCATGGCGAGATCTTCACCTTCCTCTACGTTACACTTCACGATGTTCACCCGTCCATCATATTCCTCGGCCAACTGTTCCACGATGGGGACAAGGCGCTTGCAGGGGCCGCACCATGTGGCCCAGAAATCAACGAGTGTGGGGCGCCCGCTCTGCTTGAGTTGGTCGAGCTCGGCCATAGTTGAGATGTTGTTTGCCATAATTTGTGTGTTTATTGGTTGATTTGATAATGGATTGACGAATCATTGTCTTGCAGGAAGTCCATCAGGTCTCCTGTGAGTGCTACGGGGTGAGAGGAGGACAGGTGTATCTGTTCCTGTGTTTTCGGATCGGTGAGTATGAGGGTGAGCCGTGTGGAACCCTTTTGGTTCAGCAAGGGCACCAAATCGTGAGCGGTTTCTGACGAGAAGTCGGAGAGGTTAATCTCCAAACGGATGGATCGAAGAAGCTGGGGAGCTACGTCTTGCAGGAACTGCACCTGTCCGATAATCAAGCGTGGCATTTGGTTTTCGTAGCGGGGCGTGCGTACTTGTGCCGTTATATATAAGGTGTTCCCCGGGGTCATATAGCCGGAGAATTGGGCCCAGGCGTCGTCGTAGAGCCGAAGCTCGCCCACACCGGAGAAGTCTTCGATGGTGACAAAACCATAGGGTTTGCTCGTACGTTGACTGATGCCGCTTTTCACGGAGGTGACGATTCCGCCTAAATGTAAATCGACATCCTTGGTCAGTCCTGATACGTCAGCCAGCTGGTCGCACCTGAGCGTACAGACGTGTTTCAGCACCATGGCATATTCGTCCAAGGGATGCTCGCTGAGATAGATACCCACCAATTCTTTTTCTTTGTCCAGGCGTTTTACTTTTGTCCATACGTCGGCATGAGGAATGGAGGGGCGGTTGATGTCCACGGAGTCCATCCCGAAGAGAGAGAACTGTGCCTCCTGCTTTGTCTGCTGGTATTGCGAGCCGTAGCGCAGGAGCTGTTCGACAAAAGTCTCACCCTTGGGAGTGACTCCGAAGAATTGTTCGCGGGTGAGTTGGGAAGAGAAGGAGTCGAAGGCTCCGCTGAGGGCCAGACATTCCAGTCCGCTTTTTTTGATTTGATTCATGGGTACACGCTCCACAAAATCGAAAATGTCGCGGAAAGGACCGTTCTTTTCACGCTCATGGATGATGGCCTCGGTGGCGCTCTCTCCGAATCCTTTGATGGCGCTGAGGCCGAAACGGATCTCTTTTTTCTTATTTACAGTGGCGTTGGCCTGACTTTCGTTGACGTCGGGACCCAGCACGGAGATGTGCATGGCCTTGCATTCGTCCAGCAGCTTGCCCGTTTCTTTGATGTCGTCTTTGCGTCGGGTGAGCAGGGCGGCCATGAATTCCGAGGGATAATGTGCCTTCAAGTAAGCTGTTTGGTAAGCCACCCATGAGTAGCAGGCTGCGTGGGACTTGTTGAAAGCATAGGAAGCGAACTTCTCCCAGTCGCTCCAGATTTTCTCCAGCACTTTGGCATCGTAGCCGTTCTTTTCTCCTCCGGCAATGAATTTCGGTTTCATGGCGTCTACGATGTCTTTCTTCTTTTTTCCCATGGCCTTGCGCAGGGCATCGCTCTCGCCGCGGGTGAAATCGGCCAACAGGCGGCTCAGAAGCATCACCTGTTCTTGGTACACGGTGATGCCGTAGGTGTCCTTCAGGTATTTTTCCATGACGGGAATGTCATAGGTGATGGCCTCCTGCCCGTTCTTTCTGCGGATGAACGAGGGGATATAGTCCATGGGTCCGGGTCGATAGAGGGCGTTCATGGCGATGAGGTCCTCGAACACGGTGGGCTTCAGGTCTTTCAGATGCTTCTGCATGCCGGAGCTTTCGAACTGGAAAGTGCCTATGGTGCGGCCTTCCTGATAGAGCTTGTAAGTCAGTTCGTCATCAATGGGCAGGCGGTCGAGGTCGATGTCCACGTCTTCGGCCTCCTTGATTACGCGGCAGGCTTCTTTCAATTCCGATAGCGTTTTTAGTCCCAGGAAGTCCATCTTGATGAGTCCGGTGCTCTCAATCACGTGCCCGTCGTACTGGGTCACGGGTGTCTTGCGGTCGGGGAAGTCGGGATCGTCGGCCGTGGATACGGGCACGTGGTCTGAGATAGGGTCGCGACAGATGATGAATCCGCAGGCGTGAATGCCTATGTTGCGCACGGTTCCCTCCAATCGTTTGGCAAATTTGATGGTGTCGGACTCGATGGGATTGCTGCTGGCTTGGGCGTCTTGCAGTTCGGGCACGCACAGCAGGGCATTGGTCAGATTCATCTTCAGGTCCTTGCCATCCTTGGAAAGTCGGTCGGGGATGGCTTTGCACAGGGCGTTGGTGCGGTCAATGGGATATTTCAACACGCGGGCCACATCCTTGATGCTGTTTTTGATAGCCATCGTGCCATAGGTGATAATGTGGGCACAGTTCTCGTGTCCATATTTGTCCATCACCCACTGCAGCACCTTGCCTCGGCCATCGTTGTCGAAATCGGTGTCGATATCGGGCAGAGAAATACGGTCAGGGTTGAGGAAGCGTTCGAACAGCAGGTCATATTTCAAGGGGTCGAGCTTGGTGATTCCCAGACAATAGGCTACCACACTGCCGGCAGCTGAGCCTCTGCCCGGGCCGACCCATACGTCCAACTCGTTGCGAGCCGAATTGATGAAGTCCTGAACGATAAGGAAGTAACCGGGGAAGCCCATCGTCTTCATGATATGCAGTTCGAAGCGGATGCGGTCATCCACCTCCTTGCTTAGGGGAGTGGGGTAGAGACGCTCGGCACCCTCGTAGGCCAGTTTGCCCAGATAGTCGGCCTCGAACTTGATGCGGTATAGCTTGTCGATACCGCCCAGTTTCTTAATTTTCTCCTCGCCTTTCTCGCGGGGCAGCGGATTTTCCCCGTTTTCATCGCTGGTGAACTCACGAAAAAGGTCTTCTTTGCTGTATCGTTGGCGCCATTGTTCCTCCGTTCCGAAATCTTCCGGGATGGGGAAGAAAGGCATGATGGGGTTATTGTCAAGGTCGTACAACTCCACTTTGTCCAAGATTTCCCCTGTGTTGTCCAATGCTTCGGGCACATCGGCGAATGTCTGTTCCATCTCGGCGCGGGTCTTGAACCACTCTTGCTTGCTGTATAGCATTCGGTTGGGGTCGTCCTTGTCCTTGCCCGTGGACAGACAGATAAGTACGTCGTGTGCTTCGGCATCCTCTTGGTTTACGAAGTGAACATCATTGGTGCACACCAGTTTCACACCGTGTTTATGTGCCAGTTCGATAATGACCTGGTTAGCTTGCTGCTGTAAGGGGAAGGTCTCACGGTTGGCCCGCTGTGCAGGGTCGGTGACTTCGTGACGCTGAAGTTCAAGATAGTAATCATCGCCGAAAACCGACTTGTACCACAACACCGCCTCTTCGGCTTTTTTCATATCTCCCCGCAAGATGGCACGAGGCACTTCGCCGGCAATGCAGGCCGAGCAAATGATAAGCCCCTCATGGAAACGTTCCAGATCGGCATGGTCGGTGCGTGGCTTTTTGTAGAAACCGTCGGTCCAGGCGCGACTCACAAGTTTGATAAGGTTACGATACCCTGCCGCGTTCTTGGCTAAAGCCACCAGATGGTAGCGTTCCTTCTCACGGTCCTCCTTGCGCCCCTCGCTCACATACAACTCACATCCGAAGATGGGCTTGAACGGTTCCAAACCCTCCTTCTTGCGCTTGCCGTTTAACTTGTTACACTCATCGAAGAAATCCTTGACGCCAAACATGTTTCCATGGTCGGTGATGGCCATGCCGCGCATGCCATCTGCCACGGCCTTTTGGACAAGATCGGAAATTTTGCATTGTCCGTCCAGCAAAGAATATTGCGTGTGGACATGAAGGTGAACAAAGTCGCGCATAATGAATGGGATGTTAGTCTGATGTAAAGATAAATCATCCTCCTGAAAAAGCAAACACGCACGAGGTTAAATAGCACAAAACATCCTGTTAGTGCCCTTTTTGGACCCAAAATCTTGGGATTTTGAAAAGAAAAGGTTATCTTTGTAAAACAGACATTGTATAGATAAGCATGACAAGCAGATTTCATCGACTAAGACGCTTGCGCCGCATACGCTTGCACCGCGAGGGAACACACTCGCTGGTTTTGGGTGCTTTGGTCATTATTTTTTTTCTCCTGGCTCTTTATTTTGGCATGAACACTTTTCGTGCCGGAAGCAATGTCATACACATCGTGATGATTAGTGCTGCAGCTGTTTGTGTCGTTGTCTATGGCATTGTGGTCAACTTTTTCCGTTGCCCGCCCCGTGTGTTTGAGGGAGACCATGACCATGTGGTGGTGGCGGCCTGCAATGGCCGCGTGGTGGTGATTGAAGAGGTGGAGGAAAACGAGTATTTCCACGACCGCAGACTGATGGTGAGCACGTTTATGAGTCTTTTTGACGTACACGCCAATTGGGTGCCCATGGAGGGGACGGTGAAGAAGGTGCATCACCACGACGGCAATTTCCACGCCGCGTGGTTGCCCAAGGCCAGCATAGAAAACGAGCGCTCCACCGTGGTTATCGAGAACAAAGACGGTCACCAGATTCTTGTGCGCCAGGTGGCCGGAGCCATGGCACGACGTGTCATCACCTATGTACAGGAGGGCGAACGCTGTGAGATTGACGAGCATATGGGCTTCATCAAGTTCGGTTCGCGCGTAGACATCTATCTGCCTTTGGACGCCGAGGTGCTTGTGAAGAAAGGGCAACGAACCATTGGCAACGAAACGGTTATCGCAAAATTATAAACGGAAAGACATGAAAAAACATATTCCCAATGCCATCACTTGTTGCAATCTTATCTGTGGTTGCTATGCCACGGCCTGTGCTTTTTGGGCCGGCACGGTGGATTATCATTACTATATGTTGGCCGTCATGGCTGTCATTGCGGGCGCTGTATTCGATTTCTTCGATGGTTTGGCCGCTCGTTCCTTGGGTGTCAGTTCGCCCATAGGTAAAGAGTTGGACTCGCTGGCTGATGTGGTCACTTTCGGCGTAGCCCCCTCGGCCATGCTCTTCTCTCTGTTTCAGCAAGTGCAATATCCCGAATTTATGCAGTTCCTGCGCCCCGTGATGCCCTACACCGCCTTTCTGATGGCAGCCTTCTCGGCACTTCGTTTGGCTAAGTTCAATCTCGATGTCCGTCAGTCTACATCCTTTATCGGACTTCCCACTCCTGCCAATGCCCTTTTCTGGGGTTCTCTTATTGTGGGTCAGTACGCGTTTTTGGTGTCAGCCAAGTTCAATGCGCTGTTCCTCTTCCTGTTCATGATTCTTTTCTGTTGGCTCATGGTGGCCGAATTGCCCCTCTTTGCTTTGAAGTTTAAGAGCACGAAGTTGAGGGACAATCAGGAGAAGATAGTGTTTCTGGCGGGATGCCTGCCCTTAATGTTATTGGAGTACAGCGCTCTGGCCGCCATCATCGTGTGGTATGTGGCCCTGTCTATAATCATCAATATCCGCAAGCAGTAAGCCACATGATAAGTTTCCTGGGTTCCCTCATCTCTTTCATCTTCGGCGTGCTCATCTTCGCCGCAACGGCGGTCTTGGCCATAGGCATTGCCTTCTTCGTGGCCATGCGTCGCAACCTGCGCAATCTCAAGGGGGAGGGTAGAGGCACCAATGCTCAAAAGAAGGATAAAACTTCGAATCGGACCAACTCCGATAAGGGCAAGGATGCCTGCACCATAGCCACAGACTATGAGCAGCCTCTCTATGATGATGCCAATGCCGAATATGTGGACTATGAGGAAGTGAAGTGAATATGCACTTCGTCTCCCATTCTATCTTCGTTTCCTGAAAAAATCTACCATCAGTTGTCGGCATTCGTCCTCCAGGATGCCGCCTGTCACCTGCGTTTTGGGGTGAAGGGCTTGTGGGGCATAGCGCCGATAGCCCCGCTTCTCCTCGGACGCACCATATACCAGTCTGCCCACCTGGCTCCAGCCCAAAGCACCCGCACACATCACGCAGGGTTCGATGGTCACGTACAGCGTGCAATCCGTCAGATACTTTCCTCCTAACGTTTCCGCCGCAGCCGTGATGGCCTGCATCTCGGCGTGAGCCGTCACGTCATGCAACATCTCCGTCAGGTTGTGGCCGCGCCCGATTACCTGCCCGCGGCTCACTACTACCGCACCGATGGGTATTTCGTCCTGTGCAAAGGCTTTTTGGGCCTCGACCAGTGCCAGGCGCATGAAGCGAATGTCCTCTTCCATGTCTTTTTCATACATTATATTATAGGCAAAGTTAGCGAATTTTCTTAACTTTGCGAAACCATGACCCACTATCAGCTATCCCCTTTGCCCGGCCTCCGGCACATAGAATTAGAGGAAACGACCAGCACCATCGACTGGGCACACGACCATTTGAGCGAACTGCAAAGCCCCGTCACGCTTGTCACCGCCGAGTTTCAGACGGCCGGACGGGGTGCCACAGGCGGCTGGCAGAGCCGCTCCGGAGAGAACCTGATGCTAAGCCTCGTGAGTCGTCCCGTGCAGCTGCCTGCCACACAGGTGTTCCGCCTGAGCGTGGTTGTCTGCATCAGTGTGTGCAACGCGTTGAATGAGATTGTCCCGGGCTTCCGCATCAAATGGCCCAACGACATATATTTCGGCGACAAGAAAGTCGTCGGCATACTGATAGAGAACGAACTGCAGGGGCACTTCGTGTCCACCTGCATCATGGGCGTTGGCATCAACGTCAACCAAACGTCTTTTGCGCCCGATGCGCCCAACCCCACCTCGCTGGCTCTCATCACGGGAAAACCTGTGAGTCGGAGTCTTGTGCTTCAGGGCGTTGTCAACCACTTTATCCGCCTGCTTACCGCCATACCCAACTCTGCCATGTGGCCCGACATGTTCGATGAGTACCACCGTTTACTCTATCGTCGTACGGGTTTCCACACATTCATCGACCACACCGGCTCTTTTGAGGCGGAGATAGTGCATGTGGAGCCGGATGGCCACTTGGTGTTGCGCGACCGTGACGGACTCACCCGCCGGTACGCTTTCAAGGAGGTAAGCTACGTCATCTGACATCAATCAAACAATCAAACAATCAACCCAATAAAACATTACGATAATGGCAAAATTCAACCGTATCCTGCTGAAGCTCTCCGGCGAGAGTCTGGCTGGAGATCAAAAACAAGGCATCAACGTGGAGCGCCTGAACCAGTATGCCGAGCAAATCAAGGAGATTGCCCAAATGGGCGTGGAGATAGGCATCGTCATAGGTGGAGGCAACATTTTCCGTGGATTGAGCGGAGCCGGCAAGGGCTTCGACCGTGTGAAGGGCGATCAGATGGGCATGTGTGCCACCGTCATCAATTCCCTGGCACTGAGCAGTGCGCTGGATGCTGTGGGACAACCCAACCGGGTGCTGACGGCCATCCGCATGGAGCCCATTGGCGATTTCTACAGCAAATGGAAGGCCATCGAGGCCATGAAACAGGGTCAGGTGGTCATCATGAGTGCCGGCACGGGCAACCCCTACTTCACCACCGACACGGGCTCTTCGCTCCGGGGTATTGAAATTGAGGCCGATGTGATGTTGAAGGGTACGCGTGTGGACGGTGTCTACACGGCAGACCCCGAAAAGGATTCCACAGCCACCAAGTACACCGACATCACCTACCAAGAGGTCATCGCACAGGGGCTGAAGGTAATGGACATCACCGCCACTGCCATGTGCATGCAAAACAACCTGCCCATCTACGTGTTCAACATGGACACCGTGGGTAACCTGAAAAAGGTGATGCAGGGCGAAAATATCGGCACGCTGGTACACCCCTGAACAAAGCAACCGGAAATTTCCTAAAGAAACGCCGCGGCGATTAACGTTCATTCGCCGTGGCGTTTTTGTATGTTCATGTTTTTCGGAAACATGTTCATGATTTCAGAAAACATGTTCATGTTTTTATTGGATTATCGTGATGTTTTTTGTGCCCTCGTAAAACACACTTCAAAAGATTTGTTCATTTCGTGGATTTTTACGAATATTGTACTAACAAAAACCCAATAAGACTATGAAAAGATTTGCAGAATCAGAGTTGATAATAAATGCCGATGGCAGCGTGTTCCACTTGCATGTGCGCCCCGAGCAGCTTGCCGATAAGATTATCCTTGTGGGAGATCCCGGTCGCGTGGAGACTGTGGCCGCCCACTTCGACCAACGCGAATGCGACATCGCCAGCCGTGAGTTCCACACCGTCACGGGCACCTACAAGGGTAAGCGCCTGACCGTGCTGAGCACCGGTATCGGTTGCGACAACATCGACATCGTGGTCAACGAACTGGATGCCTTGGCCAACATCGACTTCAACACCCGTACCGAGAAGCCCCGGCTCAAGAGCCTGGAGATGGTGCGCATCGGCACCTGCGGCGGCCTGCAGCCCAACACGCCCGTGGGCACTTACATCAATAGCCGTAAAAGCATCGGTTTCGACGGACTGCTCAACTTCTATGCCGGACGCAACGAGGCATGCGATTTGGACTTTGAACGCGCCTTCTGCGAGCACATGAACTGGAACCCCCAGTTGGCTGCCCCCTATGTGATTGCTGCCGACGAGGAACTCTCTGAGCGCATTGCCGCCGATGATATGGTGAAGGGTGTCACCATCGCCTGTGGCGGTTTCTTCGGTCCCCAAGGGCGCGAACTGCGCATCCCTTTGGCCGACCCCGACCAGAACCGTAAGGTGGAAGACTTTGAATACCAAGGATGGAAGATTACGAACTTCGAGATGGAAAGCTCCGCCTTGGCGGGATTGGCCAAACTGATGGGACACCGTGCCACCACTTGCTGCATGGTCATCGCCAATCGACTGGCCGGAGAAGCCAACACGGGTTATAAGGGTTCCATCGACGGACTGATTAAACTCGTTCTCGACCGGATTTGATGGATTCACAGGACACCATCTGTGCCACGGCAACCGCCACTGGCGGAGCCATAGCCGTCATCCGCGTAAGCGGCCCCCGGGCCATAGAGATAACCGAAAGCATCTTCAGTAAAGAACTGAAAACCGCCCCTGCCTATACGCTTCACTTGGGCGAGATACGTGATGGTGGGGAATTGGTGGACGAGGTGTTGGTGAGCATATTCCGAGCTCCGCGTTCCTACACGGGCGAGGACGGTGTGGAGATTTCCTGCCACGGCAGTGCCTACATCGCCCGGCGTATCGTGCAGACCTTGATAAAGAACGGTGCGCGTCAAGCCGACCCCGGCGAGTTCACCAAGCGTGCCTTCCTCAACGGCAAGATGGACCTGTCGCAGGCCGAGGCTGTGGCCGACCTGTTGGCCTCGCAGAGTGCGGCAGCTCATCGGGTGGCACTCAGCCAGCTGCGCGGCGGCTTCTCGAAAGAACTGGCCGACCTGCGTGCCCAATTGCTTGACCTCACTTCTTTATTGGAGTTGGAACTCGACTTCACCGACCAGGACGTCGAGTTCGCCGACCGCAGCCGATTGCTGACCCTCTGTACCGAAATAGAGCAGCATATCCATCGGCTCACAGCCTCCTTCCAGACAGGAAACGCCTTGAAAAACGGCATTCCTGTGGCCATTGTAGGTGCTCCCAATGTGGGCAAGAGCACGTTGCTCAATGCCCTTCTGCGCGATGACCGTGCCATCGTGAGCGATATTCAGGGTACCACGCGCGACATCATTGAAGACGTGATGACCATCCAAGGCATCCAGTTCCGCTTCATCGACACTGCCGGCATACGCTCCACCACCGACAAGGTTGAGCAGATGGGCATTGAACGTAGTCAGAAAGCCGTACAGAAAGCTCGCATCATCCTGTTGATGAGCGAGCCGGGTGTGCCCGAACCGCAGTTGGAAATCACCTCCGGCCAGACTGTCATTCACATCAAGAACAAGACCCCCGAGTTTCAGGCCATCAACGGTACCGGCCTGAAGGAGTTGGAGCAGCAATTGGTGCGAAGCATCCCCCGGGTATCCGACACGGAAACCACTGTAACCAATCTGCGTCACTACGAAGCCCTGTTAAAGGCCGGCGAGAGCATCCGGCAAGTACGTCAAGGTTTAGAGGATGGTCAATTCATCGATCTCCTTTCCGAGGATCTCCGCCAATGTCTCCACCATTTAGGTGAAATCACCGGAGGCGAAATTGTGACCGATGAAGTCTTAGGAAACATCTTCTCCAAATTTTGCATCGGCAAGTAGTCTATTGGTGACAACTGGTGCCATTTGGTGTAAAATATTGAAAAGTCGCTCGTTATCGGGCGGCTTTTTTCGTGCCGATACTGCAATATAACCGCTTTTCACCCCTTTTTACCTGTGTTTTTGTACCCGATTTGTAGCAAATCGGTCAATCCCGTCAATCCGTTCCGCAAGGTCGTGGACTTTTGAGACACCATGAGACGCAGTGTGACGCGATGAGACACTTTCGGCGAAATAACCACCAATAAAGCGAATATGAGCAGTAATATTGAAATCATCAAAAAATGTAAGTGGTGCGGCAAAGAATTTGTCGCACGAAAGACTACCACGGAATACTGTAGCCACCGATGTTCCGGTCTCGCCTATAAGGAGAGAAAACGGCAAGCGAAACTCAGCGAGTTCAAGGCGGAATACTCAACACAAATTGAGGGTAAGGTCGAAATCGAAAAGCTTGAGTTCCTTTCCCCAACTCAGGTATGCAGATTGCTTGGAGTCAGTCGAGCTACAATCTACCGATACTTTGCCGACAACGCTATCGCAACCGTACAGTTCAAAGGAAAGACACTGGTACGCCGGCAAGACATTGACCAATTATTTGAGAATGGTCATAAGTATCTGAAACGAGAAAAGTCGGCACGAGAACCAATCACTGAGTTCTACAC
>CAMWSK010000024.1 GCA_947176895.1 uncultured Prevotellaceae bacterium | reverse complement strand
GTGGCTACCTACTGCGCAGTAGGCGGTGTGCAGCCCCAGTCCGAGACCGTGTGGCGTCAGGCTGACAAGTATAACGTTCCCCGTATCGGATATGTGAATAAGATGGACCGTTCGGGTGCCAACTTCTTCGAAGTGGTGCGCCAGATGAAGGATGTGCTGGGTGCTACTCCCGTGGTGTTGACCGTGCCCATCGGTGCTGAGGAGACTTTCAAGGGCGTGGTTGACCTGCTGAAGATGAAAGCTATCGTCTGGCACGATGAGACCATGGGTGCCGAGTATGAAGTGGACGAGATTCCCGCAGAGTTGCAGGCCGAGTGCGATGAGTGGCGTCAGAAACTCGTAGAGCAGGCTGCCGAGCAGGACGAGGCCTTGATGGAGAAGTTCTTCGAGGATCCCAACAGCATCACCGAGGAAGAGATTATCGCTGCTATCCGTAAGGGTACCTTGGCTTTGGATATTGTTCCCATGACCTGCGGTTCTTCCTTTAAGAATAAGGGCGTTCAGACCTTGCTTGACTATGTCTGCATGTTCTTGCCCTCTCCTCTGGATACTCCCGCCATCGTGGGCAAGAATCCCGACACCGGTGAGGATGAAGAGCGCCATCCCGATGAGGATGATGCTACCTCTGCCTTGGCATTTAAGATTGCTACCGACCCCTTCGTGGGCCGTCTGACTTTCTTCCGTGTCTACAGCGGTAAGATTGAGGCCGGCAGCTATGTATATAATGTGCGTAGTGGCAAGAAAGAGCGTATCAGCCGTATCTTCCAGATGCACTCCAACCACCAGAACGCTGTTGACGTGATTGGTGCCGGTGATATCGGTGCAGGCGTTGGCTTCAAGGATATCCGTACGGGAGACACTTTGACCTCTGAGGGTCATCCCATCATCCTTGAGAGCATTGAGTTCCCCGATCCCGTTATCGGTATCGCCGTTGAGCCCAAGACTCAGAAGGATTTGGATAAGCTGAGCATGGGTCTTCAGAAGTTGGCCGAGGAGGATCCCACCTTTACCGTGAAGACCGACGAGCAGAGCGGTCAGACGGTAATCTCCGGTATGGGTGAGCTTCACTTGGACATCATTATCGACCGTCTGAAGCGTGAGTTTAAGGTTGAGTGTAACCAGGGCAAGCCCCAGGTTAACTATAAGGAGGCTATCACAGCCACCGTTAACCACCGCGAGGTTTATAAGAAGCAGAGCGGTGGTCGCGGTAAGTTTGCTGACATTATCGTGAATGTAGGTCCCGTAGACGAGGATTATGATATCCATGCTAACGGCGGCTTGCAGTTCATCAACAGCGTTACCGGCGGTAACATTCCCAAGGAGTTCATTCCCTCGGTTCAGAAGGGCTTCGAGGCTGCCATGAAGAATGGTATCCTTGGCGGTTTCCCCATGGACAGCTTGAAGGTAGAGTTGGTTGACGGTAGCTTCCACCCCGTGGACTCCGACCAGTTGTCTTTCGAATTGGCTGCCCAGATGGCTTACAAGGCATGCTGCGCCAAGGCTAAGCCCGTGCTGATGGAGCCCATGATGAAGTTGGAGGTTGATACTCCTGAAGAAAACATGGGTGACGTTATCGGTGACTTGAACAAGCGCCGTGGTCAGGTCGAGGGTATGGATACCACTCGTAGCGGTGGCCGTCTGGTGAAGGCTATGGTTCCTTTGGCAGAGATGTTCGGTTATGTGACGGCTTTGCGTACCATCACTTCCGGTCGTGCTACCAGCTCAATGACCTATGACCACCATGCTCCTGTGAGCAGCGGTATTGCCAAGGCCGTTCTGACTGAAATCGATGGTCGTGTGGATTTGGTATAATAAACACTAAGAAGAATTTGAATGAAGGCAACCTGTCAAGCAAACGACTCTTTGACAGGACCTTCATTCAACAAACAACTTAATTAATAACAAAAAAACAAATGAGTCAAAAAATCAGAATCAAACTGAAGTCTTATGACCACAACCTGGTTGATAAGTCTGCTGAGAAGATTGTGAGTACAGTGAAGATTACCGGTGCTATCGTTAGTGGCCCCATTCCCCTTCCCACTCACAAGCGCATCTTCACTGTAAACCGTTCAACCTTCGTTAACAAAAAGTCTCGCGAGCAGTTCGAGTTGAGCTCTTACAAGCGCTTGATAGACATCTATAGCAGCAATGCCAAAACCGTTGATGCTCTGATGAAGCTTGAATTGCCCAGCGGAGTAGAGGTAGAGATTAAAGTTTGATACTAAACAAAAGTTTTTAATTAAAGAATAACTGAAATGCCAGGATTATTAGGAAAGAAAATCGGAATGACTTCCGTGTTCAGTGCCGAGGGTAAGAATGTACCATGCACTGTTATCGAATTAGGTCCTTGTGTGGTTACTCAGGTAAAGACCGTGGAGAAGGATGGTTATAATGCTATCCAACTTGGTTTTGAGGAGGCAAAGGAAAAGAACACCTCTGCTGCTTTGAAAGGTCATTTCAAGAAGGCCGGTACCACCCCCAAGCGCCACTTGGCCGAGTTCACAGGTTTCGATGGTGAGTTGAATCTGGGTGACACTATCACCGTGGAATTGTTTAACGACACTGCCTATGTCGATGTAATCGGTACCTCTAAGGGTAAGGGTTTCCAGGGCGTTGTAAAGCGTCATGGCTTTGGTGGTGTAGGACAGGCTACCCACGGTCAGGATGACCGTCTGCGTAAGCCCGGTTCTATCGGTGCTTGTTCTTACCCTGCAAAGGTGTTTAAGGGCATGCGCATGGGTGGTCACATGGGTAATGAGCGTGTGACGACACACAATCTGCAAGTGTTAAAGGTAATCCCCGAGCACAACCTCCTTCTCATCAAGGGTAGTGTTCCCGGCTTCAAAGGTTCAATCGTAAGCGTTGTAAAGTAAAATGGAAGTTAGTGTATTAAATATTAAGGGTCAGGACACTGGTCGTAAGGTGTCTTTGAGCGATGCAATCTATGCCATCGAACCCAACGATCACGCTATTTACCTTGATGTTAAGCTTATCCTTGCCAATCAGCGTCAGGGTACTGCCAAGTCTAAGGAGAGAAGCGAAGTCAGTGGCTCTACCCGTAAGCTCGGTCGCCAGAAAGGTGGTGGCGGTGCCCGTCGCGGTGACATCAATTCTCCCGTGTTGGTTGGTGGTGGCCGTGTGTTTGGTCCCAAGCCTCGCGATTATGGCTTCAAGCTGAACAAGAAGGTTCGCCAGTTGGCTCGCAAGTCTGCTCTCAGCTATAAGGCTCAGGAGAATGCCATCATCGTGGTTGATGAAGTTAAGATGGACGCTCCCAAGACCAAGGGTATCATCGAAATCTTAAATAATCTTAAAGTTTCCGGCAAGAAGACCCTGTTTGTTTTGCCGGGTGCTGATAAAGTTGTATATTTGTCCACTCGTAACTTGCAACGCGTCAGTGTAATTGCCGCATCTGCTCTTAACACTTACAAAGTGTTGAACGCGGATGTTATGGTTGTTGCAGAGGGCGCATTGAGCGTTATTGAGGGAAACTTAACAAAATAAGGAACTGAACAATTATGTCAATAATAATTAAACCCCTGGTCACTGAGAAGATGACCTCGATCACAGAGAAGCAGAACAAGTTCGGCTTCGTTGTTCGTCCTAACGCCAATAAGATCGAGATTAAGAAGGAGATAGAGGCACGTTACAATGTAACGGTTACTGATGTCAACACTATGGTGTATGCCGGTAAGAACAAGTCTCGTTATACCAAGGCTGGTCTCATCAAGGGCCGCACCAATGCCTTCAAGAAGGCTATCGTTACTCTGAAGGAGGGCGATTCTATTGATTTTTATAGCAATATCTAAAAAATAAGATGGCAGTACGTAAATTTAAGCCCACTACACCGGGCCAGAGACACAAGATTATAGGTACGTTCGAGGAGATTACTGCATCAGTACCTGAGAAGTCTCTCGTATACGGAAAGCGTTCTACTGGCGGTCGCAACAACACCGGTAAGATGACCATGCGTTATATCGGTGGCGGTCACAAGAAGAAATTCCGTTTCATTGATTTCAAGCGAGAGAAAGATGGTGTTCCCGCAGTTGTTAAAACCATTGAATACGATCCCAACCGTTCGGCTCGTATTGCTTTGTTGTTTTATGCTGATGGTGAGAAACGTTATATTATTGCTCCCAACGGTTTGCAGGTGGGCTCCACTGTGATGAGTGGTGCCGAAGCAGCTCCCGAAGTGGGTAATGCTCTGCCTTTGCAGAACATCCCTGTGGGTACTGTAATCCACAACATCGAGCTTCGCCCCGGTCAAGGTGGTATGCTCGTTCGTTCCGCTGGTAATTTTGCTCAGTTGACTTCTCGTGAGGGTCGTTACTGCGTAATTAAGTTGCCTTCTGGCGAGACTCGTCAGATTCTCAGTGCATGTAAGGCTACTGTCGGTAGTGTCGGTAACTCCGATCATGCTTTGGAGAGCTCCGGTAAGGCCGGTCGTTCTCGTTGGCTGGGTCGTCGTCCTCACAACCGTGGTGTTGTTATGAATCCTGTGGATCACCCCATGGGTGGTGGAGAAGGCCGTCAGAGTGGTGGTCATCCCCGTTCACGCAAGGGCTTGTATGCTAAGGGTCTCAAAACACGTGCACCTAAGAAGCAGTCTAACAAGTACATCATTGAGAGAGCAAACAAGAAGTAAACAAGCAAGTTAATTGAGTAAATTATGAGTCGTTCACTTAAGAAAGGTCCATATATTGAGGTCAGCCTCGAAAAGAAGATTCTCGCCATGAACGAGAGTGGCAAGAAGTCTGTCGTAAAGACATGGGCCCGCGCATCTATGATTAGCCCTGATTTTGTGGGCCATACCGTAGCTGTGCACAACGGTAATAAGTTTATTCCTGTTTACGTTACTGAGAACATGGTTGGACACAAGCTCGGTGAGTTCGCTCCCACTCGCAAGTTCGGCGGTCATGCTGGTAACAAGAAAAAATAAGCAGGACGTTATTAGACAAAAAAGAGTAATAATATAATGGGAAAAAGAAAGAAATTGGCAGCTGAATCTATTAAGGCTGCAAAGAAGACCCAGTATTTTGCAAAGCTGAAGGATGTTCCCTCTTCTCCCCGCAAGATGAGATATGTGGTTGATTTGATTCGCGGCATGGAGGTAAACAGAGCTCTCGGAACCCTGAAGTTTTCTTCAAAGGCTGCTTCTGCTGATGTGGAGAAGGTTCTTCGTTCTGCTATTGCCAACTGGGAGCAGAAGAATGAGCGCAAAGCTGAAGATGGTGAGTTGTTCGTGACTCGTGTGTTCGTTGACGAGGGCGCAACCCTCAAACGTATGAGACCTGCCCCTCAAGGTCGTGGTTATAGAATCCGTAAGCGTTCTAACCATATCACCTTGTATGTTGACACCAAAAATGATTAATGATTAAAGAAAAGTATGGGACAAAAAGTTAATCCTATAAGCAACCGTTTGGGCATTGTCCGCGGTTGGGATTCTAATTGGTTTGGCGGTAAGGACTTTGGAGATACCATCCTTGAGGATAGCAAAATCCGTAAGTATCTTAACGCTCGTTTGGGCGATGCCAGCCTTTCTAGAATTGTCATCGAGCGCACTTTGAAGAAGGTGACAATCACTATTTGCACAGCCCGTCCTGGTCTTATCATTGGTAAGGGTGGCGAGAATGTTGATAAGTTGAAGGAAGAACTGAAAAAGTTGACTGACAAGGACGTTCAGATAAATATTTTTGAGGTTCGTCGTCCTGAACTTGACGCGACTATCGTGGCTAACAACATTGCTCGTCAGGTTGAAGGAAAAATCGCTTATCGTCGTGCGATTAAAATGGCGATTGCTAACAGCATGCGTGCCGGTGCCGAGGGTATTAAAGTACAAATTGGCGGACGATTGAATGGTGCTGAAATCGCACGTAGCGAGATGTTTAAGGAGGGTCGTACTCCCCTGCATACTTTTCGCGCAGATATCGACTACTGCCAAGCCGAGGCTCTGACCAAGGTTGGTATTTTGGGCATCAAGGTGTGGATTTGCCGTGGTGAGGTTTACGGTAAGAAGGATCTTGCTCCTAACTTCACCCAAGAGAAGCAAAATGGTGGCCGTAACTTCCGTAACGATGGAAAGAACTTCCGTCGTAACAAGAAGAACAACAATCGCTAAAAATGTAAATGATCATGTTACAACCTAAAAGAACAAAATACAGAAGACCGCAAAAAGGTCGTTGCAAAGGCAACGCACAGCGTGGCAATCAGCTGGCTTTCGGTTCGTTCGGAATCAAGTCGCTTGAGACACACTGGATCACTGCCCGTCAGATTGAGGCTGCCCGTATTGCCATGACACGCTATATGCAGCGTGAGGGTCAGAGTTGGATCCGTATTTTCCCTGATAAGCCTATCACCAAGAAACCTGCAGACGTGCGTATGGGTAAGGGTAAGGGTGATCCTGTGGGATACGTTTTCCCCATTACTCCCGGCCGTATTATTTTTGAGATAGAGGGAGTTTCTTATGAGATTGCCAAGGAGGCTCTCCGTTTGGCTTCTCAGAAGTTGCCTGTGACCACAAAGTTCATTGTTAGAAGAGATTACGATAAAAACGCATAAGTATGAAAGTTGCTGAAATTAAGGAGATGTCAACTGCTGAACTGCAGGAGTTGATTCAGACAGAAAAGGCTAACTATTCTCAGATGCTGCTTAATCATGCAGTTTCTCCTCTTGAGAACAATTCTCAGATTAAGGCTGCACGTCGTAATATTGCTCGTCTGATGACTGTGTTGCGCCAGAGAGAACTTAACAAATAAATAATGGTCCCACAATGGAAGCTAGAAATTTAAGAAAGACAAGAACAGGTGTTGTAGTTAGCGACAAGATGGACAAGACCATTGTAGTAGCTGCTAAGTTCAAGGAGAAACACCCTATTTATGGTAAGTTTGTCAACAAGACGAAGAAATACCATGCTCACGACGAGAAGAATGATTGCCATGTAGGCGATACCGTTACCATCATGGAGACTCGTCCTTTGAGCAAAACTAAGAGATGGAGAGTAGTAGAAATCGTAGAAAGAGCTAAGTAAACATGATACAAGCAGAATCTAGATTGGTAGTAGCAGACAACAGCGGTGCAAAGGAGGCTCTGTGCATTCGTGTATTGGGTGGTACCCGCCGTCGTTATGCGACTGTTGGTGATGTGATTGTCGTTGCTGTGAAAAGCGCAATCCCCACCAGTGATGTTAAGAAGGGTGCAGTATCTAAGGCCTTGATTGTTCGTACAAAGAAGGAAGTGCGTCGTGCAGACGGTTCTTATATTCGTTTTGATGATAACGCTTGCGTCCTGCTGAACAATGCAGGTGAGTTGCGTGGAAGTCGTATCTTCGGTCCCGTGGCTCGTGAGTTGCGTGCTGCCAACATGAAGGTCGTTTCATTGGCACCTGAAGTACTGTAATTATTTAAGACTTAACGTAATGAGCAAGTTACATATTAAGAAAGGCGATACCGTTTACGTAAACGCTGGAGATAACAAAGGTAAGACCGGTACTGTGTTGAAGGTGCTGGTTGAAGAGAAGCGTGCTATCGTTGAGGGTGTTAACAAAGTAAAGAAGAGCCAGAAACCCAGTGCCAAGTTCCCTCAGGGTGGCATTGTGGAGATGGAGGCTCCCATTCAGATTTCTAACCTGAATGTTCTTGACCCCAAGACTGGTAAGCCCACTCGTATTGGTAGAAAACTCAACGCTGACGGCAAGTTGGTTCGTTATGCTAAAAAATCTGGAGAGGAGATTAAGTAATGGCAAATACTGCAAGCCTTAAGAAAGAATATGCAGAGCGCATCGCGCCTGCTTTGATGAAGAAATTCAATTATTCTTCACCCATGCAGATTCCCGTGCTCAAGAAAATCGTTATCAACGAGGGGTTGGGTATGGCTACTGCGGACAAGAAGATTATTGACGTGGCCGTTAACGAAATCAGTGCCATCACCGGTCAGAAGGCTGTGGTGACTGTTTCCAAGAAGGACGTTGCCAACTTCAAGTTGCGCAAGAAAATGCCTATCGGTGTGATGGTCACTTTGCGTCGTGAACGTATGTATGAGTTCCTTGAGAAGTTGGTACGTGTAGCTCTGCCCCGTATTCGTGACTTCAAGGGAATTGAGAGTAAGTTCGATGGTCGTGGCAACTACACCTTGGGTATTCAAGAGCAGATTATCTTCCCTGAGATCAACATTGACACCATTGATCGTATCTTGGGTATGAACATCACTTTCGTAACCACCGCAGCTACTGATGAAGAGGGTTACGCCCTGCTCAAGGAGTTCGGTTTGCCTTTTAAGAAATCTAAAAACGATTAATAGGATATGGCAAAAGAATCAATGAAGGCTCGCGAGGTAAAAAGAGCGAAGCTGGTAGAACGCTATGCAGAGAAGCGTGCGGCTCTGAAGAAGATTGTTAATACGGGTGATCCCGTAGAAGCTTTCGAGGCAGCACAGAAGCTTCAGTCAATTCCTCGCAACGCAAACCCTATTCGCATGCACAACCGTTGCAAAATTACCGGTCGTCCTAAGGGTTACATGCGTATCTTCGGTATCAGTCGTATTCAGTTCCGTGAGATGGCATCCAATGGCTTGATTCCCGGAGTGAAGAAGGCTAGCTGGTAAATAGAGAGATTTATTTATTTTAATATTGTCGGGAGAGTCCCGATTAATTAAAACGTTAAAAAAATGACAGATACAATTGCAGATTATTTGACTCGGTTGCGTAATGCAATCCAGGCTAAGCACAGAGTTGTGGAAGTGCCTGCGTCAAATTTGAAGAAGGAAATCACCAAGATTCTCTTCGAGAAAGGTTACATCCTGAACTACAAGTTCGTTGAGGATGGTCCTCAGGGTACTATCAAGATTGCTCTGAAGTATAATCCTGCTACAAAGGTCAACGCTATCAAGAAGTTGATCCGCATTTCCAAGCCTGGTATGCGCAAGTACACCGGTTATAAGGATATGCCTCGTGTTATCAACGGATTGGGTATTGCTATCTTATCCACATCCAAGGGTGTAATGACAAACAAGGAAGCTGCTGACCAGAAAATTGGTGGTGAGGTTCTTTGCTATGTATATTAAAATAGGAGGATTGAAATATGTCTAGAATTGGAAAATTGCCTGTTGCCATTCCTGTCGGCGTAACCGTTACCGTTGACGGTAACAATGTGGTTACAGTGAAGGGTAAGGAGGGTGAGATGACTCAAGCTATTCATCCTTCTATTAAGGTTAACATTGCTGATGCCGAAGTTACTTTTGTAATTGACGAGGCGTTTGATTGTGACGCTAAGCAGAAGCAAGCTTATCAAGGTTTGTATCGCTCTTTGATTCACAACATGGTTGTTGGTGTTTCTCAGGGCTACGAGAAGAAAATGGAACTCGTTGGTGTAGGTTTCCGTGTGAGCAACCAGGGTAACTTGGTGGAGTTTTCATTGGGCTACACACACAATATCTTTATTCAGCTTCCTGCTGAGATTAAGGTAGAGACCAAGAGTGAGAGAAACCAGAACCCCCTGATTATTTTAAAGAGCTGTGATAAGCAGTTGCTTGGTCAGGTGTGTGCAAAAATTCGTTCTTTCCGCAAGCCCGAGCCTTATAAAGGTAAAGGTGTTTTGTTCGTGGGTGAGCAGATTCGTAGAAAGTCTGGTAAGTCAGCAGGTGCTAAGTAAGTTTAAAACTGTAAGATCATGACAACAAAAATAGAAAGACGAATTAAAATTAAGTACAGAGTTCGTAAGAATATCAATGGTACTGCAGAACGTCCTCGTATGAGTGTGTTCCGTAGTAACAAGCAGATTTATGTTCAGGTGATCAACGACGTTACCGGTACCACTTTGGTATCCGCATCTTCACTCGGTTTGGAGGCTTGCCCCAAGAAGGAGCAGGCAGCTAAGGTTGGTGAGGCTGTAGCCAAGAAAGCCATCGAAGCAGGAATTACTACTGTAGTGTTCGATCGCAATGGTTATCTCTACCATGGTCGTGTGAAGGAAGTTGCTGACGCTGCCCGTAATGGCGGCCTTAAATTCTAATGTAATTATGGCATTCAATAAAGTTAAGATTAATAGCGATATCGAGTTGAAGGACCGTTTGGTTGCTATCAACCGTGTTACTAAAGTAACCAAGGGCGGCCGTACTTTCACTTTCAGCGCAATTGTCGTTGTGGGTAACGAAAACGGTATCATTGGCTGGGGCCTGGGTAAGGCTGGCGAGGTAACCGCTGCTATTGCCAAAGGCGTAGAGGCTGCAAAGAAGAACTTGGTTAGAGTTCCTGTAAACAAGGGCACTGTTCCTCATGAGGCAGCTGCTAAGTTTGGTGGTGCTGAGGTTTTGATTATGCCTGCATCTACCGGTACCGGTGTGGTTGCTGGCGGTGCTATGCGTGCCGTATTGGAGAGCGTAGGTATCAAGGACGTGTTGGCTAAATCAAAGGGTTCGTCTAACCCTCACAACTTGGTTAAGGCTACTATTGCAGCTCTCTGTGAGATGCGTGACGCTAAGACGGTGAGTGAGGCCCGTGGTATCAGTATTGAAAAAGTTTTTAGAGGTTAAGGAGGAAACGAAACATGGCAACTATTAAGATTAAGCAAATCAGAAGTCGTATTCATGCCCCCCGTACTCAGAAGGCTACTTTGGATACTTTGGGCTTGAGAAAGTTGAATCAGATTGTTGAGGTTGAGGACAATGCTTCCAATCGCGGTTTGGTTCAGACTGTTCACCATCTGGTGCAGGTTATCGACTAATTAATAACTCCAACTAGTTTATTCGTAGAATTATGAAATTAAATAATTTGAAGCCTGCAGCTGGCTCAACTCACTCTCAACGTCGTATTGGTCGCGGTCCTGGTTCCGGTCTGGGTGGCACCTCTACTCGTGGCCATAAGGGTGCCAAGGCTCGTTCGGGTTACAAGAAGAAGATTGGATTCGAGGGTGGTCAGATGCCTTTGCAGCGTCGTCTGCCTAAGTTCGGCTTCAAGAATGTGAATCGTGTGGAATATCAGCCTGTGAATTTGTCCAGCCTTCAGAAGTTGGCCGACAAGGGTATCACTACAATTGGTGTTACAGAGTTGGTTGCTGCTGGCCTGGTTAATAAGGGGCAGTTGGTTAAGGTGTTGGCAAACGGCACTCTGACCACTAAGGTTGATGTTACTGCACATGCATTCTCCGCATCTGCACAAGAAGCAATCACAAAAGTTGGTGGTACTGCAACAAATCTGTAATTTTCGATGAAGAAGTTTGTAAAAACCATTAAGAACATTTGGGCGATTGAGGATTTGAGAACACGAATCCTCATCACCCTTGGCTTTGCCGCAATCTATCGTTTGGGTTCGTTTATTGTTTTACCAGGTGTTAATCCCAATGGATTGCAACAGTTGGCGAACCAAACAAGTGAAGGTTTGATGTCTTTGCTGAATATGTTCTCTGGAGGTGCGTTTTCTAATGCATCTATCTTTGCGTTGGGAATCATGCCTTACATTTCTGCTTCTATCGTCATTCAGTTGTTGACTGTCGTTGTACCGTATTTCCAGAAAATGCAACGTGAGGGCGAGAGTGGTCATCGTAAGATTAACCAATACACTCGCTATCTTACAATTTTCGTTTTGCTCTTCCAGGGTCCTTTCTACTTGATTAATCTCTATAATCAGGCAGGCAACGCTATTGTTGTGGACTCTTCAACATTCTATGTTTCCTCTACTATTATCTTGGCAGCTGGAAGTATGTTTGTTCTTTGGTTGGGTGAACGTATTACCGATCGTGGTATCGGCAATGGTATTTCATTGATTATTATGTTGGGTATCATCGCCCGCCTGCCTCAGGCTTTCGGTCAGGAGGTTGTTAGTCGACTGACTGCACTTTCCGGTGGTGGTTTGGTGATGTTCCTTATTGAGATTATCCTTCTCTTCGGTGTTGTTCTGGCAGCTATTTTGTTGGTTCAGGGCACGCGTAGAGTTCCTGTGCAGTATGCTCAGCGCATGGTTCGTGGTCAGCAGGTGGGTGGTGCACGTCAGTACATCCCCTTGAAGCTTTTCGCTGCCAATGTTATGCCCATCATTTTTGCTCAGGCTATCATGTTCATTCCTGCCACTTTGATTGGCTTCTTTACGGAGAGTGGTCAGTCAAGCACTTTTGCTATGGTAATGTCAGATTACAGGAGTTGGCAGTATAACGTGGTTTTCGCGTTGTTGATTATAGCATTCAGCTATTTCTATACGTCAATAACCATGAATCCTGTGCAGATGGCTGAGGATATCAAACGTAATAATGGATTTATTCCCGGAGTTCGTCCTGGAAAGGATACCGCCGATTATCTGGATAGTGTGATGACTCATTTGATGTTGCCGGGGTCAATTTTCTTGGCAATTATCGCTTGCATGCCTGCTTTCACCGGCCTGTTGAATGTAACTCCCGAGTTTGCTCACTTCTTTGGTGGCACCTCGTTGTTGATTTTGGTGGGTGTGGTGCTGGATACTCTTCAGCAGATTGAGAGCCATTTGCTTATGAGACATTACGACGGATTGATGGATTCCGGTAGAATCCATGGCCGGAATATTGGTACTGTTGCTGCCTATTAATAAGGTTGTATGCAGATATTCCTGAAGACAGAGGAAGAAATAGAATTGATGAGAGCTGCCAATCTTTTGGTTGGTGAGACTCTGGCAGAAATCGGAAGGGCAATCAGACCCGGTGTGACGACATTGCAACTGGATAGGATTGCAGAAGAGTATATTCGAGATCATGGAGCGGTGCCCACTTTTAAGGGTTTTCCTAATCCTTATGGTGGTCCCTTTCCTGCCTCGATATGTACTTCGGTAAATGATGAGGTTGTCCATGGAATCCCTAACGATAGACCTTTACAAGAGGGAGATATTGTTTCAGTGGATTGTGGCACGTTGCTCAATGGATATAACGGTGATTCCTGCTACACCTTTCAGGTGGGTGAGGTCCGTGAGGAAGTTAAACAGCTTCTTCGAGTGACAAAGGAAGCACTTTATATTGGCATAGAGGCGGCTCAGCAAGGGCGAAGGATTGGCGATATCGGTTCGGCTGTTCAGACGCATTGTGAGAGTTTTGGTTATGGAGTTGTTCGTGAGTTCGTAGGTCATGGTATTGGCCGTGAGATGCATGAAGATCCTCCGGTACCCAATTACGGAAAGCGTGGTGAGGGTAAGCAAATCAAGAGCGGACTATGCATAGCCATTGAACCAATGATTACTTTGGGTAGTCCGTCTATAATGATGATGCCAGACCGTTGGACGATAAAGACGCGGGATCAAAAGCCTGCCGCTCATTTTGAGCATACGATAGCGATACATCAAGGCAAGGTAGACATTCTTAGCTCATTTGAAGGAATAGAAACATTAGAATTGAATTAGAAATATGGCAAAACAGTCTGCGATCGAACAAGATGGAGTAATCGTGGAGTCACTCTCGAACGCAATGTTCAAGGTTGAGTTAGAGAATGGCCACGAAATTATTGCACACATCTCTGGAAAGATGCGTATGCACTACATCAAAATTTTGCCTGGCGACAAGGTTCGGGTTGAAATGAGCCCTTACGATTTGTCAAAGGGTCGCATAGTATTCAGATATAAATAAAAACAAGAATATGAAAACAAGAGCTTCTTTAAAGAAACGTACTCCGGAGTGCAAAATCGTCCGTCGCAAGGGACGTTTGTATGTAATTAATAAAAAGAACCCTAAGTTCAAGACACGTCAGGGTTAATCAACTTATTGCAACAAAGTATATAGAATATGGCAATTAGAATTGTTGGTGTAGATTTACCTCAAAATAAGCGAGGTGAAATCGCTTTGACCTATATCTATGGATTGGGTCGTAGTAGCTCAGCCAAAATTTTGGATAAGGCTGGCGTTGATCGTGATAAGAAGGTTCAGGATTGGACTGACGACGAGGCGGCTAAGATTCGTGAGATTATCGGTGCCGAGTTCAAGGTCGAGGGCGACCTTCGCTCTGAGATTGCAATGAACATCAAGCGTTTGATGGATATCGGTTGCTATCGTGGTGTTCGTCATCGTAACGGTTTGCCCGTTCGCGGTCAAAGCACTAAGAACAACGCTCGTACTCGCAAGGGTAAGAAGAAGACCGTTGCAAACAAGAAAAAAGCTACTAAATAATAATTAGATATGGCAAAGAAAACAGTCGCTGCGAAGAAGAGAGTCGTGAAGGTTGATGCTATGGGTCAGCTTCACGTACACAGCTCTTTTAATAACATTATTGTGTCTTTGGCTAATAGCGAAGGTCAGGTTATCTCCTGGTCATCTGCTGGTAAGATGGGTTTCCGTGGTTCAAAGAAGAACACTCCTTATGCTGCCCAGATGGCTGCTCAGGATTGCGCAAAAGTTGCCTATGACTTAGGTCTGCGCAAGGTGAAGGCTTACGTGAAAGGGCCCGGTAACGGTCGTGAGTCTGCAATCCGCACTGTGCATGGTGCCGGTATCGAGGTTGTAGAGATTATTGACGTTACTCCCCTGCCTCACAACGGATGCCGTCCTCCTAAGAGAAGAAGATGCTAATAAACAAGTCACGTTAATAAAGAAAAGGTAATTAAGAAATGGCTAGATATACTGGACCAAAATCGAGAATTGATCGTCGTTTTGGCGAGACTATTTTAGGCTCTGAGAAAGTTCGCGCTCGTCGTAACTTCCCTCCCGGCCAGCATGGAAACAACCGTCGTCGCAAGACTTCTGAGTACGGTGTGATGTTGGCTGAAAAGCAGAAGGCCAAGTACACTTATGGCGTGCTTGAGAAGCAGTTTAGCAACATGTTCAAGAAGGCTGCCAGCACCAGCGGTATTACCGGTGAGATTCTTTTGCAGAATCTGGAGAGCCGTTTGGACAATGTCGTGTTCCGTTTGGGTATTGCTCCCACTCGTCGTGCTGCCCGTCAGTTGGTAAACCACAAGCATATCACTGTTGACGGTAAGGTTGTGGGCATTGCCTCTTATAACGTTACTCCCGGTCAGATTGTTGGTGTACGCGAGCGTTCCAAGAGCCTTGAGGTTATCACCGATGCTTTGGCTGGTTTTAACCACAGTAAGTATCCTTGGATCGAGTGGGACGAGAACAGCAAGAGCGGTAAGTTCCTGCACAAGCCCGAGCGTGCTGACATTCCTGAGACTATCAAGGAGCAGTTGATTGTTGAGTTGTACTCTAAATAATAGAATTTAATATGGCGATATTAGCATTTCAAAGACCTGAAAAGGTTATAATGTTGGAGGCGGATAACTTCTATGGCAAGTTTGAGTTCCGTCCTCTGGAAGGTGGCTTTGGTACTACTGTAGGTAATGCTTTGCGCCGTATTCTTCTCTCCTCGCTGGATGGTTATGCAATCAACACGGTTGCCATCAGTGGCGTTGAACATGAGTTTGCTACCATTCCCGGAGTAAAAGAGGATGTAACCAACATCATACTGAATTTGAAGCAAGTTCGCTTCAAGCGTATGTCAGAAGAATTCGAGGGTGAGAAAGTAAGTCTCACGGTTGAGAACTGCACTGAGTTCAAGGCCGGAGACCTCAACAAGTATCTGACCGGATTTGAAGTGTTGAATCCCGAACTGGTGATTTGTCATCAGGATGCAAACGCATCTTTCCAGATAACGCTTACCATCAACAAAGGGCGTGGCTATGTCCCTGCTGATGAGAATCGTGAGTTCTGTACGGATGTGAATGTGTTGCCTATCGATTCAATCTACACACCTATCAGAAACGTAAAATATTCAGTAGAGAACTATCGAGTTGAGCAGAAGACCGACTACGAGAAGCTGGTTATCGAGGTAACTACTGATGGTTCCATTCACCCAAAGGATGCGTTGAAGGATGCTGCAAAGATTCTTATTCAGCACTTTATCCTGTTCTCAGACGAGAATATTGCTCTGCAGAACCAGAGTGATGACAGTATGGAGGAGTTTGATGAGGAAGTGTTGCACATGCGTCAATTGTTGAAGACCAAGCTGGTGGACATGGATTTGAGTGTTCGTGCTCTGAATTGTCTGAAGGCTGCCGATGTGGAGACACTCGGTGAATTGGTTCAGTTCAACAAGACTGACCTGTTGAAGTTCCGCAACTTTGGTAAGAAATCGCTCACGGAGCTTGATGATTTGCTCGAGAGTCTGAATCTGTCGTTTGGAACTGACATTTCTAAGTACAAATTAGATAAAGAATAATTTTAAACAATGAGACACAATAAGAAATTCAACCATTTGGGTCGTACTGCATCTCACAGAAGCGCTATGCTCAGTAACATGGCTACTTCTTTGATCATGCACAAAAGAATCACTACGACCTTGGCTAAGGCAAAGGCGTTGAAGAAGTATGTGGAGCCCTTGATTACAAAGAGCAAGGAGGATACAACCAACAGCCGTCGTGTTGTCTTCAGCTATTTGCAGAACAAGTTTGCCGTAACAGAGTTGTTCCAGGTTATCTCGGAGAAGGTGGCTGACCGTCCCGGTGGCTACACCCGTATCATTAAGACGGGTTTCCGTGCCAATGATAATGCGCCCATGTGCTTTATCGAGTTGGTGGACTTTGATGAGAACATGGCTAAGACTCAGAAGAAGGCTAAGCGTACCCGTCGCTCCAAGAAGAGCGCAGATGCTCCTGTAGCCGAGGTCGTAGAGACCACTGAGGCTTCAGCCGAGGCTGTTGCGGAATAATATAAATTCCCCATATTTCGTGTGTTGCTCACTTAGAGCAATGCAGTCATACAGAGAGGCTGTATCGTAATTCATTTTACGGTACAGCCTCTGTTCTTTTGGTTCTGTACAATTTTGCGGTTTCTTGCATGTATGGCTACACTGTAGGTTGTTTATAAGAAATATAAGTAGTTTCCTGCGGGATATAGCAATCATATTCGGTTCAGTAGAAATTTATTCACACGAGATTTCTACTGAGTCATTTTATTCATTGACAAGCCCGCTATTTCATCGATTGAATCGGCTTTCTGATAATAATGTTTCCATTCGTGGGTATTCATTGACGGATGCAATATTTACCCAATTCAGGCTTTTCTAATGGATTCTTATCTCCCAATAAGCCCTATACATTCAATATATCGGTTGTTCGAGGAAAATTAAAAGCCAAATAGGGCTTGAAAGTTTTACCGGACACCTATAAATGAATATTGGTGAGGCAAAGCATCGTTCATTCAGGAAATGGTCATCGGTATGTAAATCAAAGACAAGGCTATTGAAAAACAATAATTTTTTGATAGGAAAGCGTTTTTTTGCGTAATTCTTACACAATTGTTTTGTTGTTCAGATTGTATACGCTATCTTTGTAGTGTAATTTTAACACGATAGGGGTCATGGAAAATAATAACAAGACAGAGGAGGGATTGAGATATTGCTATAAGTACCCTCATCCAAGTGTAACGACCGACTGTGTCATCTTCGGATTTGATGGTACAAAATTAAGAGTCCTTTTGGTGCAACGGGGTATTGAACCATACAAAGGGCGATGGGCATTTCCCGGTGGTTTTATGAAGATGGACGAGAGCGCCGAAGAGGGGGCGTTGCGCGAGTTACAGGAAGAGACAGGCCTGGAGGATGCATATATTCGACAGTTCCACACCTTCACCTCCCCTCAGCGTGACCCTCGCGAGCGTGTCATCACCATAGCCTACTATGCCTTGGTGAGAATACAGGAGGTAAATAGTGGCGATGATGCCGCTGATGCAAAATGGTTTGCACTGAATGAAGTGCCACAGTTGGCTTTCGACCACGATCAGATACTCCGCAGGGCAGAGCAGGCTTTACGCCAGCAGATACACTTTGAACCTGTGGGTTTCGAGTTGTTGCCAGAGGTGTTCACCATCAAGGAATTGCAAAACCTCTATGAGGCGATATTGGATGTCCGCTTCGATAGACGTAATTTCTATAACAAGATGAAACGGCTGGAGATGCTTGAACAGATGGACGAGACTGTCAATCCCACACGGAAAAAAGAAGCATTCCTTTTTCGCTTCAACAAGGCGAAGTATGAGGAACTGAAGCAAAAGGGATTCAGATTGGAATTTTAAACGGATTAAAATATAAAAGCGATGTACGATAGGGAATATACCCCGAATGGATTATCTCTCTTTGCAGAGCCGATATAGAATTAGAGATAAGGAGAACAAGATGAAATATACAGTTGAGACAATCAAAGAAATTGTTGGCAGTAATCACGATGTGCCGGTAATCTATTTTTGGGGACACATCCGGAATCCGAAGAAAGTCACTGCTGCATGTCTGAGCCAGTGGTATGACTGTCGGTTTGAAGTGGATGGAGTGCAATACCACACGACAGAGCAGTATATGATGGCAAGCAAGGCACGGCTGTTTGGGGACGATGAGATACTCAAAGAAATCATGTTTGCCGACATGCCTTTTGACTACAAGAAACTGGGTAGAAGGATTCGTGGCTTTGTAGCTGAAACATGGGATGCCGAAAAATACGATATTGTCGTAGAAGGTAACAAGGCAAAGTTCTCCCAGAATCTCGTTTTGAAAAAGTTCCTGCTTTCCACGGAAAATGCCATCCTGGCCGAGGCAAGTCCTTATGACACGGTTTGGGGGATTGGACTAGACAAGGAACATGCACAAAAGGGTGGCGTGGGACAATGGCAGGGCGAGAATCTGTTGGGATGCGCTTTGATGGATGTAAGGGATTATTTGAAAGAAAATGATGATTCATGTAATCTCATTGCCGCTCTGTGACAGAAAAATAGGTTACTGTCGTCTTTCTTATTTCATGAAGGAAACGTCAGGATACTTTTTTACTGCCCCTTCAGGGCGAAGGTCACATGCCAACCGGGCATGGGCTTTTCGGGAATCCAAAGGTTGCCCCCTTGGCTGATCATGAGCTGACGGGAGAGGGCCAGACCTATTCCTGAGCCTCCGGGCTTGGTGGTGAAGAAGGGTATGAAGATGTTTTTGAGCACAGGGGCGGGGATGGGAGTTCCGTTGTTGCTTACCAACAGCGAGTTGTCGCTCCAGTGCAGACCGATGGCGGAGGCTCCGGCCTCCTGAGCATTCTTGACCAGATTGGTCATCACCTGCAGCAACATTCCCTCGTCGGCCGGCATGGTGGCGTCTTCGGGAATATCGATTTGCCACTTCAGGAAGGGGAACAGGGTACGTGTCTTTCCGGCAAGGGCAGACACAGATATGCGTTGCAGCACGGGTTTCTGCAGTTGGGTGAGTTTGCGAAAGTTGCCGGTGAAGGTTGTAAGTGTGGATGTGGCGCTGTGAATAGCCCGGATACCTTCCTCGAAAGGAGAATCCTTGATGGAGGGATTGTCCAGATAGGCCCGGCTGATGCTGCAGATGGGGGCGGTGGCATTCATGATCTCATGGGTGAGCACACGCACGAGTTTCTGCCATGACTCCTGTTCGTTCTCGGCCACCAGACGGCTGATGTCCGTGCCCAGGTCGTTGAGTGCCTTCTGCAGAGCACGCTCACCGGGCAACAACCCCTTTGTGGGCAGGCGGAAGGTGAAGTCGTGGTTGCGCATGGCCTCGCGCATCAGGTGGGCCCGCATCTTCAATACCCGTTGGTGGTGGACAATCCATACGATACACAGGATGGCCGTTGCCAGAAGGGCCAAAGCGATGAGGATTGCAACGTGGTGGTTGAGAGTGAATGTGAGGGTGGTCATGGCTTGCGTAGTCTTGCGTAGAGTGTCTGCCTCGTGATGCCCAGCAGACGGGCGGCCTCGCTCATGTTGCCGTGACATTGTTCCACCACTCTCTGTACGTGATGCGAGGTTACGTCCTCCAGTGAATCCACATGCCGGGCCTTGTCTATGGCATCCTTCAACACACGGATGAGGTCGTCGTTGTCCCAAGGTTTGGTCAGGAAGTCCGCCGCCCCGGCTTTCAGCCCCTTCACGGCCAGCTGTATGTCCGCATACGCCGTTATCAGCACTACGGGCAGCCCGGGATGCCGCTTCAGGATGGCACGCAGCCACAGCAACCCGTCCTGCCCCGAGTTCAAGCCCAGGGTGAAGTTCATGTCCAGCAGCACGGCGTCCACCTCGCCCTCTTGTGCCAGGGTGGGCAGTATCCGTTCCGGATCGGACAGTGTGACCACTTTGTTGAACACATTGCCCAGGCAGATTTTGACTGCCGTAAGGATGGCAGGATTGTCGTCCACCGCCAAAAGCGTACCGTATTTTTCCATTTCAAGTACAAAGGTACGCCTTTTCCTACACTCCCGCGAGGGGGCGGGTGTATGATTTTCATACATATTGATGTGTAAAGTTCATACAATCGTCCCGCCCCGGCCCCCTCGGCCTTGCGGGGATGTGGGGGAAGGCATACCTTTGTCTTGCCGGAATCAAGAAAGCCCGGCATCCGGAAATGAAAAAGAAAAGAACAAGACTGTTATTATTGATGCTGGCCGCCCTGTCCGCCTGCCGGACACAGGCGCAGGAGGTATGGACGGCGGAGCGGTGCATACAATATGCCGTGGAGCATAACCACGACGTGCGCCTGCGCCAGCTCTCCTTGACGGACAGCCGCACGGAACGGCTCCGCACCCGGGCCTCTTTCCTGCCATCGCTGGGCACAAGCAGCAGCGTGCAGTACAACTTCGGACGCGCCATCGACCCCGAGACCAACACCTATACCAACGTGAGCACCTTTTATAACGGCTACGGCGTGACGGCCTCCATTCCCGTGTTCGACGGCTTGCAGCGATGGAACAGCCTGCAGACGGCCAAGGCCAACGTGCTCATGGGCCGGCTGGGCATACGGGCACAGAAGGATGATGTGGCACAGCGGGTGCTCCGCCAGTATCTGGACGCCCTCTATTACCGGGGCACACTTTCCCTGGCCTGCCAAAAGCGTGCCGAGAGCCGGGAACTGCTGCGCCAGTCGCGCGTGATGGCCGAAGTGGGGCTGCGCAGTGATGCCGACACGGCCCAGATGCGTGCCACCTATGCCGCCGATGATTATGAGGTGACGCGCCAGCAGAACCTGTTGGCCTCGGCCCTGCTTGACCTGAAGCAGCTGATGAACTTCCCCGTGGAGGACACCCTGCGGCTGGACAGCGTGGTGCCCGAGGACCCCCTCGTGCCCACGGCCTCTGCGGCCGACGTCAGCGCCGTGGCCCTGCGGACCAACCCCTCGGTGAAGATGGCCGAACTGAACCTGCAGACGGCCCGCCTCGACCTGCGTTCCGCCCGTGGCGCCTTCTTCCCGTCCGTCTCGCTGGGTGCGGGCGTGTCCACCACCTACTACCGTCAGGTGGGCGGCCACGGCGGCACGGGGTTCCGGAGCCAGTTTCGCAACAATGCCGGCGAGTACGTCCTCGCCAGCATTTCGGTGCCCCTTTTCAACCGCCTGAACCTTGTGTGCAACTTGCGCCGCCGGCGAAACGATGTGGCGCGTGCCCGCGAAAACCTGGATGCCGGCCGAACCGAGCTGTGCCGCCTGGTGGAGAAGGCCGCGGCCGACCACCGCGTGAGCCTGAGCGAGATGGACAAGATGCGCGAGAAGGTACAGGCCGACAGCCTGGCCGCACGCCTTGTCATACGCAAGTTTGAGGAAGGGCTGGCCTCGCCCGTAGACGTGCAGACGGCCACCGTCACCCTGTTGCAAAGCCGCGCCGCCCTGTTGCAAAGCCGTCTGGGCTATATATATGTAAGTCGCATGTTGAATTATTATAAAGGTATACCCTTATGGACAGAATAATCGAGAAGAAACGGGGCCTTCGGCCCAAGCATTGGCCCTATGTGGCATTGGCCGTGGCCGCACTGGCGCTGTTGGCATGGATGGTCTTCGGGAACCACGCCAGCACCATGCGCGTGGAGCGCGAAACCCTGACGCTGGGCCATGTGACCCGGGGCGAGTTCAACGACTATGTGCGTCTGAGCGGACAGGCCGCACCCATACAGGTGGTGCAGGTGTCGCCCGAGGAGGGAGGCATCGTGCGCGAGAGGGTGGTGGAGGAAGGTGCCCGGGTGAAGCAGGGCGACGTGATCCTGCGCCTCTCCAACAGCAATCTGGACCTGCAGATACTTAATGCCGAAGCCGAGCTGGCCGAGAAACAGAACCTGCTGCGCAACACACAGGTGGCCATGCAGCAGGACCTTCTGAATAACCGGACCGAACAGGCCACCCTGGACATGGACATCCAGCGCAAGCAACGCACCTATCGCCAGAAGGAACGGCTCTACCGCGAGCGGCTCATCAGCGAGGAGGAGTATCAGCAGAGCCGTGAGGATTATGAGCTGGCACGCAAGAAACATGGGCTCATCACCCGCCGCCTGCTGCAGGACAGCGTCTACCGCTCCGTGCAGATGGACCAGATGGAGGACAACCTGGAGAACATGCGCCGCAACGTGCTGCTCATTCGTGACCGCCGCAACAAGCTGGAGGTGCGTGCCACCATCGATGGCGAGCTGGGGCTGCTGGACGTGGCTCTCGGCCAGAACATACAGGCCGGCGCCATGGTGGGGCAGATCAACGACCTGAGCGGATTCAAGATTGAGGCCCGGGTGGACGAACATTACATAGACCGGGTGCGCACGGGACTGACCGCCACGTTCTCGCGCGAAGGCAAGGAGTACACCCTGCAGGTGCGCAAGGTCTATCCCGAGGTGCGGCAAGGCAAGTTCCGCATCGACCTGGTGTTCCGGGGCGACCGTCCGGAGAACATACGCATCGGGCAGACCTACTACGTGAACCTGGAGTTGGGCCGGCCCGAGCAGGCTGTGCTCCTCCCGCGCGGCTCCTTCTTCCAGACCACCGGAGGCAACTGGATTTATGTGCTTGACAAGCAAGGCGGCAAGGCTTATCGCCGCCCCATACGCATCGGAAGGCAGAACGCGCAGTTCTATGAGGTGCTGGACGGACTGGAGCCGGGCGAGCAGGTAATCATCAGCGGCTACGAGGCCTATGGCGACAACGAGGTGCTGCGCATCAGATGAGAAAGACACGAACATTTTCATATCAACAAACAAAAGACAATGATTAAGACTGAGAACATTTGCAGGGTCTTCCGCACGGAAGAGGTGGAGACAACTGCCCTCAACGGAGTGAGCATGACCGTGGAAGACGGCGAGTTTGTGGCTATCATGGGCCCCAGCGGATGCGGCAAGAGCACTCTGCTGAGCATCCTGGGCCTGCTGGACAATCCCGACGAAGGCAACTATTGGCTGGACGGCGAGGAGGTGGCCCACCTGCGCGAGAAGCAGCGCACCGGCTACCGCAAGGGACGCATAGGTTTCGTGTTCCAGAGTTTCAACCTCATCGACGAGCTGACCGTGGAGGAGAACGTGGACCTGCAACTCAAGTATCTGGGCGTGCCCAAGGCCGAACGCAAGCAGCGTGTGCTGGAGATTCTGCGCAAGGTCAACCTCAGCCAGCGTGCCAAGCACTATCCCCAGCAGCTCTCCGGCGGACAGCAGCAGCGCGTGGCCATCGCACGCGCCGTGGTGGGGCGGCCCAAACTTATCCTGGCCGACGAGCCTACGGGAAACCTCGACTCCCGAAACGGCCAGGAGGTGATGGAGCTTCTCTCGCAACTCAACGCCGAGGGCGCCACCATCGTCATGGTCACGCACTCGCAGCACGATGCCGCCTATGCCGGCCGCATCGTCAACCTTTTTGACGGACAGATTGTGGACAAAATCAACAACTTGCTCTAACCGTTTAAGCGAACTATCCCTATGAAAAGTTTGATTTATCAGTTCCGCCGCGCCAAGTTGGCCGGGCTGCTCAACCTCTTGGGCATCGTGCTCACGCTGGCGGGCACATTCATCTTGCTTACGCAGGTCATATACAACGCGCGATACAACCACTGCATTCCCGACAATGAGAACGTGTATCGTGTGGAAGTCAAAGGTGTTTTCGCACCGGGCAAGTGGAACAGCTACCTGTCTCGTCCCATTTTCGAGAGCTTGGCCGAACAGCCTTTTGTGAATCAGAGCGCGTGTATCTGGTGGGGCGGCAACGAAGACTTTGACAAGGACGGAAGCGACATAAATGCCCAATATATAAGTGGCAACGGCAAGTTGCTCAGTCTGCTGGGCGCACAGTGTGTGGATGGCACGTTGGACTTGGGCGAAGAGGATGGTGACAAGGTGGTCATTCCCGCTTCGCTGGCCGTGAAATACTTCGGACGCGAGGATGTGGCAGGACAACAGCTTAAAAGAAAATATGGTGATATGCTTACCGTAGCAGGTGTTTACCGTGATTTTCCCGCAAACTGCTTCGCAGCCAACTATGTACACCACCACTATGGCAACTGGTGTAAGGAGGATGGAACCGAATGGAGTTTCGAAGTTTTCATCCGTGTGAAGCCCGGAACGCCCCGCGAATCCGTGGAGAAGGCCTTGCGCAAGTTCTATCTCAAGGAAATGGTGGAGGGTAATTTTGGCAAGAAATATGAGGAACTTTCCAAGGAGGAACAGGCACAGGTGGATCGGATTGACTATGGCGCCACGCCATTGAACGAAACATGGTTTAGCGGTGGACGTGCCTATTACGACAAGGGAAATCGTTCGGCTCTCTACATGCAGGAGTTCGCCATTCTGTTGCTTCTCCTCGTATGTATAATCAATTTCGCCAACTTTTCCATGGGACAAGCTCCGGGGCGCATCCGAAGCCTCACCATACGTAAGGTGATGGGCGAGCATACATGGCGCCTGCGTTTCCAACTCTTGTTTGAGGGAGTCGTTGTGGGCACAGCGGCTTGGTCGTTATCGCTGTTTGTGCTCTATCTTGTGGGTGAACAGCCGGGTGTGGTGCAGCTCTTCACGGCAGACATCTTACTGACCAACAACCGGGCCTTGGCTCTGGCCCTTCTGCCTTTGGCCGCTCTCATCGGTGTGGTGGCCACGGCCTACAGCGCATGGTACGCCACCTCGTTCGCCCCCAATACCGCCATGAAAGGCAATGTGGGTCTGTCTCCGCGCGGCCAGTCTTTGCGTCAATGGCTTGTGGGCCTCCAGCTGTGTGTGGCCATGGTGATGGTGGTGTTCATGGGTGTTATCCAAAGTCAGACGCATTATATCTATCATTCGTCCTACGGTTATGCCAAAGACTCCATCCTGCTTTTCCCTTTGGGCGACATTCCCATGAGCAAAAAACCGGTGCTTCGCCAGGAATTGGAGAAACTGCCCGGCGTGTCGATGGTCTCTTTCTCACAATTCGTGTTGGGTGAATCGGATGCGGGCATGAGCTGGGGCCGTGGTAACGGTGAGGTTCATTTTCAGTTCCGTGTGCTTCCCGTGGAGTGGAACTACCTGCGCGCCTACGGCATCAAGATGCTGGAGGGTAGGGACTTTAAGGAAGGAGACGGCGATGTGTACATCATCAACAAGGCCATGAAGGACCAATACCCCGGTATTGAAACAGGTAAACCGCTCTATGACGGCGACATGGAGGTGGCGGGTGTGTGCGACAACATCCGTGCAGGCTCCACCCGTATAGACAACAGCCGGACGGCCCTCGCTTTTGTTATCTTTGGAGAGCAATGTTCCGAAATGGGCGACCGTTGCTACAACGCTTGTGTGCGCTTGGCTCCCGGAGTCGATATCCGGAAGACACGCCGGGAGATAGAAGCCGTGCTGGATGACCTCACCGAGGGTGCACGCCCCGACCTGACCTTCCTGGACGACCGTCTGGAACAGACGTATCAAGAGGAGAACAACTTCATCCGTCAGATGAGGCTCTGCTCACTGCTCATGCTTGTCATCACGCTTATCGGCGTGTTCTGCCTCACGATGTTCGAGACCGAGTACCGCCGCAAGGAGATTGCCATCCGCAAGGTGATGGGCAGCACGGTGGGGCAGGTGCTTCTGCTGTTCGTGGCACGCTACACGATGCCCCTGCTGGTGTCGTTCGTCTTTGCCGTGCCCATCGGTTATTGGCTGGGTAGCCGCTGGCTGGAGAATTTTGCCGAGCATGCCCCCGTTCATTGGTGGATTTTCCCGTTGGCTCTGTTGGCTGTCTCTGTCGTGGTCATCGTCACCGTGGTGCTTCAGAGTTGGCGCGTGGCCACCGGCAATCCCATCGACAGTATCAAGACGGAATGATGAGAGACGCCTCCCAAGCCCTCCGAAAAACATCAAGATGTTTTTTAAAAACATGAACACGTTTCTGAAAAAGATGAACATGTTTTTCCCAAAACATCCACATGCTTTCAATGGATTCACAAGTCGCATAAAAGCACTTGGCTTGCTTTATCCGGGGGCATCGGGCTCACGTTAAATTGATTGATAAAAAGAGAAACCAAAACCGCCCTCCGTAAGCAAACATGGCTTACGGAGGGCGGTTGTTGTTGTCTGTATGCGAGCGTCGGTTCTTATCGACGCAAGAAACTTAACAGGCCTTTCTTTTCGTTGTTGTAATTGTTTCTGGAATGATATTTGTATTCGTAATTATAGTTGCCTATGCTGTTCTTGCTACGAATATCGTTGATGACAACACACAGATTGCTGAACCGTCCTTCTTGGTGTATACGCTCCAATTCGGGCAGGAAGCGGCGGTCGATGCCTCCGTCTCGAATGACATATACCGTGAGGTCGCTCATGTGACTGACAACAGCTGCGTCGGCCATCATGTGGGCGGGCACACAGTCTAGAATCACATAGTCGTATTCGTTTTTCAGACGTTCTATTAACTGTTTCATGCGTTCGTTCATCAGCAGTTCCGTTGGGTTGGGGGGCACGGGACCTGCGGGCAACAGATGTACGTTTTCGTCGTCTTGAATGGTGGTGATCAGGCTGTCTACATCGTCGATAGCACCGGCCAGATAGTTGGTCAGGCCTCCCACGCGGTTGCTGTTGAACACTTTACTTTGTGTGTGCCGGCGGATGTCACAGTCCACAAGTATCACTTTATGGTTGCCGATGGTGAGTGTCTTTGCAAAGTTTCGGCTTACGAAGCTCTTGCCTTCCCCGGGTGTTGTGCTGGTGAACATGATTACCTTCGCGTCTTTCTTCATGAAGGTCAGATTGTAGCGCATGAGCAGGAATGCTTCAGAGAGCTGGTCGTTCGAATTTCCGTCGACCTCAATGCCCGAGTCGCCACGCTTGCCTTTTTTGCGGGGAATCTCTCCCAAAATGGATAGGGTGGTGTAGGTCTCAATATCTTTGCGGCCACGGACACTCATGTTGAACAACAGGTAGACATAATACAAGCCGAAAGGTAGTAGCAGACCGAACATCAGACCGGCCAACATGATGGTGGAACGCCGTGGGGCGATAGGTCTGCGACTTCCGAAAGGCTGTTCTACGATGCGCACGTTGGGATTGCTTGCGGCCAGTTGCATCTCGGCTTCTTCGCGCTTGGTGAGCAGGTACTTGTATAACTCCTGTTTGATTTCCCGCTGACGTGCGATGTCAATAGCCTTTTTCTCTTGTTGGGGAATGGACTGAAGGTCGCCCAGCAGGCTTTTTTCTTCTTGCAGCGCTTGTTTTACCTGAAGGTTGATGGTGTTGACATAGCCTTCCATCGAGGCAATCAGCGATTGGCGCATTTCATGCAGGCTGGCATCCAGCTCAACGATGCCGATGCTTCTTTCTCCGGCATCTTCCGCCAGACGGTTGCGTTGGAGGCGTAATTCATTGTATTTGCCGATCTGAGTCTGAATGGCTGCGTCTGTCAGTCCTCCCAAGGTCGGAATCAGGTTGTTGCCCTGACTGTTTGTTTTCAGGTAGTCGAGCAGATATTTGGCTGCGGCCTGTTGTCTCTGGAGCTCGATGGTACGTGCGTGTGCCGTGTTACTCTGTGCCAGGGTGTTCTGTGCATTCAGTGTGGCGTCTGCCCATTTGTTCTCTTCTTTGAATTTGGCCAGGTTTTTTTCCACTTCATCCAACTCGTCATATACCAGCTGCATGCGCTCCTCGACGAATCCAAGCGTACTTTCCGTTACCTTGTTTTTGTCCTCCACAAGGCTTCCCTTGTAGGTTTCCATCAATGTGCTCAGGATGTCGTCCGCACGCTTGATGTTGGTGTCTACGCAGGTGATGGCGATAAGTGTCGTGTTTTTGTCCACTTCCTTTGCAGAGATACGTGCTACCACGCTGTTGGTTGCGCTTTCTTCTGTCAGTCGGGCTACTTGGATGGTTGCTCCCTTGAATTTCTCAAGATGAGTGGAGTCGGGTATCAGAACCAGTCTTCCCGCTTGGGTGACGATGGTGTCTCTGAATTGTACTGTTTGTTTCTTCTCATCGATGATGACGGAATCGTTGGGAAGGGCATACGTCATTTTGGAGATTTCAACATCTTTGTCGTTGAGCACTTTCATGTCGAAAGCAGAGGGGATGACTCCCTCGTCAAGGAATCGGACGGTGAAGGGTTTCTCATTGTAGAGAGAAACGGTCTTTAGGCGTTTCTTCTGGTTGTATATGACGTTGAGTTGCAGTTTCCTCGCCACTTCGCGTGCCAGCTGGCGCGAACTTAAAATAAAGCATTCGTTTGCCACGCTGCTGGCACCCATCATACCGTTGATTTGTGCAAGAGCGTCCATTCTCCGGCTGTAGGCGGAGGAGGGGGTTTCCTCTTTGACCAGTATCACGGCCTGACGCTGGTAGGTGTTGTTTTTGGTTGCCAGATATAGTTTTGCCAATCCCAAGCAGACAATGGCGGATAAGAGGAACCATTTCCACTGGGTGCATAAGAAAATCCAAAAGTCACGCAAGGACATAACGCTTTCGCCCTGCTCTTCCTCGTTTGCCTGGTATGGCAGTTTGATGTCTTTGTTTGTTTCTTCCATTGATGTAGAAATGAGTACGTTGTTTTAGTTTCTTGTGATGGCGATTACGAGGGAAACCACGCTTACGAGCATGCTGACGGCAGTGGCGCCGATTTGGAACAGGGTGTATCCTGTGCTTCCTTTTACTCGTACGCTCTTGTTGGGCTGGACGTAGATAACATCGTTTTGCTGCATGTAGTAGGCAGGGCTTTGAAAGACTTGCTCGGTGTTGCGAAGGTCGATGTTATAGGTTATGCGTTTTCCGTTTTCCTCACGAATCACCAGCACATCGCTGCGTCTGCCGCTGCTGTTCATGTCGCCCGCCCGTCCCAATGCTTCGAGCAGGGTGAGTCGCTCGCCGGTGAAGGTCTGTGTGCCGGGGTGTGCCACGTCTCCCAACACGGTAACCTTGAAACTCATGACTTTGACGTTGACCACGGCATCATGTATATGCCCCTCGCTTATAAAGCGGTCTTGCAACTCCTTTGCCAGTTGCTTGCAGGTCTTACCTTTTGTGCTTATGGTTCCGAAGATGGGGAACTCGATGCAGTTGTTCTTGTCTACCAGAAAATAGGAGACACCGCTGCTGGTGTTGGTGGTTGAAACCGAACTCCTGCTTCCGTCTCCTCCTCCGCTTCCAATCAGGGTGTTGTTGTTGAAAGGAGCGATCAGTTTCGAATTTTTGGAGGCAACGCTGATGGCCAACTCGTCATCGGGCTGGATTTCCAGCTCAAAGGCTTGTGTGATTTGTTGAGGAACTGCATACAAGGTATCTGCGCCTTGCATGTAAACGATTTTTTTAGTGCTTATGCAGGAACTGAAACTGCCAAGAACTGCTGCAATCAGCACAGGAAGAGTTAGGAGCTTGATGCTTTTTCTCATTTTGTTAACAAAAATCATGTGTTGTTTTTGCAAAGGTATAAAAAAAGTATAACAAATTGCAGCCGGAAAGATTAAAACGTTCATTCTATAGCGAGTATGTGAGAAAAAAGGCCTTACTTTGCAGAAAACCCTTTTATCATGAAACGAAAGACGGCGATTATTGTTCTGTTGGGACTGGTATGTGTGTGTTTTTATGCACAGACTACAAAAAAAGCTACATCTGAGAAGAAAGATGTAGCTTCATATTATGCCGATCGCTTTCACGGGCGCAAGATGGCTAATGGAGAAAAGTATCACCGTGACAGTTTCACTTGTGCTCATCTTCGGTTCGCTTTGGGCACGATGCTCCGGGTTCGCAACCCCAAGAACAGCAAGGAATGTATTGTGGAGGTGACGGATCGCGGCCCATATTCCCGCCGTTTTACGATAGATCTCAGCCGGGCGGCAGCCCGTCACCTGGGTATTATCGGAGCCGGCTTTGCCGTGGTCGAGGTGACCCCGTTTCATGGTGGCAAGGTGCCTTACCGCCTGGGTCCGATAGATTATCCCGAGGTGACGGAATTGGAGATTGACTATGAGCCGGCCGCGTCTTATCCTTATCCGGTGTGGCAGGACTCGGCCGATGAATCTAAGGAACCAGTAATCCGGCTGCCTTTAAGTAAGTGATGCTGGCCAGATAGAGGCGGAAATGGGCTTCCACTTGACTTTCATAGGCTTGTTGCCACAGGGCTTGTGATTCCATATAGTCGCTCAGGGTCTCGAAGCCTGCGTCATATTGCTGTTTGCTGAGCGTCATGTTTGTTTGTGCCTGTTCCAGGGATTTCTGTGCCAAGGTGATTTCTCCTTTTGCTTCTTCCACATTCTGGGAAGCCTTGGTCAGTTCAAGCATCATCAACTCAATCTTCTCGTCCCGCTCCAGTTGCATCTGTTGTTGCTTGATTTGGGCGGCTTTCACCTTGTTGCTTTTCTCTCCGAAATGGTAGAGGGGGACAGAGAGAGTTACCCCTCCGCCGAAGTTCCAGCCGTCAAGAAAGGTGCTTCCGTTAACCTTGACACCGTTTGTATAGCCGTATTTGGCCATGAGGGCAACTTGGGGCAGCATGGCGGAGCGGGCTTGCTTTATTTGTTGGGTGGCAATCTCTAATTGTCCGTCCAGCATGGCCACTTCGGGGCGCAGGCTGACATCGCCCTGTCGCAGTGTGTTCACATCGGCTACCACGGGGTATTCATGTGAGAGCGTGATGTCCTCGCTCATGTTTTTCCCGATCAGCCGGCACAGGTTCATCTTGCTCAGCGCGACGGCGTTGTGTGCACGCAGCAGTTGAAGGTCGGATTCATTGATTTTTACTTGCACTTTCGTGCGCTCGTTTTTGTGTCGCAGACCATGGCGAACGGCATTCTCCACGTTTCTGTCCAGCTCGTCCAACAACTGGCGGTATCGTTTGGCCACTTCCACCATCTCCTCGGCTTTTACCACCTGGGCGTAGGCCTCGTCTGTTTGCATGATGACCTCGGCATCGGTGAGTCGCTCATGCTGGCGTGCGATGTCCACGGCGGTCTTGCTCATGGAGTAGGCTGAACGTATTTTCCCGCCCATGTAGATGGGTTGTTTCAAGACGATGCCTCCGGTGAACATCCAGCCCATCTTGTAGTCGATGTCCAGATCGGGCAGACGGAGACCGGCGGCAGGCAGTCCCAGTGACTCCAGCAGAGGCTTGAATGTACCGATGAGGGGAGCGGCCAAAGAGTTCATGTCAAAGCTCAGCGTTCCCTTGCCCGTATCGTAGATTTCTGCTGCAGTCAGTGAGAAATCCGGAAAAAACAGGGCGTGGGTGCTTTTCTTGACATATTCGGCTTGCTTTGTCTGCAGGGCGGCCTGTTGTTTCTGTCGGTTGTTCTGCAGGGCCATTGTGCGACAGCTTTCTACCGTAAGTGTCTGTGCCCGGCCACTCAAAGCCAAGGTGGCCAGCACGATGATAAGGATATTCCGTTTCATTTTTCTTTCGTTTCTTTTGTGTCGACTTTGAAAATCATGGCATAAGCCACGGGAATGAATATCAAGGTGATGACGGTTCCTATCATCAGTCCGCCCATGATGGTCACGGCCAACGAACCGAACATGGCGTCTGTGAGCAGGGGAATCATACCCAGCACGGTGGTCATGGAGGCCATCATCACGGGGCGCAGACGGCTCTTGCTGCTGTTGATCAGGGCTTGCATGGGCGTGGAGCCGCGTTTCAGTTCAAGGTCCACCTCGTCCATCAGCACAATGCCGTTCTTGATAATCATACCGATCAGTCCCAACGCTCCCACGATGGCCACGAAGGTGAACACGTATCGGGTCACAAGCATGGTGAGGACCACGGCGGCGAACACCAACGGGATGGTGCTGAAGATGATGAGTGGCTTCTTCCAGTCCTTGAAGAGCATGATGAGAATGCCTATCATGAGGATGATAGCCAGGGGGAAGTTGGCAAACAGGTATTTCATGCTTTGGTCGCTGGCCTGTTTCTCTCCCTGCCAGCTGAGGCTGTATCCCTGGGGCAGTTTCATCTTTTCAATCTCTTTGGCCACGGTGGCCCGGGCACGCTCCGTCTCCACTCCTTCTATGGGGCTGCATTGTACCCGCTGCATGCGTTGGCCGTTGTAGCGTGGCACCACGGGGTCTTCCCACTCCACATCGATGCCCCGGCTCACCTGCCGTAGGGGCTTGGTGCCTATAATGCTTTCCACCAGTGCCTGACGGTCGATTTGTCCGGCACGCAGCTTAAGCAGATTGTCCTTGGTCATCAGACCCGTGAGGGAGGGCATGGCACTGAACACCTGCATGTCGTTCAGGTCGTTGATGTCGTTGCCGCTCTCGTCCACACATTTTACATATATCTTATTGGTGTAGATGCCTTCATAGAAGTTGCCCACGGGTATTCCTCCTCCGGCCGTCATCAGCGAGGTGCTCAGGTCTCCCCGGCTTAGGCCTACGGCACGGGCATCGGCCTGGTTGTAGTCCACGCTGAGCACCGGCACCTTGGGCTCCCAGTTGGTGGTGATGAGGCGTACCTGTCCGCTGCGTTCCATGATGGCTTTGGCACTGTCGCACAGCGCGTGCAGCACCTCGGGGTCGGGCCCCTGGAATTGCACCTCGATGGGATATTTCTTGAACATCAGGTTGTATTTCTTCACTTTCACGTAGGCATCGGGATAATGCTTCGTGAGATAACTCTGCACGTCCTCTATTTTCTCGTCAAGCGTCTCGGGTGATTCGAAGTCCACGATAAGTTCGCCATAAGACAACGAGGGGAGGGGCACCACACGCACCAGGTTATAGCGGCCCGGAGTGCCTCCCACACTGGCGGTGATATGTTGTACGTCACCCCGTGAGCGCAGGTAGCTTTGTATGCTGTCCAAATCGCGCCGCACCCGTGTGCTGTTGGTGCCCTCGGGCAACTTGTACTCGATGTAGCATTGTTCGTAGGTCAGGTCCGGGAAAAAGCCTTGGCGCATGTGTCCATAGCCCACCACGGCCAGGGCTATCATGCCCAGGGCAGCGAACACCACACTTTTGGGATGTCCGATCAGCGTCCGCAGGATGCGCTCTTGCACGCGGTAGACCTTGCCGTTGTATTGCTTGGTTTTCCCGTCTTCGTTCTGCTCCGCCTTGGGGTGCAGCCAACGGTCGGCCATCAGGGGCACATGTACCAGGGCCAGAATCCAGCTGAGAAGCAGAGACACTGCCAGCACGATAAACAGGTCGCGCACATAGTTGCCTGCCGTGTCGGGACTCATGAAGATGGGCAGGAAGCTGAGGATGGCAATCAGCGTGGCGCCCAGCAGGGGCATGGCCGTCTGTCGGCCTATGCCGGTGAGGGCTTCCTCACGTTTCTTGCCGGATTTCAAGGCTACCAGGATGCCGTCCACGATCACAATGGCATTGTCCACCAGCATACCCATGGCCAGGATGAACGAGGCCAAGGAAACGCGTTGCATGGTGCCGCCCATGCGCCCCAGCAGCATGAATGAGCCAAACACGATGACCACCAGGCTGATACCGATAATCATGCCACTCTTGAAGCCCATGAACACCATGAGCAGAGCCACCACAATTACCACACTTTCAATCAGATTCAGAATAAAGGTGCCCAGGGCGTCGGTCACGCGGTCGGGCTGGAAGAATACTTTGTGCAGCTGCACACCCGTGGGGAAGCGTGTCTGCCGCAGCTCTTCCATTTTCTTGCTCACCGCCTTGCCCACCTTCACCACGTCGGCATCGCTGTTGGCGGCCACCAGGATACCCAAAGCATCCTGTCCGTCATACATCATGCTGTTGCGGATAGGTGTTTCAAAGCCCTTTTCCACCTCGGCGATGTCGCTCAGGCGCAGTTGGTCGTCCTCATGTCCCTGAATAATCATCTTGCGGATGTCGCTCACATGCTGGAACTTGTCGGTTACCGTGACGCGTACGCGCTGGTCGCCGTTCTCATAATAGCCGGCATAGCTGGTCTTGTTCTGCCCGTTCAGTGTGGCCAGCACTTCGGTAGGCATCACGCCAAGGTTGCTCATCTTGTCCTGCAGCAGGCGTATGTTGATGCACTCGTCCTGTTCGCCGTAAACTTCCACGCGGTCCACTCCCTCCATGACACTCAGCTCGCGCTTCATCAGTTCGGCGTATTGCGACATTTCGCGTTCGCTCAGTCCATCGCCCGTGAGGGCAAAGAACATGCCATACATTGAGCCGAAGTCGTCATGTATCTGTGGTGTGTTGGCTCCCGCCGGCAGCTGGCTGGCGGCGTCTGTCACCTTGCGCCGCAGTTTGTCCCAGCACTGGTCCACAGCTTTGGGGCTGATGGTGCTCTTCAGCTCCACAAGAATGATGCTCAGGTCGTTGTAACTGTAGCTCTCCACGTTGTCCACCTCACCCAGCGTGCGTACCTTTTTCTCCAGCACATCGGTCACCTCCATTTCCACCTGGTGGGCTGACGCACCGGGGTACACAGTGACCACCATGGCCTGTTTTACCTCAATCTTGGGATCCTCCAGCTTGCTCATCTGATAGCAGGCCAGGACACCGCCCGCCATCAACACTGCCACCAGAAAATACACCAGCAGCTTGTTGTTCAAAGCCCATTTACCAAAGTCCATCAGAGCAGTCCTCCAATATTAGTTTCCGACATGGGAGCCAGCAGCTCCACCTTCTCTCCGTCTGAAATGTGGTGGACCCCCGAGGTTACCACCTCGTCGCCTTCCGCCACTCCGCCGCTGATAACGGCAGAGCCGTCGGTGTGCAGTTTCACCACCTCCACGTTCTGTTTGCTTACCGTCTGTTTCTCCTTATTATATAGGAATACGGAAGTCTTCCCTCCTTCATGGAGCAGGGCAGTGGCGGGCACCACCACCTCGTTTGTGCCTGTTCCGCTGATGCGTGCCGTCACCCAGGTCGACATGCCTGCAGCCACCTTGCCCGGCTGTTGGGGCATGCGCAGGCGTACCGTGTAAAGACGGTTGGAATTGGCGTTGGGCAGGATGCTGATGAACTGCAGGGGGACAGTCTCTCCGGGCAGCATATCGAAGGTGCATTCAAACCCTGTCAGCTGGTCGCGTTTCACATACATGGCTGCAGGCAGGCTGATTTCCACCTCCAGTCCGCCATCGCCCATCAGGCTTACGACGGGCATGCCGGCGCCCACCGTTTCATTGTTGTCAAAGAAGCGGGTCTGTACGAATCCGGAACAGGGGGCATAGAGTTTGGTGTAGGCCAGCTGGTTCTTGTGATTCTGCAACTTGGCTTCTATCTGCTCCAGTCCGTAGCGGGCCTTGTCATAGTTGCTGGCCGTCGTTCCCCCGTCCTTGTATAGGGCGATGACGCGTTCGGCGTCAGCCTTTATCTGTGCATATTCGGCCTCTGTGGCTTTCAGTTGTATGCGATAGTCCGTGTCATCCAACTCGGCTATCAGTTGCCCGGCCTTCACCTTGTCGCCTTCGCCCACAAACACACGCTTCAGTTGCCCCGCCACGCGGAACGAGAGGTTGGCCTCGTTGTTGCTCACCACGCGGCCCGGATATTGCAATACTCCTTCGCCATCCGTGAGTTGGGCCGTCTCCACACGAACGGTTGTGGTGGGCTTGACTGTTTCTTTCTTCTTGTCGCACGCAGTCATAAGCATCAGAGACATCGTGCCTGCTAAAATAGAGAATACTTTGTTCATGTTATACTACGTTTATGTCATTTGCAAAGATAGTGGCTTTCTCATGAAGAAAAAAGGATGATTTTGTTACAAAATTGGTCTAATTGTACTATTATGACATAAAAATAGGTATATTTGTGCAAAAATACGTGAAATCATGATAGAATCTTCTCAATTCCTCATTCCGCCCTTTGAAAAAGTGTCGCTCGTCGAACTGGCCAACCGCTATGGCCGACATGGCCTTATCGCCGTAGACTCGGACACCTGCGGCTTTTTCCTTTGCGAGCGGGGCACCGTCCGTTTGCTGCAGAATAACCATATCCACGAACTGCAGGCGGGCGACGTGTACATCCACACGCCTTCCAGTTTCGTGCACCTCTTGTCCCACAGCCGGGATGTGAAGGGGGTCATCGTCAAGACCACCCTGGATGTGGTGCTTCCGCTTCTCAGCAAAATCAATTCACGAAGCCTGATGATGCTGCGTAGTGCTCCCAGCTTCCGGCTCTCGCCGGAGCAGCTTCGCAGCATTGAAAGTTTCACGCAACTGGCCTCGGAAAAGTATGACCTTTATGTGCAGTGTGTCGCCGACAGTCTGCGCGACGTGCTTTATTATCAGCTTATAGCCCTCAGCGAGGCCTATGCTTTTGAACTCGTGAAATGTTACATGGAGGGGCACCCGAACATACAGCCTCCCGTCAGTCGTCGAAGTGATGTCTTTCAGAACTTCATCCTCTCGCTTGCCCGAAATTTCAAGCTGGAACGCAGTGCAGGATTCTATGCCGGGGAACAGCATATCTCCACTCGCTATATGTGTGCGCTTATAAAAGAGGAATCCGGCACCAGTGTGTCGGAATGGGTAGCCGAATATGTCATCACTTACAGTCGTCAGTTGTTGGCTTATTCCGATAAAAGTGTAAAGCAGATAGCACAAGAACTTAACTTTCCCGACCAAAGCTTCTTCGGTAAATATTTCAAGCAGCACACAGGCCTGTCGCCAAAAGAGTTTCGTCAAAGGCAGAAAAGGGGCTTGGAGGAACCGTCAGATGCGTCCCGTTGATTCTTGCGTTGCAACCCTCGAAAAAAACATGTTCATCTTTTTCAGAAACATGTTGATGTTTTCCAAAAAGATGAACATGTTTTTCCCCTCCTGCCACCAAGTTCTTTTTCTAAGAACCGGGAGCAATCAGCCGGAGACACTACGCGCGGGCGTGCACGTGTATATATAAGGTAAGTAAGGAGGAGGGTGGTCAGAATTGTTTCCCCGTGACAATACCCTTAAACGTGAGGAAAAGAATCTTCAGGTCGAACCAGAAAGAGCGGTGGTTCAGGTAATACAGGTCAAGTTCCAGCCGGCGGAGCATCTTCTCCATCGTGTCGGTGTATCCGTTATAGAGCGTGGCGTAGCTGGTCACGCCGGGACGAATCTGATAAAGCAACTTGTAGCGGCTGTCGTGCTCCATAATCTTGTCGATGAAAAACTGACGTTCCGGGCGGTAACCGATGAAAGCCATGTCGCCTTTCAGAACGTTCCATAGTTGGGGCATCTCGTCCAGATGATGCGCACGCATAAAGGCACCCACTTTGGTCAACCGGGGATCATCTCCTCCTTCGCAAGAAAGTTGAGGCCCTGTCTCTTCGGCATCCATCCGCATGGAACGCATCTTTAGAATCTTAAAAGGCTTTCCTCCACGTCCGATTCTCTCTTGACGGAAAAGAATGGTCCCGCCATCTTCCAATTTAATCAGTATTGCCAACACCAGCATTACCGGAGAGAAGATGATAAGAGAGAAAACAGAGATAAGAATATCTCGCAATCTGATGAAGGCATCACTCATGACGCTTGATTGAGGAGTTTCGATAGTTTGAATGGACTGTATGCTTTGACCTATCATGCTAACTCGAACTTTTCATGTTTACACTACATAAACGTATAAAAGCCCCTAAATAGTATGTGTCACGCTTGTTTTTTGTCGGAGAGAGGAGACTCGAACTCCCGACCCCCACGTCCCGAACGTGGTACGCTACCAACTGCGCTACTCTCCGAAAGCCTCCCTCTCCTGAGGGGAAAGCTATAGGCAAAGGTACGAAAAAATGCGATACCTTACACTTAATGTATATAAAAACTGCTTACGGGTAAGAAAAGTTACCATAATTCCGTAAAAAGTTGTTTGAAAATTTGGTGAAGAAAAAAAACATGTCTATCTTTGCACTCGCAAACAAGCAAAGACAAGTTGGTGCCATAGCTCAGTTGGTAGAGCAAAGGACTGAAAATCCTTGTGTCCCCGGTTCGATTCCTGGTGGCACCACAAAAATCCGAAAATAAGTCGCTGATTATCAGCGACTTATTTCATTTTAAGGCCCTCGGTTTGTCCGAAATATGCCCGAAAATCTTTTATCCTCTTAACACTTTTTATATCTTAATTGATATTGGAGGCTTCTAGTTCGGGTTCTCTGAGCATAGAATCCTCGGACTTTCGGACAAAA
>CAMWSK010000023.1 GCA_947176895.1 uncultured Prevotellaceae bacterium | reverse complement strand
CCATACGGCCTCGCAGTAAGTATAATGGCTGAACGGAAGTATGGCCACGAACATCCCGTGCCAGGACAAGGATTCTCAAAACTACAAAAAAAATCCCCTGCCGTATCATCGACAGGGGTCATTTTTATTTTGCCCGAAGGGGTCAATCTTATCATGCCCAAAGGGGGCAGTCCCACGTGCCCGAAGGGGTCAAACTCACGCGCCTTTTCCAGTTCGTTCTCAACCTGCGGGATGACGCTCTTTTGAGTGCCTAATCCCTTTTACGTTCCGTTCGTTTTCTGTCTGTTTTTTACCTCCTTCTTTAAGTGTTATGTGTTTTAAGTGGAACAATGCGCAAATTTATCTCAAAGTCTGTCCTGTCTTATAAGAAAAGTGAAGAAATCTTTTGATAATTCTTCTTTTAGCCAGTTTCCAAGCGCATGTTGCCATCTGCCGGGGTGCGTCTGGGGGTATCTGGCGGGCTGATACGGTGTAGCCATATTTGTCAATATACGTACGCAAACATACTTTTTCTTGTGAAATAGACCAAAGAAAAAGGTGGAATGATAAATCATTTATACTAAATTTGCAATGGAATTATCATACCGACATCAACATGACAAAGAAAGAACTTTACCAACATGTCATAGATTACTTCCAAGAAACCATGCCCAGGCCACAAACCGAGCTGAATTACCGCTCTCCGTTTGAGTTGCTGGTGGCCGTGGTGCTCAGCGCCCAGTGCACCGACAAAAGGGTGAACCTGGTGACACCCGCCCTGTTTGCCGACTATCCCACGGCGGAGGCCATGGCATCGGCCACGCCCGAGGTCATCTACGAGTACATCAAATCGGTCACTTATCCCAACAACAAAGCCCGCCACTTGGTTGGTCTGGCCCAAGCCTTGATGGAGAAGTATAACGGGGAAGTACCCGCCACAGGCGAGGAGCTGGAACAATTGCCCGGCGTGGGACGGAAAACAGCCAACGTGATTCAGGCCGTGGTGTTTCAGAAAGCCCGGATGGCCGTGGACACCCATGTGTTCCGCGTAAGCCACCGTATAGGACTGGTCGGCCCCCGATGCACCACCCCACTGAGTGTGGAGAAGGAACTGGTGAAGCATATTCCCGAAGAAATCATCCCTGATGCCCACCACTGGCTCATCCTCCACGGCCGCTATGTGTGTCTGGCACGCAGGCCAAAATGCGAAGAATGCGGACTGCTGACCTTCTGCAAGCGAAAATTAGACTGAAATCGTTTGGTTGGCACAACAAAAAAAATTATCTTTGCAAAAGACATATATAAATAAGGAGTGAATTTCCTGAGAATACAATTTTTCTTTACATAAAAGCATTATGACAATTAAAGATTTCAAATTTGCCGGCAAGAAGGCTATCGTGCGCGTAGACTTCAATGTGCCCTTGAACGAAAACGGTGAAATCACCGACGACACCCGCATCCGCGGTGCTGTGCCCACCCTGAAGCACATCCTTGACGAGGGTGGTGCCCTGATTATCATGAGCCACATGGGCAAACCCAAGGGCAAGGTGAACCCCAAGATGTCTTTGGGCCAGATTAAGGATGCCGTGGCCGCTGCGCTCAACGCTCCCGTCATCTTCGCTCCCGACTGCGCCAAGGCTCAGGAGGCCGCTGCCGCTCTGAAGCCCGGCGAGGTGCTGTTGCTGGAGAACCTCCGCTTCTACCCTGAGGAGGAAGGCAAGCCCGTGGGCATCGAGAAGACCGACCCCGCATACGACGAGGCCAAGAAGGAGATGAAGGCTCGCCAGAAGGAGTTTGCCAAGACCTTGGCTTCCTATGCCGACTGCTATGTGATGGATGCCTTCGGCACCGCACACCGCAAGCACGCCTCCACCGCTGTTATCGCCGACTACTTCGATGCCGACCACAAGATGCTCGGCTTCCTCATGGAGAAGGAAGTGCAGGCCGTGGACAACGTGCTGAGCAACATCAAGCGCCCCTTCGTAGCCATCATGGGCGGCTCTAAGGTAAGCTCCAAGATCGGCATCATCGAGAACCTGCTGGGCAAGGTGGACAAGCTGATTCTCTGCGGAGGCATGACCTACACCTTTGCAAAGGCTCATGGCGGCGAGATTGGCGAAAGCATCGTGGAGATGGACAAGCTGGACGTGGCTTTGGGCGTTGAAGAGCTGGCCAAGAAGAACGGCGTGGAGCTGGTTTTGGGCACGGACTCTATCTGTGGCGACAAGTTCAGCAACGATGCCAACCAGAAGACTTGTCCCTCCACTCAGATTCCCGCCGGCTGGGAAGGAATGGATGCCGGTCCCGAGACGCAAAAGAAGTTTGTGAATGCCATCAAAGGTGCCAAGACCATCCTGTGGAACGGCCCTGCCGGTGTGTTCGAGTTCGATAACTTCTGCGCCGGTTCCCGCGCCATCGGCGAGGCTGTGGCAGAAGCAACCAAAGAGGGTGCCTTCTCTCTGATTGGTGGTGGCGACTCTGTGGCTTGCGTCAACAAGTTCGGTTTGGCCGACCAGGTTTCCTACATCTCTACCGGTGGCGGTGCTCTGCTCGAAGCCATCGAGGGTAAGGTGCTTCCCGGTGTGGCAGCCATCAAGGGCGAATGAGAACACTTCTTCTGACCCTATCTGTAATACTCACATTAGCCTCCTGCCAAAAGCAGGGGGCTAATGCTTCTTCGCCTAAATGCCCCGAGGCGGACTCCCTGGCATGGTATGTAACGGTTCTTCCTGTAGAGGATTGTCTGCCCATATATTACGCACAGGAAACCGGCATCTTCGACTCCTTGGACTTGGACGTCCGGTTGTTGGAATACGTATCCATGCTTGACGCAGACACGGCCCTCATCCGCAAGCATGCCCAGGCAGGCTATACCTCCATCCCACGCATACGGGTCTACGAGCAGGAAGAAAAAGCAAAACTGAAAAGTCTTCTTCCCTGCCCCAGTCGGTATTGGCTGATGACGGCTCCACACAGTCCCCTTGATTCAATAACGAAGATGGGAGAAAAAATGGTGGCATTGGGCAGATACACACATGCTGACTATTGGAGCGATGTGCTGATGGACGAAGCCCAAATGAAGCGTGATTCCATCTTCCGCCCCCAGGTGAACGACCTGTGGCTGCGAACAGACATGCTATGCGACAGCCTATTGGACGCCGCGATGCTGCCCAACCCCATGGCCACGATGGCCAAAGGACTGGGATGCAAAGTGATAGCCGTATGCAACGATACGCTTTACCGGTTCAACTGTATTGCCACACATGAGTGGACACAAAACGATACACTCCGGCTGGCTCAACAGGAAAAATTCTTACGGGCACTGCAAATGTCCGCACAACAAATCAATGCCCGGTCATCAAGTGCCTCGGGCATCATCAGGAAATACCTTAAAAGAAATAACGAAGCCCCCCCCTCTTTTTCGTTGCCTCACTTCCCCGTACGCGAAGACGAGAGCGATGAAAACCGGTTGAAAGCAGACGAGTGGTTTAATTCCAGACAACTCAAACCATGACACAAGACGACACCTTTCTCACATTGTCCCAATCGGTGCGCGAACAGATCTTGCACCGACAGCTCCACGATGCCCTCTATCTGTTGCGTTCGATGATCGAATTACTGACCGATGCTGACGACCTGATGCAGCAATGCACAGACATCACGGAGGAATATCGGTTGCTCTTGGCCCAAGCAGGTCGGGAACGTGCCGGCAACAAATGCAAAGAGCATCAACGGACTTTGCTGCAACGCGCCTTGTTGCTCCTGCAACGCACACGCAGACACAAACGCCTGCAACAGGGAACGGACATATACTCGCGTACCCATGCCTTGCTGAAAGAGAACGGCACGATGCAGAAAGAGGAACAACTCTTCAACGAAATCTGGACAAGCGACCAATTGCAAGAGGAGGTGTTAAACGAATATCTTCAAGGAAGCGAGGCTGACGAGCGAAAAAAACAAGTGATTGCCGGAGCCTTGACCCTGTCACTGCTGGAATACTTCGACCCCAACAAGTTCAGCATGCTTCTCACGCTATCCGCCGATGTACATCCATCCACTCAAGGAAAAGCTTTGTTGGGCGTAGTGGTAGCAGCGGAAATGCACGCTGACGTCATTCCGTTCTTCCCACATCTGGTGCAGAGTTCCGGACAAATGCTGAACGCGGATTCTCTCCTTATCCTGCAGCAGCAAATATGTCTGGTGCAGGAAAACGAGAAACTGCAGCAACGATTCAAAAACGACATCATTCCCAACGTAATCAAGGCGCATAAAGATGATATGCCTTCGACACCGGAAGTTCACGAGGTCAAGATAAACCTCTCGAAAAACGATCCGGTATTAACCAAACGACTGCAAAAGAAAATCGGAGAAAGCTTCCAGCAAATGACCAAACTGATGAGCGATGGACTCGATCCCACTCCTGCAGCCTTTGACGACCTTAAGCGCTTACCCTTCTTCACACATGTCAGCCATTGGCTTCTGCCCTTCGACGGCACATTGGTGAACGGGAAACTGACCGAAGAAATCGCATCGCTTAACCTCTGCGACACCGACAAATACGTGTTGGCCTTTTTGGTCAAAACCACACCCGATGAATTGGCCGAAAAGCTTTTATTCCAACTCAAAAAACGCGAAACGGACCAACACCCTGACAGCGAAAGGGAAGATAAGCAAAGGAACACATCCTACCGCAACGGAGTGCAGGATTTGATACGTCTGCTGCGATATTCCAGTTGGAAAGACCAATGGCCCAGTGTGTTGGCAGACAACATACTTTTCATTACGATACCTTTATTAAAAGACATTCTGAAAGATAACCACAGATACCTGGAGAAGACACTCGACATCTATCGCAAATACGAACGATATGAACAGTCGAAGATTCTGCTCGAACAAAAAATCAAGGTGCTTGGTGCATCAGTACTTGACTACCTCGGTCTGGCAATCTGTGAGCACGAAGGAGGAAATGATTCTCAGGCGGTACGTTATTTACGCATGGCAGAAACGCTTTCCCCATCCGACCCGCAAATCATGGATTTGTTACAACAAGCCTACGCCGGAACAGGGCAAACCGCAGCCCGTACGGAAATCCTTTTGCAAATGGAGGAGCTGCGACCGGACGATGCCGATATAACCTTGTCTTTGGCCGATTGCTATGTGCAGCAAAAAATGTGGAAAGATGCCATACAGCGTTTCTATAAACTGGAGTTTTCCAATCAGCACATCACCGATGCCTTACGAGGTGTGGCCTGGTGCGCCTTCATGCAAGGCAATCTTTCCAAAGCACGCCAATACTATGACAGAATCCTGTCCGGAGGCGAAGCCACATGGGAAGAGTGGCTCAACAGCGGACATGTAGCTTGGAAAGAAGGTAATATTCCCGTTTCAATCAAGCACTATGTTCAAAGTGCAAAAAAATATATGCTGGCAAATCCCCGGACAACAAATGCACTAAAACCGTTTGAGGATGATAAAGAGACCCTGCTTTCCCTGAATTTCGAGGAAAATGAAATCGGACTGATTCATGATTTAATCTCTGTGTCACTCTGAACAGAAATCAGAAAACACTACGAACCGGAACAAGCATACGACCCACGATACGGTGCCCCAAAGAGAAACGTTGCTTGAAATTCTTGGGAGTGAGTAATTGACTCTGCTTCAAATCCTCATCAAAGATGGAATCAAGTTGAGCCGCAAGCGCAGCGTCAAAGACAAACGCGTTGACCTCATAGTCAAAAAGCATGGAACGCCCGTCCAGGTTTGCTGTTCCTATCGTGCAATACTCGCCATCGACCGTCATCACTTTTGTGTGGTGGAAACCTCCGTCATAGTAATAAATCCGACATCCACGCTTCAAAAGCTTCTTCATTTCAATCGCCACGACATCAGGTGTCATGGACACATCGCTCGTTCCACTGACCATAATCTTGACAACCACGCCGCGTTCCGCCGCCCGCTTGATGGCACGACGCACACTTCTGACGTTTGTCGGATAGGGATTGACAATGCGCACTTCCCGTTTCGCGGCATCCAAAGCCGCGACATAGGCTTTTCGCATCGTCTTGCTAAGCCGGCCCGGCTCACGGTTCACCACGGAAATAACGGATGAGCCTGCATCCTGCCACGCGTTGCGGTAACGTGTCGTATCCAGCACCTCTTTTGTTTCCTTGCGCCAGATGTTCTCGAATATACGTTCGTATTCGTCCACAACAGAACCTGTGAGGCGAATATGCATATCGCGCCATAAGCCTGAGCGCTTCGTACCCGTTATGTAGTACCGGGCCACGTTCATTCCGCCGGTGAAAGCCTCCCGACCATCCACCACAACAATTTTCCGATGGTCGCGATGCCTCACATGATTAAACCAAGGGAACTTGATGGGGTCAAAGAAAGCCCACTTAACGCCGGCCTCTGTAAGACTTTTCATACGTGCCTTACTCATGCGATAACGGCTCTTCATGTTTCCATATCCATCAATGATGAGCCTGACCTCCACTCCCTGACGAGCCTTTTGTTCCAGCAAAGACATAAACTTCGCACCCACACTGTCATGGGTCACGCTGAAATACTCCACATGCACAAAGTGTTCAGCCTCTTGAATACTTTTGAACATACGGTCGTACTTCTCGTTTGCCGTAGGCAGCAACTCCACACGATTGCCGTGGAACTCCGGATTTCCCAGAGCCGACAACGTATGACGAAGCGACTGGGCGAAACAACTCCCGGCCAGCGCTGCAAAAAGCAAAAGCACGAAGTTGCGCAATCCCGCCATCAGATCATACAACTGAAGTTGTCCACGACGCCCAACAATCTATGTTCATCATCAACCACCAGCACGGCATGAATCTTATTAACCTTCAACATCTGTTGAATCTCACTCAACATCATGTTTGCAGGCACACATTTAGGGGATACGGTCATCACTTCACTCACGGGGGAAATCAAGAAATTTTCTTTCTTGTTCAACATGGCACGGCGGATGTCGCCATCAGTAATCAGTCCCATCACCCGATTCTCGTCATCAACCACTATCGCCATACCCAAGCGTCCTTCACTTGCAGCCAGAATAGTCTCTCCCATTGGCAATGAAGGACAAACAACGGGTAAATTGTCACTGCGCATCACATCTCCGGCACAGGTCAGCAGAGCACGGCCCAACGAGCCCCCGGGATGGAACTTGGCGAAATCCTTACTTTGGAAATTACGACGAACCATCAAAGCACATGCCAAGGCATCACCCATGGCTAATGTGGCAGTGGTACTGGCCGTAGGAACAATCTTCAAGGGACATGATTCTTCCGACACACGAAGGTTCAAACAACAGGTACTATATCTTGCCAAAAGAGAATCCATATTACTGGTTATACCTATTAAAGGTACGCGTTCTTTCAACAGATTGGGCACAAAGCGTAAAAGTTCTTCAGTGGCACCGCTATTCGAAATGGCCACCACCACATCGTTCTTCGTGATGACACCTAAGTCTCCATGATATATATCCAACGGATTGGCAAAAAAAGCCGGAGTTCCGGTACTGCTTAATGTGGCGGCAATCTTGGCACCGATATGACCGCTCTTACCGACACCTGTAACAATCACTTTACCACGACACTCCAGAATCAGATCTACAGCATAATCGAATTGGTCATTCACGCTATTCAGCAGCGCCAACACAGAACTTGCCTCATGTCGCAAGCAAAATGTAGCAGCCTCGCGAGCCTTATCTTTAATACTTTTATTTGCGTCACTCATAACAAAGAGTCTATTACTTGTTCTAAATCCTTTAAGTATAACATATTGGGACCATCGCTCAGCGCATGGTCGGGATCGGGATGCACCTCAAAAAAATATCCGTTGGCACCAAACGCTTTAGCCGCCAAGGCCATAGCAGGAACAAACTCACGATTCCCCCCGGTTTTACCTCCGGCCGCACCGGGGCGCTGAACACTATGGGTACAGTCCATAATCACACGGGGAGTCCAGCGCATCATATCGGGAATATTACGGAAATCCACCACCAGATTGTTATAGCCAAACGTGTTGCCACGCTCCGTCAGCCAAACATCCTTGGCCCCGGCCTCACGGCATTTCTCCACAGGATATCGCATGTCCTCTCCCGACAGGAATTGCGCTTTCTTGATATTTACCACTCGCCCCGTGCGTGCCGCCGCTACCAACAAATCGGTCTGACGGCACAGAAAAGCAGGTATCTGCAACACATCCACCACCTCACCGGCGGCTTCCGCCTGGCAACTTTCGTGGATATCGGTGAGCAGAGGCAATCCATAGCGGGCTTTCACATCAGCCAGCATCCTCAGACCGCGCTCCATACCGGGGCCGCGAAAACTATGAATACTTGTACGATTGGCTTTATCGAATGATGCTTTAAAAAAAATCTCCACACCCAAAAGGTCGCGCAATCGCACGAGCTCTTGGGCTACCTGGTCCAGCAGTTCCTCACTCTCAATCACGCAAGGACCTGCAATAAATATCGGTTTCATCTACTGACTCTCGTTTTTTGCTTCCCACAAAGATAAGAAATCTTCACCGCATCTGAGCACGAAAAGATAAATATTTTGGTTAATTGCACAAGAATGACTACCTTTGTGTAATAAACTAACACACATAATATCACAACTATGCAGAAACTTGTTATCGGCTCTTACGAAGAGTTTGCACAACACTTGGGTCAACAACTGGGTCAAAGCGATTACATTTTGGTAGACCAAAAGCGTATCAACCTTTTTGCCGATGCCACCGAGGACCATCAATGGATTCATGTAGACGAAGAAAAGGCTAAGGCAGAAAGTCCTTTCGGCCAAACCATTGCCCACGGATATCTCACCCTTTCACTTATCCCCGTCATGTGGGACCAGATTATCGAAGTTCACAACCTGGAGCGTATGATGAACTATGGCATGGACAAATTGAAATTCGCACAGCCCGTGCTCAGCGGTCAGAGCGTGCGCATGACCACCACATTGCAAGAGATACAGAACCTGCGCGGAGCCATCAAAACAAGTATCAAGTTTGTAATCGACATCAAGGAAACGGGAAAGAAAGCCGTTGAGGGCCTGGCCACCTTTATCTACTATTTCAAACAAGCATAAAACGACTTAACTTCGCTCAGGGATGAAGAAAGTAATCACCTACGGAACGTTCGATCTGCTTCACGAAGGACACATCAACATCTTGCGCCGCGCAAAAGAATTGGGCGACTATCTGATTGTCGGTGTCACGAGTGACAGTTTCGACAGGGGGAGGGGAAAACTAAACGTAAGAAACAATGTTCTTGAGCGTGTGGAAGCCGTTAAGGCTACGGGATATGCTGATGAGGTAATTATCGAGGACTACCTCGGACAAAAAATAGACGACATCCAACGATACAATGCCGACATATTTGCCATCGGATCGGATTGGGAAGGTAAGTTCGACTATCTCAACGAATACTGCAAGGTTGTCTATCTCCCTCGCACCGAAGGAATTTCTTCCACGATGCTTCGGGAACAGACAGAAGAGGTGTTCCGCATCGGAATCATCGGTTCCGGACGTATTGCAAAGCGTTTTGTTCCTGAGAGTAAAGTTGTCAATAGTGCAAAAGTGACGGCCGTTTTCAATCCTGACAAGAAGAGTGCAAGTGAGTTTGGCGAGAAGTTCGGATTAAAAACGTTTTATGACTGCTTTGATGATTTTCTAAAGGAAGTGGATGCCGTATACATAGCTTCACCGCATCTGACCCACTATGGCTACACCAGACAGTCGCTCCATGCCGGCAAGCATGTGCTTTGCGAGATTCCTTTTATGTTAAGTGCCTGTCAGGCCCGTGAACTTTACAATTATGCCGACACACATAACCTTGTGCTTCTGGAAGCCAGCAAAACAGCATTCTGCCCTTCGTTCAACCACCTTGTGACGCTTGTGAAAAGCGGTGTGATTGGCGATGTGGTAGATGTAAAGACATCGCTTTCAAAGATGGTTACGGCTCCGACCCGGGAACTTGATGCCACACAGGCCGGAGGTGCAATGAACGAACACGCCCCCCTCAACATGATGGCCATCATCAAGTTGTTGGGCAAGGATTTTTCCAAGGTGGAGTTCTATTCCAAGGTGGAGAACGGGGTCGATATTTATACCAAGGCCGACATCTGCTATCCCCACGCAACAGCTTCCATGACGCTGGGAATTGGAGTAAAGACCGAAGGCAATATGATTATCTCCGGCACTAAGGGCTATGTGTATGTGCCTGCTCCATGGTGGTTGACGGATTTTTTTGAGATTCGTTATGAGGATCAGACCAAGAACAAAATGTATTTCTATAGCTATGACGGGGAAGGTCTTCGCTACGAAATACAAGAATTTATGTCGATGATAGTGAACCATCGCAAAAACTCATATAAACTTCGCTGTATCGAAAGCATTGCTATAGCCGAGGTTATCGAGAGGTTTAACAAGAAAGTTAATTACAACGAAATATGAGAAAAGCATTGGTTGTCGGCGGTGCCAACGGAATAGGACTATCTATTGCTACCCGGTTGGCGAAAAGAACAGATATTGAAAGAATCTATATTGTTGATAAGGAACTTGTTTCAGAAGAAAACTCAAATCCGAAGTTTGAGAGTATACGGTTTGACCTAACCTCAGAGGACTACTCTATCTTTGATGGCTTCAAAGATGCAGATTGTTTGATGATAACAGCCGGTTTTGGGAGATTAAGCCTGTTCAAAGATATAAATGAACAACACATTAGCAGTTCGTTTTGCGTAAATGCCGTTGCTCCCATCCGCATCATCCACCATTTTATGGACAAACTCATGGGGCAGGAGGACTTCCGATGTGGTATAATGGTCAGTATCGCCGGATTCATGTCTTCCCCATTTTTTGCCGTGTATGGTGCGACAAAAGCAGCTCTCAAGATTTTCATCGAAAGCGTGAACGTTGAATTGGAAAAGGGAGGAAGCCCTAACCGCATTCTGAATGTATCTCCCGGTTCAATCAAAGGCACCGGTTTCAACAACGGGAAAACCGACCTTTCTCTAACCCAATCCCTTGCAGATGAAATAATCGCACACCTTGAAGCAAAGGATGATTTGTTTATTCCCCAGTACGAGGAGGTTTTCAAGACAGTGCTCGCACGCTATCAGGCCGATTTCAGAGAAGAAGGAAGACATAGTTACGAGTATAAACTAAACTCTAAACGTGTGAATATTCAATGAGCTGCTTGCCGGACGGCCTCCACCACGGCCATATCTTTTGACGAGAACTTGCGAGCAAACATGGCGTTCGATGCCTGCAAATTCTCTATATCCTCTTGTCTCCACACATAGGGCGAGCCTCTGTGCCAGTCGATTTCACGGGCACTACCCTGCCCTTCCTTGCCACCCATATACAGATTCTTGCGGAAAGGCGAGTTCCAAAGAAGCGTCTGCAGAAAGATTTCATCGGGACAAAGCGTACGGTTGAAGCGGCGAATCACCCAATCTTCGTGATCAAGCATGTAACGGACAAAGTCCGCAGTAACGCTTACCCAGTTGCTGCCCTTACGAAATTCCACCTCCTGCTTGCGGTGGAAGCCGGTTGCTTTCTGCAAGGCAAGCAGGAAATTGCGCACAAAAGTTGTGACAGCATGCTGCCAGCCGCTGCTCTCTTTCTTGTATTTTTGGAAGAAATGGTATCGGGAAATCTTCCTATTCAGATCACGTTGATGCGCTTTGGTGTTCCAGAACTCCACGAATTCCGCTCCCCGCCGGGCATCGAAGAAGTGATGAATCTTGTCTTGGCTTTTGATGGGAAGATCTACTCCCGAAAGCAAATGGAAGTAAGCATAGTCGGTTTTGTGGGAATATGCCGTGCGGAAGAGCAGATATTCCACCTTCACCTGGCTCAGATGTCCCCAGTAAACAGCTATCCGGTTTTCCAGCACAAAGAGCGAGGCCCGCTGCATCCGAAACGAAGTCATCCGGCGATAAAGTGCTTCCGACTTGCGGTCGACATGCAAATACACGTCATTCCGCTCATCATCAAGCATCTCAAGCAGCACACTCAACACAGGTTCCTCTCCATGCGCAATAATCAAATAAGCGTGCTTCGTCATCCGTCCAGGCCCTTTTTCTCAAAGAAATCGGCAATCGTCGAATCATCATAGATGTAGCCTCTGCGCCTCAGTTCATCATACGCAGAAGCACCTATCACTCTGTCATACTCTTGACTGAGTCTTCCCTCTTTGTATAGCTGATAGAAATACTTCCAATGCCGTCCTCCATGGTTGTTTTTATGAGTTTCCAGTTCCTTACCTCCATTAACCATCTTACGGAGGAAATGGTCCCTCCCACGAAAATTATAGTGATAGATTGTTATGTTTGAGGGCTTTTTCCATCGCGAGAACATCAATACCTTGTGGTTCCCCATCGCAATCTGTAAATAGCCGCAGGCGCGGTGCAACACCTTCCCCCGGTAACGCCCGAAAATGGAAAAAGGAGAAAGATCAAAGTCCTCGGATGCGGGAACAGTCTTCGTGGCCTGCTTCCATCGGGAGAAAGGGGTGTTTTCGTCCGGATACATATTTACAACTTTGCATGTCAACACATTGCAACGCACGTTCTTCACCTCTTCCTTAAGGTTCTGTGATGGGGAATACCAAAACTCATCGGCATCCGCATTGATAATCCAATCCGCGCCATGACGCGTTATAGCAAGCATGACCATGCGGTCCACCCATATCTTTTGTTCGTAACCGGAAGCTGTTTCGCGAATAGACTCCAGCACCCAACCCTTTTCAGCATATTTCCGTATAATGGCTGCTGTCCCATCCGTGGAGTTGTTGTCCGTAATGATGAAACCGTCCACTCCCATCGCTTTATGAAATTGTAGATTTTGCTCCAGCACATCAGCCTCATTCTTCACCAACAGCGTCATAATCAGCCGTGGATTATGCGTTTTCCTAAAAGACACCGGCAAATGAAGCAAAGCACGTAAAAGTTTTTTTAGCATGTATTGGTCAACTCCTTTTTATCAGATATTTTAACAAAGATAGCCAATTTATGATAAAGCCACAAGAAAAACACACGCGTTTTTTTGAGTCCATACATCTACATTGGTATTACGTCGCCTTCCGCAAAGAAAAAAGTGAGAGAAAAATTGAGTCACTGCAAAAAACATTACTTTTGTACAAGTTAATCTATATCCTTTTAACCTAAAAACCAACCTTAAGTTAACGTGAGCTCGATGAAATCAGGATAGAACAAGTTGTTTAATGCCGTTTACAGAATATCTGGAAACATGTTCATCTTTTTTAAAAACATGGAGGCTTTCTTCAAACATGCCCACGGGGAGAACGATTCGCTGGGCGTAGCCTTTTCACTGGCAAGGCATACCAAGGCGGAACAACAGAGAATGTGGACTGCCCGCCGGAAGAGTCACCGGTATTCGTCAAGGGTGGATGGCCTCTGCCAATACAACCTTATGGTGCACACATGGCCACCGTCATACTGAATACCCTGATTGTACGCTGCTATCCCGGCAACGATGGTGGCAACAACACTTACACTTTGTATGAAGATGACGGCGTAACGACCGACTATGAACAGGGGCGCTATGCAACAACCGGCACGCCGCAGCTACCGCATTGAACTTCCGGGTTTGACGGCCGATGCAAAGGTCAAGGTGAACGGGCGACACTCGAAAACGTTGTTCGACAAAAAATTGAACGGCCTTGTTGTCAACGTGAAGGCAACGGATATACGCAAAGGCGTAACAATAACAGCCGAATAAATTCCGTCATACAATAACGGAAAATCATACCATTCACCAAATAACACAAAAGAAACTCCGTGGCGGTTCGACAGAATCGCCACGGAGTTTCTTTTCAATTAACTAAGGGAGGCTAAGCCTGACGGTAAGAAGCAGCCCGCTCAGGTGTCATCTTCCGCACGAAAGTGAAGTGTTTCTCTACCTCGGACTCGGCCAGATTGACATACACCTCCAAACTCTTTTGGAACAAATCGGGAGCCTGAGTGGCGTTGCGCAACAACAACAGAGACATGATGACATCGGCAGCCATCTCGTAGAGGTGACGGGCACAGAGGTCGTGCATCTCGTCGCTGCCAGCCTCCTTCACAGCCATGGTGCAAGCATTGAACTTGCTGGCCATCTCCTTGATACGATTCATCAGAGGCTCGTTCTCAGGGCTGATAACCTGCTGCTCCAGTTGCTGAATGACACCCGCATATTGCCCGTTGGTCACATAACGTATAGCTGCTACGGTCTGCAACTGAGTAGTGCCTTCATAGATGCTGGTAATACGTGCATCGCGATAGATGCGCTGGCAGGCATATTCCAGCATGAAGCCCGAACCACCGTGCACCTGGATGCAATCGTAGGCGTTCTGGTTGGCATATTCGCTGTTCATACCTTTGGCCAAGGGAGTGAAACTATCGGCCAGACGCTGGTATGTTTTCATCTCCTGACGCTCCTCTGGGGTGAGTTTGCGTTCACGGGAGATGTCCTCCAACGCTTTGTATATATCCACATAACGGGCTGTCTCATACATCAGTGCACGCCCGGCATCCAAACGAGCCTTGATGTTGCTGATCATTTCGGCCACAGCGGGAAACTCAATGATGGCCTTGCCAAACTGACGACGGTCGCGGGCATAAGCCACAGCCTCGTTATAGGCGGCCTGGCTCAAACCCACACTTTGGGCGGCAATACCCAAACGGGCACCATTCATCAGCGACATCACATACTTGATCAAACCTAATTTAGTATCGCCACACAATTCGGCCTTGGCATTTTTATATACCAACTCACAGGTTGGACTGCCGTGAATACCCATCTTGTTTTCAATACGTCGCACATCGACACCGCCGTCCCGCTTGTCATAGATGAACATGCTCAGTCCGCGTCCGTCGCGCGTGCCGGCCTCGGAGCGGGCCAATACCAAATGGATATCACTGTCGCCGTTGGTAATGAAACGCTTTGAGCCATTCAACCGCCAGCATTGATTTTCATCATCATACGTAGCCTTCAGCATTACGCTCTGCAGGTCGCTGCCCGCATCGGGTTCGGTCAAGTCCATCGACATGGTCTCGCCGGCACACACACGGGGAATAAAACGTTGACGCTGGTCTTCGTTGCCAAAGCAATAAAGTGTCTCGATACAATCCTGCAGGCTCCAGATGTTCTCGAAGCCGGCATCGGCCGTGCTTACCAATTCGTTGGCGGCCGTGTAGGCCACAACGGGCATATTAAGACCACCGTAACGACGGGGCATGGTCACACCATTCAGACCGGCCTTAATCATGGCATCCTGATTCTCATATGTTTTCGAAGCATATCGCACGCGGCCACCCTCGCAATGAGGACCCTCGGCATCCACGTCCTCGGCATTGGGGGCAATGATGTTGGCCGTGATGTCGCCCACGATGTCCAGTACACGGTCGTAGGTATCCAAGGCATCGGCATAGTCTTGGGGAGCCTCGTCATACTCTTCCTTATCAGCAAAGTCACGTTCCTTCAGCTCCACGATACGGGGCATGAGAGGACTGTTTTGCAGTTCAAATTTTATCTCGGGAATATCACTATAATAGTTTGCCATGGTTTATTTACTGTTTTGCTTGTAATACTTGATCATTTTGGGCAACACCTCTTCCACCGTACCGTTGATCACATAATCGGCAATCTGGTTGATGGGAGCGCTCTCATCGCTGTTGATGCTGATGATAATACCGCTGTCTTTCATGCCGGCCACGTGCTGGATGGCACCGCTGATGCCGCATGCGATATACACCTTGGGACGAACGGTGACACCCGTCTGCCCGATCTGCATGTCATGGTCGCAGAAACCGGCATCCACGGCAGCACGGCTGGCACCCACTTCGGCATGAAGCACCTTGGCCAATTGGTAGAGCAGGCCGAAACCATCCTTGGATCCCACGCCATAACCACCGGCAACCACAATGGGGGCACCCTTCAGGTTGTTCTTGGCAGCCTCCACATGGCGCTCAATCACCTTGGTCACATACTCGGTAGCAGGGATGAACTTGGCCACATCCTCAAGCACCACCTTGCCCGGATAGTTTGCGTCCAGCACCTCGGCCTTCATCACACCGCTGCGCACCGTAGCCATCTGGGGGCGGTTCTCGGGATTGATGATGGTGGCCACGATGTTTCCACCGAAGGCGGGACGAATCTGATAAAGCAGATTCTCATAACTCTTACCCGTTTTCTTGTCCTCGTGGGGGCCGATCTCCAAGGCCGTGCAATCAGCCGTAAGGCCGCTGTGAAGCGCACTGCTCACGCGGGGACCCAAATCACGTCCCACCACATCGGCACCCATGAGGCATATCTGGGGTTGCTCCTGTTTAAACAAATTGACTAAAGCAGCCGTATGGGGCTTGCTGGTATAAGGGCTAAGCCCTTCGGCATCAAAGATATGAAGTACATCCACGCCATAAGGCAATATCTGACCCTCTATCTTTCCGGCGATACCTGTACCTATGGCAACCGCCTCAAGCTGAACACCCAAAGTGTTGGCCAACTTACGTCCCTTGGTAAGCAGTTCCTGGCTGACCTCGGCCACCTGCAGGCCTTCCAACTCGCAATATACAAATACATTATTCATGTTGATTCCTCCTCTTATCCTATGGTGTGACTTGCCAGCAGTTCCTGCATCAGTCCGTTAATATCCTCGTCGCTGCCCGTAAGCACCTTACTTTCCTTGGTCTTGAACACGATGTTCTCCACAGCCTTCACTTTGGTGGGACTGCCGCTCAGACCGCATTGCTGCAGGTCGGCATCAACATCGGCGCAAGTCAACTGACCTATCTTCAGGAAAGGTCTTTTCTCATACTGATCGGCGTATGGCAGGTCGGCAAAGGCGGTTCCCGGCTTCAGTTCCATGGGAGCCAACGCACGCTTGAACTTCATCACGCGCTTGGCATTGCGAGGACGACAGGCAGCAGCACTTCCGTTCACGGTGAGCACACAAGGCAAAGCGCTCTCCACGGTCTCCACACCACCATCGATATGGCGCCTCACCACAATCTTTCCATCCTGACAACTGAGGATTTCCTCGGCATAGGTGATTTGGTTCAGTCCCAACTTCTCTGCCACCTGGGGGCCAACCTGGGCCGTATCACCGTCAATGGCCTGGCGACCGCCAATAATCAAATCCGCACCAGGAGCCACATGCTTGATGGCCACGCTCAAGGCATAGCTTGTGGCCAGCGTGTCGGCACCGGCAAAAGCGCGGTCGGTGAGCAGATAACCGCCATCGGCACCGCGATACATGGCTTCACGGATTACCTCGGCAGCCCGGCCCGGCCCCATCGTGATTACGGTGACCGTGGTTCCAGGATTCTGGTCTTTCAGGCGTAAGGCCTGCTCCAATGCGTTTAAGTCTTCGGGATTAAAGATGGCCGGCAACGCGCTTCGGTTCACTGTGCCCTCCGGTGTCATGGCATCCGGACCCACATTGCGCGTATCGGGCACTTGCTTGGCAAGTACAATGATGTTCATTTTCATGGTTTATATCAATGTTTTAGTTGGTTTCCCATAAATAATCATTTTACAAATATACATAGATTTCACGAAAACGGGCAGCAGACACATAGTTTTTTTCACCCACCCTTGCCCGTCTGACGGGAAAAATGTACTTTTGCATCCAATGCATCTCTTCGGATGCTTTACATAATATATAAAAGGATATGAAATTTATCAGTTGGAACGTGAATGGCTTGCGTGCCGTTGCCGGAAAGGATTTTGCAAGTGTCTTTGGCGCATTGGACGCTGACTTCTTTTGTCTGCAAGAGACAAAAATGCAGGCAGGACAGTTGGACCTGCAGTTCCCCGGATATGAGAGTTACTGGAACTATGCCGAAAAGAAAGGTTATAGCGGCACAGCCATCTACACCAAGCATGCCCCACTAAGTGTGAATTATGGCATGGGAGTCGCCGAACATGACACAGAGGGAAGACTCATAACATTGGAATACGACAAGTTCTTCCTTGTCTGCTGCTACACACCCAACAGTCAGGACGGGCTGAAGCGCTTGGCCTATCGCATACGGTGGGAGCAAGACCTTTTGGCTTACCTTAAGCAGTTAGACACCCGTAAGCCGGTCATTTATTGCGGGGACCTGAACGTCGCACACCAAGAGATAGACTTGAAGAACCCCAAGACCAACCGCCACAACGCCGGTTTCACCGACGAGGAACGTGCCTGCATGACCACGTTGCTGGCTAATGGCTTTGTCGATTCGTATCGTCACCTGCATCCCACGCAGACCGACATCTACTCATGGTGGAGCTATCGTTTTCATGCCCGTGAGAAGAACACCGGATGGCGCATCGACTATTTTATCGTAAGCCAATCTATTGTTCCAAAGATTCAGGAGGCAGACATTCACACCGAGATTTACGGAAGTGACCATTGCCCGGTGGAACTACGTTTGGATATATAAACGTTGGCAATTGCCATAAAAAAAGGGTTAAGACTCAACGAATGGTCTTAACCCTTTTTGTTTAATCAGTCTTTCACCAAGCTGAACGACAAAGCCGGTTGGGGAAAGAACGGCGTAGGCTGAAAGGCTCCCGCTTTATGGAACTTTTGCGGCGGGATGTGAACGCGCTTGCTGACGGGCATCTGCAAAGTGAAGGGTTTGTCTTCCTTCACGGCCAGCATCTGCACTACGATATGTTCCCATTGTCCCACCTCGTCCAATGCCATTTCCTGCAACTTCTGCTTCGTGTTCGGACTCAGTTGCATGGAAGCACACATGTAGTACGCCTCCCCCTGCGGTCTCAGGATCTGCAGAGTAACCTTATAGTTACTGTCATTCACAAGATACAGGTTCCATGTGTCCGCCTTCCTTTCGTTCGGCACAAAGCACATCTGCACATCAAGCACATTTCCTTCCGCGCGTTCCACGACTTTAGGACGGAAGGTGATGGGGCGATCGCAAGGCTCCATCTCACGCCTCTCAGATGATGCCTCCTGCTTCTCGTCCTTCGGCATGCTGCGACGTTCCTTTTCCTCGTCGATCACCACCACCTGCGACACGAGCATCGGCACTTCAAAACCGTCTTCGTCTTCCACAAAGACCGTGTTTTTGCCTTGAAAGCGGGTGACGATACCGCCACCCACTTCACTGACAAATCTTACTTTATCTCCTATTTGCATACTTTATTTCACAATAACCTTGCGGCCTTGCTGAATGTAAACACCCGGGGTCAGGCTGTTTCCATCCACACGCTGGCCTTTCAGGTTATAGACAGCACCAGAGTTCTTGTCAACGGGATTCTTGACACCCGTGATGCCATCCAACACCACATCATCTTTCTTCTCACCGAAATTAAGACAGAACACACCGCTGCTTAAGCCCCATGCGTCACCGTCAGGGCCGAAGTTCACACGCGTACCGTTATTCTTGTTAGAAGTCAAATCCTGCACATCACCACCCGACTGGTTAAACTGGTAGTAGAGGCGAAGGTTCTTGTCAGACTCCGCACCGGTAATATACAGTTCGGGATCTGCAATGGGTTCATTGGCAATAGCCTTAATATCGTCAATACCCATAAGGCTCTGCCAAAGAGAGAATTCATCGATAACGCCATTCATGGGAGCGTCCTCCGTGCCGATAGCGAATGTAGCGGGACACGTAAACGACTTGACAGTGGTGCTACCTTTCTTCAGTAATGTACTTCCTATCAATTCTCCATCACGATAGAATCTGACTCTACCGGAAGTAGCGGCGAACGTAACAGCATAATGATGCCATTCCTTGGCTATGACAAAGGCCGTTTCCGTGTCGCGGCTATCGGCCACACCATCTCCCGCACAGAACTGCAAGTTGCCCCTGTCGTCAGTACGAAGCAGCAATGTGCCTGCGCTTTCTCCCATACCCAGACAATAATTCTGAAGTTTCACGGGATTCATCCACCAGGCGATGGTCAGATTCGTAATCGTCTCATCCTCTGAGATGGCTTTCTGAAGCACAACGCGGGACTCCTTATTGCTGAAACTGAGACCATTCTTGCTGTCGGCATTGATAACGATGATGGCTCGTTCCTGTATCTTTTCATCATCGCCCAGGTCATTGGAAGCCTTCAAGGACACGCGATAGACACCGGGTTCTGTGGGTCTGAAAATATAATTCTGACCGCCATTCACCGTAATCTTCTGTTTGGAATTCTCTATAGTCCACTGGATTTCCGTTGCGCCATGCTTGGATTTGTTTGAAAGAATCGTGCTGTCTCCCTTAAGGATAACACTTCTTGAAACCGAGAAGTCAGCCTCCGGCTTCACATGTTTCACCACAATCTCCTTGCTGCACCGGGCCTTTTCACCTGAAGGAGAGGTGACCGTGAGGGTAACCGTGTAAGTACCCGACTCGGGATATGATGTGGCTACCTTGGCCGCATACAATTTCTCGCTTTCCGATCCAGGCAAAGACCATTCATAAACACATCCGTTAAGAACGCTCGTTGCATAGATACTGATACGCTCGCCTGCAGGCACTTCCGTTTCCGTAACAACGAAATCGGCAACGGGTGCTTCAGGATTGCTCACCGTGAGTGAAATCGTATCCGAGATTTCGGGAGTCACTCCATTCTTTTCATAGCCAAGTCCTTTCACTATTACATCAAACGTGCCGGCCTCGGGGAAGGTGACGGTAAGAGCCTTGGACGTAAGATTCTTAATATCCAAAGCAGGAACCGTCCACGACAAAGAGCGAACGCCATCGTTTCGGGTTGCTGTCAGCGTAACAGGTATGCCTACAGCCACCTTTTCCGCGGGCTCGTTGATGGCCAACTCGTTGGATGTGGAAACGGGATCGGCCAGTAAAGGTTGCTTTGCGGGCACCTCCACCTTGTAGTTATTGTTCGTCAGCAAAGCATGATGGCCACCCACACAGTCCCGCAAATAGATGCAGCCGTCTTTTTCAAACGTGTCGCCCTTGTAATAAGCCAGAAGACCGTCGGGCATCACATCACCATGATATTCGCGAGTATAGCTTTTTCTGATATCTGTCGATGTGCGAGCGTGATCCCATATACGAATCTCGTCATAGCTGCAATTGTTGGCAGCATTGCCGGAGGCGGAGAAAACCAGGTTCCCAAAACCACCGATGCCGCTGTAGTTGGAACTTGTGTATGAGCCAACAACACTACTGCCCTTGTAAAGCGTCATTTTATTACCCTCTACAACCAGCGAAAGGTGTGTCCATACATCTTTAACAAGTGTGGCGGCAACAGAGGTAAGCCGCTCGGTGGCAGTCCATCCGGCACATACCGAACCATTGTTATTGCAATGTACATAGAAAGTTCCCCATCCCGGACCGTAAGCGTTGTTCCAGTTAATCAAAGAATTTGCCTTTGTGTAATACTCGATGGTGCAGTTCTGATACTTCCTGGCAAAGATGTCGGGAATCATGAAACCGCCGTTCGAGAGGTTTATCACCACGTTCTCATCAGCCTTCTCCACTGCCGTTGAAGCACTGACCCGCGCACTATTATTGCCATCGGAGTAGGCCGCCTCCACGCTATAGGTACCACTGCCGTCCACAGGCCACTGACATGTGGCGGCATCCGTCCATCCTGCAAGCTCACCTTCCTTATATATATGGTATCCCTTCAATGTGTGGCCGGAGAGGACCGGTTGGTTCCACACCAGTTTTCCGTCGCTGACGGTAACGCCAGTGGGGGCATTATAAGCCGCACCCTGCACCACCACGCTGATGATGGTTTTCTCGCCGGCATTCTTTATCTCCACCTTGCCGGTTTCTCCCAAATCAAAGGGGGTCTCAATACCTTGAAGGTCATGCTCGTAATCAATGATGCTGGCATAATGGATATTGCCCTCACCAACGGCCGTGCTCTTCGTGTTGACGATGAAGAAATATTTAAGTGCCTGGTTGCGGTCGTAGGAGGCACTCAAGTCGGTCAGGTCATAGCCGAACTCCATGGGTTCGGTGTGCAACTGGCCGTCAGCCCAACGTCCGAGCATGGGTATCTCGGGGGCAGGCTCCGCGTTGCCGTTGGCACCGTCACCGGCATAGCGGAAGTGGTGCATGTCGACAACGCTTTCCGGCTCGGTGGCATTGATGTCCGAGCTGACACCGGCCTGCAACAGCATCTCGCTTCTGTGGCTGTAGTTCATGCGCAACTTGATGGTGCGGAAAGGACGATAGTCCTTACGGATATTATACAACTCACCGAACCACCAGGAGCTCTTGTCGAAGTAGTCATCCTCGCGGTCAGAGGTGCCATTGCTGTTAAACCATGCGCCGGCATAGGCATAGGGGCAGTAGATGAAACCCTCGTTGCACCAGTCTCCCCAGCTGTTGACGATAATCCAGGCGCCTTTCTCGTCCTTGATATATTCGCCGTTCTCATTCTGTTCCACCTCGCCTTTGATACCGTTGCCATCCAAGTCAAACTCGATGCGGTCGTCATAGCCCACAAGCGTGACGGCATGGTCCACACTTGTGCCCCACTTGTCAACATAATATTTGCCGCTCACGCCAATCAGGTCGTTGTTCTTGGTTCTTGGGATGTATTTCCATATGCCTCCGCTGGCCACACCCAGACCGATGATGCCTCCGCCATTGAACGAATCATCGCCGGCATGATTATAAAGCCAGGCCTTGGCAGCCAGTCGCCCCTCTTCCGTGCCCAAGCTGTAAGGAACAGAAGTGGGATCGGTCATGCGGTTGAAAAATCCGGAGTACCACTTGTCATAGCCTGTCATCCAACCGAAATCGTCATTAGACTCCTCTTGATAACCGAACAGACTGCTGTAGGTTCGTCCGCCATAAGTGGGCACATTGGGAATGCCCACACGAACTCCGAAATCCTCCTTACCGCTGTTTCCGCTCGTAAGCAACCAGATAAAGTGGGTGGGATACTGGTTCTCCACCATGCTGCCATCCGCATCTCTCCAGGCATTCATCTCATGGGTGAACATATAGCCGAAGCGGGAAGCCGATCCGCAACTGCCGCCGGCCTGATTGAAAACGGGCGGGAAATACTTGGTCTCCGCATTGTTCAGATGATCAGGAAGATTCAAGGCTGCAGCCTTACGCATACCCGGACGGGAAGCGGACTGCACGAATTTTACAAGCCTCTCGTCCGGATTGTTGAACGAGGGATTGTAATCCGGATAAGTCTCCTTGTTCCACTCCTGTGCAAACAGCGATGAGCTTGCAAACAGCAAGGACAAGGCAGAAAGAAAATAGCGTTTTTTCATAGCAGAAAAACTGATTTTAAAAGGATAATTTTAGTGTTTATACTTAACAAAGATACATATTTTAGTTGAAAATCATTACCTTTGCAAACAAAAAAATTGAAGAATGGACACAAAAGACATTCAGATAAAGGACTACAACTACCCCCTGCCCGACGAGCGTATCGCCAAATATCCTTTGCCGCAACGTGACCGGAGCAAACTGCTGCTCTACCGGAACGGCGACATCAGCCACACCGTGTTCAGCAATCTGCCGTCACTTCTTCCCCCGCAGAGTCTGATGATTTTCAACAACACCCGCGTGGTGCAGGCACGCCTCCACTTCCACAAGCAAACGGGCGCACTCATCGAAATCTTCATCCTTGAACCCTCACAACCCGTCGAATACCAGGAAAACTTCGCCGCCCGCGGAAAAGTGGCATGGCGATGTCTGGTGGGCAACCTGAAGAAATGGAAAGAAGGGACTTTGAAACGGCAAATCGTCATCGGCGCCACCGCCTTTACCCTCACCGCCGAGCGCATCACCGGCCCGGAGAGCAACAGCGAAGAAGTGCTCTTCTCATGGGATGCCCCCTTCACATGGGCGGAAATCCTGGATGCCGCCGGCGAACTGCCCATTCCGCCCTATCTCAACCGCAAGACCGAAGAGAGCGACCTGACCACCTATCAGACCGTCTACAGCCGAATCAAGGGAAGTGTGGCCGCACCCACGGCCGGGCTGCATTTCACCCCACAGGTGCTCGAGCAAATCGACCGCCTGGGTATGGAGCGCGACGAGGTGACACTTCACGTGGGTGCCGGCACCTTCAAGCCCGTGAAAAGCGAACATATCGGCCAACATGAGATGCACACCGAGCACATCGCCGTGAACATCTCCACCATAGAGCGGCTGCTTGCCCACGAAGGCCATGCCATAGCCGTAGGCACCACCAGCGTGCGCACGCTGGAAAGCCTGTATTATATGGGGCTTCGCGCCAAGGCACTGACGGACGAGGGACTGGACACAGGGGATGCCGAGGAACTGCACGTCCACCAATGGGATCCCTACTCCCCCGCAATGACCAATGTGCCCGCCACACAAAGTCTGGCATGGCTGTTACAATACATGCAGCGCCACGAGCTCACAATCCTGCACAGTTCCACGCAAATCATCATCGCTCCGGGCTATGACTTCCATGTGGTGCAGGCCATCGTCACCAACTTCCACCAGCCGCAAAGCACGCTCCTGCTCTTGGTAAGCGCCTTTGTCAAGGGCAACTGGCGGGCCATCTACGACTATGCCCTGGCCAACGGTTTCCGATTCCTCAGCTACGGCGACTCATCACTCCTCATACCATGATAGCACAACATCACGACAACAGCCGGGAAGAGTTCCCCATCGTGGACGAAAACGGCAACATCACAGGCAGCGCCACCCGCGGCGAATGCCATAATGGTTCCATGCTGCTCCACCCCGTGGTCCACCTGCACGTGACGGATGCCGAGGGAAGAATTTATCTGCAGAAGCGTCCCTCGTGGAAAGACATACAACCGGGAAAATGGGACACTGCCGTGGGAGGGCACGTGGAATTGGGAGAGAACGTGGACATGGCCCTCAGGCGCGAGGCGGAAGAAGAAATCGGGGTGGCAGGTTTCGAGCCGCAACCGCTCACGCCCTACGTGTTCCAAAGCCGGCGTGAACGCGAGCTGGTCTACCCCTTCCGCTGTGTGTGGACGAAGCCCGTCCTCCCCTCGACAGAGACCGACGGAGGGCGCTGGTGGACACCCGCCGAACTGCGCGAGGCCATAGGCAAGGATATTCTGACTCCAAACCTGGAGCAGGAGTTGACGAAACTGGGTCTTATCTGATATTTATCGTGGCGGCATAATTATACAGATGCCGCCACACTATTTACCCGTTCGCAGGCAAAAAAATTACATGCAGACGTTTTAATAAAAACATGCGGACGCTTTAATGAAAACATGCGGACGTTAGACCAAAAAGATGCGGATGTTTTGCCCATAAGATGGCCGTCTTATTTCACACCCTTCAACCCACTTGTTTCTCAGCGTGTTAGGGATTTCTCTATTTTACTCCGCTCCTTTCGGTATTCACGTTGAAATTTTATGCAGTATTCAGGGCTTATTCGTTAATCCCAAATAGTCGAAGAAAAAATCAGGCTGCGTATTCACCACAAGACGCTCAGGGAAATCCGTTTCCCTGAGCAAAGGAATGCAATATTCATAATTGGCAATGTCCATGGCAATATGGGCATCACTGCCCAAAATCACAGGCACCTGCATCTGCTTACACAAGCGCAGAATCTCTAAATAATTGTTGCGGGCAGCCGGAAAATGACGGGCGGGACGCATGGAAGACGAGTTAATTTCCAGCAACGTATGCGCCTCGCGGGCAGCCTCCACGACAGGCTCGTAGATAAGTTCCGCCGTGCCGTCGCCGGGATGCGAGATAATATGCACCCATGGGTTGCGGATGGCCCGAATCATGCCTTGCGTATTTTCCTCGGGAGTTCCGGGAGTCCAGCAGGCTCCGTGGATGCCGGCGATGCACAGGTCCAAGCGGCGCAGGTAGTTCTCGTTCATGTCCAACTCGCCATCCGTGTTCAGGATGTTAACCTCCGCGCCCAACAACAGGCGCAGGCTGCCCCACCGGCGGGGCACCACATGGATATTCCGGAAATAAATCAAATCGCAAGTACCGGGAATGGACGGACCGTGCTCGGTGATGCCCAGCACGCCAAGTCCCTTTCGCTGTGCCTCGGCCACCATTTCGGCCAGGGTGCTGAAAGCATGTCCCGAGACAATGGTGTGGGTGTGAACGTCAAGAAGTGTGTTCATATCCGTCTTATTTCGCAGCGGCCACCATCTGAAGGAACTCGGCACGCAACGATGCGTCCGTCTTGAACTCACCCGTATAATAGGCGACCTGCATCTCCCCCTGATTGCGCACGCCGCGCATGGTCTTGCACATGTGGGTGCCACGCATCAGGATGGCGAAGCCGCGGGCCGTGCCGCCCAAAGCCTCGGACAACATCTCCACCACATCGCGTGCCAAACGTTCCTGCAGCTGGAGACGGGCAGCACAATAGCCCACCACACGCGCCACCTTGCTGATACCCAGGATACGGCCATCGGCCGATGGCAGATAGGCAAAATAATAATGGCCGAAGAAGGGAAGCATGTGGTGCTCGCACATGCTGTAATACTGTCCCGCATCCATCACCATCTCTTCCGCCCCGGACTCATTGGGAAAAGTGGTGATGGTGGGTCTGTCTTCCTCACGGTATCCGCGGAAAATCTCCTTCCACATACGCAGGATGCGGTCGGGAGTCTCACGCAGCCCGTCGCGGTCGGGATCTTCGCCGATGGCCAGGAGCAGGGTTCTCAGCGCACGTTTAATATCTTGTGGGTTTGGAGTGATAGGTTCCATTTCGGGTGATTTAGTATATAGTTAACGGTCTGTTTTACGATCTCTTTGTTTCGTTCGGGGTCACCCGTGTCAAGGGGCTGGAGCCGATATTCGCGGGCGGGAACGGAAAGGAAGCCGCTCACATCCTCGCCCCGGAAGAGCACCTTCAATTCATCAATATGCTGAATCTGCAAGGCCGGGCCATCCTTGGGCGAACAGGTAATCCAATCAATCTCCACACCGGGCTTCAGGGGCAATGTTCCGTTGGTTTCCAGATGAATCGTATAACCGGCCTCGTGCAAAGCCGTGGTCAGTTCGGCATCCAGCTGCAGAGCAGGTTCCCCACCGGTGATGATGACGGTGCGGGCAGGATGCAGGCCTACAGCCTCAACAATCTGACGGCAGGTCATGTGCTGCCAGGTCTGATGCTGCGTATCACAAAAGGAACAGGCAAGATTGCACCCGCTCAACCGGACGAACACGGCGGGTGTGCCGGCATAGCGTCCTTCGCCCTGAAGCGAATAGAACAACTCGTTGACGCGATAAGTACTCATGATAGCGGCTCAATCTTTCTCGTACGTGGCGATGTTCCCTTCACTCTCCTGCACATCCACGCGGTAGCAATGCTCCACTTGGTCGCATATCCAGCGGGCAATATTCTCGGCCGTGGGGTTGAAAGGCAACAGCTCGTTGAAATTTCCGTGATCGAGGTAGTTGTGAATCTGTTCCTTCACATGGGTAAAGTCCACGACCATGCCGTCAGGGTTCAGCTCGCGTGCCTTACAATAAATGGTAACAATCCAATTGTGGCCATGCAAATGGGTGCACTTACTGGGATAAGAAAGGTTGAGTTGGTGGCAGCCTGCAATCTCCAGGCGCTTGGAAATATAATACATAATGCAAAGTTTTGTTTTAAGGAGGGTGCTCTCCTACCCCCTACGTTAATATCTTTCGTGGTACAAAGGTAGCATAATCTGCAGGAATAGCCAAATAGAAACCGAAAGAATGGATAAAAAAGGCGGGAACGCGCTTTCGCACATCCCCGCCATGGGTTTAAATCTCAAAAAAATGCGGACTGTGGCTTACTTCTTGGCGGCCTTCTTGGCAGCCTTGGCAGCAGCAGCCTTCTTCTTGGCCTGCTCCTTGTCGTACTTTTCCCACAGCTTCTTCTTGGCACACATCTCCTTCTGGGCAGCGGTGTACTCCTCGGCAGCCTTCTCGGTTGCAGCCTCATCCTCGGGAGAAGCATAGGCGTGGCGATAGCCCTTCACCTTGTTCCACTCGCCACGAGTGAAGTCGGGGAAAGCTACACTGGCACTGTTGTTGTCCATAGACAGGCTGCCCAACTCGGCCAGACAGCACCACTCGGCCAGGTCATACACGTCCATGTCCAGGGGAAGACCGTTCTGCAGGCAGTAGACCAGACGGCTGTCCATCACGAAGTCCATACCGCCGTGACCCATCTCGCGACCCTTCTCGCCATACTTCTTCAGGATGGGATGGTAATACTTCTCCACCAAAGCATCCTGCTGCTCCTTGTTGATGAAGCCATGAGCGTTGAGGTTGTCCACCTTAGGAGCACCGGTTCCTTGCAGGGCGTTGCCGGTAAGGGCAAAGTGCTCTTCAGGATACTTGGTGGCATAACCCTTGGTGCCAGTGAGAGAGTACAGACGGTTGTAGGGCTGGCCGTTCATCACGTTGTGCTCGATCTGCACCACCTTGCCGTTGGCTGTACGCATCAACGTAGAGGTCTGATCGCCATTGCGGAAGTTCTTACAGGGCTTACCGGTAACCTTCTCCACCAATTCCTTGCCATGCACACTCTTGGTGTCCATAGCCACAAGGGTGGTGAAGCGGTCGCCGCGGTGGATGTCCATAACCTGTGCCACAGGACCAAGGCCGTGAGTGGCATAAACATCGCCGCGGTTCTCCATGTTATATCTCAGACGCCAGCCCAAATCCTTGTTCTCACCATCCTTGGGATCCTTCCAATAATAGTCCCAAAAGTCGCTGAGGTCGTGGATATAAGCGCCGGATCCGCGGAGAATCTCACCGAACACGCCGTTCTGGGCCATATTCAAGGCGTTCATCTCATAGAAATCATAGCAGCAGTTCTCAAGAATCATACAATGCTTACGGGTGGTCTCGCTAAGGTTAATCAACTCCCAGCACTGCTCAAGGTTCATGGCAGAAGGTACCTCGATGGCGGTATTCTTGCCATTCTGCAGGGCACACTTGGCCACGGGGAAGTGATGGTCCCAGTCGGTAGCCACATACACCAGGTCGATGTCGGGGCGCTTGCACAGCTCCTCATAACCGTTCTCACCGCTGTAGATGGCTGCGGGGGGCAGACCCTGCTCGCGCAGATACTTCTGGCAACCCTCGGCACGTGCCTCCACATAGTCGCACAAAGCCACAATCTGCACACCGGGGATGTGGGCAAAACGGTTCACGGCACCGGGACCACGCATACCCAAACCAACGAAGCCCACACGCACGGTGGTCATCTTGGGCACGGTGAGACCGATAACACTCTGCTGACCGGCGGGGCGTTCAGGCTGGTCGACAACGATGGTACCCTTCTCAAAATGGTACTTGGTGCTGGGGGAAAGGCTCTGAGCCACCGAAACTACTGACATTGCCATCAAAGAAATGGCAAAAATTTGTTTGAGTTTCATCATTACGTTTGATAAAAATGATTAGTAATAGATTGATTTTAGATAAATGTTAAGCACTACAAAGTTATGTAATTTTATTGCGGTTAACAAAACTTTTACCTAAATTTGTGACTTGAAAACATCTTTTTTGGTAGTGTATCAAGAGTTTGGTCAATGGATAAAGCAGCGTTTGGGATGCAAATGTCAAAAAATTAGCATCAACGCCGGCTTCACATGCCCCAACCGCGACGGACGGTTGGGCACGGACGGATGTACATTCTGCAATAACCAAACCTTCAATCCCGAATATTGCGTAACCCACAAGAGTGTGAGCCAACAGCTCGCCGAGGGAAAAGAGTTCTTCCGGCACAAGTATCCCGATATGCGCTTTCTGGCCTACTTTCAGGCCTATACCAGCACATACGCCCCTGTGGAGCACTGCATAAAGCTCTACGAAGAGGCTTTGGCCGTGGAGGACGTTGTGGGTATCGTCATCTCCACACGTCCCGACTGCATGCCCGAGGAATTACTCGACTACCTGGAAAAACTCAACCGGCGCACCTTCGTGCTTGTGGAGTATGGCGTGGAAAGTGCCAACGATCAAACGCTCAAAACCATCCACCGCGGCCACACGTTCCAAACATCGGCCAATGCCATCAGGCGAACCGCCCAACGGGGAATAGCTGTGGGAGCACACATCATTTTGGGCTTGCCCGGCGAAGACACAGACGAACTGCTCAGACAGGCCGACCTCATTGCCCGACTTCCCCTGACGACCCTGAAATTACATCAACTGCAAATTATCAAAGGAACACAAATGGAGAGACAGTTCCAAGAGCATCCTTGGCACGTGTTTTCAGTGGAGGAATACGTGGATTTGGTGTCCGCCTACATCAGCCGCCTGCCCCGCACATTTGTTATCGACCGTTTTGTAAGTTCTTCTCCCAAATCACTGCTCGTAGCCCCTCAATGGGGACTTAAGAACTACGAATTTGCCAATTTGATACGTAACAGACTTAACACAAAAATATGAAAAAAACCATTCTCTCTCTCCTATTTCTTTTCCCTTGCCTCTGCATTCAGGCAAAGGACGATTTTACACTGCAAGAATTATGTGCCGGCACCTATTATGGCCAAGGCGTCAGCGGAGTGAATCCGTTGCAGGATAATGTCAGCTATAGCCAACTCAGTCCCGACCATAAGCAGATTCTGGTCTACAGCTTCAAGACGGGGGAACAGACGGGGGTCCTTTTCGATGTCAACGCCATTCGCAACCGCATCAGCATTCCCCACATCGACAGCTACATCATGAGTCCCGATGAGAAAAACATTCTGGTAGCTACCGACACCAAGGGCATCTATCGCCACTCGCGCACGGCCAACTATTATATCTATAACGTGGCGAACAAGACGCTTGTCCCCTTAAGCGAGGGAGGCCCTCAGGAATGCCCCATATGGAGCAACGACGGTTATCAAGTAGCCTTTGTGCGCGAGGGTAACATCTTCCTGGTGAAGCTTTTATTCAACAATAGTGAAAGTCAGGTGACAAAGGACGGCGAGTTTAACAAAATCATCAACGGAAAGCCCGACTGGGTGAACGAGGAAGAATTTGTTACAGACCGTTCGCTCACATTCAACGCCGACGGCACCATGCTTTGCTGGATCCGCTATGATGAGAGCCAGGTGCCCACCTACTCGTTCCCATGGTACAAAGGGATGTATCCCGAGAAAACGGATTACGCCACATACCCCGGTTCCTTTGAATACAAATATCCCATGGCCGGCGAGCAGAACAGCATTGTCACGGTGCATAGTTATGACATCAAGAGCCACAAAGCAAGAGAAATGCAGCTTCCCATAGACAAAGACGGCTATATTCCCCGTATTTTCCAAACAAGCGATCCCACAAAACTGGCCATCGTCACCCTAAATCGCCACCAGGACAAAATGGACATTTACATGGCAAATCCCCGCAGCACGGAGTGTCGGCTGGTGGTGCGTGACCAGATTGACTGCTATATCGGGGAAAATGCCTACAATCTGATGTCGTTCCACACCGGCGGATTCATCATGTGCTCCGAGCGCAGCGGTTACAATCACGCCTATCTTTACGACCTTAACGGCAATCTCCGCCGGCAAATCACCAAAGGAGATTTTCCCGTGACAGACATCTACGGTTACGATGAAAAGACCGGAACACTCTACTACGCCTCGGCACAGGAAAGTCCTCTTTGCACTGCGGTGTACAAGACAGACGCCAAGGGACGTACCACCAAACTCAGCCAACAGCGAGGCACCAACCGGGCAACCTTCTCAAAAGACTTCTCCTATTTCATCAATGTCTACAGCAGTCTTAACCAGCCCCCTGTAACCGGTTTGTGCGATGCAAAGGGGAAAACGATAAAGACCCTTATTGACAACAAAGAGATTACCGACAAGTTGGCACAAAAGAATATCGGCACGAAAGAGTTCTTCTCTTTCACCACCGGCAACGGCACAGAACTTAACGGTATCATCGTCAAGCCTTGGAACTTCGATTCCTCGAAACGCTATCCCGTCATTCTTTTTCAATACAGCGGTCCCGGCAGCCAGCAAGTGCTGGACAGCTGGCACACCGGCAACATGGGAGGATGTGCCTACGAACAGTATTTAGGACAGCAAGGGTTCATCAGTGTGATTGTGGACGGCCGAGGCACGGGCGGCCGGGGTGCAGCCTTTGAAAAGCAGACCTATCTGAAGCTGGGACAGATGGAATCGGAAGACCAAGTGGAGACCGCCTTGTGGCTGAGCAAGCAAAGCTACGTGGACAAAAACCGGATAGGTATCTGGGGATGGAGTTTTGGAGGTTTCTGCACCCTGATGAGCATGAGCGAGGGTCGTCCCGTGTTTGCTGCGGGTGTGGCCGTTGCCCCCCCGACCTGTTGGAAATTCTACGACACAGTGTACACGGAACGCTTCATGCGCACCCCCAAAGAAAATGCCGAAGGATATGGCGTAAGCGCACTCTCGCGTGCTCCCCAACTTAGCGGCAATCTGCTCATCTGCCAGGGACTGGCCGATGACAATGTTCACTTCCGCAACACCGCAGAATATACCGAAGCGCTGGTGCAGGCCGACAAAGACTTCCGTATGATCACCTACACCAACCGCAACCACAGCATCTACGGAGGAAACACGCGGAATCATCTCTTCAGACAGATAACCACCTGGTTTAAAACCCAAATGTAATATTCATATATGGAAAATAGAAGTTTGGTAACCATCGCGGAACATTCACGCGAAAAGCTGGAACACCTGATTCAAATGGCCAGCGAATTTGAGAAGTTCCCTAACAGGAAACTGCTGGACGGTCGTGTTGTGGCAACCCTTTTCTTTGAACCGAGTACCCGCACCCGCCTTTCTTTTGAGACCGCTGCCAGCCGGCTTGGCGCCCGCGTCATCGGATTCGCCGACCCCAAAGTAACCAGCGGAACAAAAGGAGAGACACTGAAAGACACCATCATGATGGTATCCAACTATGCCGACATTATCGTAATGCGTCATTATCTGGAAGGGGCAGCACGATATGCCAGTGAGGTGAGTCCCGTACCTATTATAAACGCAGGCGACGGTGCCAACCAGCATCCCTCACAAACCATGCTCGACCTTTACAGCATTTGGAAAACACAAGGAACATTGGACAACCTGCAGATTTACCTGGTCGGCGACCTGAAATACGGGCGAACGGTGCACAGTCTGCTTACGGCCATGCGCCACTTCCACCCCACCTTCCACTTCATCGCTCCCCAAGAACTGGCCATGCCGGAGACATGGAAACAATATTGTCGCGACAACAATATCGACTTTGTGGAGCACCAAGACTTCAACGAAGACACCATTGCCGGTGCCGACATTCTCTACATGACCCGTGTACAGAAAGAACGCTTTGCCGATATTTCCGAATACGAGCGAGTGAAAGACCGCTACCTCTTGAAGCTCGACATGTTGGCAAAAGCCAAGGAGAATATGAAGATTCTGCACCCGCTGCCCCGTGTCAACGAAATAGAGTACAGCATCGACGACGAGCCCCACGCCTATTACTTCGAGCAGGCACGCAATGGTCTCTTTGCACGTGAAGCCCTTATCTGTGACGCTTTGGGCATCACGCTCGATGACATCAGGAACGACAAAACCATCATCTTATGAAACAAAAAGAATTGTTAGTAGCAGCCATCGAAAACGGCACTGTAATCGACCATATCCCCAGCGACAAAGTATTTCAGGTAATGAGCCTCTTAAACCTGGACAATGTGAGGAGCGCCGTCACCATCGGCTATAACCTCAAGAGCCGCGCCATGGGCACGAAGAGCATCATCAAGATTGCCGACAAATTTTTCACCGACAGTGAACTTGCCCAGTTGGCCGTTATCTGCCAAAATCTGACACTTTGCATCATACGTGATTACGAAATTGTGGAGAAGCGCCGCATCGCCTTACCCGAGGAACTGGTGGGCATCATCCGTTGTCCAAATTCGAAGTGCATCACCAACAACGAACCTATGCGCACTCGCTTCCGCGTTACCGGACAAAAACTCACATGTCAATATTGTAACAACGACGTTGAACTGGACAAGGTCAAACTCCTATAATGTAACAATCGTCTGAATCATGAAGCGTGATGAACAAATCTTTGATTTAATTCAAAAAGAGGGCGAGCGCCAAGCACGTGGCATCGAGCTAATTGCCAGCGAGAACAGCGTAAGCAATCAAGTGATGGAAGCCATGGGCTCATGCCTTACCAACAAATACGCCGAAGGATACCCCGCCAAACGTTACTATGGAGGTTGTGAGGTGGTGGACCAAGTGGAGACACTGGCCATCGAACGTGCAAAAAAACTGTTTGGCGCAGCGTTTGCCAACGTGCAGCCCCACAGCGGAGCACAGGCCAATGCAGCCGTATTTCTGGCAGTACTGAATCCCGGAGACACCTTCATGGGCCTGAACCTTGACCACGGAGGCCATTTGAGTCACGGAAGCGCAGTGAACACCAGCGGCATCCTATACCATCCCATCGGCTACAATTTGAACAAAGAGACCGGACGTGTAGACTATGACGAGATGGAACGCCTCGCCATGGAACATAAGCCCAAACTGATTGTTGGCGGCGGGTCGGCCTACAGCCGCGAATGGAATTACCGGCGGATGCGCGAGATTGCCGACAAGGTGGGTGCCCTGTTGATGATAGACATGGCACATCCGGCGGGCCTTATTGCCGCCGGCTTGCTGGACAACCCTGTGGAATACGCCCACATCGTCACCACCACCACCCACAAAACACTGCGCGGACCGCGAGGAGGACTGATTCTGATGGGCAAGGATTTTCCCAATCCATGGGGCAAGACAACGCCTAAAGGAGAGGTGAAGATGATGAGCGCATTGCTCAACAGCGCAGTATTCCCCGGAATACAAGGCGGTCCCCTGATGCACGTGATTGCAGCGAAGGCCGTTGCTTTCGGAGAGGCCCTGCAGCCCGAATTCAAAGTCTGGGCAGCGCAAGTGCAGAAAAATGCCCGAATCCTTTCCGATGAACTTATCAAACGGGGCTTCCACATCGTGAGCGGAGGCACCGACAACCATTCCATGCTTGTGGATTTGCAATCCAAATATCCCGAACTTACCGGCAAGGTGGCAGAAAAAGCGTTAGTGGCCGCCGACATCACCGTGAACAAGAACATGGTTCCGTTCGACTCCCGCAGCGCATTCCAAACCAGCGGCATACGACTGGGTACACCGGCCATCACCACACGCGGAGGCAAAGAAGACCTGATGATTCAGATTGCCGCATGGATCGAACGTGTGCTCAACGCTCCCGAAGACGAACAGAATATTGCCTCCGTGCGTGCAGAAGTAAACGCCACCATGAAGAATTACCCCATGTTTGCCTACTAACTAACCTAATCTTAAAAAAAAAACATGAGTATCAACCTAAAAACACTTTTGGCCGTTGCCTGCATGGCCCTGCTTCCCGCCACGATACAGGCGAAGACAGAAAGCTTTGGCATAGGCGACAAGACATTCCTGCTCAACGGTAAACCTTTCCTGGTCAAGGCCGCCGAGATTCACTATCCCCGCATTCCACGCCCCTATTGGGAACACAGAATCAAGATGTGCAAGGCACTTGGCATGAACACCATCTGCCTTTACGTCTTCTGGAACATCCACGAACAGAAGGAAGGGGAATTTGATTTCACCGGCAACAACGACCTGCGTGCTTTCATCCGGCTGGCACAGAAGAACGGCATGTATGTGATTCTGCGACCCGGTCCCTACGTATGCGCCGAGTGGGATATGGGCGGACTGCCTTGGTGGCTGCTGAAGAAACACGACATCCGGCTGCGTAAACAAGACCCTTACTTCATGGAACGCCTGGAAATCTTCGAGCAAAAGGTGGGCGAACAGGTGGCCGACCTGACCATCGAAAAGGGAGGCCCCGTCATCATGGTGCAGGTAGAGAACGAGTATGGCGCCTACGATGCTGATAAAGACTATATCCGTGCCGTGCGCGACATCCTGCGCAAGAGCGGGTTCGACAAAGTGCAGCTTTTCCAGTGTGACTGGGCATCCACCTTCAAGGCCAATGCCTTGGATGACCTGCTATGGACCATGAACTTCGGCACAGGTGCCAACATCGAAAACGAGTTCGCTCCACTGAAGGCCGCCCGTCCCGACTCGCCCCTCATGTGCAGCGAGTTCTGGAGCGGTTGGTTCGACAAATGGGGCTCGGCACACGAGACCCGCGATGCCAAAGCCATGGTGGAAGGACTGGAAACGATGATACAGAACAACATTTCCTTCAGCCTCTACATGACCCACGGCGGCACCAGCTGGACCCACTGGGCCGGCGCCAACTCCCCCGGCATCTGGCCGGACGTGACCAGCTACGACTACGATGCTCCCATCAACGAAGCCGGCCAGACCACTCCCAAATACTTTGAACTGCGCAACATGATGGCGAAGTACCATAACGGCAAACTGCCCGCCATACCCGCAGCCTACCCGACCATCGCCATCAACAACTTCAAGTTCACCGAGGTCGCTCCTCTTTTCAACAACCTTCCCAAGCCCGTCAAAAGCACAAGCGTCAAGAGCTATGAGGACCTGGACATGGGATGGGGTTGCATGCTCTATCGCACCACCATCAAGCAAGACGTGGGCGTGGAGAGCGTTCTGCGGGTGACCGAGGCCCACGACTACGCCCAAGTGTTCCTCAACGGCAAGTATATCGGAACCATCAACCGCATGCACCAGGAGACCACCCTGGTGATGCCTGCCATGAAGAAGGGCGATGTGCTGGACATCTATATCGATGCTTTCGGACGCATCAACTTCGGCAGCGGCATCAAAGACCGCAAGGGCATCAGCGAGAAGGTGGAACTTTACTATGAGAACGGCGACATCGTAAACATAGAGCTGAAGAATTGGGAACACTACCTGCTGCCAGACGACTACGAAAGCCAGACGGAAACGGACTATGTTCCCCTCACGGCCGCCAACACCGGCGTGCGAGGCAACTACCGCGGCACCTTCACCGTGAACAAACCCGGCGACACCTTCATCGACATGAGCACATGGGGCAAGGGACAGGTGTACGTCAACGGCCACGCCATCGGCCGTTTCTGGAGCATCGGTCCCCAACAGACCCTCTACATGCCCGGATGCTGGCTGAAGAAAGGTGTGAACGAAATCATCGTCACCGATGTACTCGGTCCCCATGAGGTCAAGATGGAGGGCAAAAAAGAACCCGTGCTGGATGTGCTGAGACTGGAGGCCCCCGCCACCCATCGTACCGAGGGCCAGAGCCTTGACCTCAGCAACGAAAAAGCGGTAAGCGAGGGCACGTTGACCGAGGGCAACGGATGGAAGGAAGTGAAGTTCGACCAACCCGCCGACGGACGCTTCGTCTGCATCGAGGCACTCAACAGCCATTGGGACCGCGAGTATGCCTGCATCGCCGAGTTCTATCTGCTGGACGAGGACGGCAAGCGCCTGAGTCGCGAGACCTGGAAGGTGGTCTATGCCGATGACGAGGATGTAAAGACAGGCAACAAGAGTGCTGACAAGATTTTCGACCTGCAAGAAAGTACTTACTGGAGCACCAACAGCGGCGTCCCCTTCCCCCACACCATCGTGCTTGACTTGGGCCAAAGCAAGAGAATCAGCGGCTTCCAGATTCTTCCCCGCGTGGAGCAAGGAGCCCCCGAGGCCATTAAGGACTATCGTATGTACGTGAAGAGAACCCAGTTCAAGGGCATCTGATAACATCTTTTACAACGGGCATATTGCCAAGGGATTAGTCGTTCTACCCAGGCAATATGCCCGTTTGCTTTTTTCACAACGCCTCATCTCATCCGCCGATTAATCTATAACGTATTATAATTACCAAACTACAAATAATATGATGATATACGGATACATTCGCGTGAGTAGTGACAAGCAGACCGTTGAGAACCAGCGTTTTGAGATAAACAATTTTTGCGAACGGGAAAGAATCAAGATTGACGGTTGGATAGAAGAGACTATCAGTGGCACTAAGGCATACGACAAACGGCAGTTGGGCAAACTACTCAAACGAGTACAAAAAGACGATCTTATCATCTGTGCCGAACTTTCCCGACTAGGGCGCAATCTCTTCACGAATTTTACCTGAACAACAATGGATTCAATAATAGTTTCACCATGACTCTAAATATTCAATTATCTTATCTTCAATAGCTTTATGTTTTAACGGATTCCCAACTAATACTACCTCATTGTTTTTATCTGTAAGAAAAGTATGGCAAATAGGATTGTTCGGTATGAAAGAATTTATTGTACTAAAGATGTTAGCAGCATCCACCCACACTGGGAAATGAAACTTTTCTATTTCTAATTGATAATATCGGTCAAAGGATACCACCTGTAGCGCTCCAAAGGATACCGGTTGTATCACTCAAAGGATACCGCTCGTAGCGCACTAAAGGATACCACCCGTAGCGGTCGGAAGGA